>JBBDPC010000183.1:0-9072 GCA_040876735.1 Phycisphaeraceae bacterium | reverse complement strand
TGGTTTCGGGGTTGCCGAACATCACGCCGATCTTCTCGCGGATCTGGTTGATGAAGACGACGCTGGTCTTGGAGCGGTTGATGGCGCCGGTGAGCTTTCGCAGGGCCTGGCTCATCAGGCGGGCCTGGAGGCCGACGTGGCTGTCGCCCATCTCGCCTTCGATTTCCGCACGGGGGATGAGGGCGGCGACGGAGTCGATGACGATCACGTCGACGGCGTTGGAGCGGACGAGCAACTCGCAGATTTCCAGCGCCTGTTCGCCGGTGTCCGGCTGAGAGACGAGCAGGTCTTCGAGGTTGACGCCGAGGCGTCGGGCCCAGGAGGGGTCGAGGGCGTGCTCGGCGTCGATGAAGGCGGCGACGCCGCCGGACTTCTGAGCGTTGGCGATCACGTGGAGGGTGAGGGTGGTTTTGCCCGAACTTTCGGGGCCGAACACTTCGATAACGCGTCCACGGGGGATGCCCCGGCCGCCGAGGGCGAGGTCGAGGCTGATCGACCCGGTCGACGTGCCGGGCGTCACCTGGGTGATGTCGTCGTCGAGGCGCATGATCGAGCCTTTGCCGAAGGCGCGTTCGATCTGCGTGACGGCCCGGTCGAGGGCCTGCTTGCGGCCGGCCTCAGGATTGGCGGTGGTGGATTTGGCCATGGTGGCTCCTCGCGTCAGCGTTCCGTTGTTGGCAGAGGGTGGGGTGGTTTTCGAGCTGACCATGATAACGGCTCCCAGACAGTTTCGATGTTCGGTCTTTGATCGGAGACTGTAGGATAGAGTCTGTTCGGGTTCTGTCAAGCCCATTCTGAGCAATTTTATTGGGGAGCGGATCCGATTCCGATGCGCCGGTGGCCGTGGGGCAGGCGGGGTCGCCGGGGCGATCCCGGCGCGATTTTCCTTTTCGCGTTCCGGCCGGTCGGGTATGGTCTACATCCTGGCTGCGCGGGTCCAAGGCGTCTGCGGCGGGCGTTGGTTTTCTGGACGGGCGTGGTGAAGGGGGACAGATGCACCGGATCGTCATTTTGGCGCATCGTTACGACTCGTTCGACCGCGTGCGCTATTTTCTGCACGAGATTGCGGACGTCTGGCGGGACGAGGGGTTGAGCGTCGAGGTGGTGTTCGGGCCGGGCCCATTCGTGGAGGCGGACCTGGCCATCCTGCATGTCGATCTGACGGTCGTGCCCGCGGATCACCTGGCGTATGTGCGTCAGTATTCGCGGGTGCTCAACGGCCGGGTGACGGACATTTCCAAGCGTCGGTTCAGCGATCAACTGGTGCGGCCGGGCGACGGCTACGATGGGCCGGTCATCGTGAAGACGAACCGCAACTGCGGGGGCAAGAGCGAGTCGCGGGTGGCGCGACAGGCGACGTTCGCCGCGCGGTGGGTGGATGCCATGCGAGCCCGTCTGGGTTGGCGCTGGCGGTCGCAACTCAAGGGCTTGAACTACCCGATTCTTCCCTCGCCCGCCCACGTGCCGCGGGGGGTGTGGCGGAACCGGCACCTGGTGGTCGAGCGGTTTCTGGCCGAGCGGCAGGGCGACGCGTATTGCCTGCGGACCTGGGTGTTCCTGGGTGACGTGGAGACGAACTCGATTTCGTACGGGCCCGAGCCGATCGTGAAGTCGAACAACGTCACGCGCCGCGAGCCGGTGGCCGAGGTGCCCGACGAGTTGCGAGCGATGCGGCGGAAGCTGGGCTTCGACTTCGGCAAGTTCGACTATGCGATTGTCCAGGGGCGGGTGGTGCTGTACGACGTCAACCGCACGCCGACGGTGGGGCGGTCTCCCCGCGAACAGTACCTGCCGCGCATTCGCGAGTTGGCGAACGGGCTGAAGGCTTACCTGCCATCGCCTGAGCAGTCGTTGGCGTAAGCTCACGGCCCGGGCACAAGTGACCTTCCCATGGACGATCCCTCACCGCTTTCCGATGCCAGCATGACACCGCCCGGCCCCGCCGGCGAAGCGGTTGCCCTTGAGCACTGGCGTCAGATCGCCCGGCAGTGGCGGCAGGTGGGCCCGCCGTTGCGGCCGACGGAGCAGGACCTGGCCGTGGTGGGGGAGGCCATTCGCGCGTGGGGCCATCGCCACGGCCAGCCGCGGGCGCTGGTGCTGGGGGTGACGCCGGAGTATTACCACCTGCCCTGGCCGGCGGGGGCAAGCGTGCTGGCGGTCGATCACACGCAGGCGATGATCGACGCAGTCTGGCCGGGGCCGCGTGGCGCCGCACTGTGTGCCGAGTGGACCGACCTTCCGCTTGCGGCGGGCAGCCGTGACATCGCGCTCTGCGACGGCGGGCTGCATCTGCTGGCCTATCCGCACGAGCAGCAGCGGTTCGTGCGAGCGCTGCATCGCGTTGTCGCGCCCGGGGGGCTGTGCCTGCTTCGCCTGTTCGTGCCGCCGCCGCAGCGCGAATCGCCTGCCTCGGTGATCGACGACCTGCTCCGCCGTCGCATCGCCAGCCTCAGCGGGCTGAAGTTTCGTCTGTGGATGGCGCTGCAACGGGAGGTGACGCGGGGCGTGGCGTTGGCGGCGGTGTGGGAGACGGTTCACCGTGTTGAGCCGGACTGGGCGCAACTGGCGTCACGCGTCGGCTGGTCGCTCGAACATCTCTCGGCGATCGACACCTACCGCGACTCTGCCACGCGCTACTGCCTGCCCACCGAGGCGGCGGTGCGGCAACTGTTCTGCGAAAGCCCCGGCGGCTTCACGCTCGAAGCCCGACACACACCCACCTATGAGTTGGGCGGCCAATGCCCCACCCTGGTGCTGCGACGCGTTTTGCGGAAGGGCACCTGACGTAGGGTCCGCGGTTCGCGGACCAGCATTCATCCCGGCAAGTCCGTGGTCCGCGAACCGCGGACCCTACGCAGACAGCGCCACCGGAATTCAGGATGCATGTGAAGAACAACGCCTGTCAGATACCGTCGCGCATCACGCCGTGGCCTGCGCTTCGATCACCGTGAAGAATCGGCCGGCGGGCAGCACGCGCGTCTGGCGCAAGCCCGCATCGTGCAGCAACTGGCGGAACCGGGCCTGCGTCCGCTCGCCCGCGCCGAGCGCGACGAGCATGTTCAGGTCGCTTCGCACGTTGGACTGGTGCGCCGGGGCGTTCGTCAGTCGATCGGGCAGCACCTGTTCGATGATCAACAGCCGTGCGCTCGGCGACATGGCGTGCCGGCAGTTGACGAGGATGCGTCGGGCGTCCGCATCGGTCCAGTCATGCAGGATGGTCTTGAGCAGATAGGCGTCGCCGCCGGCGGGCACGGATTCAAAAAAGTCGCCCGCCACGCATTGGCATCGGTCCGCCAGGCCCGCCTGCGCGACCGCCGCCTGGGCGCCGGTGATGGCATGGGGCTGATCGAACAGGATGCCGGTGGTGGTGGGGTGTGCGTTGAGGATGGCGGTCAGCAGTTCACCATACCCGCCGCCGACGTCGACGATCTGTTTCAGGCCGGCGAAGTCGTATGTGTGGACGACGTTCTGGGCGGTCAGCCGGGTGAGGTCGGCCAAGGCCCGGTGGAACAGCGTGGCGGTGTCGGTGTCGCGTTGCAGATGCTCGAAGCCTTCGGCGCCCATCAGCATCTGGCGGGCGCTCTGGCCGGTCTTGATGCTGTAGAGCAGATGTTGCCAGACGGGGCCGAGGTGCGACGCCCACCAGAGGGCCCACGATCGCAGCGAGCCGGGGCTGTCGGTGGCGAGCAATGCGCCGGTGGCGGTGATCTGGAACCGGCCGTCGACCAGTTCGGTGCAGAGGTCCAGCGTGGTCAGGGCACGCAGCAGGCGATGCAGGGCCTGCACGTGAACGCCCGCAGTGGCGGCCAGGTCTTCCGCTGTCCGCGGCCCGTCCGCCAGCAGCTCGGCGAGGCGCAGTTCCGCAGCAACGCAGACCGCCTGCGTCTTCCAGTTGCCATGCAGGATGTCCAGCAGCGCTTCGGCGCGGGCGACGTGCTCGGCTGACCCGGAATCGGGGGGCGAGGGCGGCATGACGCGCGATTGTCGCTGGAGCGGTCGGGAAGAGCAAAGTCAGAACGATCGCGTCTGGCACAGGAGAAAGAGTTTCGCGCGGAACACGCGAAGAGCGCGGAGAACGCAGAGAAGAGGCTGGAACCACGAATGCACACGGATACACACGGATCGGAAAAGAGAGTTAGCCGCAGATGAACGCAGGTGAGGAAACAACAGATTGTTCTGTTCTGTTTCTTCTTCACCTTCTTATCCGTGTCCATCCGTGTGCATCCGTGGTTTCAACTTCTGATTCTTCCTCTGCGTGCTCCGCGCTCTTCGCGTTCTCCGCGCGAAACTCCGGCTTCCGGATGGCAGATGCGTGGATTGCCTTGGCGCAAAGCTCGCCGCCGCCCACAGCAACCGTAAATTCGTTTATCCTTACAGTCTTCGCACGAACCCGCCCGCAAGAACCCTGAAAAAGAACAAGCTGAACCATGCCCGAGATTCTCCCGATTCCCGCCGTGACGTTTGCCGAGAGTGGCAACGAAGACGTGTCCGACCGCATCGCGCCGCCGTACGACGTGCTTGATGCCGACTCCAAGGCGGCGCTGCTGAAGCGCAACGCCCACAACGTCGTCGCCATCGACCTGCCGCACACGCCCGCCAAGACGCTCGGGCCCGACCCGGTCTACGTCGAGGCCGGCCAGCGCTACCGCCAGTGGCTTGACGCCGGCGTGCTCAAGCGCCGCGACACGCCCGCCATCTACATCTACCAGCAGACCTACACCGTCGCCGGCCGGGAGTTCAAGCGGCGGGGGCTGATCTCCAACATCCCCACGCAGCCCTTCGGCCCCGGCGACAACGGCCGCGGCGGCGTCTTCCCCCACGAGCAGACCTTCTCCGAGGCCAAGCAGGACCGCCTCAAGCTGATGAAGGCCACGCAGGCCCAGCTTTCGCCCATCTTCGGCCTCTACTCCGACCCCGACCAGGCGGTGGGCGATCTGCTGGACAAGGTCGTCGCCGCCGGCCAACCTAGCTACCACGGCACCACCGCCGACGGCGTGCTTCACGAAGTATGGGCCGTCGACGACAAGCCCACCGTCGAGGCGATCCGCACCACGCTGCGCGACAAGGACGTTTTCATCGCCGACGGCCACCATCGCTACAACACGGCCTTGAACCTCAAAAACGAGCTGATCGAGCAGGGCCAAGACCCCGGCCGGGCGGGCGAATGCCTCTTCGTGCTCATCGCCATGCAGGACCCGGGCATGATCGTGCTGCCCACGCACCGCGCCTTGGGGGGCATGCAGGATTGGTCGCTGGCGAAGTTCCAGCAGCAGGCCGAGGGCGTACTCCAGTTCCAGCCCGTGGCCGGCGACGACCTGGCGGACCTGGAAAAGGCGGTCAACGCCAGCCCGGGCCACCACGCGTTCGGGCTGTACGACCCTGACGCGGAGACGCCGATGGTGGTCGCCACGACGGTCGCCGCCGATCCGCTGGCGGACCGCTTCTCCGACCGGGCCGAGGCGTGGCGGCAGTTGGACGTGGCGATTCTCCAGCACCTGGTGGTGGAGCAGCTTTGCGAGCCGACCTTTTGCGAGGCGGGGGAGCAAGTGAAGTGGAAGTTTCCGCATGAGTTGAATGTGCTCAAGCAGCTTGTCGATGGGCCGGACTACCAGGTGGGTGTGGTCATGCAGGCGACGCCGCTGGAGTCGGTGCGTCAGGTGAGCGAGGCGGGCGAGCTGATGCCGCAAAAGAGCACGTTCTTCTATCCGAAGCTTGCCACGGGGCTGGTGATCAATCCGCTGGACTAGGTGTTTCTGGTTTCTGGTTTCTAGTTTCTGGTTTTTTTAGTTCTCGTCTGCCGCCACTGGGGTGGTGGCTGGCGGGGGCTTGCTGCGAACGAGAAACACGAAATGAGAAACTAGAAACTTCGTATCCCCTACAATCCCCCACGCATGAATGATGAGGCGGACAAGCCGCTGGAAGAGTTGAGCCACGAGCAGGTGGTCGGCCGCTACCGGGATGGCGACGAGCAGGCGTTTGAGACGCTGGTGCGTCGGTTCCGGCAGGAGCTGTTTCATTTCCTGCTGCGGTTCGTCAACAACCGTGCCGCGGCGGAGGACCTGTTCCAGGAAACCTTCCTCCAGGTGCATATCTCGATCGACACGTTCGACATCACCCGGAACTTCAAACCCTGGCTTTTTACGATCGCGGCGAACAAAGCACGGGACTACCTGCGTAGAAACTCCAGGCAGCAGGCGGCGCCGCTGTCCGCCCTCGTGGATGCGAGCCAGGACAACGGCCGAACGTTCATCGACCTGCTCGAAGCCGACCTGCCGATGCCGATGGAGGATCTGGAGAAGCAGGAGACCCGCGAGCTGGTGCAGGAAGTCATCGACGCCTTGCCCGATCATCTGCGGGAAGTTCTGTTGCTGGCATACTTTAACCACTTCGCCTACAAGGAGATTGCCGCCATGCTCAGCATTCCGCTCGGGACGGTCAAGAGCCGGCTGCATGCGGCGGTGGGCACGTTTTCCGAACTGTGGAAATCGCGGTACGAGGCGAAGAAAAATGGCGCCAAGGGAGATCAGGGTGGAGAAGGACAAGGGTGAGGCAGCATGAGTGGCAGGCATGAGGATTCGGCATTTCGTTCATCGACCGGCGAAAAAGGCGTTCGCATCCGTTATGTGAGCCCGGCCGACGCGCCGGTGCTCAATGCGCTGCTCGATCGGCCGGAGGCTGCGGCGCAGGCCGGCGGGCCGTCACCGGAGGCTGCGCCGGCGGATGCGGCGCGCCGGGCGCGGATCAGCCAGGTGTTGAGCCTGCTCGATTACGCCGGGCCCGACGAGTCGGGCGAGGAGCACGAGCAGGGCGTGCGGGCCGCGCTGGCGGCGGTGCAGGCGGCGCGGCAGCGCGAGCGGTTCGCGACGCAGGTGCAGATGCTCACCGAGCCCGAGCCGTCCATCGGCATCGGCTGGCGGCAGGTGGCAATGGCGGCGGCGGTGTTCGTCGTGGCCGTGTCACTGCTGTTCCCCGTGCTGGAGCACAACCGCTCCGAGGCGCGGCGGATTGCCTGCGCGAGCAACTTGCGCACCGCCTTCAGTGAGGGGTTTGGCGCCTACGCGACAGACTACAACGGCATGCTGCCACGCGGCGAGGTCCGCCAGGGCAACGTCTGGTGGAACGTCGGCCAACGGCCCGAGCATGAACACGCCGGCTCGCCGTCCAACACCGCCCACCTGTTCATCCTCATCCATGAAGGTTACGTCGACCCCGCCACGCTCGCCTGCCCGGAGAACAGCACCGCGTTCGTCCGTCAGCTCTCCGCCAACCAGCGCGACTGGCCGTCGCCCGAAGCCGTCTCCTACAGCTATCAGAACCAGTACCGGGCCGAGCCCCTGCGGCTGAACCGCAACGGCCACCTCGCGCTGCTGGCCGACCGCAACCCGCTGTTCGTCATGCGAGGCGGGACCATGACGTTCGACCGCACCACGCCGCGCACCGCCCCCAGTCGGATTCACGACAACCGCGGGCAGAACGTGCTCACCGCCGACGGCGGCGTCCGCTGGACCCTCCGTCCCTTGCTGAGCGTGCCGCGCCAGGGCGACGGCAACATCTGGGTCGCCGATAACGACGTCAAAGTCTTCACCGGCCGCGAACTGCCCGCCTCCGAAGCCGACAGCTTCCTCGTCCCCTGACACGCTCCCAACTTCCCTCACAACCCCCGAAGCCCGCGGATTCCATCCGTGGGCTTTTTCAATCCCCAAACATCGCCCCCAGCACCACATCCCGCACCCCTGCCGCCGGCAGCTCGCCCGCCGCCTCTACCGCCACCCCCCCCGGCGTAATCAGCACCGGCCGCAGCTCGTCCGCCACGGCCACCCGCCCATGCGACCCCTTCACCAGCGACGTGTCCAGCGGGATCACATCCATCAACGTCCGCACGTTCAGCCCCTTGCTTTTCAGCAGCCGCCAGCCCACCGCCAGCCGCGGCCAGCGGATCGCCGGGTCGATGAACAGCTCGCGCGGGTCGTAGCCGGGCTTGGCGTGGATGGCGACCGTCCGCGCGAAGTCCGGCGCCGCCGCATCGTCATGCCAGTAGTCGTAGGTGAACCACTTGCCACGCTCCGCCACCAGCAGCAGCTCACCCGCCCGCGCATGGTCCAGGCCCTGCTCTGCCATCGCGGCACGATCGAGCACCTGTTCCACGCCCGTGATGCCCTGGCATAGCGACGCCACCTTGCTCACCAGCTCCGGCCGACGCACGTACACATGCGCCACCTGATGGTCCGCCACCGCAAACGCCTCGCACGCCCCGGGGTCCAGCAGCTCCAGCCCCTCTTCCGTCCGCACGCGCAGAAAGCCCGCGTCGCGCAGCACGCGGTTCACCGCCACCGCGCCGTCCACCGCCTCGATGCCATACTCGCTCACCACGATCGGTGTCACGCCCTGTTGCTCGCAGTAGTCCAGCAACCGACCCACCTCCGCATCAATCTCCCGCACCGCCGCCACACTCTTCGCGTGGCCCGGCCCATACTTCTGCAATGCGTAATCCAGGTGCGGCAGATAGACCAGCGTCAGCGTCGGCTCATATTGCCGATGCACGCTCATCGTTGCATCCACAATCCACCGGCTCGACGTGATGTCCGCCACCGGCCCCCAGAAGCGGAACAGCGGAAACGTGCCAAGCTCGCGTTGCAACTGGTCGCGCAACTCGGGCGGGTCGCTATAGCAGTCGGGCAGCTTCCGCCCGTCGGCCTTGTAGATCGGCCGGACGTTCAGCACCACGTCCGCGCTGCTGTAGGTGTTATGCCACCAGAACAGGTTGGCGCATGTCACCGAGGCGTCGCGCTTGCGGGCCGTCTCCCACACCTGCTCCGCTTCGATCAGCCGATTGGACCGATTCCAGAACCGCACCTCCGCCAGCTCGCGGAAGTACCACCCGTTGGCGACGATGCCATGCCCCCCGGAACCACCCACCGCCGCCCCCGTGAGCATGCTCGCCTGCACCGTGCAGGTCACCGCCGGCAGCGGCGGCCGCACCGCCGTCATCCGCCCCCGCTCCACCAGCGCCCGCAGCCGCGGCGCATCGTCGCCGATCAGCGACGCGCTCAGGCCCACCACGTTGATCAGTGC
>JBBDPC010000182.1:0-9155 GCA_040876735.1 Phycisphaeraceae bacterium | reverse complement strand
CGAGGATGTTGCGGTCGACGAAGCCGATCTGAACGATCCCTTCGTCCTCCTGCACCACAAGGCGCGATTCCTTGGCCGTCATGAAAGGCACTCCGTGCGTTAAGTCGGTCATCCGGGTGCGGTCGCGCAACGTATCGTAGCCGGCCGACCCTGTCAAGACAGCAGACCTTGGGGCCATGGGTCAGTTTGAATGAAGGGGGCGGGCGCCAAAGCCCGCCGTTCGGTCGAAGACCGAAGACGGGGTGTTGTTGGCCCTTCCGGCCAAGGGCGGGCTTGAGCGCCCGCCCCACTGAAGACCAGAAGATTCAGACGGACGCACTGCCGACCTTGGGCCGGGGGTTGCCGAGGGTTGCCGGGGGTTGTAGTGCCGTCGGGCCGGCTCTGGTACACTGTTGAGCCTATCCTCGGATGCAGGGAGGCCTCCGGCATGAACCGCTCATACAAAATCGCCCTTCTCGTCGCCGCTTCGCTTTGCGTGGTCGTCGTCGGCTACTACGCGTGGCCGCCCGACCGCAGCGACCCGCCGCAGGCCTCCGAGCCCGCCGACCGGTCGGACGAGGGGGACGCGGACGATGCGCCCGCCTCCGCGCTGCGCCATCGCGACCGCCCGGCCGCCACCGCCCTCAACCGCGATGACGCGGACGACATGACGCCGATCGACGACGAGCCGGCCGGCTACACGCCGCCGCGCCCGATGGGGCGCGATGGTGAGCTGGATCGCAGTGACCGCGACGCCTTCGGCGTCGTCGACCCCCCCCCCCCCCCCCCCCCCTCGACCCCGCCGCCACCCCGCCCGCCGAAGACCCCGGCATCATGGACGATGACGCCGACGCCGCCATCCCCGACGACGCCGCACCCGATCCCGCCGCCACCGACGGTCTTCGCCCCGGCTCCCTCGCTTCACGCCTCGATGACCTCACACCCGCCGGCAGCGAACCCGACCCCACCCCCGGAACGCCCGCCGGAACCACCCCCCGCACCGCCGCCGACCCCACGGCCGCGTCCGACGCGTCCGAATCCGACGCGTCCGATGAGCCGGACCTTCCCCGCACGAGCCCGCGCGAGCCGGCCGCCGACCGCGACGAAGACGAAACCGGCCGCACCACCCCCTCGACAGACACCCCGGCCCGGCCGACCACGTACACCGTCGCCGCCGGCGACACGCTCATCTCCATCGCCGACGAACTCTACGGCGACGCGCGATACTGGGAAGATCTCGCTCACGCCAACCCCACCGTCGATCCGCTCCGCCTTCGCATCGGCCAGGAGCTGCGCCTGCCCAGCCGGCAGATCATCGAACGCCGACGCGCCGCCGACACCGATCACGATCTCGAATCGCCCCCCGCCCCCGGCACGCTCACCCACATCGTCCGTCCCGGCGAAACCCTCTCCACCATCGCCCAACGCCACTACAGCGACAGCTCCCGCTGGCGCGTCATCTTCAACGCCAACCGCGATCGGCTCGGTAACGACCCCGACCGCATCACCGCCGGCGACGAACTGACCATCCCGCCGCTGCCGCGGAACTGACGCGCAGGGTTCAGGGAACAGGGATCAGGTTTTTCATCCACCGCCTTTCGGCGTTATGCTGCTCCTTGGACAACCGGCGCCGCAACGCCCGATCCCTGATCCCCAAACCCTGAACCCCAGCCACCCCTCATGAATATCCTCATCACCGGCGGCGCCGGCTTCGTCGGCTCCAACCTCGTCCGGCAACTCCAGCAGACCCAGCCCGACGCCGAGCTGGTCGTCGTTGACGACTTCCGCTCCGGCAGCTTCGCCAACCTCTCCAGCGAAGGCGACGAAGGCTTCAGCTTCCATGGCGAAGTCATCGCCCGGCCGCTGCACGACCTCGACCTCGTCGAACTCGTCGAAGACGTCCAGCCCACCGTGATCTTCCACGAAGCCTCCATCACCGACACCACCGTCACCGACCAGGCGAAGATGATCACCGACAACGTCGAGCCCTTCGCCAACCTCCTCTCCATCGCCGCCGAGATGCAGATCCGACTCGTCTGGGCCTCCTCCGCCGCGACCTACGGCACGCGCGCCAACGGCGCGACCCAGGCCCGCCGACCCTTCCGCCTCGAAGACGCCGGCCAACCCGCCAACGTCTACGGCTTCTCCAAGTGGATCATGGAAAACATGGCCCGCGCCACCCTCAAAGACTACCCCGGCGCCCACATCGTCGGCCTGCGCTACTTCAACGTCTTCGGCCCCGGCGAAGCCCACAAGCAGCACATGGCCAGCATGATCCACCAACTCGCCCGGCAGATGCTCGCCGGTAAACGCCCGCGCATCTTCACCCCCGGCGACCAGGCCCGCGACCACGTCTACGTCAAGGACGTCGTCGAGTGCACCCTCGCCGGCGCCGAGCCCACCGCCCAGGCCGGCATCTACAACGTCGGCACCGGCAAGGCCACCACGTTCAACCAGATCGTCGCGTCGCTCAACGAAGCGCTGGGCACCAGTCTTGAGCCGGACTACATCGAGAATCCCTACGCCTTCTACCAGGACTACACCTGCGCCGACCTCACCGCCACCCGCGACGGCCTGGACTGGCAACCCGCCTACCCCACCCACGACGCCATCCTCGAATACGCCCGCCACCTCCAGGCGACGTAGCCCGCCAGCCTGGCGCCTTCTCCCGGCTTACGTTGCGGTTGTAAAGCTGTGCCTGATCCGAACCGGGCTCTGTGAGCCCCAGGCACGGCGAAGCCGTGCATCGGTTGTGCAACTGAACGCCCAACCCTTGCCGCTGTGCGGCAACCCGGCTTCACAGAAGCCGGCTCGGACGGAACTCGGGAGACGCGTTCAAAGGGGAGGGATGGAACGCTGAAACCACTTTCACGCCTTGGTGGCGGTGGGCACGCCGGTTTCGGTGGTGTGGCGGAGGACGGCTTCGACGAAGCGGGCGCCGCGCTGTTCGAAGTGGGTGAACTGGTCCCACGACGCGCAGCCGGGCGAGAGCAGGACCACCTCGCCGGGGCGGGCGTGGCGGACGGCTTCGCGGACAGCCTGGTCGAGATCGGTGCAGCGGTGGACGGCGGCGGCGCTCTCCTGCCAGCCGGCGGCACCGCAGGAGGCGTAGCCGGTGGAGGGGCCGTGGACGCCGGCCCAGTCGGCGTCGGTGGTGACGTTGGCGGCGGCGTCGGCGAGCGCGGGGCCGGTGTCGCCGAGGGTGTAGAGGGCTTTGCAGCGCTGGGCGGCGTGGCGGGCGAGGGGGGCGAGGTCGGAGCCTTTGTCGTAGCCGCCGAGGATGACGTGGACCGTGCCGGCGGGGAAGCTGTCGATGGCGCGGCGGGCGGCGTCGGGGGTGGTGGACTTCGAGTCGTTGAAGAAGCGGACGCCGGCGTGCTCGGCGACGAGCTGGAGGCGGTGCGGCAGGCCGGGGAAGTCGGCGAGCGAGTCGACGAGGCTGTCGGGATCGCAGAACGGGGCGCCGGCGAAGTCGGCGGCGGCGAGGGCGATCAGCGCGTTGGTGCGGTTGTGCTGGCCGGGGATCGGCAGGGGGGGGAACTGATCGTCGGTGGCGTCGACGACGCGCGTGCGGACGTGGGGCGTGAGCGGCTGGACGAACTGGCTGGCCGGGCCGAGCACCGCGCCGTCGCCGGGGCGTTGGTGGTGGAGGATGGCCTGCTTGGCGTGGGCGTAGTGCTCGAGCGAGCCGTGCCAGTCGAGGTGGTTGGGCTGGAGGTTGGTGACGACGGCGACGTGGGGCGACCAGCGTTGTTCGCGCAGGCCGACGAGCATGAAGCTGGACAGTTCGAGCACGACCCAGTCGTGAACGTCGATGTCGTCGAGGTGGTTCAGCAGCGAGCCGCCGAGGTTGCCGCCCAGCCAGACGTTGGGCATGCGTTCGTGCTGCTGGCGGACGGCCTTGCGGAGGATGTGGCCGATCATGGCGGTGACGGTCGACTTGCCGGCCGAGCCGGTGACGCCGATGACGCGCTGGCGGTTGGGCAGGCGTTCGACGAGCAGTTGAATTTCGCTGGTGACCGGCACCGAGGCGTTGCGGGCGGCCTGCACGCAGGGGTGGCGATGGGCGGGCACGGCCGGGTTGACGACGACGAGGTCGGCGTCGGTGAAGTCGCTTTCGCGATGTTCGCCGAGGCGGTAGTCGACGCCGGGCAGGTCGGCGAGCTGGTCGAGGCTGGTGCGCAGGTCGTCGGCCGAACTGGCGTCGGTCACCAGGACGCGGGCGCCGTGGCGTGCGAGGAAGCGGGTGACGCCCACGCCGCCGCCGAACCGGCCGAGGCCCATGACGACGACGCGCCGCCCGTCGAGCGGCTGTGGTTGTTTGATGTTGCGTTGCTCAGCCACGATGGACCCCCATGACCACTTTGCGCGGTTGAAAAACCACAGAGACACAGAGGCACGCAGAAGCAGTTGAACGGATAGCGCAGGCCGTCACGCCGTTCGCCCCGCAGCGCAGCGGAGGGGTGGGCACCGTGCGTCACCGGCGGCCACCGCTCCGCCTGCGCTGCGGGGCGAAACGCTGATCCGTGTGAATCCGTGTGCATCCGTGGCTTCAACGGCTTCGCTGTGCCTCTGTGGTTTTTTATCGGCAAGCGAACGGCGCGGGATTCAGAATCCCGGTCACTGGACTTCGAAATTCACTTCCTGGCTGGTTTCCGGGCCGACCCAGTAGCGGGTGATGGTCAGGCCGGGGGAGACGGTGAAGTAGAGGTAGAGTTCGTCGTCGCTGCGCATGTTCGAGAGCGGAAGCTGGCGGGCGGAGCGGATGGGGTTGGTGAGGTCGACGGCGATCTCCTGCTCGCCGTTGGCCTTGAGCCAGACGTAGCCGATCGGTTCGTGCCGCCGGTCGCGGTGATCTTCGAGCGTGACGCCGCCGAGGCTGGCGGCGGCGGCGCGGGAGGCGCCGAGCAGCGAGCGGGCCTGGTCGACCTCGACTTGGAGGCGGACCATGCGGACGTGGCTGGGATGGTGGATGCCGTCGACGCGGGTGTTGTCGCTCAGCCGGCCGGTGTGGCGGTCGACCGAGGCCCGGCCGGAGAGGATGTTGTTGCCCTGCGTCTGAAGGTTGCGGATGTGGTTCTTGCTGACGGCATTGGGCAGGGCGTTGGTCTGCTGAATCTCGGTGGCGGCGTTGCCCGCGGGCGTGCCGTCGCGTTCGCCGACGGGGGCGCTCCGGGCCTGGTCGTCATCGTCATCCGCATCCTCGTCTTCGACGACGGGTTCGACCGGTCGGCCGAGCGCGGCGACGAGGCGGTCGGCGTCGCCCACCAGCGCCTGGTCGGCGAGGGGGATGCGAAGCTGGCGGAACAGCAGGAACTGCGGCTCCTCGTGGGCGGGGGGCACGAACGTCCAGGCGAAGGTGGCCTGGGCGTCGCTGGTGTAGGCGACGACGCGGTCGGTGGCGAACGGGTGGAGCCGGCGGGTCCCGCTGGCCACGTCGTTCTTGGCGAAGGCGACGGGGTTGTGGCGGTGGAGGCGGGTGCGTCCGCCGTCGCGTTCGAGCGTGATCAGTTGCACCTGCGTGGGCGGAATGCGGGCGGTGCCGTCGGCGTCGTAAGTGCCCACCGCCCCTTCGCGGTCGAGGCTGGTCTCGACGACGACGAGCTTTCGCCCGTTCTGCCCGGCGTCGGGGCCGAGGGCGTCGACCAGGTCGTCGGCGAGGTCTTCGCTGGGCAGGTTGTGTTCGAAGAGGCGTTCGACCGCGACGCCGTCGGGGGCGGCGACGAGCGAGGCGTTTTGGTCATAGCTGAGCCGGAAGATCGCCGCCTGCGCCGCCAGTTCGGGCCGGTGGCTGGCGAGCGTGGTTTCAGAGCCGAAGGGGGCGAACGTGCCGGTGGAGAGTCGGGTGAAGAAGCCGGCGGCCATGTCGTCGACCTGGAGCCAGAGCCGGTCGTCGGTGCGTTCGATGTTGCCGACGGGTCCGACGGCGTAAGGCTGGTAGCCGGCGAGGTCGGCCTGCATGGGCAGGAAGCCGAGGCCGATGACCATGATCCCGGCGGTGAGGATGCCGCTGGCCAGGCCGCACACCGCCCCGGCGACGAGGTTGAGCAGGTTGGGGAACTGCACG
This sequence comes from Phycisphaeraceae bacterium, assembly GCA_040876735.1. Taxonomy (GTDB): domain Bacteria; phylum Planctomycetota; class Phycisphaerae; order Phycisphaerales; family Phycisphaeraceae; genus Natronomicrosphaera. The sequence continues at coordinate 3,109 of JBBDPC010000182.1, read as the reverse complement.
TTGCCGGGCACGAGCCGGTCCAGCGACAGGCGGATGATGCTGAGCATGATGAAGAACAGGCCCACCAGCGAGACGCCCCAGGCGAAGTGGCTCGCCGTCCGCCCGGTGCCGAGCAGGAAGTAGGCGGCCGGCTCCCAGAAGGCGAACGCCAGGGCGCCGGCGACCACGACGGCCACCAGATGCAGGAACGCGGAGAACAGTCCCTGCGTGTACCAGTAGTAGGCCATCAGAACGACGAACGCGATGACGACGAGGTTGGCGATCATGAGAGCCTCGGGGGGGGGTGTTCGGAGGTCGGGGGTCAGAAGTCAGAGGTCAAAGGTCAGAGGAAAACCGAGTCATGCCGTTTCCACCGCCTCGCGCTTCCAGGGCAGTGCGACTTCAGTCGCACTGCCTCCGACTTCCGACCTCTTCTTTCTATGTCCTGCCATTCATCCTTGCTTCACTTCGGTCTTGGCCGCCGCCGACCCGCCGCCGCTGACCGGCGCGCCGCTGCGGGCATTGGGGCCGGTGCCGAGCTTGTCGCCCAGCACGCGGGTGACTTCCTTGATGTCGGTCGTGCCTTCGTAGGCCACCTTCGCCAGCGCCGCTTCCTGGAGCCAGAGCATGCGCTGCTTGCGCAGGTGGGCGCGGAGGCGGTCGAGCTGGTTGTTGGCGATCAGGTCCCGCGCTTCGTCGTCGAGCACCATCACCTCGAACACGCCCATCCGTTCGCGGTAGCCCAGCCCGTAGCAGGCCGGGCAGGCTTGCGGCTTGTCCTTGACCATGACCTTGCCGGAGGCCTGGTAGAGCTGTTTGACCTTGTCCACGGGCAGGTTCAGCTTCTTCAGCGCCGCCGGGTCGGGCTTGTAAGGCGTGCGGCAGGTCGGGCAGAGCTTGCGCACCAGCCGTTGGGCGACGATCGCCCCCAGCGCGTCGCCCGCCGCACGGTAGTCGCCCACCTGCTTGATCCACGCCTTGAGCGTCTCGAACGTATCGGACATCTGCAACGGCACGTAGAACCGGCTGTGCTCGACGTTGTTCGCCAGCAGCCGGGCGGTGTTCGCGTCCGCCAGGCGGGAGACCAGCACCACGTCCGGGTCCGACCGCAGCAGCGTCGCGAGCTGCTCGTTGTACTGCTTCGCGGCCAGGCCCTCGGGCAACTGCTGGTAGCTGATGCCCTCCATCTCCGGGTCCGGCTCTTCGGTGTAGGCGGTGATGCTGGTGGTGTACGGGTCGTGCGACTGCAGCAAGGTGAACAGCGTGGTCGTCGTGCCGTGGCGCGGCGGGGCGGCGACGAGCACCGTCAGCCCGCGCTCCTCGATCACGCCTTCGATCGCCTTGCGCTGCGAGTCGAGCAGCCCCAGCTTCTCCAGCGGCATGTTGGCGCGGGCCCGGGCGTCGATGGCCATGGTCAGCACCAGCCCGCGCGTCGACCCCGCCGTCTCCACGTCCAGCCGATGCTTGCCCAGGTCGTGCGCGTCCACCCGCACCCGCCCGGTCTGCTTCTTCCGCCGGTCCGACACGTCCAGCCCCGCGGCTTGCTTGATGTAGTCGATCAGCTTCAGCGCCACCGCCGGCTCTGTGGCGGGCTGGGGATACTTCATCCCGTCGATCCGCACGGCAAACTTCGCCTCCTTGCCGTCCACCGCGATCTCCACCGTCTCGGCGTTGCGCGGCAGGGCGAAGTCGAGCACGTTCTCGAACACGCCATGCGCCTCGGCGTCCGGGTGGTCGCCGCGCGGCACGTCCAGTTCCTCGTCCTCGTGCGTGATCAGCGTCACCGTCGCCCGCCGCTGCGCCTGCGACTGCTGGTACTCGTCCAGCCGGCGGGTGAACGAATCCATCGAGAACGTCCACCGCGCCGCGGCGGGCACTTCCTGGTTGCGATGCCAGACGTAGGCGAAAATCGCGCCGCCCATCACCCCCGCCGCGAGGATGAAACCGATCACGAAGTAGGGAATCAGCAGCAGCAGCGCGAACCCGGCCGCACCCGCGGCGATCTGGCCCATGTTCCACGCATACCGCTTGAGATGGAAATAGTCCGCATCCTTGTCGAGCCTGACCACCACCCACGCCCAGCCGATGAACAGCGCCAGCGCCAGCAGCGGCTTGACCACGCTCATCAGCACGGCCGGCTCGGCCTGCACACCCGACCCGCTCGGGCCCGATCCCGATCCCGCCGCCGCGTCACCCGCCCCATCGGCCGCAGGGGCGGCGGCCTCGGTGTCGTCGGCCGCCGTCTCGGTCGCTTCCTCGTCCGCCGCGTCATCGCCGCCCGATCGGCCGCCGGCCTGCTGGGCTTGCATCTCCTGCTGGATGGCGGCGCCGCCCAGCGTATCAGTCAGCGTCTGGGCGGCCGCCTGCTCCCCAGGCAATCCCCACAGGCAGAGCAGGCACACGAACGTCAGCAATCTTGGGGGTGTTGGCATCATGACTCGTTTCCAGAGGGCGGCGGGGCAGTCGGCGATGACCCGTGAACGGCGTGACAACATGACAACGCCAGCGCAACCGGCCTTTTCCTTCGACGCCGTGTCAGCCGGGCGTCCAGCCAGCCGGTCAGCCCGTGCTGATCCCGCGCAGCCGCATCTTCACTTCCTCGGCCGACGGCGCGGCCTGCTGTGCGACACGCGGGTGAATGTACTGTTGCTCCACCAGGCCCACGAGACTGTCCACGAAACTCTGCATCCCCGTCTCCCGGTTCTGCTTGATCACCTGGTCCAGCTCATGCTCCCGGCCTTCCTGAATGTACTTCCGCGTCGGCGGGCTCTGGAGCAGAATCTCCACCGCCGGCACACGCTGCAAGTCCTCGCGGATCGTCGGCAGCAGCTTCTGGTACATGAACGCCTGCATCTGGAACGCCAGCAGGTTGCGGATCGCCTGCCGTTCCGACTCCGGGAACAGGTCGTAGATGCGCCCGAACGCCTGGCTGGCGCTGGAAGCGTGAATCGTGCAGAACACCAGGTGACCGGTCTCGGCGGCCTGCAGCGCCGCCTCGAACGTCTCCTTGTCGCGCATCTCGCCGATGAGCACGACGTCCGGGTTCTCACGCACCAGCGCCTTGAGCGCCGTGGAGAAGTCGGGCACGTCGATGCCCACCTCGCGCTGGTTGATCATCGCCTTGTCGTCC
>JBBDPC010000181.1:0-9214 GCA_040876735.1 Phycisphaeraceae bacterium | reverse complement strand
TCCCCGATCCCCGATCCCCGATCCCCGATCCCCGATCCCCGATCCCCGATCCCCCCAATCCCCACCCCTGCGCCGTGGAGCGTGCTAAGCTCCAGCATGCAGTGGGACTTGGCCATCACGATGGTCGGTGCGGTGGTGCTGGTGCTCGGGCTGCTGTCCGGTCTCATTCGGCCGAAGTGGTTGTCGGAGCCGATGCTCGCACTGGCAGCGGGGGTGGTGCTGGGGCCGGCGGTGCTGGGTTGGCTGGACCCGTGGCAGTGGGGCGAGGCGGGCGATGCGCGGTGGCCGCGGGTATTGGTGGAGCATGCGGCGCTGCTGACGATGGCGATCGGAGTGATGGGGGTGGCGCTGCGGCTGCCCGCGCGATTTCTGCGCGAGCACTGGCGACCGCTGACGCTGTTGCTCGGGCCGGTGATGGTCGCGATGTGGCTGGTCGGCGGCGCCTTGGTGTGGGCGTTGCTGGGGACGGGGATGCTGACGGCCCTGGCGATCGGCGCGGTCATCACGCCAACCGACCCGGTGCTGGCCACATCAATTGTGACGGGCGACTTTGCCCGGCGGCGGCTGCCCGCGACATTGCGACACCTGATCTCCGCCGAGTCGGGCGTCAATGACGGGCTGGCCGTTCTGGTGGTCATGTTGCCGGTGCTGTTGTTGACGAACACGACGGCGGCGAGCCTGCTGGAGTGGTCGCTGCACGTATTGCTGTGGCAGGTGGTGGGAGCTGTGGCATTGGGTTGGTGGCTGGGGTTAGCGGCGGGCTGGCTGCTGCGGGCGGCCGAGCGGCATCAGGCCATCGAACAGACGCCGTTGCTGGCGTACTCGCTGGCGCTGTCGCTGGTGGCGCTGGGGCTGGGCGAACTGGCAGGGATGACGGGCATCCTGGTGGTATTCATGGCCGGCCGGGGCTTTGCCACCGAAGTGAGTTTGGCGGACCGTCAGCGTGAGCAGCAGACGCAGGAGGCGGTGAACCGGTTTTTCCTGCTGCCGATCTTTGTGCTGCTGGGACTGGTGCTGCCATGGGACGCGTGGGGGGCGATGGGGTGGCGGGGGGTAGCGCTGGTGGCGGCTGTGTTGCTGGTGCGCCGGTTGCCAGCGGTATGGTTGGCGATGCGACTTGCCCGGCGGGTCGGGGCGGATGCTGAGCCGCAAGCGGGGCTGCGGGGGCAGCCGGGGGTGTGGTTCGTCGGCTGGTTCGGGCCCATCGGCGTGGCGGCGCTGTATTACGCGATGCACGTCGAAACCCTGACGCCGTTGGAGAACGTTTGGCCGGTGGCGAGCCTGGTGGTGGTCGGCTCGACGGTGGTGCATGGCATCACGGCCGCACCGTTCACACGCCTCTACGACCGCGCCACCGGCTTGGGCGATTCGACAAACGCCTCATAGATCGCCCGCATCGCCGGCTCGAACGCCTCCACCGCCACGCCCACGATGATGTTCAGCTCGCTCGATCCCTGGTCGATCATCCGCACGTTCACGTTCGCCTCCGCCAGGGCGGTGAACAGCTTCGCCGCCATGCCCGGCGTGTGCGCCATCCCCCGGCCCACCGTGGCGACCAGCGCCATCTCGGGATACACATCAACCGCGTCCGGCTCGCACTCGCGCTTGATCGCCTCAATCACGTCGTCCAGCTTGCCGTCCAGTTCACTGTCGGAAATCACCAGCGACATCGTGTCGATGCCCGACGGCAAGTGCTCGAAGTTGACATCAAACCGCTCCAGCACGCTCAACACCCGCCGGCCGAAGCCAAGTTCGGCGTTCATCAACGCTTTTTCCAGGGCGATGACCGTGAAGTCGCGCCGGCCGGCGATGCCGGTGATCGTGCGGGTGTGGGCGACCGGCTGGGCCTCGGAGACGATCATCGTGCCGGCGGCGGCGGGGTGGTTGGTGTTGCGGATGTTGACGGGGATGCCCGCGTCGCGCACCGGGAAGATCGCCTCGTCGTGGAGCACGGTCGCGCCCATGTAGGCCAGCTCGCGCAGCTCGCGGTAGGTGATGACGTCGATCGTGCGCGGGTTGTCGACGACGCGCGGGTCGGCCATGAGCAGGCCCGCCACGTCGGTCCAGTTTTCGTACAGCGACGCGTTGACGCCGCGCGCGAGGATGGCGCCGGTGACGTCCGAGCCGCCGCGGGAGAAGGTTTTGACTTCGCCATCATGCCCGAGGCCGTAGAATCCCGGCACGACGGCATGTTCCAGTTCGCCGAGGCGACGGGCGATGGTGGCGTAGGTCCTGGACTCGTCCAGCCGGCCGCGGCGGTCGAAGAAGATCAGCTCGGTGGGGTCGACGAATGGCCAGTCGAGCAGCCTGGCGATGATCAGGCCGTTGAGATATTCGCCCCGGCTGGCGGCGTAGTCGGGGCCGATGCCGTCGCGGGCGCGGGTGGCCAGCGTCTGCTGGATGGTCTGCAACTCGGCGTCGAGGTCGACGTTCACCTTCAGCTCGGCCGCGATGGTGCGGAATCGCTCGGCGATGAGGGCGAACACCTCGTTGAACGGCACGCCTTGCCGGGCATGCTCGTGGCAGAGGTAGAGCAGGTCGGTGATTTTCTGGTCGTCGCGGTGGCGCTTGCCGGGGGCGGAGGGGACGACGTACCGGCGGCCGGGCTCGTCGGCGACGATGGTGCGGACCTTGGCGATCTGCTTCGCATCGGCGAGGGACGTGCCGCCGAACTTGCATACTCTGCTGGCCATGGGGCGAATCTCATCTATATAGATAGACACACGCTGAAGGCGAAGCGGGCAATGTACCGTAGCGGAAGGGGGATTGCCACGCCGCCCGCCCCGTTCAGCGAGGGCCACCGCATCTGCCATCCGGCGCAGCGGGAGTTTCGCGCAGAGGCCGCCAAGAGCGCGGAGAACGCAGAGAAAGAAGAATCAGCCACAGATAAACCCGGATGAACACGGATATGAAAGAGAACAAGACCATTATTTTCTCTATTATCTGCGTTCATCCGCGTTCATCTGCGGTTTCAACCTCTTCTTCTCTGCGATCTCCGCGCTCTTGGCGGCCTCTGCGCGAAACTCTTTTCCGGCACCAGAACGCGCTCATCTGGAAAAAGATTCCCGAATCCGGGCTTCACCCGGTTTGACAAGCCATCAGACGCGGTTAAACTACTCGGCTCTGCCTCACTGGCAGGCAGACGTGTGGAGCGGGCCGGCGACGGATTTTCGACTCCACCTGACGTGTTGGCAACGACTTAGCACTGAGGCTCACGCATGACTGCGGGCAAGATCCGAATCCGAATGGAAGCCTACGATCACCAGGCGCTCGACGCGTCGGCCCGGGAGATCGTGGATCACGCCAAGCGCACCAACGCCCGCGTGGCCGGCCCCGTGCCGCTGCCCACCCGCATCGAGCGCTACACCGTGCTGCGTGGCCCGCACATTGACAAGAAAAGCCGCGAGCAGTTCGAGATCCGCACGCACAAGCGGATCATCGACATCAAAGACCCCAACGCCCGCACCGTCGAGGCCCTGAACCGCCTCGTCGTTCCCGCGGGTGTGTTTGTGAAAATCAAGGCCTGACGGCGTCAGGCCCCGGCGGCGCAGCCGTCATGCCGCGAAGCGGCAGTTTAACCGCGGCCTCCAGGCCGCGATGGAAGTTCGGAACAGGCAGAATCAAGCAGGGTGGCGATCCTCTACCGGCTCGCAAGGCCGGCAATGATCCCCGCGACAGCGGACCCTGGGAGGTTGAATCGATGGTTACCGGTATCCTTGGTCGCAAAATCGGCATGACGCGTCTGTACGACGACAACGGGAACAACGTCCCCGTCACCGTCATTCAGGCCGGCCCCTGCCAGATCAGCCAGATCAAGACGGCCGAGACGGACGGCTACGAGGCCATCCAGCTCGCCTTCGACGACATGAAGGCTCGCAACTCGACCTTCCCGCTCATCGGCCACGACGGCAAAGCGGGCCTGACCGCCAAGCGTTACCACCGCGAAATGCGGGTCGGCGACGGCGAGGCGGCCGAGTACGAACTGGGCCAGGCATTGACGGTGGAGCTGTTCGAAGGCGTCGCCTTCGTCGACGTCACCGGCACGAGCAAGGGCAAGGGCTTCCAGGGCACCATGAAGCGTCACAACTTCAAGGGCCAGCTCGCCAGCCACGGCGTCGAGCGCAAGCACCGCTCGCCCGGCTCGATCGGCGGCCACGCGAACAACGCAGGTAAGTCCGGCAAGATCAAGAAGGGCAAGCGAATGTCCGGCCACATGGGCCAGGAACGCGTGACCGTCCGAAGTCTGCCGGTCGTCGGGATTGATAAAGAACGGAACCTGCTGCTGGTCAAGGGCGCCGTGCCCGGCCCGAAGCAGGGTGTTTTGCTGGTGCGGGAGGCCGTCCGGCTTTATAAGCGCAAGGCCAAGCTGGCCAAGGCGTCGTAAGTCAGCGGAATGTACGATGTGGGATGTGAAATCGGGAATGTGACGATGGCGACCCCGCCGCTCTGAACATTCGACATTCACCATCCGGCATTCGACATTCCCCTGATACTGCCACGCCGCGACAATTCGGTCGAAACCGAGTCGTGCAAGACCAGCCGATCAGGCCCCGCAGGGGCCGGGTCTCCAACGGCGAAACAAACGCATGCCGAGCGTGTATCGGCACCGTAGGTGATGGAAATGATCGAGATCCCAATCTATAACGCGACCGGCGAACAGGTCGGCACGACCAGCGTCGACGAGCAACGGCTCGGCGGCGAGGTCATGCCCGGGCTGCTCAAGCAGGCCTATGTCCGTTACCACGCCAACCGCCGGCAGGGCACGGTCCGAACCCGCAGCCGCAGCGAGCTCAGCCGCTCGACCCGCAAGCTCTACAAGCAGAAGGGCACGGGCAACGCCCGACGCGGCGACGCCAACGCCAACATCCTCCGCGGCGGCGCCCACACCTTCGCCAAACGCCCCCGCGACTTCCGGCAGGACATGCCGGTCAAGATGCGACGCCTGGCCAATCGCAACGCCCTGCTGGCCAAACTCGTCGACGGCGAAATCAAGCTGGTCGACAACCTCAGCTTTGACAAGCCGAGCACCAAGCAGTTCGGCACCCTCCTCCAGGCCCTCAAGATCGACCGCTCCTGTCTGGTCGCCCTGGCCGACACGACCACCCACACGGGCCACTCCACACGAAACATTGACGCGGTGACGCTGACGCAGATCGACCGGCTCAACGCCTTCGACCTGCTCAACCACCGCTACGTCCTGGCCGAGAAGGACGCTTTCGAGCAGTACCTCGGCCGTATCACCGATGAGTCTGGCTCGGCCAGGCAGGAGGTGGCCGCCTGATGGAACCGACGCAGATCATCAAGCAGCCGTTGATCACGGAAAAGAGCACCTGGGAGTCCGAGCGGCACAACCGCTACAGCTTCGAGGTCGACCGCCGGGCCAGCAAGGTCCAGATCCGCAAAGCCATCGAAAGCATCTATGGCGTGCGGGTGGACAAGGTCAAAACCCAGGTCCGCAAGGGCCAGTACTTCCGCACGAAGTTCGGCCCGGGCAAGACCTCCGAGTGGAAACGCGCCTCCGTGCAGTTGCACGAGGACGACCGCATCGAACTGTTCTAAATGGGTATCAATCGCGGACTGGTCATTTAAGTGACCAGTCCGGTTCAAGGAACGCCGACCATGGCCATCCGCAAATACAAGCCGACCAGTGCCGGCCGCCGCGATGCGACGGTCAACCTCCATGACGAGGTGACCAAGACCCGGCCCGAAAAATCGCTGCTTCGCAAGAAGAACAAGCATGGCGGGCGCAACCACCACGGCAAGATCACCCAGCAGGGCATCGGCGGCGGCGCCAAGCAGCGCTACCGCGTCATCGACTTCCGTCGCAACAAGGACGGCGTCGAGGCGAAGGTCATCGGCATCGAATACGACCCGAACCGGACCTGCCACATTGCGCTGCTGGAATACGCCGACGGCGAAAAGCGCTACATCCTCGCCCCGGTCGGCCTGACCGATGGCGAAGTGCTGCAAAGCTCCGACACGCCCGTCGAGCCGAAGGTCGGCAACGCGATGCCGCTGCGGTCGATCCCCGCGGGCCTGAACGTGCACAACGTCGAGATGGTCCCGGGCAAGGGCGGGCAGATGTGCCGCTCGGCCGGGACGTACGCTCGGCTGACCAACAAGGAAGGCCGGTGGGGCACCCTGGTGTTCCCCTCCGGCGAAGTGCGTCAGATCTCGCTCGACTGCCGGGCGACGATCGGCCAGGTCGGCAACCTCTCGCACGCCGGCGTCGTGCTGGGCAAGGCCGGCCGCAACCGGCACAAGGGCCGGCGACCGCAGGTGCGTGGCGTGGCCAAGTCCCACCACGCGCACCCGATGGGTGGCGGCGAAGGTCGCTCGAAGGGCAACCGTCCGCCGGCGTCGGAGACCGGCGTGCTGTCCAAGGGCGGCCGGACGCGCAAGCATGGCAAGCATTCGAACAAGCGCATCATCCGCCGTCGGGTGAGCAAGCGTTACGGTCAGCTCCGGCTGAAGTAAACAGATTGAAAAGCCCCGGCGAGCGTCGGGGCGTTAGCGGAACGAAACCATGGCACGATCGCTGAAAAAAGGCCCGTTTGTCGACTTCAAGCTTTACCGCAAGGTCGAGAAGCTGAACCAGCAGACCAAGCGCGAGCCGATCAAGACGTGGGCCCGCTCCTGCACCATCGTGCCGGAGTTCGTGGGGCATACGTTCCTCGTTCACAACGGCCGGATGTTCAACGCGGTGTTCGTCACCGAAGACATGGTCGGCCACAAGCTCGGTGAGTTCAGCCCCACGCGAACCTTCCGGGCCCACACGACGGGCAGCCGTGCCCAGCGTGCCGGCGGCGCCGGCCGCGCCTGATACATAGCCCCGGGCTTGCCCGGGGGATCGAGTCCCGGTTGACCCCGGGGTCGCAGTTCCAGGCAGACGCCTGGTCATGGAGCATCCGATGCCTTACACCAACGTTCATCGCGCCGCCCGCATCAGCCCGACCAAGGTGCGCCCGCTGGTGGACCTGATCCGCGGCAAGACAGTTGATGACGCGATCACGCAGTTGAAAATGTCCAAGCGCCGCGCGGCCGTGTTCATCAAGACCGCCCTGGATGCGGCAGCGGCCAACGCCGACCAGGCCGAGGCCAACGTCCGCCGCCTGATCGTCACCGACGCCCGCGTCGACTCCGGCCCGACGATGAAGCGGTGGCAGCCCAAAGACCGCGGCCGGGCGCATCCGATCATGAAGCGCACCAGCCACATTACCGTGACCGTCGACGAGGGTTAACCGAGTAACCGAGATTGCTTAGAGGCCGACCCACCCGGGACGCCATTAAAGGTTTGCATCATGGGACAGAAAGTTCATCCATTCGGCTTCCGCGTCGGCATCACCGAAGCGCACCGCAGTCGCTGGTACGCCCCCAAGGCGCTCTACGGCGAACTGCTGGTCGAAGACGAAAAGATCCGCCAGTACTGCGACCAGCGCCTCAACCGCCGGCCGCCGTTCGCCGCCGTCAGCGACATTCACATTGAGCGCACCCGCGAAGAGCTCAAGGTGATCATCAAGACCGCCCGGCCGGGCCTGGTCATCGGCCCCAAGGGCGCCGAGGTCGACCGCCTGACCCAGGACCTGCAGCAGCTCACCGGCCGCAACGTCTCGATCCAGTGCATCGAGGTGCCCAAGCCCGACATCGACGCCCAGCTCATCGCCGAGTCGATGGCCGAGCAGCTCAAACGCCGCACCAGCTTCCGCCGGCTGATGAAGATGAAGGCCGAGGCCGCCATGAACGGCGGCGCCAAGGGCGTCAAGGTGCAGCTCTCCGGTCGCCTCGGCGGTCACGAAATGAGCCGCAGCGAAGACCTCCGCCTCGGCTCGATCCCGCTCCAGACGCTCCAGGCCAACGTGCAGTACGGCTTCGCCCAGAGCTACACGACCTACGGCACGATCGGCGTGAAGGTATGGATCTATAACGGGATGTACCACGAAGTCGCCGAGGGCGAAGTCGAGTCCCGCGCCGCCGGCGCCCGACCCCGTGCCCGGGGGCGACGTTGATGAAGGCGTGAGACTTGCGGCCTGAGGCTTGAGAAACAAGCCCGGCACCCAAGTCTCAAGCCCCAGGCCGCAAGCCTCAAGGATTATGACATGCCTCTGATGCCCAAACGAGTCAAGTTCCGAAAGCAGCAGCGCGGCAGCCTCAAAGGCAACGCCACGCGCGGCAACTATGTCGCTTTCGGGGAGTACGGCCTCCAGGTGACCGAAGGCGGCTGGCTCACGGCCCGGCAGATCGAAGCCGGCCGCATCGCCGCCCGCCAGTTCGTCTCCCGCGAGGGCAAGCTGTTCGTCCGTGTCTTCCCCGACAAGCCGATCAGCAAGAAGCCGCTGGAAACGCGCATGGGCAAAGGCAAGGCCGAGCCGGAATACTGGGTCGCCCGCGTCAAGCCCGGCACGGTGATTTACGAACTGACCGGCGTGCCGCGCGACATCGCCAAACGTGCGTTCGTCCGCGTGGCCCACAAGCTGCCGTTCCCCTGCCGGTTCGTGGAGCGACGGCACGTCGGCTGATGGATTTAGCCGCGTCCCTTGCGACGCGCTCCGGAATGACCCAAGCGAGCGAGTGAAGATGAAAGCCAGCGAAGCTCACAAAATGTCGAACGACGAGATCACGGAAGAGCTCGGCCGGCTGCGCAAGCGGCTGTTCGAGCTGCGTTCCGCGGCCGTGACCGAAAAACTGGAAAACCCGCGCCAGTTCGAACAACTGCGTCGGGACATTGCCCGGCTGCTGACTGTTCAGCGTGGCCGCGAGATCGAGGAGACGGCTCAAGCATGAGCACCAGCAAAGAACAACGTAAGACGCGTGAACCGCTCAGCCGGATCAAGATCGGCGTGGTCGTCTCCGACAAGCGGGATCGCACCCGTGCCGTCGAGGTCGACTACCAGCAGGAGCATGCCAAGTACGGCAAGCGCCTCCGCCGGCAGGCCAAGTTCCACGTGCACGACGAAACCAACGCAAGCAAGGTCGGCGACAAGGTGGAGATCGCTCCCTGCCGGCCGATGAGCAAGACCAAGGCCTGGCGTCTGATCCGCGTGGTGGAAGCCGCGCCGGAAGCGATCGCCACCACGGTCCGATGACTGACCCGCGCAAGAAGACGACGGCCGGCGACGCCGATGCCGCGAAGGACGACTAGCGATGCTTCAAGCAGAATCCCGATGTGATGTGGCGGACAACACGGGGGCCAAAGAGGCCTACGTGATCCGCGTGC
>JBBDPC010000180.1:0-9361 GCA_040876735.1 Phycisphaeraceae bacterium | reverse complement strand
GCTGACCGGCCCATGGGCCGTGCGAGCGAACCAGAGCTTGCGCGGCCTTTTTGCATGGGATGAACGGTGGCTGAAGACCTGTCCGACACAATTCGCGATAACGCCAGCCAGCCCGCCGAGGCGTCGGTGGACGGGCAGTCGGCGAAGCAGCATCCGCTGCGCGACCAGATCGAGGCGGATCGCTACCTCCAGTCCAGCCAGGCCAGCCGACGCAAGGGGCTCCCGATCAAGATCTTTCGGCTTTCGCCGCCGGGGGGTGCGTGATGGTGGACCTGCTTCGACCGCTCCGAGCTTTGGCCGGACGGGGCCGGGCCGATCCCCCTGCCCCTCGCCCCCACGGTCTGCTCCGCGCCCGCTACGACGCTGCCCAGACGACCGAGGAGAACCGGCGACACTGGGCCAATGCCGATTACCTGAGTGCGGACGCGGCGGCGTCGCCCGAGACGCGGGCGTTGTTGCGCAACCGGTCGCGGTACGAGGCGGCGAATAACTCGTTCTGCAGCGGCCTGGTGGTGACGCTGGCCAACGACTGCGTCGGCACGGGCCCGCGTCTGCAGATGGGCACCAACGATTCGGAGATGAACAGCCAGGTGGAGCGAAAGTTCGCCCACTGGACGCGTGCGGTGCGCCTGGCGGAGAAGCTCCGCACGATGCGGATGGGCGTCACCGAATCGGGCGAGGTGTTTGGGGTGCTTTCGACCAACCCGCGTGTCGATTCTCCGGTGAAGCTCGAGATCAAGGTCATCGAGCCTGATCAGATTGCCACGCCGTCGTCGCTGGCCGATGACGATCGCCTGCGCGACGGCATCCTTTTCGATGAGTTTGGCAACCCGGTCGCCTATCACGTGCTGAAACACCATCCCGGCGACACGACCTTCTGGTCGCCGGGGTCCGGAGGCGGGCACGGCGACGACTTCGATGTCCTGCCCGCCGAGGCCGTGGTTCATCTCTACCGCGCCGAGCGACCCGGCCAGACCCGGGGCGTGCCGGAGCTGACACCGGCGTTGCCGCTGTTCGCTCAGCTCCGACGTTACCGCTTGGCCGTGCTGAATGCCGCAGAGACCGCCGCCAGCTTCGCCATGCCCATCTATACCGACGCGCCGCCCAACGGGGAGGCGGAGCCGCTGGAGCCGATGGACATCTTCGAATACGAGCGCGGCATGGGCATGGTGCTGCCCAATGGGTGGAAACCGGCACAGATGAAGGCCGAGCACCCGAGTACCAACCACGTCGATTTCATCAACAGCGTCTGGAACGAGATCGCGCGATGCGTCGTCATGCCGTTGATCATCGCGTCCGGCGACTCGTCGGATTCGAATTACGCCTCCGGCCGGCTCGATCGGCAGACGTATCACAAGGCGATTCGGATCGACCAGGAACGCTTCGCCCGCACCGTACTGGACCACGTCTTTAAGGCGTGGCTGAGCGAGGCCGCCCTGATCGAGGACTATCTGCCTCAGCCGCTGCGCAGCGCCGATGCACTGGAGCGATTCGACCATCAGTGGTTCTGGGACGGGTTTGAGCACGTGGACCCGGCGAAGGAAGCCAATGCGCAGGCGACCCGGCTCAAAAGCCGCACCACGTCATTGGCCAGCGAATACGCGAAGCAAGGACACGACTGGGAGACGGAGCTGCGCCAGATCGCACGTGAAAAGCAACTGATGCGCGAGCTCGGGATCAGCGAAGACGAAGCCGCGCCCAACACGGAACACGATACCGACGAGGACGAATCCGATGCCACGGAAGGCAACAAAGAAAATCGACGTCGAAGTGCCGCCTGAACCGCAGCCGCTGGAAATGCGCGGCACCGCGCAGATCCAAGCTGCCCAGGATGAGGAAGGCGGATCTCCGAACAGCCTGCCCCGCTTCAGCATGGTGGCATACACCGGCGACGCCATGCGCCTGCGCGGGTGGCGGCACCCGGTTGTGGTGGACCTCGCCAGCCTCAATGTTTCGGCGCAGTCGCGGCCGATCCGGCTCGGTCACAGCGCCCGCGATGGCGTGGGGCACACCGAGCGGATCGTAATCGAGGACGGCAAGCTCATCGCTGAGGGCACTATCAGCCGCGACACACCGGCTGCGAAAGAGGTCGTCGCCAGCAGCCGTAACGGATTCCCGTGGCAGGCGTCGATCGGCGCCGGAGCTCAGCGCGTCGAGCTGGTGCGTCCGGGCAGGCGTGTCGAGGTCAACGGCCGCAGTTTTGAAGGACCGATCTACGTCGCCTACGAGGCGGCGCTGGGCGAGATCAGCTTTGTGGACCTGGGCGCCGACACGGCAACCTCGGCGCGCATCGCCGCCGAAAACAAGGAGACCGACGAAATGGATTTCAATGAATGGCTCGAAGCGAAGGGATTCGACTCCGAACAGCTCAGTGAGGCACAGACCGAATCGCTGAAAACGGCGTTCGAAGCGGAGCAGACCAATGGCGCCGGTGACGGCATGGAGCCGGACAAGGGCACGGATGCCACGCCAGCGTCACGGTCGGATACCACCGAGCCCGCGAATGTCGCCGAACAGATGCGCGCCGAGGCGGCGAGCGAATCCAAGCGCATCGCCGGCATCCGCGATGTGTGTGCGGGCAAACACAACGACATCGAGGCCAAGGCGATCGAGGAAGGCTGGGACACCACCCGCACCGAACTCGAGGTGTTGCGCGCCTCGCGTCCGCAAGCACCGATGGCCGGGATCGGCCATGACCGCCAGCCGGATCGCAACGCGCTGGTCGCCACCGCGTGCATGGCAGGCGGCATGGGTGAGGAGCGCCTCCTCGCGGGTTTCGGTGAACAGACGCTGGACAAGGTGGATCGCCTCGCCGGCCTCGGTTTCCAGGAATTCTGCGAGTTGGCGGCCGGGCAGCGGTTACCGCGCTACCACGGCGATGCGTCGGGTTGGCTGCAGGCCGCCTTCAGCACCATGACGCTGCCGGGCATCTTGTCCAACGTGGCGAACAAGATGCTGCTGGACGGGTTCAACTACGTCGAGGACGCCTGGCGGCGCATCTGCAAGATCGGGTCGGTCCGCGATTTCAAGCAGCACACCCGCTACCGGCTGACCGGGGACATGAAGTATCAGAAGGTCGGGCCCGACGGTGAGCTGAAACACGGCGAACTCGGTGAGGAAAGCTTCACGCAGCAGGCCGAAACCCACGGCCTGATGTTCAGCCTCACCCGCACCGACATCATCAACGACGATCTCGGTGCGTTCGCCGCGGTGCCGCAAATGCTGGGCATGGGCGCCGCCGAGGCCATCGCAGAGGCGGTGTTTTCACTGCTCCTGTCCAACCCGGGCAGCTTCTTTTCGGCCAACAACAACAACCTCAAGACCGGCGCTGACACCGCGTTGTCCATCGACTCGCTGACCGCCGCCGAGCAGATGTTCCTCGAGCAGACCAAACCGAACGGTCGGCCGCTGGCGGTTAGCCCGAGCGTCCTGCTCGTCCCGCCGGCGCTCAATGTGCTGGCCCACCAGTTGATGAACGCCACGCAGGTCAATGAGACCACCACCACGAACAAGGCCAAGCCGGCGAACAACCCGCACGCGGGCAAGTACGGCGTCGTGAACTCGGCGTATCTCAGCAACGCCACGTTCACCGGCAACAGTAATAAGGCGTGGTATCTGCTGGCCGATCCGAACCGGCTGCCGGCCCTCGAGGTCGCGTTCCTCAACGGCCGGCAGCGACCGACGGTGGAACGCGCCGACGCGGACTTCAACACGCTCGGCGTCCAATTCAGGGGCTATATCGATTTTGGTGTTAAGGAACAGGACCACCGCGGCGCGGTGAAGATGAAGGGCGAATCATAAGCCACGGAGTAATCAACCATGCCAACCGCACAATTCATTCATGACGGAAGCGCCATCGATCACACGCCCGGCAGTGATGTCGCTGCTGGCGACGTCGTGGTGCAGGGTGAGCTGGTGGCGATCGCCAAGCGTGCGATCACTGCGAACACGCTTGGGGCGTTGCACATCACCGGCGTGTACGACCTTCCCAAGGCCACGGGTGGCGGCACCGCGATCGGTGCGGGCGTCGACGTGTACTGGGACGAGGCGGACCAGGAAGCGAAGACCGACGACGAGAGCGGCGCCAACAAGAAGCTGGGGCGCACCGTGGTCGCGGCCACCGATGACGACGCCACCGTGCGCGTGCGCCTCTCGCAATAACCCTCGGAAGGAACGCTGTGACCGATCTGCTCACCCAAGGCGCCCAGTGGCTGAACACTCAACGTCGTACGCACCTCTCGCACACGGTGATGTACGAGCGTGGTGCTGCCAGCGCGGAAGTGTTGGCCACGGCCGGGCAGACGGTGTTCCGTTTCGATAACGGGTACGGCGCCACGGTGCGTTATGTCAGCCGGGACTTTCTTATCACGACTGCGGACCTGGTGATCGACGGCGCGCCCGTCACGCCGCAGCGCGGTGATCGGATCCGTGAAACCGTCAGCGGCATCACGTACATCCACGAAGTGATGGGGCCAGGCAATAACGAGCCTGACTGGAAGTACAGCGATCGGGATCGGGTGACCTTCCGCATCCATACGAAGCAGATCGGTCAGGAGACGGCCCCGTGATGGCAGCGCAGCAACGCTGGGAAAGGTCATGAGCATCACCATCGACATCGCGGACGCCGTGGTCGCCACGCTCAACGCGGCGACGTTCAGCCAGCCGGTGACCGCCGAGCGGGCGTACCTGCCGCGCTACGAGTTGAGCGAGATGCAGGATCTGCGCGTGACGGTGGTGCCGAAGGAGATGACCACGACCACCGCCTCGCGGGGAGCGGCCAGCCGGGACCTCACGCTCGACGTAGCGGTTCAGAAGAAGCTCGGCGCCCCTGCAGGTGCGCAGAGCGAGCAGGACGCACTGATGGAATTGTCGGAAGAAGTCGCGGATTACCTGCGCACGGTGGCGCTGGTGGGCCAGGCCGGCACCAAGTGGGTGCGCACGGAGCACACGGCGATCTACGCCCCCGAGCATCTGGAACAGCTGCGTCAATTTACGAGCGTCGTAACCCTCACGTATCGGGTGATCAAGTGATCGGGATGAAGATCGACAAGCGGATGTTCTTCGATCGTAAGCGCGTCATCAATGCGACCGACCGGGCCACGCGGCGGGTGCTGAGCCGGTTCGGCGCGTTCGTGCGCCAGACCGCGCGGCGCTCGATCCGCCGGCGGAAGCGACCGAGCCGCCCCGGTCAGCCGCCGAGCAGCCACGTGGGGCTGCTCAAGGACCGGGTCTTCTTCGGCTACGACCGCGAGTCGCAGTCCGTGGTCATCGGGCCGGCACCGATCAACCAGCGCAGCCCCTACGGGACCACGACCGTGCCCGAGTTGCTTGAGGAAGGCGGCCGCGTGCGGCGGCGTGAGCCGGGGGGCCGGACCAAAACGTTGAACTACCGCGCCAGGCCCTTCATGGGTCCGGCGTACACCAAAGAACTGCCCAAGCTGCCCGCGATGTGGCGCCACAGCGTGCGCTAAGGAGACCGAATCATGAGCTTCAAGCTCGGCATGGATGCGATTCTTTACTACTCAGACACGCTGCTGGACGGCAGCACCAACACCCCCGACAGCCTGGCGTGGAACGAGCAGTCCAACGTCAAGGACCTGACGCTCAACCTCGAAACCGGCGAGGCCGACGCCACCACGCGCGGCAACAATGGCTGGCGGGCCACGCTGGCCACGCTCAAGGAAGGCAGCATCGAGTTCGAGATGGTCTGGGACACGCAGGACAGCGGCTTCACCGCCATCAAGGACGCGTGGCTGAACTCTTCCGAGATCGCCCTGGCCGCGATGGACGGCGACATCAGCGCCAGCGGCAACCAGGGTCTGGCGTCGAACTTCACCGTGACCAACTTCAGCCGCAACGAACCATTGGAAGAGGCGATCACCGTCAACGTGACGGTCAAGCCCTCGAGCCAGACCGACTGGTACGAGGTGACGTAATCCCCGCCCGGGAAGCCTGCCCCCGGAAGTTTGGAACCAGGACCATGAACAGTTTTACCGACAGTCAGGGCCGCACGTGGACGCTCACCGTCACGGTGGATGCGATCAAGCGCGTCCGCCGGCTCACGGAGATCGACCTGCTCGAGGCGGTCAGCGGCCGGCTGCTGGAGCGCCTGGCCGGCGACCCGGTCGTGCTGTGCGACGTGCTCTACGCGCTGTGCCAGCCCGAGGCGGAGAGTAAAAACGTCAGTGATGAGGACTTCGGCCGTGCCATGGCCGGCGATGCGATCGAGCAGGCGACGGCCGCGCTGCTGGAGGCCCTGGCGGATTTTTTCCCCAGCCGGAAACGGCAGCTGCTCAAGCAGGCGGGGGCGAAGCTCAGCGAACTGGAGGCGAAGGTGCTGGACCACGCGGAAGCGCAGCTGAGCAGCGGCGCCATCGACGCGGAACTGGACCGGATGCTCAAAGCGTCTGGCGACTCGCCTGGCAGTGCGCCGGGATCCTCGGACTCGACCCCGGGCCCCTGACGCTGCGTGAGCTGGTCGCGATGGCGGAAGCGAAGTCGCGCGACCAGTGGAACCATACATCGGCGGTGCTGGCGCTGATCGCCAACTGCCACCGTGACCCGAAGAAGACGGGCCCGTTCAAGGCGGAGCAGTTCCACCCGCTGGCGGAGAAGCCCGAGCCGGTGAAGCTCAAGGACAGGGACGAGGCGTTCGCGATCCTCAAGCACGTGTTCGTGGATCGGAAAAAGAAAGACCCGCCGGCCGGCACGAGGCCAAACCGACGGGCTTCCGGGGGTCGTGGGATAGAGCCTGATCGTACCACCTTCTGAACAAGGAGCAACACGCTGCCGCCAACCAACGCCATTCGAGCCGGGCGGGCCTTCGTCGAGCTGTTCGCCGACGACCGCCGCCTCGTGCGCGGGCTCCGCCGGGCTCAGCGGAAGCTGCGGGCCTTCGGCAGCGCGATCCGCGGCATCGGCACGAAGATGGCGGGCCTGGGCGCCGCGATCACCGCGCCGCTGCTGGCGGCGAGCAAGGTCTTCGCCTCGACCGGCGACGACCTGAACAAGATGGCCATCCGCACCGGGATCAGCGTCGAGGCGCTGAGCGAACTGGGCTTCGCCGCCGAGCAGTCGGGCGCAGACCTGGACAGCCTGGCTGGGGCGGTGCTGCGCATGAACCGCCGGCTGGGGCGGATCCGCGCCGGTCAAGGCACCGCCACGCAGGTCGAGGCGATGGAGGGGCTGGGCCTCTCGGCCGAAGCGCTGGCGAAGATGAGCCCCGAGCAGACGCTGAGCGCCATCGCCGACGCCATGGCGGCCATGGAAGACCCCACGCAGGCGGCGGGCCTGGCCCAGCGCGCCTTCGGCACACAGGTCGATCGGATCCTGCCGCTGCTGCTTCAGGGCTCAAAGGGCATGAACGCCCTGCGCGAGCAGGCGCGCCGGCTCGGGCTGACCATCTCCGGCGAGTCCGCGGCCAGCGCGGCGAAGTTCACGGACACGCTGAACATCCTCTGGAAGGTGGTGAAGCGCGGCATCTTCGCCATCGGCAATGCGCTGGCGCCGCTGCTGATCGAGGTCGCCGAGCGCATCACCACCGTCGCCGTGGCGACGGGGCAGTGGATCCGCGAGAACAAGCGGCTGATCGTCACCGCCTTCAAGGTGGGCGCCGCGGTGCTCGCGGCGGGCGCCGGGCTCGTCGTGCTGGGCACGGCGATCGTCGGGCTCTCGGCCGTGCTCGGGATCGTCGCCACCGGGCTGAGCACGGCCGCCACGCTGCTGGGCGCCCTGCTCTCGCCCATCGGCCTTGCCGCCACGGCAGTGGGCGTGCTGGGGGCGGTCATCCTTAAGGCCACCGGTGCCGGGGCCAGCGCGCTGGCGTGGCTGGGCGAGAAGTTCACCGCGCTCAAGGCAATTGCGCTCAAAGCGTGGCGCGGCATCGCCGATGCCTTGGCCGCCGGCGACCTCGCGCTCGCGGCGGAGGTGCTGTGGGCGGCGCTCAAGGTCCAGTGGCTCAAGGGCGTGAACTATTTAAAGGGCCTGTGGCTGGGCTTCAAAGTGAACTTCATGAAGGTGGCCACGGACGCCTTCTTCGGCGCCGTCAAGATCGCCGCCAGCGCCTGGGACGGGCTGCGTGCGGCGTGGGTGCAGACGGTGGCGTTCCTCAAGGACACCTGGACGAACTTTACGTCCACGCTGGCCAGTGCCCATCGCCGATCCGTGGGCTTTGTCGCCAGACAGCTGCTGCGCCTGCGCGGGCTGATGGACGAGAGCTTCGATGCCGAGGCCGCCATCACCATCGCCGAGCAGGACACGCGCGCGGACCTGAACGCCATCGAGCGGGAAAAGCAGGCGGCGCTGGCCGCCAGTGACCGCCAGCGCGAGCAGGACCTGGCGCGGATCGGCCAGGAGAACCTCGACACGCTCGCAGCGCTGGACCGCCAGAGCGAGGCGGCGAACCGCCGGCGGCAATCGCAGGCCCAGCAGGAGATCGACGCGGCCACGCAGGAACTGGAGAACGCCCGCCGCGAGTACGAGGCCGCACTGGCCGAGGCGGCGGAGCGGCGGGCACAGTCGGAAGGCGATCGCGGCGAAGGACCGACCTCGCTAGAAACCTTCCTCGATCAGCTCGAGGGCATCGGCGACCGGCTCGAGGACGCCGCCCGGCGCAGCGTCGAGGTGCGCGGCACGTTCAATGCGGCCGCCATCCAGGGCATGATGGCTTCCGGCGGCGCCGCCGAGCGCACCGCCGACGCCACCGAACAGACCGCCCGGAACACGAAGCGCATCGAGCGCGAGATCCGCACCCCCAACCTCGCCTTCGCGTAAAGGACACCTGCCCATGCTCACCGCAGGCCCCATCACGACCACCGACGACAGCGCCGTCACCGCGCTGGCCGACACGTCCGCGCTCGGCCCCCGCCGCGACGGCCGGCACATCGAGGTGATCAACCGCGGCACGGCCCCCGGCTTCTACTCGTTTGACGACGGGGCGAACTGGGCGTTCATCCCACCCGAAACCGGCGTGGTCAAGGACGGCGTCACGCTCGGCAGCACCGTCCAGCTCAAACGCGTCGCCGGCGGCAGTGACCTCAGCGACGTCTACCTCAGCATCTGGTAAGCCTTATGTCCCACCTGACCAGCCTCAGGACCGATCCGCCCACGGGCACCGCCGACGGCTACGCCAGCCTCGACAGCCAGGCGCGCCACGCCTTCGAGGAGCTGCAGGTCTACGCGATGCTCATCAAGGTGCTCGCTTCGGCCGACGTCGGCGACACGGTCACGCTCGACGACACGCTGGACTGGCGCGACCGGCCGATCCGGCTGGCGGTGAGCCCGGCGGACAACCTGATGAGCAACCTTACCGCGGATCTCGACGGCGGCGTGTCGGGCGTGGGGTTTGCAGACCTGAAGACTT
>JBBDPC010000179.1:0-9368 GCA_040876735.1 Phycisphaeraceae bacterium | reverse complement strand
TCTCCCTGCTTCGCCATGAACTGCT
Organism: Phycisphaeraceae bacterium; assembly: GCA_040876735.1. Classification (GTDB taxonomy): domain Bacteria; phylum Planctomycetota; class Phycisphaerae; order Phycisphaerales; family Phycisphaeraceae; genus Natronomicrosphaera. The sequence goes on along the minus strand of JBBDPC010000179.1, from coordinate 9,343 downwards.
GCACCGCCTGGTCGAACGTGCCCCACGTCGACGGGTCGTTCACTCTGGCGCGGCCGCGTCGAACAGGGGAGTAAGGAACCTTGGCCGGCTCGCTGCGCCACGTCACCCATTGCGGGCGCTCGACAAGCTCGTCAGGCAGGTTGATGAGGCGCTCAGGCAGGGCGTCGGTGGGCGTGATGGTGGCGATCATCGCTTCCGCCCTCCACCTTTGAAAGCCGCGCAAACAATGCCTTCGTGGTAGAGCGTGTCGCCGCCGTTCGTCCGCAGGTAGACGTGCGGGGTAGGCCCGTCGCAGAGCGTGATGGAATCTTCGCGCTCATGGACGTTCACCCGCATTCTGTGATGGGGGCCGCCGCTGAGCGTGACGATGTGCCATCCTTCGGGCGGGGTGTTGTCTTCGTGCTGTTTCCGTGCGATCATGTTGGTGCATCCTTTTCATTCACCCCCGCTGCAACGGGGGTTTTTCATGCGCTAGACGTACTGAATCCCGGCCGGTTGCCGTCGCCGGCGCGGTGTGGTCGTGGGTTTATTGGTTGTGAATGAAGATCGTCGGCGCTCGAACCGCTCGATGGCCTCGGCGCTGATTCGCCAGCGGGGGCGACCGACGCCGGGACGATTGCTCACGTCGACGGCTTCAAGCTCGCCGGCCGCGATCCACGCGAGCACCTTGCTGACATTGATGCCGAACAGCTTCGCCAAGGTGGGCGGGGTGTAGTACCTCGCCAGGGGCTTTGATGTGACCGGGGGCGTAGATGTGTACGTGGCGTTCATGGATGCCACGATAGCCCCACAAGCTACCGTCACAACCCATAAGTGCCTGTATTATCAGGGGGTTACAGCTTAACCTACAGATTGTAGGCTAGTTTGTAGCTTTGCCTGCAAGGATTTTTCGGCAGGCTTCGCCGCTGCCACCCGGTTTCGACGCCCCGACGCGCAGAATCTTCTCCACTTCCTCGCGGGCGTGCTTCTGGCTGTGCCCGGTCAGGCCGTGTAGCCCGGCTTCCCGTCGCCAGTTGGTAACGGTACTGACCACGACGCCGACGCTGTTAGCGATCTCGGTGGGCGTCATGGGGCGAATGAATGGCGTACCGTCGCCTTGTGGGGATTGTGGGAGTGGGCTTGTAGATGCCTCATCCGATAGCGTCAGCAACGCCTTGCCGATCTGGCTGAATGCTTCATCGAAGGCGGGTTGCCGGTCGGGGTGCGCCTCTGCGGGGGCGTCTATTGCCATGGCGGTAATTGGATCGTCGGTGTGATCGCCGGCGGGGGAGTCCATCAGCCGACGAACCCCAGCCATCGCAATCAATAGCCTGCGCTGTAGGCCATGATCTTCAACGCTCGCAGCAAGCCCCTCGATGTGCTTCGCGTGCCGCAGTATGTTCTTTGCAGCGGACTCGTAGACTACCCCGGCCGTCTCGTGGCTGCCCCATCCCGCTGCAAGTGATCCAAGCACTTCCACGATGTATTTCAGGCTATCTCCGAGCGTGTAGGTGCTCACGTCGTCTTTATCGAATAGCGTTGGCATGGTCCTATTCCTTTCAGATTCGGGCCAGCCTGCCGGCGGAACGTGCGGAATAGGTACACGTCCGCCGGCTGACTGTTCACCGGGGGATCAATCCCGGTGCCCGATGGTTGTATCTTACCTCGTGGTCGCCTTCGCGCCACGCTTCGCCCTGGTGCCCTTCTCTGCCGCCTTGGCCTTGCGCCCGCCCTTGGCGTCGCCGTTCGCCTTGCTCGGCTTCGTGGAGGCGTCTGCGTACAGCCATTGGCGAACGTGCTCCACCACCACGCGCAGGTCGGCAAGCTCCACGTCTTCTAGGTAGTGCTCGATCATGCCGCCGCTCGCGTGTCCCATGATCGCGCCCACCGCGTCGTAGTCTTTCGTCCGCCTCGCCACGGTGTAGAACGTGTGCCGAAGCCACGAGAAGCCACAACCGGCCGGCCGAGGCAGCTTGGCCTTGACGAACAGCCGGCGGAACTCCTGATACAAGTAGTCTTCGTGCGTGATGCTGGTGATGGTGCCGTTGTCGTCATGCTTGGCGTTTTCGCAGATCGACCACAAGTGCCCCCGCCGCGTGATGAAGACGCGATCATGGTGGGCGTCGTCGGTCGGCTCGGGGCGTACAGCCATCGCCTCGCGGATTGCCTTGACGGTGACGCTCCACAGCGGGGCGATGCGGTCCACCTCCGTCTTAAACCGGGCCATCATCACCACGCCCCGGTCTAGGTCCACGTCGGTCTTTCGCAGGTCGGCGCAGTCGATGGAGTAGAAGCCCGCGTTTATCCCCAACAGCATCATGGCGCGGACTTGCGGCGACGCCTCGGCCATCAGGGCGTGAATGGTCGCCGCGTCCAGCAGCTTCTTACCCTTCTCCCGCCGGCTGCGACGAACGGCACGCTTCAAACCACGGGCGCGGAAGTCGTCACCGAAGCGCGGGGCTTGCTCGATATGCCCTTGATCGTATGCCCAGGTGAAGACGCTACGGATGGCGTTGATGTAGCCGGCCATCGTGGTTGTCGCCAGTGTCGCGTTCAACCGCTCTTTCACCACCGCGAAGTCTTGCGGCGTCAGTTTGTCGGCGGGCTTGTTCCGCCCCAACGCCTCCACGACCACATGGCCGGCGCGCTGGTATCGCGTCCACATGGTCGGGCCCATTGCCCGGTCGCGGTTGTGCTCGGTATCGCTGCGCGATGGGCGAACGTCGGGCCGACGGTAGGCCAGATACCTGTTGAAGCAATCGGCCACGGTGACAACGCCGGTCGGTGACGTGTCCACCGGCAAGCCGGCGTGCAATCGGCTGGCGTTGTCGGTGTAGCGGTCGCGTGCGCCGTCCGGGTCAGCCCACGCCCCGAAGTAGTGCAACTTTCCCTTGATCTTTTTGCACCACTGCCCGTTGCGGTGGGCGGTCATGGTGACGACCGATGAATGGGGCCATTTGGGCTTTACGTCGCTGCTCGCCATCGTGATACCTCCGTGGTGGCCTGCCGTCTCCGGCCTGCCGGTTGTCGTGAACGGTTGTCGTCACGACCGAAGGTATCACGAACCCCCATAAAATACTAGCCTTTTGAGTCACAACACAAACTTGCTCAGGTCGCGGTCCTGTACGATCGACGCCACCTGCTCGCGCACGAATGCGGCGGTGATCTTCAACTGCTTGTCACCGTTCGTCACGCGGTCGGGCGCGTCGAAGTTCACCTGCTCGAACACCTTCTCCACGATTGTCATCAACCGGCGGGCGCCGATGTTTTCCAGCGACGCGTTCGCCTCCGCCGCCAGCTCCGCAATGGCGTCGATCGCCTCCGGCTCAAAGCTCACGTCCAATCCCTCCACGCCCAGCAACGCCTCCTGCTGGCGCGTCAGCGCGTTGCCCGGCTCGGTGAGAATCCGCACGAACTCCTCCTTGCCCAACGGTGACAACTCCACGCGGATCGGGAACCGGCCCTGCAACTCCGGCATCAGGTCGCTCACCGCCGTCGAATGAAACGCCCCGGCCGCGATGAACAGGATGTGGTCCGTCTTCACCATGCCGTGCCGGGTGTTCACGGTCGAACCTTCCACGATCGGCAGCAGGTCGCGCTGCACGCCCTGCCGGGAGACGTCCGGCCCGCCGCCACCGGAGGTGCCGCCCTTGCCGCCGCTGGTCGCCACTTTGTCGATTTCGTCGAGGAAGATGATCCCGCTCTGCTCCATGCGATCGATCGCCTCGGCGGTGATCTTCTCGCTGTCCAGCAGCTTCTCCGTCTCTTCCTCGGCCAGGACGCGGCGGGCGTCGGCGACCTTCATCTTCCGCCGCTTGCTCTGCTCGGGCATCAGCCGTTCGAGCATGCCCGCCATGTCCGGGTCCATCTGGTCCAGGCCCATGTTGGCGAACATCATGTTCGTGTTGGGCTTGCTGTGCAGCTCGATTTCCACTTCGCGTTCGTCCAGCTTGCCCGCGTCAAGCTGCTCGCGCAGCCGGTCACGGATGCGCTCTCGCTTCTCCTGCGATTCTTCGGGCGGGACGTAGCCGCTGGTGCGTTCGGGCGTGTTCTCGCCGGCGCTGACGGGGCTACGTGTGCGGAAGGTCTGCGTCGGGCCCGGGAGCATGAGGTCGACCAGCCGGTCGTTGGCGGCCTCTTCGGCGCGGGCGGTGACTTTCTCCGCCTGCTCGGCGCGGACCATGGCGATGGCCTGTTCGAGCAGGTCGCGGATCATGGATTCCACGTCCCGGCCGTGGTAGCCGACCTCGGTGAACTTGCTGGCTTCGATCTTGACGAACGGGGCGGAGGCGAGCTTGGCGAGTCGGCGGGCGATTTCGGTTTTGCCCACACCGGTCGGGCCGGACATGATGATGTTTTTCGGATAGACCTCGCGGGCCATTTCGCCTTCGAGCTGTCGGCGTCGCCAGCGGTTGCGGATCGCCACGGCGACGGCGCGTTTCGCGTCCGCCTGGCCGATGATGTAATGGTCCAACTCATCCACGATCTGTCGGGGCGTCATATCTTCCATGGGCGTATCGTAGGGGCTGGGGGGTAATGGGGCCACGCGGGCAAGCGACCGGGGAGCGTGGGGCGGGTTCAGACGTCCAGCCCGAAGTCCAGGGCCGGGGCCGAGTGGGTCAGTGCGCCGACGGAGATGCGGTCCACGCCGGTCTGCGCGATGCTTGCCACGGTCTGCAACGTCACGCCGCCGCTGGCTTCCAGCAGCACGCCCGGGGCTTCGCGGTCGCGCAGCGCCACTGCCTGGCGCAGTTCGTCCACGGGCATGTTGTCCAGCAGCACCATGTCCGCGCCGCACGGCAGCACGCGCTCGAGCTGTTCGAGCGTGTCCACCTCCACCTCGGCGAACTTGAGCTGCGGGTGCATGGTGCGGGCCCGGGCGATCGCGTCGCGCAGCGCGTCGGTAAGCCGGTCCAGCTCGACGCCGGCGAGATGGTTGTCCTTGATGAGCATCGCATCGTGCAGGCCCATGCGGTGCGTCGTTCCGCCGCCGCACGCCACGGCATACTTCTGTACGCTGCGCAGGCCCGGCAGCGTCTTGCGCGTGTCGCAGATGCGGGCCGAGGTGCCTTGCGTCGCCGCAACATACCGGGCGGTCAGCGTCGCCACGCCCGACAGATGCGACACGAAGTTCAACGCCACCCGCTCCACCGCCAGCAGCGACCGTATCGGCCCGGCCAGCCGTGCGACGGTCTGTCCCGCCGCGATGCGCCCGCCGTCGGCCGCCTCTATCGTCACCGCCAGCTTCGCGTCATACGCCGACGCCACCGCCGGCAGCAGCGCCAGCCCCGACACCGTGCCCGGCTCGCGCGCCGTCATCCGCGCTTCGCCCGTCCGCTCGCCCGGCACGAACAGCCGGGAGGTCACGTCCAACCCGCTGGGGCCGACGTCCTCCAGCTTCGCCCGCTGAATCAGCGCCGCCAGTTCGTCCGTATTCAGATACGCTTCAAGCGTCGCCATCACCGGTCACCTTTCACGAATCCCACACGATACCGCCCGCCCCCTGCCGCCACAAAACGCACGCGGTCCCCCGCCTTCACCTCGTGCGCCTCGAAGTACGGCCCCCAGCCCCGCCATCGCACCCGCTGCCCGCGGTACAAACCCGTCGCCACCGCACACCCGTCCGGCAATGCAAGTGTGAAATCCTCCGCACCAAAATACGCCCCTCGCCCGCCCACGCTCACATACCGATTCCGCACCGCGCCGGCGGTCAACGCCACCTCCAGCCACGGGCTCGCCTCGTCCGGCAAGGTGAACCATGCCTTGTACGCCGACTTCGCATACCCGGGTCCCACGGCACACGCCTCCACCGCGCGCAGCTCCACAAACGTCGCATACCGCGCGTCGCGCTTCGTTCGCCAGTAGTCGTCATCCCCACACACCCGCGCGTTGAAGTGGTCACGCAGCGTCGCCACATCACTCGGCCGAAGGTTCTCAAAGCTCGCCACCCGTCCCGCCACCGCCGTCGCCATGAACGGCCCGCCCGACGCCTTGATGAAAATCCGCTCCCCCTCCGTCACACACCCGTACGGCTCCACCGCCGTCCTGCTTAGCCGACTCTCCACCGTCTTCCGCCCCGCCAGCACCGCCTGCACGTAAGGCCGTCGCAGAATCGCCACATGACACGCCATGGTACCTCCCCGCCTTTGGCAGGCGTGACAGTGTAATGGATCCGGCTAGACGGTCTTGCCGATTGACCCTTCCCGTCGTTACGCTGTCTGGCAACAGCATGGTTGATAATCCAAGCGAGATTCCGGCCTCCAATCGCCCGCCATCGCCGACGCATCCCCGGGCTACCCCTCCCGCCGCACCGGCCGGACCGTGCCGCCCACCACGATCGCGCCGCTGATGATGAGCAGGTTTTTGATGACGTACTGGCCCGCCAGCGTCGGCCACCAGGGGGCGGCGTTCCATGTCGCTTCGGGCACGAGCACCAGCGAAAGGAACGTACCCGCCATCTGCCCGGCCAGCAGCAGCAGGGCCAGGCGGATCAGCGGGCGGTAGAGCAGGCAGACGCCGATGAGCACCTCCCACCAGCCCAGCACCGGGATGAACCAGGCGGGGTCGACAGCCCAGTAGACCGTGTCGGCGACCAGCCTGTTCGCGTCGCTGTAGCCGAACGGTTTGAGGATGCCGAACCAGATGAAGATGAACGCCAGCGACCAGCGCAACAGGTCGTGGCCCCAGCGGCGCATCCAGCGGGCGATCAGCGGATCGACGCGGTGAAAGAGGTCGTGGAGGCGGCGGACCATGGCGGGGCTCCGAAGGGGGGGCAGCGGCGGGGCGAGTAAGAATTGTAGCACTCCAACTTCCCTCCCTTTGGGAGGGGCTGGGGGAAGGCAATCGCATCTGATGCAAATTCCGGTGGCACAGCCAGACGCCTGTGCCACCAACCAATGCGATGGCCCTGGAGGTTGGGGGAGCGGACCACCGGCCGCCCTGAATCTACGCCTGCGCCGGCGACGCAAGGTAACCGAAGGCACCTCCCCCGGCCCCTCCCGGCGGGAGGGGAGTCAGAAGGCCGTGATCCGGTGTAATATGAAGGTCGGTTCGTGACACCACGGGGGTGGGATCACGCTTAATCTGTGTCATCGTTTCAAGGAGTGGACGCTCATGGCGACCGCGACGGTTCCGAACGTGAAACTGCCTGCCGAGGTCGAGGCCCTGCTTCAGGGCTGTCGCTCGGTGACGTACGCCGGCTCGTCGAAGGAACTGGTCGAGCTGGCCGTGCCTAGCACGGACGAGCGCGGCTACTACAACGTCGCCTACGACGTGCCGGGTCAGGGGGCGGTCGTCGAGGCGAAGGTCTGCCGGGTGCGCAACGGCATCTCCGCCAATTACATCGATCCCTACATGCGCCGCCGCGACCCCGACTGCATGGTCATCGGCGACGACCGCCCCACCAACAAGCAGCGCTACCACGAACGCTTCGGCAAGCCCTTCGACGAGCTGCGCCAGCAGACGTTCGACTGGCTCAAGCAGCAGGACCTGGCGGTGTTCTACTTCAACTCCGGGGTCGATGAGAACGGCCTCCCGTCCATGGCGATCTGCCCCGCCAACGCCGGCTTTTTCGCGCTGGGCCTGGCCATGCTCCAGGGCATCCTCCCGCTGGACCAGCTCGACAGCGACTTTGAGCCGAGGGCCATCGTCTACGTCGCCCCGCCTTTCCGCCACACCCACTTCGACGGCAAGCAGGTCGTTGTCCACAACCGCACCGACCAGCTCCACGAACTGTTCAGCTACAACCTCTACCCCGGCCCTTCCGCGAAAAAGGGCATCTACGGCATGCTGCTGAACCTCGGCGAAGAGGAAGGCTGGGTCACCGCCCACTGCTCCACCGTGCAGGTCGTGACGCCTTACGACAACGTCACCACCATCATGCATGAAGGCGCGTCCGGCGGCGGCAAGAGCGAAATGCTCGAACACATCCACCGCGAAACCGACGGCCGACTGCGGTTGGGCACCAACGTCGTCTCCGGCGAGTCGCGCTACCTCACCCTCCCGCGCGGCTGCGAACTGCACCCGGTCACGGATGACATGGCCCTGTGCCATCCCTCCTACCAGCGCGACGGCTCGAAGAAGCTGCGCCTGATGGACGCGGAACATTCCTGGTTCCTTCGCGTCAACCACATCGACCACTACGGCACGGACCCGCACCTGGAGCGCATGGCGGTCGAGCCCAGCAAGCCGTTGCTGTTTTTGAATATCGATGCCGTGCCGGACAGCCGGGCGTTGATCTGGGAGCATATCGAGGACGCGCCGGGCCAGCCCTGCCCGAACCCGCGGGTGGTCGTGCCGCGCGAGATTGTGCCCAACATCGTGAACCATCCGGTAACGGTGGACATTCGCAGCTTCGGCGTGCGGTGTCCGCCGTGCACGGCCGAGCAGCCGAGCTACGGCATCATCGGCCTGTTCCATGTGCTGCCGCCGGCGCTGGCATGGCTGTGGCGACTGGTCGCGCCGCGCGGGCACGGCAACCCGTCGATCGTCAGCCAGGAGGGGTTGCAGTCGGAGGGTGTCGGGTCGTACTGGCCGTTCGCCACGGGGCGGAAGGTGGACCAGGCGAACCTGATTCTGGACCAGATTCTGGACACGACGGACACGCTGTTCATCCTCACGCCGAACCAGCACATCGGCTCGTGGGAGACGGGCTTTGCGCCGCAGTGGATCACGCGCGAGTACCTCGCCCGTCGCGGCCACGCGCCGTTCCGCTCCGACCGGCTGGTGCCGTCCCGCTGCCCGCTGCTGGGCTACAGCGTGAAGACGATGCAGGTGGAAGGGCAGGTCATCGGGCACTGGTTCCTTCAGGTGGACACGCAGCCGGAGGTGGGCAAGGCGGGGTATGACGCGGGCGCGGAAATCCTGCGCGGCTTCTTCCACAAGCAGATCAGCACGTTTCTTGAAGCCGACCTGCACCCGATGGGCCGGAAGATCATCGACTGCTGCCTCGCCGGCGGGAGCCTGGAAGATTACGAAGCGTTCACGGCCGGTGCAGGGAAATAGGAAGCGGCAGCGGACGCGCTAGAATCAAGGGCCCCTGACATGCGAAAGGCCCTGCCATGCTCATCACCGTCCTGCTGATCCTGCTTGCCCTGACCCTGCCGCCGGTCGCCGCGTTTCTCATGGTCGGCTTCGGTGTGCACTTCTGGCTCAACATCCTGCTGACGCTGCTGTTCGTCGTGCCAGGCGAGATTCACGCGATCTACCTCGTGGTCACCCATCACGGCGGCGGGAAGGTGTAGGCACAAAGAGTTTCGCGCAGAGGCCGCCAAGAGCGCGGAGAGCGCAGGCCGTCACGCCCTTAGCCCCGCAGCGCAGCGGAGGGGTGGCAACCGTGCGTCATCGGCGGCCACCCCTCCGCTGC
>JBBDPC010000178.1:0-46571 GCA_040876735.1 Phycisphaeraceae bacterium | reverse complement strand
CTGGGCTTCGGAGGAGATGCCGTAGACGACGAAGCGGGCGCTGACGGGGTCGAAGCCGTGCTCTTTGCAGACGCGGTCGCGCAGCTCTTTCAGATCGTCCGGCAGGGGAAATTCGACGATGCGGTTCGTCTCGACGCAGACCAGATGCCCCTTGGGCTCCCGGCCGAAACTGAGCTGGTAATGCGACTGCCGCGAGTCGATGAGCACCTCGGTGATGATGCCCGATTCCAGCAGATGCTTGAGCGTGCGATAGACCGTCGCCCGGCTGACCCGGTGACCGGCCTGCCGCATCTCCTCCATCAACGCGTCGGCCTCGAAGACGTCGGACTTGTCCAGCACCGCGTCGAGAATCATCGCCCGCTCGGTGGTGAACTTCAGCCCCTTGCGCTTGAGGAAGCGGCGGAAGATCGCGCACAGCGGCGCCATCAACTCATCATCCGGCGGCATGGCTCCCGGTTGCTGTGACATAGACCCGCATTCTAGTCACTTCAGGTGTACGGGGACAGCACGCCCCGCTCCCCGTTCGTTCTCGTTCTCGTCATCGTCATCGTAATCGCGCCTCGCTGCGTCCGATCGATTACGAGTACGAGAACGAGTACGAGCACGAGAAGACAAGTCACAGCAGCGCCACCGGGTCCACATCCACCGCCGTGTGCAAATCCGCCCGCAGCAGGCCCGCGTTGCGCGACGCGGTCAACAGCGTCTGCAACGGACCGGCCGAGGGGGCGATCAGCTCGATCTGCTGGCGGTGATACTCCGCGATCCGCGCGATCGGGCAAGGCGAAGGCCCGCGCAGCCGCACCTGCCCGCCAAGCTCGCCGTTGCACTGCTGCAAATGCGTCGCCAGCGTCTGCGCCCGCTCCATGCAGGCGAAATGATCCTTGTCGCGCACGACGATCCGCGCCATCCGCCCGATCGGCGGCAGGCCCACCGCCGCACGCTGCGCCAGTTCGCCTGCCGCGAAGCTTTCATAGTCGTGCTTGGCCGCAAGCTGGATCGCCGGGTCGTGCGGGTTGAATGTCTGCACGATCACCCGGCCGGGCTTGTCGCTGCGGCCCGCGCGGCCGGCGACCTGGGCGATAAGTTGAAACGTGCGCTCCGACGCGCGGAAGTCGGGCAGATTCAACGCCGTGTCGGCCGAGATCACGCCCACCAGCCGCACATTGGGGAAGTCCAGCCCCTTGGCGATCATCTGCGTGCCCAGCAGCACGTCGACCTCACCGGCGCGGAAGGCGTCGAGCGACGTCTGGTAGTCCCGGCCATGCCGCATCGTGTCCGCATCCATCCGCAGCAGCCGGGCGTTGGGGAACTTCCGGCCAAGCTCTTCTTCGACGCGCTGCGTACCGAGGCCGAACACGGTGATCTTCTTGCTGCAATCGGGGCAGCCTTGCGGGAGGGTCTGCTCCGCGTCGCAGTGGTGGCAGCGCACGACGCCGCCGGTGGGCAGCCGCTGGTCCTTGTGATAGACCATGGTGACGTCGCAGTAGTGGCAGCGCATCAGCCAGCCGCATCGCTGGTCGGGGCAGGCGATGTAGTTGGCGAAGCCGCGCCGGTTCAGCAGCAGCAGGGCCTGGCCCTTGCCTTCGAGCGTCTGCATCAGTGCCCGCTCGAGTGACAGGCTCAGCAGGTGCACACCCGCCTTGCCGCTGACTTCGTAGCGCTTCCGCCGTTCGTCGTTGAGGTCGACGATGTCGACGTGCGGCATCTTCATGCCCGGCACGCGGTCGGGGAGGCGGATGAGGTGGTAGTTGGGATTTCGGGTCTCGGGTATCGGGTATCGGGTATCGTGAATAGCCGTGCTGGCGTTGTCTTCCCCCGAGCCCCGAGACCCGAGACCCGAAACCCGAAAAAACATTTCCAGCGACGGCGTGGCCGAGCCGAGCACGACGGGGATGCCGGCGAGGTGGGCGCGTTTGATGGCGACGTCGCGGCCGTGGTAGCGCGGGGCCTGGTCCTGCTTGTAGCTGCCTTCGTGCTCTTCGTCGACGATGATCAGGCGCAGGTTCGCCAGCGGCGCGAAGATGGCCGAGCGGGCGCCGATGACGATGTGGGCTTCGCCTTTGCGGATGCGTCGCCACTGGGCGTGGCGCTGCGCGGCGGTGAGGCCGGAGTGGAGCACGGCCACGTTGGCGGACTCGAAGCGTTCGAGGAACCGGGCGACGGTCTGCGGCGTGAGGGCAATCTCAGGAACGAGGACGATGACGCCGGGCGGTGCCGTGCTCGCCTTGTCGCTGGCCTGCATCGCGTGTTCGATCGCCCGCAGGTAGACCTCGGTTTTGCCGCTGCCGGTGACGCCGTGGAGCAGGTGGACGCCGAAGCCTTCGTCGAGATGTTTTTCCAGGTGGGTCAGCGCGTCCTGCTGGGCGGTGTTGAGCGCAATCGGCTCCAGTGAGCCGGCGACGCGCTGGGCGCGCAGGTCCAGGTCGGACGAGACCATCTCCTCCCGCTGCGACACGAGCAGCCCCTTGTCCAGCAACTGCTTCACCGGCGACACGCTCCGCGCGCCGGCAAGGTCGGCCAACTCCTTGATCTCCGTCCACGCGAACCCCTCCCGGGCCCGCTGCTGCGCCGCGTCGAGCACGGCCTGCTGGAGCTTGGTGGGCTTGGGAGGCGGGGATTGGGGGCTGGGGGTTGGGGGTTGGGGCTGCGAGTCCGGCGATTTTCCCGAATCCCGAACCCCGAACCCCGAATCCCCAACCCCCGCCATCGTCCGCATGACGCTGCCCGTGCCTTTTTTCACCGCCGCGGGGAGCATGGTGGCGAAGACCATGCCCAGCGGGCAGCAGTAGTAGCCGGCGATCCAGCGGGCGAGGGCGATCAGGTCGGGCGTGAGCGACACCTGGCCACGCTCGCGTTCGAGGATGGGCTTGATGCCCTTGCTGTTCCCCCGTTCGATGCGCTCGTGTCGTTCGACGACGTAACCCGCCACCGGTTTGTTGCCCCGCCCCAACGGCACGCGCACGCGCTCGCCCGGTTGCAGGTCCGCCAGCGCGACAGGCACGGCATAGGTCAGCCCGTCCGGCGCGGTGTCGATCCCCTGCTCCAGGGCAACCTGGGCGTAGCCGACCGTCTCGGGAGCCGTGGGCTCGGTTTCGAACAGTTGGGCCATGGGGGTCCAGTATACGAGGAGGCCTGTTCCGACTCCCCCCCTCTGGGAGGGGCTGGGGGAGGGTGCGTCCGGCCACCCTGCGTCACCAGCGCGGACGGAAGCTCAAGGCGACCGGCGATCCCCTCCCCCGGCCTCTCCCGGGGGGAGGGGAGTGGATCGCGGCGCACTTGTGCCCTTGCATGGCGGCCGATAGTCTGACGGACCCGCCTTTTCAGGAAGGATTCCTCTGTGAAACGCACGCCCTTTTATGAATTTCACCGCGAACATGGCGCGAAGTTCGTCGACTTCGCCGGCTGGGAAATGCCGATCATGTACCGCTCGATCCGCGACGAGCACCAGCAGGTCCGCACGGCCGGCGGCTTGTTCGACGTCTCGCACATGGGTCGGCTGAAGATCAGCGGCCGACACGCCCGGCGATTTCTCGAACACGTGCTCACCCGCCGCATCACCGACATGCAAGAGGGCCGTTGCCGGTACAGCCTCGTCTGCAACGAACAAGGCGGCGTGCTCGACGACATCCTCGTCTACCGCTTTTCCGACCACTGGCTGCTGGTGGTCAACGCGTCCAACCGCGAGAAGCTGCTCCAGCACTTCCAGGCCAACCTCGGCGAATTCACTGTGAAGATCGACGACCAGACCGAGTCGACCGCGATGGTGGCGGTGCAGGGGCCGAAGGTGATGGACGTGATCGGCAAGTTCTCCAGCGAAGTGCCCACGCTCAAGAAATACGCCTTCTGCCAGAAGAACCTGCTCATCCTCAAGATGACCATCTCGCGCACGGGCTACACCGGCGAAGACGGCGTGGAGGTGATCCTCCCGGCGAAGATGGCGGGCATGGCGGTGAAGCTGCTGCTGAAAGATCGCAGCGACGGCGCGGTCATTCAGCCCGCGGGCCTGGGGGCGCGCGACTCGCTGCGCATGGAAGCGGGTATGCCGCTCTACGGCCACGAACTGGACGAACAGACCGACCCGCTCACCGCCGGCCTCGGCTTTGCCGTGAACCTGGAGAAGGACCAGGACGAGCAAGGCGAGCCGTTCATCGGGCAGGCGGCGCTGAAGAAGATCGCCGCCGACGGGCCGACGAAGAAGCTGGTGGGCCTGAAGCTGGACGGCAAGCGGACGCCGCGGCAGGGCATGGCGGTCAAGCAAGGCGATGCGGAGGTAGGCACGGTCACCAGCGGGTGCCTGTCGCCGACGCTGGGGTATCCGATTGCGATGGCGTACGTGTCGCCGGGGGCGGGCGAAGTGGGCGCGGCGTTGCAGGTGGCGGTGGGCTCGCAGACGGTGGCGGCGGAGGTGGTGAAGCTGCCGTTTTACAAGGCGGGGAACGCCAAGCCGCAAGCGGCTTCGTAAAGGGCGCGTCAGGCGGTCTGGCGGACTTTCTGGGATGCGCGGGCGCGGACGGCGGCGAGGGGGCGGTCGCTGCTGAGGCGCTGGTTGAGCTTGCGCAGCGCGGCGATTTCGATCTGGCGGACCCGTTCGCGGGTGAGGCCGACGCGCTCGCCGATTTCCTTGAGCGTCAGCGGTTCTTCGTCGTCCAGGCCGTAGCGGAGGCGGAGGATGACGGCTTCGCGATCGTCGATGGCGTCGAGCAACTGGCCGATGGTGGCGAGGTCTTCGTGGTGCAAAGCCTGCTCGTCGGGGGCGAGGGTTTTGTTGTCCTGGAGCATTTCCGAGAGCATCGGCGCATCTTCGCCGTTGCCGTCCGACTGGGCCGGCCGCTGGTAGGCGCGGACCGCCTTGCGGATGAAGCGCACCTTGCGTGGCGGCAGGTCCATGGCCTTGGCGAGTTCTTCGATCGTGGGCGTGCGGTCGAGCTCTTCTTCCAGCTCGCGCCAGACGCGCTTCCAGCGGGCGATCAGTTCGACCATGTAGGCGGGGATGTGGATCGGCTGGACGGCGTTGATCAGCGCCCGCTTGATCGCCTGCTTGATCCACCAGCAGGCATAGGTGGAGAAGCGGGCGCCCTGCTCGGGGTCGAAGCCTTCGACGGCGCGCAGCAGGCCGAGGTTGCCCTCTTCGATGAGGTCCTGCAACGGCAGGCCGCGGTTGCTGTAGCGCTTGGCGACGCTGACCACGAGGCGGAGGTTGGAGCGGATCATGTGTTCGCGGGCCTCGGGGCAGCCGTCGTGGATGATCCGCCGGCACAGGGCCTTCTCCTCCTCGGCCGTGAGCAGCGGACTCTGGTCGATCTGTCGCATGTACAGGTCGAGATCGCTTTTGACGCGGTTGGATGCCATCGTGTTCTGCCTCTCCCCACAGCGTTCGCCACACCCGCCGCCGGCGCGGCCGAGCTAGCCCTTAGGTCGGTCCGATCGGGGGCCGGCTTGAGGGGGCAGCGGTCAGAAGTCGGAGGGCAGAGGTCGGAGGTCAGAAAAAACGCCCGCCCCTGAGCAGCGCAGCGACGAAGGGCGGGATGGGGGAGCAATTCACAATTCACAAAGTGCCGATTTGTCCATTGTTCATTGTCAATTGTGATTACCCCCCTCCCGGTCTTCGCTGCGCTCAGACGCGGGCGTTGGCTGATCTCTGACTTCTGACTTCTGATTTCTGCCCCCCCCCTGCACTTTCGCCGTCCACTTGCTACGCTGGCTTTTGGCCCGCGACGCCCTGCCGGGGCCGGTTGCAGCAATCATGAGGAATCTGACGAGACATCTGTTGGCGCCGATGTTCGTGTCGGCCGACCGACTGGGGCACACGCTTCGCCGGTACGACCCGGCCACCGCCCGCAGTGACGTGGTGGCCGGGCTGACGGTGGCGGTGGTGGCGATTCCGCAGTCGATGGCGTATGCGATCATCGCGGGCGTGCCGCCGGTGTACGGGCTCTACACGCTGATCTTTCAGAGCCTGATCGGCGCGCTGTTCAACTCCCAGCCGTTGCTCTCCGTCGGACCGACTAACACACAAAGCCTGCTGGTCGCCTCCATCGTCACCCGGCTGGTCGCGCCGGGCACGGAGCTGTACCTGCAACTGGTCATCGCGTTGGCGCTGCTCAAAGGCGCATTGCAACTGCTGATGGCTGCCGCCCAGCTCGGGCATTTGGTCAAGTACGTCAGCCAGAGCGTGATCGTCGGCTTCACCGCCGGGGCGGGCACACTCATCATTGCCGGGCAGATCAGCGCCTTCCTGGGCTTCGAGGTGACGCGGGCGGGTGACGAATGGCCGGGCCTGCTCGGCACAATTCAGACGCTGCTGCCGCACCTGCATGCGATCAGTCCGCACGCGGTCGGCCTGGGGCTGCTGGCGATGGCGATCCTGCTCGTATCCCGTTGGATTTCGCCGTTCATGCCCGGCCCGCTGCTGGCGATCGCCGTCACGGGCGGCATCGTCTACCTCGCCGGCTGGACCGGCGGCGAGCTGACGCTCATCCCCGAAATCCCCCAAACCCTGCCCACCCCCGCCTTGCCGAGCTTCAGCGTCAGCGACTTCGAGAATATCCTGCCCGGCGCGATGGCTCTGGCCCTGCTGGGATTGATGGAGGCCTACGCCATCGGCAAAGGGCTGGCGAACAAGACCAACACCCAGATCGACGCCAACCACGAGCTGTTCGGCCAGGGCATCACCAACTTCCTCTCCAGCTTCCTCGCCTGCATCCCCGGCTCAGGCAGCTTCGGCCGTTCGGGATTGAACCATTATGCCGGAGCGCGCACCACCTTCGCCGGCATCTACAGCGCCGGGTGCGTGCTGATCATCTTCCTGATCTTCGCCCCTGCCGCCGAGTACGTGCCGCTGACCGCCATCGCCGCCGTGCTCTTTGTCATTGCCGGGGGGTTGATCGACTGGCCCTACATCCGTCGGCTGCTCTACAGCCAGCGCGCCGACGCCGTGGTCTGCCTCGGCACGCTCGGCGCCACGCTCACGCTGCCGCTGGCGTATGCAGTGTTCGTGGGCATCTTCCTGAACATCGCGCTCTACCTCCGCCGCGCCAGTCAACTGCACATCGCCGAGATGGTCCGCACGCCCGGCGGCCCGTTCGTCGAACGCCCCGTCCGCGACCGGGCGGGCGAGAAAAAGGTCATGTTCCTGCAAGTGGAAGGCGACCTGTTCTTCGGCCTCGCCGACGAGTTGCAGGACCGGCTCTCCAGCGTCGCCAACAGCGGGGCACGCGTGGTCCTGCTTCGCCTCAAACGCACCCACTCGCTCGACGCCACCGTGCTCAGCGTCCTCGAACGCTTCGTCCACCAGATGCAGGCCCGCGGCGGCCACGTGCTGCTGTGCGGCCTCCGGCCCGAACTCTACCAACGCCTCGCCGCCTTCGGCCTCGTCCGGCAGATCGGCGAAGAAAACGTCTTCGAGGCCGAGTACGGCGTCTTCACCAGCGCCAAACGCGCGCTGGCCCGCGCCAAAATCCTCGTCGGCGCCAGCCTCGACGTCGACCGCGAACTGACCGAAGTGGAAGAAACCGAAGAGTGGGCGTATGAGATTTGAGGATCGGGGATCGGGGATCGGGGAAATTTTATAACGCCCGCCTCTGAGGAGCGCCGCGACGAAGAGCGGGATGAGTGAAGCTCAAATGACAAAATCCAAATGACAAATGCTGGAACCGGCTTTCCGTTGCTTTCATTTGCCATTTGCATTTGCCATTTGAACTTTGTCATTTGTCATTTCCTCCCGCCCCACCTCCCGCTACCATAGGCCACCATGAAGATAGTCCTCGCCAACCCGCGCGGCTTCTGCGCCGGCGTCAACATGGCGATCCAGACCGTCGAAGAGGCGCTCAAGATCGTCGGCACACCGCTCTACGTCTACCACGAAATCGTCCACAACCGCCACGTCGTCCAGCGCTTCGTCCGCGACGGCGTCACGTTCGTCGACTCGATCGACGAAGTCCCCGCCGGCGCCACCGTCGTCTTCAGCGCCCACGGCATCAGCCCCGCCGTCCGCCAGGCCGCCAAGGCCCGCGGCTGCGCCATGATCGACGCCACCTGCCCGCTCGTCACCAAGGTCCACATGGAAGCCGTCCGCTACGCGAAGCAGGGCTTCAACATCCTCCTCGTCGGCCACGCCGGCCACGACGAGGTCGAAGGCACCGTCGGCGAAGCCCCCGGCGCGATCACCATCGTCGAAAGCCCCGACGACGTCGCCAACCTCCCGTTCACCGAACACGACAAGCTGGTCTACCTCACCCAGACCACGCTGAGCATGGACGACGCCAACCGCATCATCAACGCCATCAAGGCCCGCTACCCCCACGTCAAGCAGCCGCCCAGCGAAGACATCTGCTACGCCACCACCAACCGCCAGCATGCCGTGCGCGCCCTGGCCGAGGGGGTCGACCTCGTGCTCGTGGTCGGCTCGAAGAACAGCTCCAACTCCGTCCGCCTCACCGAAATCAGCGAAACCTCCGGCACGCAGGCCTACCTGCTCGACGACAAAAGCGAACTGCAAAGCGACTGGTTCGTCGGCGTCGAGTCCGTGCTCGTCACCGCCGGCGCGTCGGCCCCGGAGTACCTGGTGCAGGAGATCATTCAGGAGTTGATCGACCGCCACGGCGGCGAGGCCGAGGAGTCGCACGTCGTCGACGAAAACATGCACTTCAACCTGCCCGTGAGCCTGCGTGTGCTGGCCAAATCCAACGCGTAAATGAAGTGCCCCCGAAGCCCACGGATTCAATCCGTGGGCTTACGCTTCCTACTTTTTCACTGTCATCCGCTCCGCATCCGCCGTCTGCACCGCCTGCGCGAATGCCCGGATCTTCGCCGCATCCTTCACCCCACGCTGCGACTCCACACCGCTGGACACATCCACCGCGTACGGCCGAACCGTCGCCACCGCGGCCGCCACATTCTCTGGCGTCAATCCACCCGCCAGCACCAGCGGCGGCAGATCCGCCAGTTCGCCAGCCTCGCACCGCTCGGCCAGCGCGTGCCAGTCGAACGCCCGGCCCGAACCGCCAAGCGGCGGCGCCGACCCCGCCCGGTCGCCCTCGTGCGTCACGGCCATCGGCGGCGGCGTGTCGAACAGCACCGCCGTCAGGTTCGCCAGCCGTTCACGCCGCCACGGCGCCAGCGTCTCGGCAATCTTGCTCGGATGAAACGCCACCGCCTTGATCACGCGCAGCTCCGCCAGCGCCGCGACGTCGGCTGGGTGCTCGTCGCCGTGCAGTTGCACGCTGCGCAACCCCACCGCCGCGGCGATCTCGCGCACGTGGCGCGTCGGGGCGTCGACGAACAAACCCACCGGCTCAACGAACGCCGGCAACGCCTGCACGATCTGCTGCGCCACCTTCACCGTCACCCGCCGCGCCGAGCCGCGCACAAACACCAGCCCGACCGCGTCGGCCCCGGCCTCCACCGCCGCGCGGGCCGAGGCGACGTCCCTGATGCCACAGATTTTGATGCGCGTGCGGTGCATGGTGAATCTCGAATGGCGAATGTTGAATGTCGGATGTCAGATGTCGAATGTCGGATCGGCCTGTCGTCAACGCCCGTCGGGACATCCGCCATCCCACATCCGCCATTCTCTCACACTTTCTCCAGCCGGGCATACTGCAGGATCAGCGTCTTGATCCCCGCCGTGTTGAACTCCACCTTCGCCCGCGTGTGCGCGCCCGACGGCGTGACCGACCGCACCCGGCCGATGCCGAACTGCGGGTGACGCACGCGCGTGCCCGGCGGAAACAGGCTGGCCTCGCGCAGCGCCTGCGACCGCTGCCCGCCCGTGGGTGAGTCGAACGCGTCGAAGTCGTCCATCGTGTCTTCGGTCACGTCATGCCTTTCAACCGGCTCGGGCGGCAGCTCGGCAAGGAACCGGCTGGGGATCACCGGCATCGTCTGGCCGAAGACGGTGCGATATTTCGTGCTGGTCATGTACAACCGGCGCATCGCCCGCGTCATGCCCACAAAACAGAGCCGGCGCTCTTCCTCTTCGCCCTCTTCGCTCTGCGTCGACCGCTGGTGCGGCAGCAGGCCGTCCTCCACGCCGATCATGGCGACCACGGGAAACTCCAGCCCCTTGGCGGCGTGCAGCGTCATCAGCGTGACCGCGCCTTCGCCTTCGTCGACCCCGTCCACGTCGCTGACGAGGCTGATGCGCTCCAGCAGCGCCAGCAGCTTGTCGCTGAGCGTGACCGGTTGGTCGTCGCCTCCGGAAGCGGCCTCCTCGCGTTCGTTGAGGTAGTCTTCCTCGAACTGCTGCGCGGAGCTGACCAGTTCGCCGAGGTTGGCCAGGCGCTCCTGGTCCGGGTCGGACTTGTCGTTGCGGTAATGCTCTTCGAGCGTCGACTCCATGAGCACGCGCTCGACCAACTCGCGGAGGGAAATCTCAGGTTCACTGGACGGGTCATTGAAGTGACCCGTCCCGGCGAGCAGATCGGGCGCTTCATTGAGCCCCGCGGCAGTGCGCCATTCATCCACCATCTTCGCGAACTTCGCCACGGCGTTCTGCGCCCGGTTGCTCAGGCCCGGCACGGCCATCGGGTCGCGGATCACCTCATCGATCGGCCGGTTCTGCGACAGGCTGTACGCCTGCAGCGCCTTGATCGACTGGTTGCCGATGCCGCGCGTCGGCGAGTTGATCACGCGCAGCAGGTTCACCTCGTCGGCCGGGTTGGCGATGACGCGCAGGTAAGCCACCGCATCCTTGATCTCCGCCCGCTCGTAAAAGGCCGTGCCGCGCGCGATCTGGTAAGGCACGCCCGCCTCGCGCAGCGCATCTTCCATCACGCGCGACAGGCTGTTCATGCGGTAAAACACGGCCATCTCGCCCCATGCAAGCTTTTCGCTCTCGTTCAACTCGCGGAAGCGCTCGACCAGCCACTGCGCTTCGTGGCGCTCGTCCTGCAAGGTGACGACCTGCACGGCCTCGCCTTCGCCGTTGTCGGTGAAGAGGGCCTTGTGCTTGCGGGCGCGGTTGTGGCGGATCAGCTCGTCGGCGGCGGCGAGAATCTGCTTGGTCGAGCGGTAGTTCTGTTCGAGGCGGACGGTTTTCGCTTCGGGGTAGTGCTGCTCGAATTCGAGGATGTTGCGGATGTTCGCGCCACGCCAGCCGTAGATCGACTGGTCCGGGTCGCCGGTGGCGCAGAGGTTCTGATGCCCGCTGGCCAAGGCGTTGGCGAGCATGAACTGGGCGTGGTTGGTGTCCTGGTATTCGTCGATGAGCACGTACTGGAACCGGTCGCGCAACTCGGCGAGGACCACCGGGTGCTGCTTGAGCAACAGCACGGTCTTGAACAGCAGGTCGTCGAAGTCCAGCGCGTGGTTGCGGGTGAGGATTTCGGTGTATTTCTTGTAGACCTTCGCCACGGTGCGGCTGTAGAAGTCGGCGGCGTTCTGCGCGAACGCCTCGACGCCGACCAGTTCGTTCTTGGCGTTGCTGATCGAGTGGAGCATCGAGTTGGGCGGGAAGTTCTTGGGGTTGATCTCCAGGTCGTTGAGCGCCTGCTTGATCGCCCGCTGCTGGTCGGAGCTGTCGTAGATCGAATAGCCCGGCGGCAGGTCGAGGCGGTCGGCGTACTGGCGCAGCAGGCGGGCGCAGAGGCTGTGGAAGGTGGCGACGGTGACGGCCCGGCCCTCGCGGGGGCTGAGCAGTTCGCCGACGCGCTCCTTCATCTCGCCCGCCGCCTTGTTGGTGAAGGTGATGGCGAGAATGTTCCACGGCGCGATGCCCACGCCGCGCACGAGGTAGGCGACGCGGCGGGTGATGACGCGCGTCTTGCCCGACCCGGGCCCGGCCAGGACGAGCAGCGGCCCATCGACGTGGGTGACCGCCTCGCGCTGCGGCGGGGTGAGGCCTTCGAGCAGGGGGTGGTCGTCAGTGGTCATGGCGGTGGGGTCGTTCATGCAATGCGTCAGTGTAACACGGGGGGTTCGGGGTTCGGGGTTCGGGATTGGGGGTTGGGGGTTGGGGGTTGGGGGAATTTTATAACGCCCGCCTCTGAGGAGCGCAGCGACGAAGAGCGGGATCAGTATGGCTGATTTCTAATTGCTGATTTCTAATTGCTGATTGCTTCCTCTCCATTCGTCATTCCCCTCCCCCATTTGCCATTTGGATTTTGTCATTTGTCATTCCCGACTGCGGGCCAAGGCGTCGTCAAGGCCTTGGCGGTAGTTGGGGAACTGGGGGCGCCAGTGGGTGCGGCGGCAGGTGGCGATATTGTCCAGGGCCTTGGAGGAACTGCGGCGAAGGCGGTCGAGGTTGAGGCGGATGCCGGGGAACTGCCGGGCGGCGGCGTCGGCGTCGAGCACGGCGGGCGGGTCGACGCCGAGCAGGCGGGCAAGGTGATTGTAATAGTCAATCCGGGGCACGGGGTGGCCGTCGCAGCCGAGTTCGATGCGGCCGGGCGCGTCCGCGTCGGCGAAGGCGTGCAGCAGCGCGGCGGCGTCGTCGACGTGGATGAGGTTGAGCAGGGCCTGGGGGTTGCCCAGCAGCGGGGCGCCCTGGTGGACGGCGGCGAGGCCAATGACCCGGCCCGGGCCGTAGAGCCCGGCGAGACGGAGGACGTGGTAGGCGTCGCCCGCCTGGAGCCAGAGGTGTTCACCTTCCAGCAGCAGTTTGCCGCGTTCGTCGACCGGGTCGGGCGGGGTGTCGGCATCGACGAGTTGGCCGTCGTGCTGGCCGTAGACCGCGGTAGAGCTGACGAGGATGGCCCGGCGGACGCGGGCGGCGCGGCGGAGGGCCTTGACCATGTGGGCGATGCCGCCGAGCACGACCTGGCGGGGCGAAGGCGACTGGCCGGGGCGACCGGGCGGGATCATGTGGTAGACGTCGAGCCCGTCGGCGGCGAGGACGGGGGTGAGGGCGGCGAGGGTGACCGGCTGGGTGATGTGCACCAGCAGCGGGCGTGCGCCGAGGCCGGCGAGTTGGCGTGCCTTGTCGGGCGAGCGGGTGGTGGCGTAGACGGTCTGGCCGCGGTCGACGAGGCGGGCGGCGAGACGGCGGCCGAGGTAGCCGCAGCCGAGGATGAGGGCGGTGGAGGGCATGGTGGGGGTGATTGTAAGGCGGGGGTGGGGGACCGTGCGGCTGAAGCCGCCCGGCCTCGGGGCCTCAGTTGAGGTAGACGGTGTAGCGTTCGCCGTCGGTCTTGCCGGGGCCGAGGCGGTTGGCCTTTTCGACCACGTCGCGCAGGGCGCCGAGGTGATGCTCCAGCCACTGGGCCCGGCTCTCCGCGTCAGGCTCGGCGAGCATGGCGTAGCGCTCGTCGACCATCTGGCTGAGCGTGAGCGTGGCGAGGTCGATCATCGCCGCGGTGGGAATCTCGTCGCTGAGCCAGTTGTGCATCGCATGCACGGCGGCGAGCGACTTCAGCGCCGGCTCGTTGAGCATCCCCTCGATCCGCTCGCGATGCTCGGACAGGTCGATCTCCATCGGCGCCGCCGGCTCGGTGGGGGCGAGCATCGCCAGGCGGTACGGCTCATGCTCGACCTCGCGCAGCACGCGCGCCCGGCAAAGCCCCTGCAACAGCACGTTGTACCGCCCGTCGAGAAGCCGTTCGTGCCGGGCGATGTGGCCGATGCAGACGTGCTCGCGCACCGGCGGGTTGTCGGCGTACGCCTGCTTCCACTGCTCGCCGGCGAACACCGCCATGGCGATCAGGCCCGTCGAATCCAGCGCTTCACGCGTCATGGCCCGGTAGCGCGGCTCGAAGACGTGCAGCGGCACGATCGCGTGCGGCAGCAGCACGCAGTTCGCCAGCGGGAACAGCGGCACGGGGCGGTCGAAGTCGATGGTCAGCGCCTCAGCCATGGGAAATCATAGGCAAGTTTTTAGCCGCGCAGCGAAGCAGAGCGCTCCACGTGCGCTGCGCGGCGAAAAAGGCGTCAGATCTGGAAGTCGTGCCCGGTGGGCAGATCGAGATTTGGAATGTCGGAGTCGGCCTCGCGGCGTTTCTTGCGGCGGACTTTTTTCGCGCTCAGCTTCAACTCGGGCTGCTTCATCGTGACCGTATGGCCCGGCGGGACGGAGCTGGTGATGAAGACCGAGCCGCCGATGGTGGACCCTTCGCCGACGACGGTTTCGCCGCCGAGGATGATCGCGCCGCCGTAGATGGTGACATCGTTTTCGATGGTGGGATGGCGTTTGCGGCCGCGCCAGGCCTGGCCGCCCTTGGTCGAGAGGGCGCCGAGGGTGACGCCCTGGTAGAGCTTGACGCGGTCGCCGATGATGCAGGTTTCGCCGATGACGACGCCCGTGCCGTGATCGATGAAGAACGAGTCGCCGATGGATGCGCCGGGGTGGATGTCGATTCCGGTTTCGTTGTGGGCGTACTCGCTGATGATGCGCGGCAGCAGGGGCACGTCGAGCTTGTAGAGCTCGTGCGCGACGCGGTGGATGAAGGTGGCGTCGATGCCGGGGTAGCAGAAGATCGTCTCGTCGGTGGACTGCGCGGCCGGGTCGCCGTCGAAGGCGGCCTGGACGTCGAGGGCGAGGCGTCGGCGGAGCTCCGGCAGGCCGGCGAGCAGTTGCGTGGTCAGGTCGCGGGCGCGGGTGTCGCAGGCGGCGCAGTTGTCGCCGGCCCCGGGTTCGCCGGTGCGGTTCTTGTCGTAGCGCAGCGCCTGACGGATCTGCTCGTAGAGCGATTCGTCGATGCGGGTGAGCAGTTCGCCGACGTGGAAGCGGACGTTGTCGGTGGTGACGCGATGCTCGTCGAAGAAGCCGGGGAAGAGCACACGGCGGATCATCTCCAGCAGCTCGATCGTGCGAGCGCGGTTGGGCAGGAAGGTGGCGTCGAGGTGGTGCGTGCGGTCGTCGGCCTGGTAGCTGCGGACAAACTGCTCGACCACGTCGTTGATGCGGGCGGCCGCGTGGGGGTCGGGTTGGTCGGCGGAGTCGGGCATGGCACGCGATATGGTAGTCGATGAAGGGGGAAGCCCACGGATTGAATCCGTGGGCTTCGGCGTTCAGCCCGTGGTCTGAAGGTTGGGCGACAGCAGCCAGCGGGTGCTGATCTGGTCGGGGGCGAGCGACGGGTTGGCGTGGCGGATGGCGGCGGCGAGGAGGCCCATGAACATCGGCTGCGGCCGCAGCGGCCGGCTGGTCAGCTCGGGGTGGAACTGGGCGCCGATGAAGTACGGATGCTTGCTCGCGGGCAGTTCGAGCACCTGCATGATCGGCTGCCGCGGGTGCCGGCCGGAGAAGACCATGCCGTGCGCTTCGAGCGTTTCGATGTACTTCGGGTCGACCTCGTAGCGGTGGCGGAAGCGTTCGCGGACGGCGAAGGGCGCGCTGTCGGCGGGCTGGGCGTCTCGCTGAAGCGGGCTCGGCCGGTCGGCATAGAGGAACGCGGCGAGGGTGTTGGGGGTGACGAGCATGTCCTGGCCACCGAGGCGCATCGAGCCGCCGAGGCCTTCGATCTTTTTCTGCTCCGGCAGAATGTCGATCACCGCGTGCTTCGCGTCCTTGTCGAACTCGCTGGAGCTGGCGCCTTCCAGCCCGCAGACGTGCCGGGCATAGTCGATCACCGCCATCTGGAAGCCGAGGCAGATGCCCAGGTAAGGCAGGTCGTGCTCCCGGCAGTAGCGGACGCAGGCGATCTTGCTCTCGGTCCCCCGCTGGCCGAACCCGCCGGGCACGATCACGCCGTCGAGATGCTTGAGCACCCGGCCGACGCTTTCAGGCTCGATCTTGGTCGTGTCGATCCACTCGATGTCCACCTCGGCGGACAGATGCGCCCCGCAATGCTCGATCGCCTTGTCGATGCTCGCATAGGCGTCGCGCAGGGAGGCGTACTTGCCGGTGATGCCGATGCGGACTTTGTGCTTGCGTTCGCCGGTGAGCTGGCGGACGAACGTGCGCCACTGCTCGCGGGCCCGGTCCTCGTGCGGCTGGCTCACCCGGCTGTGCAGGTCGAGCAGACTCAGCACTTCGCGGTCGAGCCCGGCGGTGCGCAGGTCTTCGGGGATGGTGTAGATGCTCTCGCGGTCGTGCATGGAAAAGACGCGGCGCATCGGCACGTTGGAGAACATCGCGATCTTCTCCAGCGCCGGCGACCGCACCTCGCTGTGGGCCCGGCAGGCGACCAGGTGCGGCTGCACCCCCGCTTCCATCAGCTTCTTCAAGCCAAGCTGCGCCGCCTTCGACTTCTGCTCGCCCAGGGCCGGCGGCTCGATGACATACGTCAGCGCGACAAAGCAGACGCTGTTTTCGCCCTCTTCGAAGGCGAGCTGGCGGAGGGCTTCGATGTAGAAGCCGTTTTCGTAGTCGCCCACCGTGCCGCCGACTTCGACGAAGACGACGTCGGCCTCCTGCTTGACCGCCAGTTCGCGGAGCATGTACTTCACTTCGCCGGTGACGTGGGGGATCATCTGCACGTCGCGGCCGAGGTAGCCGCCGTGGCGTTCCTTGTCGAGCACGCGTCGGAAGACCTGGCCGGAGGTGACGTAGTTGTCGCGGGTGAGGTTCTGGTCGAGCATGCGCTCGTAGGTGCCCAGGTCCATGTCGGTTTCGAGTCCGTCGTCGAGGACGAACACTTCGCCGTGGCGGTAGGGGTTGAGCGTGCCGGAGTCGATGTTGAGGTAGCCCTCCATTTTGATGGGGGCGACGGTGAGGCCTTTGTCTTTGAGCAGCTTGGCGAGGCTGGAGGAGAAGATGCCCTTGCCCAGGCCGGACATGACGGTGCCGAGGACGACGACGTACTTGTGCTGGCCGGGTTTATAGCCGGGCGGGATGGGATTGAAGAACTCGGAGTCCTGCGTTTTCTGGCCGGCTTCGTCGAGGATGTCCTGCGTGGTGGGCATGACCTACCGTACCATGGGGGTTGGGGGGCATCAAGATGAATTGTAGGCGCGGGGTGGGGGGATGACGGGGTGAGGGGGTGACGGGGTGAGGGGGTGACAAGGTGAAGATAGCGCATCTGAAACTCCCCTCACTCCGGGAGGGGAGCCAGCAGTCTCCTTCACCCCTTCACCCCTTCACCTTGTCACCCCGCCCCCACCCTCCTCCGCCGCCACCGCCTGGACGCGCCGGAGGCGTTGGAGAAACCGCCTGACATCCCCGGGCGAGCGGAGGCGGATGATCGTTTTTTCGCCGTTGGTGCTGGCCAGCTTTTCGAGCGTGCGCAGAATGCCCGGCCGGGTGGCCGTGCGAAACTGCCAGATCCACTTGAGAAACGCCGGGTCGATTTTCTCCGGGCACCCCGCCCCCATGTCCGGCCGGGTGCGGCCGCGATAGCGGACCGCCCGCTTGAGCGCACGAAACAGGCAAACCCGCCGCGGTAGATCGAGAAAGATCACCGTGTCGGCGGCGGCGAGGCGGATCGCCATCGTGCCCCCGTAGTTGCCGTCGATGATCCAGCGCTCCCGCTGCACCAGGTCACGCTGCAACGCCGCCCACCGCTCGCGGTCCGGCTCCACCCAGCCCGGCTGCCAGTGCAGCGCATCGAGATGAATCACCTCGATTTCCAGCAACGCGGCAAGCTGGCGGGCGAGCGTGGACTTGCCCGCCCCGCCGCTGCCGATGATCGCAATCCGCTGCATGACACCATGGCCGCACATGCCCCTGATGATGCCCGCAGATGCCGGCGGGAGCAACGCGACGGCGCGAAACCACCGGCGAACGTCACCCCCCTGCGCACGAACTCAGCGCGACGCCCCCTTATGGAGGGTCAGGCTCTCGTCGCGGGAACCTTTCCCCGTGGGGCGGGCGTCCCGCCCGCCCCACTTTGAAATGGTTGCCACGACCCGCCGAAGATGGCTCCCCCCTGTCACGGCCGCGGCGAGGATGGATGAACGTAACATGCTGCTGGACACAGCCTTGGAACATCACGACGCCCGGTAAGCCGGTGACGCCCTGGCCCTGCGGCGGTCATGGCGCAAGCCCTGCACCTGCCGGGCATTGGCGATGGATGACCGCCCCGGGGGGAGGGGGCGGGGTGGCCGGTCAGGCGGAGGAGGCCTAATTCGCGTGGCGGGAAGTGCCGATGCAGTATCAGGTTCGGCGAACGGTCCGCACGCCTGTTGGTCATTCACGAGGTTGCTCATCGACGCGTCCGTGCTCAGGTTGAAATCGGAGGAGGCCGAGCCGTTGCGGCCGACGGCGTCGCTGCGCTGGCGGATGCTGATCTGGGCATTGGCGCTGGTGATCCTGCCGATGGCGCTGGGCGGGTACTGGCTGAACCAGATTGCGCACGAGGCGTTGATCGACCGGCATCGCGAGACGGTGCAGCAGTTCGGGCAGGTGGTGGCCGGGGCACTGGCGGGGCAGATCGACGAGGGCTGGTCGCCGCTGGCCAGCCGGGCGGTGCGGTTGCTGAGCCTGGACCAGCGTGTGGCGTTTGTGCTCGTCCAGGACGGGGCAGGCGAGCGGGTGCATCAGCGGGTGATGGACCCGACGGCGTGGGCGTTGTACGAGGCGGCCCTGGCCCGGCAGCCGGGCGAGGCGTGCATCCCCCTGGAGGGATTGGCGCTGGACGCCGACCGCTCGGTGGTGGTCCGTCGGTTGGGGATCTGGGATCCGCCGATGCCGGACCATCCCTCGGCCGCCACATCCGGGCGGACGTACCAGGGGCAGGTGGTGCTGGCGATGCGGGACCCGACCATGGCGGCGGCGCTGGACCGGCTGCGAGCGGCGCAGCTCGGGGCGATGGGGTTGATCGTGCTCATCGCCCTGCCGGCGGTGTTCGTGGCGGTGCGACGGTGGACCGGCCCGCTGCGCGACCTGGTGGCCGCCACACGCGACCTGGCCGCCCGCCGCAGCCCCGCGCCCGTGGCCGTGACCACCAACGACGAAGTGGGCCTGCTCGCCCGGCAGTTCAACGAGATGGCCCGCACCCTCGCCGCCACCTACCGCCAGCTCGAGCAGGCCAACGAACAGCTCGAACAGAAGGTGCGCGACCGCACGGCCGAGCTGCGCCACGTCAACGACCGGCTGAACACGGAAATCGAAGACAAGAACGCCTTTCTCCAGGCGGTGAGCCACGACCTTGTCGCCCCGGTGCGCAACATCGTCGGCCTCGCGGGCATGATGCTGCGCAAGCATGGCACGCGCCTGGACGACGACGGCCGAACGAAGCTGGACCGCATCGCCGCCAACGCCCGGCAGCAGACGGAGATGATCGACGACCTGCTGGAGCTGTCCCGCCTGCGCACCCGGCCGGGCCGGCGGGAACCGATCGACCTGGACCGCTTCGTCCGCGAGCTGGCGGGCAGCTTGCAGTACGACCTGGAGAAGGCGGACGTGGAGCTGGTGATCGAGTCGCCCCTGCCGACGGTGCTGGCGGACCGCAACCGGGTGCGGCAGGTGTTTCAGAACCTGCTGGAGAATGCGGTGAAGTACATGCTCGACGCCGAGCCGAGGCGGGTGACGGTGCGGTGCGTGGCGCAGGCGGATGCGTACCAGTTCAGCGTGGCGGACACGGGCAGCGGGATCGAGGCGGAGGACGCGGCGCGGGTGTTCCAGCCGTTCCAGCGCGGCCGACAGCGGGAGGCGGGGGCGGTGAGCGGGCGCGGGGTGGGGCTGGCGTCGGTGAAGTCGATCGTGGAAAGCTGGGGCGGGCGGATCTGGGTCGAGAGCGAGCCGGGGCGGGGGAGCACGTTCCACTTTACGGCCGCGTATGGGCAGGTGGGCCTGACGGCGGGGGAGGCGACGTCGGCGGCGTGAAGAAAGCGTGGGGCGTGGGGTGTGGGGTGTGTGTCGGGGCGTCCCCCTCATCAAAGGCTGACATCGCCGCAAGTTGCCCTTCCGCGGCCACGCAGCTACCATCCGGTGCATCGGGATTCCCCGTACGATCAGGCCCGCACAGGACTTGTCCATGAGCGGAACAACGGCCCTGAACAGCCACGTGCTGGTGCTGAACAAGATGTGGATGGCCATCCGCGTCGTGGACGCTCGCCGTGCGTTCTCACTGCTTTGCCGCGACCTGGCCGAGGTCATCCGCGTCGACGACGGCTCCTACACCGCCCACGATTTCGAGGCCTGGACCGACGTCTCCACCACGCGCGACCAGTTCGCCCGCCTTGAGCCGGACGCTTACGAGTGGGTCCGCACGGTTCGCATCGACCTGGCGGTGCCCAAGGTGATTCGCCTGCTGGGGTACGACCAGCTTCCCCGGCAGGACGTGAAGCTCAACCGCCGCAACATCTTCGCCCGCGACCACAACACCTGCCAGTATTGCGGCAAGCGGTTTCCCACCAGCGAGTTGAGCCTGGACCACGTCAACCCGCGCACGCTCGGCGGCGTCAGCTCGTGGACCAACCTCGTCTGCGCCTGCACGCGCTGCAATGCGAAAAAGGGCGGCCGAACGCCCGACCAGGCCCGGATGCACCTGGTCCGCAAGCCCGTCAAGCCGACGCGCAACCCGATGATCAGCCTCCGCCTCGGCAGCGACAAGTACGCGTCGTGGCGGGCATTCCTCGATCACGCCTACTGGTCGGTTGAGTTGAAATAACCACCGCTGCGTGGCCGTTCCAACAGATGCTTGTCTTGCGGCATGCGTGCCGGGACAATCGGGCGATTGCGGGGGCATCTGACGGCACTTCCGGGACCACCGAGGGACATGGCATGATGAACGGCCTGACGAGCGGACGATGGCTGGCGTTGATCTGCGTGTTGGCGTTGGCCGCGACCGATGCGCTGGCCCAGCCGCGCCGCAGCGCGTCGCCGCGCGAGGCGCAGCAGGCCGTCGCCCCTCACGCCGAAGCGGTCCGCGAGCGCGTCGGCGTGATTCTTGACGCGTTGGAGGAGACGGGCGATTTCCGCGCCGCCCGCCAGGCCGTGGACCGCCTGTTCGACCAGGTGCTCGCTTACGCCCCGGCCACCGACGCCGACGCCTTCCGCGAGGCCGGCTTCGCCCGACGGCTGGTGACGCAACTCGACGAGGCGGACACCATCGACCGCCGCGCCGTGCTCGGCTACCTGCGGGCCAACCCCCGGCTGGCGCATGCGATCACCTTCGCCATCAAGCCCGACAACCAGGTGCCGCAGGTGTACCAGGTGCTCGACACGTTGCGCGAGCGGCGCGGCGAACATCTGGAGACTTACGCCGAGCTCGCCGCCGCCATCAGCGTCGTGCACGATCGCGACCTGACGGTGCGCATCAACGAGAACACCGTCTATCCCCCCGAACCGCTGGAGCTGTTCGACTACTACGCGGGCCACGAACGGCAGATGTTTTTCGGCATCCGCAACGTGCCCGTCGAGCTGCTGATCTACATCGTCGACATCGGCGCCAGCGTCGAGGAGATGCAGTGGGCGCTGCGCGAGCACGCGGGTCATCGCCAGGTTGGCCGGCTGTTTTTCACGATCGAATACGACCACGAGCACTTCCGCCGGGGCGTGCCCAAGCGGGTGACGGAGGAAGGGTTCAACCTGCCCAACATTCGCGCGTTCGGCGGCGTCTGCGCCGACCAGGCGCACTACGCGGTGACGGTGGGCAAGGCGATCGGTGTGCCGGCGGTCTACACCCGCGGGAACAGCTCGCAGGTCAGCCATGCGTGGGTCGGCTTCCTCCAGCAGCAGGGGCAGGCCGGCCGGTGGGACTTCAACCACGGCCGATACGCCGCCTACCAGGGGGTGCGCGGCGTCACCCGTGACCCCCAGACCCGCCAGTGGGTCGACGACAGCTACGTCTCGCTGCTGGCGGAGCTGATCGGCACGAACGAGGCCCGGCGGTACGCGGCCGTGGCAATGACCGATGCGGTCATCCGTCTGCACGCGATCGCCCGCGCGGAAGGACGTCACGACCTCCCCGACCCGCTGGTGATGCCGGAAGCCGACGGTGACGACGACGCGCCGGCCGCGCCCACGCCACGCTCCGCGGACATGCCATCGCAACTGGCGCTGCTCGAAGCGGGGCTGCGTCAGTCGCACGGCCACCTGCCGGGCTGGCTGATGCTCGCCTACCTGGCCGAGTCGGGCGAGATGACGCTGGCGCAGAAGCGTGAGTGGGCGGAGGTGGTGATGCGGTTGTGCGGGCAGGACTACCCGGACTTCGCGGTGGTGGTGCTTCGGCCGATGGTGCGGACGATTGAGGACCTGGACGATCAGAACGCGGTCTGGGAGCGGATGTTTCAGATGTTCCGTCGTCGGCACGACCTGGCGGCCGAGATCCGTATGGAACAAGGGCAGATGTGGGAGACGGCGGGCGACTTCGTCAAGGCCGGCCGCTGCTATGAAGACGTGATCCAGCGCTACGCCAATGCCGGGCCGTTCGTGCTCGATGCGGTCGAGCGCACGGAAGCGATGCTGCACGAGGCGGGCCTGGAGGACCGCGTGCTTCGGCTGTATGACGAAACGTGGGCGATGATCGACCGCCCGCGCGACATCTACCTCGAGTTCCAGCGGCAGAGCAACTGGTACCGCCTGGGCATGATGTACGTCGAGAAGCT
This sequence comes from Phycisphaeraceae bacterium, assembly GCA_040876735.1. Taxonomy (GTDB): domain Bacteria; phylum Planctomycetota; class Phycisphaerae; order Phycisphaerales; family Phycisphaeraceae; genus Natronomicrosphaera. The sequence goes on along the minus strand of JBBDPC010000178.1, from coordinate 24,203 downwards.
GCAGCAGGCCGGCGAAGTGCGTGAGACCGACCGCGTGCTCGCGACGATCCAACAGCAGGTCGGCAGCTAGGGCGTGGTGCGACCGCTGCCAACCGCCGCTTGTCCCCGCGTTCACCCGCCGTCCTGTCCCTGCCAGCCGTGGGCATGGGCCACAAAAAAAAGCGAAGCGCCGCATGCCACGGCGCTTCGCCTGATTGATTTCACAAACACTTCGACCTGCTTCAGGCCTGCCGACGCCGGCGACCCAGCAGCGCCAGCCCGCCAAGGCCCAGCAGCGCGAGGCTGGCGGGCTCGGGGACGATGGTCAGGGTATCGATGTGGGTGTCGGTGTAGTCGGTGAAGACCAGTTGGTCGATGGTCTGCCCAGCGCCAACCGTCACTTCCGCCCAGTCCCCGTCGGGCGCGGTCAGTTCATAGCTCCACACGCTTGAGCCATTGAGCATACCGCTGACGGTGGGGTTGGGATCATCGCTGCTCCATTGCGACTTGAAGACCCAAAGGCTCGGAACCTCGATGTCGTTGCTGAAGTCAATGAACCAGCCGTCGCCTTCGCCATCTTCATGGCCGTAGGGCGAGTTTTCGGGCGTGTGGGCCGGCCCGTCGTAGAGGTGAATGTTGGTGAAGGTCACCTCGGTGCCGTCGCCAAGCGTGACGGTCGGCACCGCCGGCTCATCGCTGGCATCCATGTCATCGAAGTCGATCACCTCCGCCTGGGTCTGGGCGCCGAAACCAAGTGCCAGAGCCACCGCGGCCGAACAAACAAGATACTTGATATTTACCACTAAAGTTCCTCCAAAAAAAGAGTTAGATGAAATGGGCCAATCAAAGAGCAAGCATGCATATACGAAAGACTTGACTCGATAGCAGGTTGCAACATCTGCCGGGACGCACGGCAAGTGCACCGCCACCTCCTTTCCCCCGTCGGCCAAACCAGGCGCCTGGTCGCAGACCGGCTCAACCTGCGTGGCATGTCACGTGAGACTCCAACAACATGGCGGCCCCACCCATAGAAAGGATGGATGGAGATGCTGACACGTGTAAGCGTACAACAGCGTCTGTGACTTGTCCAGACTTTTTTGCTGCCATTTTCGCCTCGCGGGGGAATGTTTGAGCCTTTCCCTTCACCCGCGCCCCGTCGCTCACCTCCCGACACTCTTCGTCGCGTGGCCAACTGCAGTCTGCCCCGGTTGCCGGGGAGTTTGCGGGGCTTACGGTGACACCACGCGCTCTGGCAAGCCGGGGGCTATTTGGCCCGCGTGCTTTTCGGTTTTCACACGCGTTGCACAGCGCTGGCGCCTGTGGCCCCGGACCGGGCGCGCAGAGTCCGGCTCGGTTCCCATCCCACTTCTACCCATCTGCCCCTTCGCGCCCTTCGCCTCTTCGCGGCAAGCCGTCAGGCCATGGCTCCCACCGCTGCCGTGCGAGGGTCGCTATCATGGCCGGCTCGTTTGCCTGACCTGATTCCCCTAAGCCTGCGAGCCGAGCCCATGACCGCCGCGACAGACCTGCGTTTCCGTCAGATCCACCTGGACTTTCACACCAGCGAGCACATCGAGCACATCGGCGCCGACTTCGACCCCGACCGGTTCGCCGACACGCTCAAGCGGGCGCACGTCGATTCCGTCACCGCCTTCGCGCGCTGCCACCACGGCTACCTCTACTACGACTCGAAGCAGAACCCGGAACGCATCCACCCGCACCTCGCTCGTCCAAACCTCCTGGCCGAGCAGATCGAAGCCTGCCACCGGCGCGACATCCGCGTGCCGATCTACACCACCGTCCAGTGGGACCAGTTCACCGCGCACCAGCACCGCGACTGGCTGCATCTCGACGAGCACGGCCAACTCATGGGCACGCCCCCGCTCGACGCCGGCTTCTACCGCTACTGCGACGTCTTCCACCCCGGCTACCGCCAGTTCCTCAAGGACCACGTGCGCGAGCTGTTTGAAACCATGCCCGCGGTGGATGGCCTCTTCTTCGACATCGTGCAGCCCAGGTTTTCACTCGCCCACCACTGGCTGGCGGCCATGGACGAAGCCGGCGTCGACCCCGCCGACGCCGACGCCCGCCAACGTTTCGCCAACCGCATCATCGACCAGTGGAAGCTGGAGATGACCGAGTACGTCCGCACGTTCGACAAAGACTGCACCATCTTCTACAACGCCGGCCACGTCGGCCCCCGCCATCGCGCCAGCCTGCCCGCTTACACGCATTACGAACTCGAGTCCCTGCCCTCCGGCGGATGGGGCTACCTCCACTTCCCCCTCACCATGCGCTACGCCCGCGGACTGGACCCGGCGGGCCACCCCTGCCTCGGCATGACCGGCAAGTTCCACACCTCCTGGGGCGACTTCCACTCCTACAAAAACCAGGCCGCGCTCGAGTTCGAATGCTTCCACATGATCGCCACCGGCGCACGATGCTCCATCGGCGACCAGCTTCCGCCGCTCGGCCAGCTCGACGACGCCACCTATGACCTGATCGGCAAGGTCTACAGCAGCGTCGCACGCAAGCAGCCGTGGTGCGAGCGTGCCACGCCGGTCAACGAGATCGCCGTCTTCACACCCGAGCAGTTCCTCGGTGCGACCGACCAATCCCGCCTGCCCGCGCCGGCCATGGGCGCGGTGCGCATGCTTCAGGAAGCCCGCCTTCAGTTCGACCTGATCGACACCGGCCGCGACTTCGCCGCCTACAAGCTGCTCATCCTGCCCGACACCATTCCCGTCGATGACGCCTTCGCCGCGAAGCTCCAGCAGTTCCTCGACGCCGGCGGCGCGCTGATCGCCAGCCATCGCTCGGGCCTGACGCCCGCGGGCGACCGGTTCGCCGGCGACCTGTTCGGCGTCACGCTCAAGGGCGACGCCCCCTACCGCCCCGACTTCCTCGTGCCCGTTGGCGACTTCGCCGTCGACCTGCCGCGCACCGGGCACGTGATGTACAAGCAGGCTATGGAAGTCGCTCCCGCCAACGGCGCGCGGACGCTGGCCGAGGTCGAAACGCCCCACTTCAACCGCACCTGGCGTCACTTCTGCTCCCATGCCCATGCGCCGTCTTCCGGCCAGGTCAGCTATCCGGCCGTCGTGCAGCAGGGCAACGTGATCTACTTCGCCCACCCGCTGTTCAGCCAGTACCAGGACAACGCGCCGCGCTGGTGCCGGACGCTGCTGGAGGCGGCGGTCGATCGTCTGCTGCCGCAACGCCTCGTGCGCGTGGAGGGGCCGAGCACGCTGTTGACCACGCTCAACCATCAGGCGGATGCGAGCCGGTACGTGCTGCACCTGCTGCATTACGTGCCCGAGCGGCGGGGCGAGCGATTCGACATCATCGAAGACGTGATCCCGCTGCACGCGCTGCCGGTGTGCGTGAAGGTGGCGGAGAACGTGGCGGAGAAGGTGGCGGCGGTGACGCTCGTACCCGACGGCGAGGCGCTGCCGTTCGAGGCCGGGCAGGGCGAAGTCCGCTTCACCGTGCCGCGCGTCGACGGGCACGCGATGGTGGCGATCGAGCTGGCGTAACCGGGGGACCGCGCTCCGCTGCGCGGCGCGGCTACTTGGGTTTTTCCGATGCGTCGGGCTTGGGCGTGTGGCGCAGAATCTCGCCACGGGCCATGTAGACCACGTCCTCGGCCACGTTCACCGCATGGTCGGCCATGCGCTCGAGGTTCCGCGACACGCTCAGCATGTGAATGTACTGCTCGGTGTGCGCCACGTCCGCGGCGATGGCGGCCTCCACCTTCTGGTACATCGCCCGGTGGATCGCATCGACCTCGTCGTCCTGCTCGCGCACCCGCTCGGCCAGGGCGGGGTCGATGTTCACCAGCGCATCCAGCGACTGCTTGACCATCCGCCGCACCAGCCCGCTCATCGCCTGCATGTCGAACGTGTGCGGCGGCTGCGCCTGCTCGGCCAGAAACATCGCCTGCTGGGCAATGTTCACCGCCAGGTCACCGATCCGCTCCAGCTCGTTGTTGATCTTCAGCACCGCGATCACGTAGCGCAAGTCAAACGCCACCGGCTGGTGCAGCGCCAGTGTGTGCAGGCATTCCTCTTCCAGGTCGACTTCGAGCATGTCGATCTGCTCATCGCCGTCAATCACGCGCTGCGCCAGGTCCGGGTCGCGCTCGTGCACCGCTTCGATGGCGCGTTGAACCGCCTGCTCCACCTGCGCACCGAGTGCGAGGATTGTCTGCTTGAGGTTGGTGATCTGCCGTTGAAAGTGTGCCGACATTGTGGGGGCTCCGATCCGGGGAAATTGCTGATTTGTGATTGCTGATTTCTAATTTGTGATATCTGATCACCCGAACCGGCCGGTGATGTAATCTTCCGTCTCGCGCAGGTGCGGCTTGGTGAAGATGTCCGGCGTCGGGCCGTACTCGACCAGCCGGCCGAGATACATGAACGCGGTGTAGTCGCTGGTGCGCGACGCCTGCTGCATGTTGTGCGTCACGATGAGCACGGAATACTCGCCCTTGAGTTCCTGGATCAGGTCTTCAATCTTCCCCGTCGCCAGCGGGTCCAGCGCGGAGCAGGGTTCGTCCATCAGCAGCACCTCCGGCTCGGCCGCAATGGCGCGGGCGATGCACAGCCGCTGCTGCTGCCCGCCGGACAGCGACAGGCCCGACTCCTTCAGCCGATCCTTCACCTCGTCCCACAGCGCCGCGCCGCGCAGCGACCGCTCGCAGACCGCATCCAGCGTGCTGCGGCTGCGCACGCCGTCGATGCGCAGCGGGTAGACGACGTTTTCGTAGATGGACATGGGGAAGGGGTTGGACTTCTGGAAGACCATGCCCATGCGCTTGCGCAGTTCGATCACGTCGACGCGGGGGTTGTAGATTTCGTCGCCGTTGAGGCGCATCGAGCCCTGGATGCTCACCGATTCGATGAGGTCGTTGAGCCGGTTGACCGAGCGCAGCAGCGTCGACTTGCCGCAGCCGGAGGGACCGATGAGGGCGGTGACCTTGCCGCGCGGGATGTTGAGCGTCACGTCGTGGAGCGCCTGCGTCTGGCCGTACCAGAGGTTGTAGCGCTCGACTTCGAGCACCGGCTCTTCGCCGGCCAGCGCGGCATGCGTTTCAGTTTGCTGGGTTGCAGTCGTCATGGCGTTTCCCCTGTTCGGAGTTTGGTTCAAAACTGGCTTTCCGCAAAGCGCCGCCGCAGGCGGGTGCGCAGGTAGAAGGCGGCGAGGTTCAGCGTGGCGATGATGGCGATCAGCAGCAGCGTGGTGGTGTAGACCATCGGCCGGGCGCCTTCGCTGTCGGGGCTCTGGAAGCCGACGTCGTAAATGTGGAAGCCCAGGTGCATGAAGCTGCGCTCCATGTGCACGAACGGGAAGTGGCCGTCCACCGGCAGCTCGGGCGCCATCGCCACCGCGCCCACGAGCATCAGCGGCGCGACTTCGCCCGCCCCGCGCGCCATGGCGAGGATCATCCCCGTCATGATGCCCGGCATCGCCCGCGGCAGCACGATCCGCCGCACCGTCTGCCACTTGCTCGCCCCGCACGCATACGACCCTTCCCGCATCGAGCTCGGCACCGCCGCCAGCGCTTCCTCCGTCGCCACGATCACCACCGGCAACGTCAGCAGCGCCAACGTCAGCGACGCCCACAGCACGCCGCCTTTGCCGAACGTCGGTGAGCCGTCGGCCGCGCGGGCGGCGAAAAAGCCGTCGAAAAACGGCACGCGAATGAACATCCATGCACATACGCCCAACGCCAGCAGCCACAGCGCCACCGCCGCATACCCGAGCAGCCGTGCGCCGAACGCCCGTTGGTCCGCCGCGCGAAGCTTCACCACCGTCGTCGCCGCCGCCACCAGCGCGATGGCGATGAGGACAGCCAGCGCCCCCATCCACGGCCCCATGGTCGTGGGGTCGGTCGGGCCGCGGTCGATGTAGCCGCCGACGATGTAGCAGAAAAAGCCCAGCCCGAACACGCCGAACACGATGCTCGGCACGCCCGCAAGGTTGTTCACCGCAATCCGCACCGCGCTGACGATCGGCCCGGGCCGGGCATACTCGCGCAGGTAGAGCGCGGCCAGCACGCCGAAGGGCACGACCACGAAACACATCAGCAGCGTCATCACCACCGTGCCGATGATCGGCGGAAAGACGCCGCCTTCCGTGTTCGCCTCGCGCGGGTCGTCGGTAAGAAACTCCCACCAGCGCGAGCCGTAGACGCTGACCTTGTCGAAGAAACCGAGCTGGTTGGCGGGGTAGGCGCGGACGATCTCGCCCAACGGAATGGCGACCTCGCGCTCGTCGGCGGTGCGCATCACGATTTCGTACCGGGCATTCTCCGCATTGAGCTCGTCAATCAACGCGCGGATGCGGTTGAACTCGGCCTGCGCCCATCGCTGCGTTTGGGCGTGGGTGGCCCGGGCCTGTTCGAAGCGGGCGTGGGCCTGCCGGTATGCCTCCGACTCCCGGCCGTGCGAGTGCTCGGCGTGCTGCACGTCCAGCTCCGCGCGACGCACCGCCAGGCGGTCATGTTCGAGCACGTAGTTCACTTCGCCGGTGTCGTCGCGCTCCAGTTGCTTGCGCTGCGTCTGCCGGCGGACCACGTCGTCATGATGCTCGCCGAACGCGGCCCATGCGGCGGCGGCGTCGTCGGCGACCGGCTCGCCGTCGATCCGGAAGCCGGTCGGCACGCCGATGAACGGGCCCCACTCCAGTCGCTCGGCAAGCACGGCCCACTCGGGCGTCGTTTCGGTTTCGACCGCCGCACTGGGCACCCAGCGGAACGGCGTGCCGGTGTACTCGCGGTTGCCGATGCGGATCAGCCGGCGCGTCGCCAGGCCCAGCAGCGCGTCTTCTTCAACCGCCGCGCCGGCGTCGACCACGTCCGCTTCCACGCCGTCACCGTCGGCGGCAGGCGGAATGCGCGGCTCGAACAGTTCGCTGCGCGTCACTTCGCCGAGCAGCATCGTGCCGTCGGTCGTTTCCAGTTGCACGATCGGCTTGGGCCAGAACGTGGCGAAGCCCTGCAAGGCGATCCAGCCGATCAACACGACGATCATCAGCGCGCAGACCGCCAGGCCGCCGCCGATGAGCCAGACCATCGGTTCACCATGCGCCGTCAGCGACGAGCCGGCGCGCGGCCGACGGCGGGACCGGCCGACGCTCGTCACCGGCGCGGGCGGCACACCCTTGGGCGGATCGTTGGCGGAGGGGGTGTCAGGTTGGACCGCGGTGCTGCCGCTCATAGCTGGTAGGCCCTCTTGCGGAAGCGAAGCCGGACGACTTCGGCGAAGGTGTTGACGGCGAAGGTGATGACGAACAGCGTCAGCGCCGCGAGAAACAGCATGCGGTAATGCGTGCCGCCCATGGACGCCTCGGGCAGTTCGACGGCGATGTTGGCCGCGAGCGTGCGGAAGCCGTTGAAGATGTTCATCTCCATCAACGGCGTGTTGCCCGCGGCCATGAGCACGATCATCGTCTCGCCCGCCGCCCGGCCGAGGCCGATCATCGCCGCGGAAAACAGACCGCTCATCGCGGTGGGCACGATCAGCCGCATCGCCGTCTGCCACGGCGTCGCCCCCGCGCCCATCGACGCGGAGCGCAGGTGGTCGGGTACGGCATTGAGCGCGTCTTCAGAGATCGTGTAGATGATCGGGATGATGGCGAAGCCCATGACGAAGCCGACGATCATCGCGTTGCGCTGCTCGTAGCTTTGCAGCGGCGAAAGGTCCATGCCCCAGACGCGGAAGTCGCCGCCGCGCGGGTCCCAGCCGATGACATGGGTGATGACGACCGCCAGCAGCACGGACAGCGTCACGGTGACGACCAGCCCGACGCCGAACTTCGCCAGGTCCATCAGCGCGACCTTTAAGCGGGACCACTCGACCCCGGCCCGTCGCAGCGCGGGATTGACGAACAGGCTGAAGGCGATGGCGGTGGCGATGGCGCAGATCGGCAGCAGGAGGATGAACCAGCCGGCGACGCCCGAGCCGGCGTCCTGGTTCAGCCAGGCGCGGAGGTTGCCGGCGAAGAGCAACCGTTCCACGAGCGGCCCACCGAAGATGGCGATGGGGATGGCGGCGATCACGGCCACCACGATGAACGGGAACCGCCAGGGCGTGAGCCGGGCGTGCCATTCGTAAGGCAGCAGTTGCCAGAGGAAGCCGCCCAGCAGCGCGGCGAGCGGCACGACGGCGAACGCCAGCAGCGTGGCGGGGACGACCTGCTCGATGACCGGCGCGATCACCAGCGCCGCGACGAAGCCGAGCACGACGCTGGGGAGGCTGGCCATCATCTCGATGACCGGCTTGATGCGGGCGCGGACCTTTTTATGCAGGAACTCGCTGGTGTAGATCGCCGCGAGCACCGCCAGCGGCAGGCCGAAGAGCATGGAGTAGAAGGTGGCCTTGAGCGTGCCGAAGATCAGCGGGAACAGGCCGAACTTGGGCTCGAAGCCCGCCTGCCCGGAGGAGGACTGCCACATGTGCCGCGGCGCGGGATAGTCCTCGTACCAGACGGGGAGGAAGACGGAGGTGGGCGTGGCGGCGGGGTAGCGGCGGTCGAAGGCGAAGACGTTGACGCCCGCATCGGTGACGGCGATCAGGCCATCGTCGCGCGGCGACATGAACAGGCGGGCGACGGCGGGGTCACTGGCGTGGCGGGTGTCCGTTTCGAGCACGAGGTTGTCGGCGGTCACCTGAAAGAGGCGGACCGTGCCGTCGGCGTAACCAACGCTGAGCATCCGGCTGCCGAGCGATCGGCCGAGGGCGGTGACGGCCGTGCCATGTTCGGGCCCGGACAGTTCGTGGGCGTTGACCATGCGGACGCCGTCGCCGTCGATGCGGTCGACCGTCTCCGGCGCGTCGGCGACCTCGGCGGCCTGCTCCGCGACGCGGAACCAGACGCGCGTCCGGCCGAGCGAGTCGCCGGTGACCAGGCTGTGCCGGCCGAGCATGAAACCCACGGCCGTCAACTGCTCGCCCTCTTCTTCAACGAGGTCGATCGCCTCGACCACGCGCGGGTCGTCGCGGTCGCGCAGGTCGTAGCGGAGCAGCCGGCCGTCGTTCCAGAGGACGAAAATATTGTCGCCCAGCCCGGCCATGGCGACGTGGTCCGGCGCCCCGCGGCCGGGGGGGAGGGTGAAGGGCAGTTCGCGGTCGGCCAGGTCGATGCGCACTTCGCCGGTCATGAGGTTCCGGCGTTCGCGAACTTCGTTGAGCAGCAGTCGGCCGTCGTCGGTGTAGCTGACGAGCATGGTGCGGCCGGCGTACTCGGTGTGACTGAGCCGGCGGACGGGCGAGGGCGTGTCGAGGCGGGCGGGCTCGCGCAGTTCGACGTTGACGGTGCGATGGCGGAACTGGTTGCGGGGCGTGCGGGTGATGACGCCGCCGTCGTAGGCCAGGTTTTCGTAGACGTCCAGGGCGAGCACGTCGTCGGGCACGAGGGGGTTGCCGTCGTCGTCGGCTTCGTCGAGGTAGCGTGTTTCGAAGGTGATCATGCCCATCTGGATTGAGCCGTCGTCGAAGCCGAACACGACGTCGCCGCTGCGGTCGCCGAAGCTGGCGGCGGTGAGGTTGCGTTCGGGGAAGAGGTCGCGTTGTTCGATCGTTTCGCCGGTGTCGACGCGGAAGAGGTGGAGCCGGCCGTCGGGCGTGACGGCGAGGCCGAGGGTGTTGTGATCGTCGACGGCGACGTGCAAGGGGAGCGCGGCGTTGGCGGCGGCCCAGGGGTTGGCGTACTCGGCGCGATCGACGATGCGGCCACTGGTGAACAGGGGCGCGGCGACCCAGACGAGGAAGATGAACACGGCGGAGACGGCGACGATGGTGCCGATGCCGCCGAGGGTGATCAGCGAGCGTGCGGCGACGTCGCCGACCTTGACGCGCAGGCCGGTCGTGCGGCGTCGGCGGTGTCCGGTGATGGAGCGGTTGGGAGGTTGGGGCATGAGGGTTGGGTTGGTACAAGGCGGGACTGGCCACTGAAGTGGCCAGTCCGCGTGAGGGGCTTGGGTTACGGCTGGGTGCTCAGGGGCATCAGAATTCGGCCTTGATGCCGGCGGACTTCAGGGCTTCGCGGGCGACGTAGGCGCTGACGGGGATGAACCCGTCGCGGATCACGGCTTCCTGGCCCTGCTTGGAGTAGATGTACTTGATGAACTCGCGGCGGAGCGGATCGAGGTCGCGGCCGGGCTGGTGGTTGACGTAGACGTAGAGGAAGCGGGCGAGCGGGTAGTCACCGGCGTCTTCGACGCTGGCTTTGTAGTAGCGTTCGTCGCCTTCGTTTTTCAGGGGGACGGCGCGGACGTCGGCGGTGGCGTAGCCCATGCCGGAGTAGCCGATGGCGTTGCGTTCGCTGGCGACGCCCTGGACGACGGCGGAGGAGCCGGGCTGTTCGCGGACGCTGTTTTTGAAGTCGCCGCCGAAGAGGCCATGTTCCTTGAAGTAGCCATAGGTGCCGGAGGCGGCGTTGCGGCCGTAGAGGCTGATGTTCTGGTTGCCCATCGCCCCGCCGACGCCGACGTCGCTCCAGCGGGTGATGTTGTCGCCGCCGCCGCGCTGGGTGGAGGAGAAGATGCCGTCGACCTGTTGAAGGGTCAAGCCTTTGACCGGGTTGTCGCGGTGGACGAAGACGGCGAGCATGTCCACGGCCACGGGCAGGCCCACGGGCGGGTAGCCGTGGCGCTCTTCAAAAGCGTCGATCTCGCGTTCGGTCATGGCCCGGCTCATGGGGCCGAAGTTGGACGTGCCGGCGGTGAGGGCGACCGGGGCGGTGGACGAGCCCATGCCTTCGATCTCGATGCGGACGTTGGGGTAGGCGGAGAGGTAGCCCTCGGCCCAGAGGGCGGCGAGGTTGTTCATGGTGTCCGAGCCGACGGTGGTGATGTTGCCCGCGACGCCCTGCGTGGGCTCGTAGTCGGGCAACTTGGGGTCGACCTTGACCTGAGCCAGGGCGGGCCCGGCGGCAAGGGTGGCGACGGCGACCGCGGCGAGCAGGCCTGTGCGTGTGCGAGTCGTGTGCATCGTTGAATCTCCGGTGTTCGTGTTTCGGAACCAGGTTTCGTTCTCGGGACACATGAAACGGTATGGGAGGCCTGTTAGCGGACGGTTAAGGGCGAATGAGTTTGCGGTGAATCATGCGAGGCGGGCTCTGTCCGACTCCCATCCCCTTGGGAGGGGTTGGGGGAGGGCGCCTCCGACCACCTTGCGTCGCCGGCGTGGACGTGCGTTCAGGGCGGACGGTGATCCCCTCCCCCGGCCCCTCCCAAAGGGAGGAGAGGTACACGCCGCCCCCTTGCCGGCGGGTGCGTGCAACGCGCTGTGCCCCGCGTTACACTCATCGCCATGCACACGTTTTGCCCCCCTGTTGCCGTTCGACGGGCCGGCGGATCGCTGCTGGGCGTGCTGGCGCTGACCCTGGCGATCGGCTGCCAGAGCAGCCCCGGCCGACCGGTGGACGATGCGAGCTGGTTCGCCGACCTGCTGCCGCAGTTCGCCACCGCGCCTTCGCCGAGCGAGGCGGCGTGTGATGCGTTCAACGTCTACAGCCCCGACCGTCGCCGCGAGGCCGTCGACTACCTGGCCACCGCGCCATTCGGTGGCGAGCCGGTCTACGTCCGCATGTACCGCCTGCTGATCGACGATCCGGACGCCTCGGTGCGCGCTTCGTGCGCCAAGGCGCTGGGGCTGCACGGCACGGCCGAGGATGCGACGGCGATCATCCCGCTGCTGCGCGACGACGCCGCCTTCGTGCGCTGGGAAGCGGCCAAAGCGTTGCAGCGGCTGCACAACCCCGACGCCGCGCAGCCGTTGGCGACCCTGCTCCAGGACGACGAAGACGCCGACGTCCGCATGGAAGCCGCGACGGCCCTGGGTCAATACCCGAGCAGTGCGGTCTTCCAGACGCTCGTGGGCGCCTTGCACGACACGGACTACGGCGTCGCCCGCGCCGCCCGGCAGTCGCTGCGCACGCTCACCGGGCAGGACCACGGCCCGGAGGCGGGCGACTGGCTGGCGTGGGCCGACGAGCAGCGGAGCAGCGAGGCGATGTTCGCCGGCCGACAGACGTACACGTATCAGCCCTGGTCCCCGCCGGCGGGGGTGCTTCGCCGGATGCAGTTCTGGCGCGACGCCGACCCCGACGCCAAGCCGCAGACGCCCGCCGGTCTCGAACAGCCCGAACGCGGGTGAGGGGAAATGACAAATGAACAAATTCAAATGGCAAAGGAAAGCAACGGCAAGCCGGTTCTGACATTTGTCATTTGAATTTTGTCATTGGAGTTTCACTCATCCCGCTCTTCGCTCGCGGACTCGCTCAGAAGCGGGCGTTTTTGAAACTCGAAACGCGAAACCGGTCGCTCCGCTATCATGCCTGCCATGCCTGAGCCGGCGTTCCCCCAACGACGATTGCGACGCCTGCGCCGCGGCCAGCGGCTGCGCGACGCGGTGGCCGACGTCACCCTCACGCCGGGCCAGTTGGTCTACCCGCTGTTCGTCGGCGACATGCCCGAGCCCCGGCCAGTCGCCGCCATGCCCGGCATTGCGCAACTGCCCGTCGACGCCGCCGTGCAGACCATGCGCGACCTCGCCGGCCGCGGCGTCACGCAGTTCCTGCTCTTCGGCGTCACCGGCGCCGAGCACAAGGACGCCCACGGCAGCTACGCCGCTTCACCTGACGCCCCGGTCAACCGCACGCTGCAAGCGGTGCGCGACGCGGGCCTCGACGTGCTGCTCTACGCCGACCTCTGCTTCTGCGAGTACACCGACCACGGCCACTGCGGCGCGCTGATCGACGGCGGCCACCCCCCTGCCGACCCGCTCACCGTCGACAACGACCGCACGCTCGACCTGCTCGGCCAGACCGCCGTCGCCCAGGCCCGCGCCGGCGCGGACATCGTCGCCCCCTCGGGCATGATGGACGGCCAGGTCGCCGCCATCCGCCGCGCCCTCGACGCCGCCGGCCACCCACACACGCCCATCCTCAGCTATGCCATCAAGTACGCCTCCAGCTTCTACGGCCCGTTCCGTGAAGCGGGCGAAGGCGGCATGCAGTTCGGCGACCGCCGGGGCTACCAGATGGACTACCGTCGCGGCCGGGAGTGGCGGGCCGAGCTGGACGCCGACCTTGCCGAGGGAGCGGACATGGTGATGGTCAAGCCGGCGATGGCTTACCTGGACGTGCTCCGCCAGGTGCGCGACGCGTGCGATGTGCCGGTGCTGGCGTATCACGTCAGCGGCGAGTTTGCGATGCTGCACGCCGCGGCCGCGCGGGGCTGGCTGGACCTGAAGCCGGCGGTGCTGGAAAGCACCACCGCCATCCGCCGTGCGGGGGCCGACGCGGTGGTGACCTACTTCGCGCCGCAGTTGGCCGAGTGGTTGGGGTGAGGCGGGGATCGGGGATCGGGAAGATTTTATAAGCCGAGGGCTGAGTCCGCGAAGCCCCGGATGGGGGGGTCGATCAATCTGTGATCGATGATCTGTGATCGATCGCTTACCGGGACCGCCTGGCGCTCTCTGACATCATCGATCACACATCACACATTCCCCCCCATCCCGCTCTTCGCTCGCGGACTCGCTCAGAGGCGGGCGTTTTTCGGGATGGTGAATGTTCACGGGTCGGCAGTGTATTGGTGATCCGGGTAGAATCGGCTCGCCTCGCCCGTTGCGTGGTCGTCCGACATCAGCAATCAGAAATCATCAATCAGACATTCCCATGTTCCCTGTGCTCTCCCAACGCTTACTGATTCCGATTGCGGCCCTCGTCGGCGGCATGGTGTGGATGTGGGCCGCGCCGGCGGCGATGGCGGCCGACGGCAGCGAAGGCATCAGCCTCTTCGACGGACAGTACGGCGTGATCGCCACGGTGTTGCTCGTCCTGCTCGCCGCCCTGCCGGCCATCGCCCTGGCGACGGTGATCACGGCCATGGGAAACCCGATCAGCGGCGTGTTCGTGCTGGGCGTGGCGATGATGTTCCCCGCGATCTACGGCGGGCGCATCGACGGCTGGCTGTGGCGGTGGGGCTCGCCCTCGGCCTACTGGGTGCTGCTGGCCGAGATGCTCGTCTGGGCCGGGGCGCTGCTGGGCGTGGTTGTGCTCATGGAGACGGCCCGCCAGCCGCTGCGCCGCGGTCTGCCACGCCTGGCCACGGAAGACCACTTCGGCCCCGGCGACCTGGGCCTGCGCTGGCCGGACGGGAAGGCCCTGATCGCCGGGCTGATCTGTGCCGGCGTCGGCGGGGCGCTGGCGACGCTGCTGCTGGCGGTCAGTGACACGGGGCAGGTGATGGGCGCGTTGATCCTGGCGTTCGGCGCGGGCGCGGTGCTCACGCAGTCGATCGTGCCCCAGTCCAACCCGCTGCCGATGCTGCTCGCCCCGGCCCTGCTGGGCATGGTCGCCTACGCCCACGTGCCGCTTCAGTACACCTCCCCCGACGCCCTCTACGCCGCCTGGTACGACGGGCGACTGTGGGGCCCCGCCATGGCGCTGCCGATCCACTACGCCGCCGCCGGCCTCGTGGGCGTGACGCTCGGGCTGGGCCTGGCACAGGCCATCGACCACTCCCGCGTCGCCCCGGCCGCCGACACCGCGTAGCCCGCGTTCTGCTTCCGTCAAATGCGGACGAGGGGCTTCCGGACATGCAGATAGGGGCACGACACCCAGGCGACCTCATCGAACGGCAACGGCTCATGCACGCCAGCCGGGATGCCGAGCAACGCGACCGGGCGGGTGGGAGACAGGTCAGCGATCAACGTCCATTGCTCGTCCGCGAGCCGATGCCGAAGCATAGAAGAGTCTTTCATCCTGCATCGACTGACGTGGACGACAGGAAGTTCTCGGATGGATCCTGATGGTGATGTTCTAATGTGGAGCCGGGCTCGGCTGTGGTTGCCCATCCACACGCAACTCCACGGTCGCGGGGGTTACCATTTCAGAAGCAGGAAGCATGCCACACGAATATGGCGATTCGGGTTCGACACCAGGCTCACTCACGTCGATCCCCTCTGCGCGCGGCAGGGCGTGGTGAGAAGACATCGCCTGCCAGATCACAGGCAACGCTTGGGCGAGCGCCGTACAGGCCGGCAAACGTGTGGTCGCTTCCAGCCGACTGCAGAACGAAAGTAGCCAGGCGTCGAGATGATCGCTGGCAAAATCGGCGAGCGCCTGCTCGGTCAGTTGTGCTTGTTCGCTGACGCCGGCCTGCTGCGCATGGGCCCGTAACAGGAGGAGCATGGCGACAAATTCGAGTTCGCAGGCCAGGTGATCGGGTTTGTCGCCGGACTCGGCCGCGGGCTGGAACCCGAAGGCACGATAGAAGCCGCATACGTCGCCGATGATCGCCCCTTTATCGCGGCGAACGTAAGCCGACTCGTTGATCGGGCAGGCGATGCCGGCATCGAACAGGCGATGGTGTTCATGTCGATAGTCAGCAGACGAGGTCGCCTGGCCACTTTCGTGCAGCGTGGCCACATGCTCGAAAAGATGTGGCTCAGCGAGACCTGTTGCGTCGATCAGAGCCTGAAGTTCACCGCGCGTGGGTCGCCCGTCAGGCTGCGCCATGGACGGCCGTAACCAGCCCGCCAGCCAGAGCATCAGGTCCGCCTGGGCCAGGCACGCCGTGACATCGGACTCAGGAGCACGGGTTGCGTTCGTGTGTGTCATGGCATCACCTCGAATGGCGCCCAGGCGGACCAGTGTTTCCGGCCGCCAACGTTGTCCGCGCTGCCGTCCCAGACAGCAATGGCGAATTCCTGCGCGTCGCCACTGCCCATCCGGCGGGCGAGGCGGTCATCGGTCAGATTGACTGGCCGGGCAATCACCACGGCCCAATATCCATCACGCCACTGGCCATGCCCCACCGCGTGGGATTCAGGAAGAACCGTCAGCGTCCCGAACCCCTCGGCGATCATTTCCTCCACCGGCTCGGCGCGATGGCGATTGCTTTGCGGATTCCCCGCACGCTCGGCGACAAACCATTGTTGGGCAATCTCGCTGTCAAAAGCCGTCTCGATGGGAAACGGGTGTTCGCCTTCGGCGAACCAGTAAAGGTCCGCCCACATGTTCGGATATAGATCGCTGACGTCTTGATATCCCTCGTCGCGATCCCGCTCCCACAAGGCCTTCCAGTAGAGAATCTGCACCGGCTGGTCCGGGCCGCCCATCATGAATGAAGCACCGTCTTCCAGCGGGAACTGAATCGCCACGGCATCGGAGAATCGGCCGGTATCGGTCATCATGGCAGGCGCGTCGGCATGCCACGACAAACGCCACGCCATCACCCGACCATCGGTGGCCGCCTGCACCTGCACCGCCTCAATGGTGCGTTCCTCGAGCATCGGCTTGGCGATCATCTGCGGCTCCACCGGCACCTCCAGGGTCGGCAGATCGTCCCACTTTTCGTGGAAGGGATCTTCGAGTGCCGGCAACTGCGTCAGGCGTGCTGCTTGAAGTACATAGGGCTCGTCCTCCGCTTCGTCTTCCGCCGCTGCCGGGGCAGGTTCGCCGGGGGATGCTCCGGCCGGTGACGCCGATGCGTCTGTGACGGCCGCGACGGATTCGCCCCCCGATCCTCCGGCGGCGACAACGATGATCGTCGGGCGCTGGCTGGCGACAAAGACAGCCACGACGATGGCGGCGACGGTGACCAGCATGCCCGCCAACAGGGCCGTGCCAAGGTACGGACTGGGGTGATTCGATTCGGTCATGGTGTGCTCACAGACGAGTCGTGCGAAGCCCGGACGGATCAAGCGGTGTTGTGACGGTAGACCGCGTGCTTCTGGTCATAATGCGGACGGTGATAGACCGGCTCGGTGAAGGGCACACGGGCCACTTCCGCGTCATCGACGTCCCAGCCCACCGCTTCCTCGCCCTGCACCTCGAAGCGTGTGATGATTCGACTGCTGGCGCCGAACAGCAGCAGCGCACCGAGCAGCCGCTTGTCGTAGGCGAGTTGGCGGTAGAGTTCCTTCGCCGCTTCGACGTTGGGGCCGAACATCTGTTCGAGGAAGCCGTTGGGCACGTGCAGCGGGGGGATGTAGTAGACGTTCGGGCCTGTGCCGTGCTGGGCGTAGAACGGCAGCGCGAGCTTGCGGATCTTGACGATGTAGTCCAGCGGGTTGTCTTCGCGCGGCGGGCCATCGGTGGTGAGGAAGCCGTGCATACGAATCTTGCCGATGCACGACTCGACGCACAGCGCCACGTCGCCCTGCTCCACGCGTGGATAGCAGCCGATGCACTTTTCGCTCGCCCGATTGATAACGTTGTAAAACACTTTCTTGTACGGGCACGCCTCGACGCATTCCTGATAGCCGCGGCAGCGTTCCTGGTCGACGAGCACGATGCCATCCTCTTCACGTTTGTAGATCGCCTTTCGCGGGCAGGCCGCCACGCAGGCGGGGTGGTCGCAGTGGTTGCAGATGCGGGCGAGGTAGAACATCCACATCGGGTGCGTGCCGTCGAAGTGCTGGCCGAGTTCCGCCATGCCCGCGACTTCGTCCTCGCCCAGGTTCGGGCTGGCGTAGTCCTCGGGCTTGGGCCGGTAGCCGACCGGCTGCTTGTTGGGGCCGTCGGTTTCAAAGATGGTCAGGCTCGTCAGTTTCTGTCCGTCCCACTTGGCGGGCTGCGTTTTTTCCAGCAGGTTCTTGTCCCAGCCCACGGGATAGCCGCCGTATGGCTTGGTTTCGACGTTGTTCCAGAAGATGTGCTCCTGCCCCTTGCCGCTGGTCCAGCAGGTCTTGCATGCGACCGTGCAGGTCTGGCAGGCGATGCACTTGTTGGTGTCGAAGATGTAAGCCACCTGACGCTTCGGCGGCGCGCCGTCGTAGGTGTATTCCATCTCCCGGTCGAGTTGCCAGTTGTAGCGCTTGGGCATGAGACTTGTTTCCAGTTGGGCAAACGGCGTCGGGTTCAGCCGACGAAACCGCCGGCGAAGTATTTCTTCATCGCGTCGGTTTCGTAGGTCGGGCGCATCCCCTGCTCGGCGGGCCACCAGAGGCCTTCGCCGTTGAGGCCGCCCGCTTCGGCGCGCGTGATTTTGACGATCGCTTCGCGCGGCGCGCCGTTGGCGCAGTGTGCGTCGGCGACGAAGCCCTGCGTGATCTTCTGGCCATAGATGCCCTTGACGGTCAGTGTGTCGGTCAGCCACGTCGGCTTGAGCCAGGCGCGGGTGCAGGACTGCTGACTGCCGGTGCGAAACATGGCCTGGTAGTGGGTCGCCGGGTTCTTCGCCAGGCCAGTTGGATCGGTTTGCGAACCATGCACGGAGCCCCAGGTGGAGGCGTAGGCGTTGTGCCACATGCGCGTGACGCCGCGCGGCGTGCCGGGGTAGTACCGCGCCCTCGCCAGCAGCCGGGCAACCTTGTACCACTCCGGCTTGTCCTGCCAGCCCTTGAACGGCCGGTCCTTGGGGTCGGCGTCGATGTAGACGTAGTCGCCGTCGTGCACGCCCAGGTCCCGCGCATCGAGTGGGTGGATGTCGACGTACATCTCGCTGACGAAGGGCGTACGCTTGTCGCGTCGGTGCATGTCGCCGAAGGGGCCGAACCAGACGGCGATGATGTCGAGATCGACCGGCGTGGTGTGGGCGCCGTGGCGATACTTGGGCGTATGGAAAATCAGGTTGTAGCCGTCCTTCTTCAACGGATGGCTGGTGGCGAGCAGTTCTTCCACGGTGCGGATGACGTGCCGGGCCTGCCGGGTGTCGGCGTCGATCTGCGCCGACGGCACACCGTAATCTTCCGGCCGCTTGGGCCGCAGCAGCGGATGCGCGGCAGCGACGATGACATTGGGCTCGTAGAAGGTCGAGTCGATCGGCTCGCGGTGCAGGACCATGTTTTCACCGCTGTCGAGAAACTCCTGCTCCTCACGGTAGAACTCCAACCGACCGGTCTTGGTGTACCAGGGCTTGTCCTCGTGGGCCTGCTCGTAACCGCCCCATTTCGGATAGGTGCGCGTCTGGAGAATGGCAGGCGCGCCCTCGGCAGCCCTGGCTTCGAGGTCTTCGAGGCGATAGCCGCGTGTGGCGTTGGAGGCGTCGAGGATGCGCTGGAGGTACGGCCGGGCCTGCCCTTCCTTGACAAACTTCCACATGTCATTGAAACGCGTGTCGCCGGTAAGTTTGGCCAATGCGCCGCACACGCCTGCCATCACCTCGATATCGCTGCGCGTGTCGTGAATGCGCGGCAGGGGCGTGGCGGGAAAGACATACAGGAACGGGTTGGTCACGCTGATCGTCAGGTCCGGATACTTGAATTCCGCCCACGAATCGACCGGGTAGACGACGTCGGCATATTCACAACTGGCCGTCCACCACCAATCGCTGACGCCGATGAACTCCACGCGCGGATAGCTGTTGACCACGTTGTCGTAATGCCCCTTGGCATTGCCGATCAGCGAGTTGGAGTTGGAGATCATGATCGACTTGGTGGGCGTCGGCAGATGGGTCTTGCCGGTGAGCGAATGTTTGCCCATGCGAAGGATTCGGTCACCAGCGTTGAAAAAGTGGGCCGACTCGGCGCGGTAGCAGGTGCGGGTGCGTACGGCCTTGTTCGGATCGGTTTCGACGTCAAAGGGGTCTTCCGATGTGTATTGCGGCATGCCGCTGAAAAAGGCGGTGCGGTAATTGCCCGCGTAGGAACCGACATTGCCGCCGAGGTAGCCGACGTTACGCGTCAGCGCCGCCACCAGGAACACGGCCCGGTCCTTCTGATCGCTGTTGAAGAACTGGTTGGGCCCCATGCCGAGCGCGAAGAGCGTCTTTTCTGGATTGGCCGCCGTGAGACGGGCGAGTCGACGGATGGCATCAGCCGGCGCCCAGGTTATTTTTTCCACCTGCTTGGGTGAGTAGCTGGCGTCGATCAACTCACGGTTGGCATGAAAGACCGTGCGGCATTGAACCGCGCTGCCGTCGGCGAGCGTGACCGTGACCTGCCCGTCAAGAAGCGGATCGAAGCCGAGAGCGGCGAACTTGCCTGACACCTGGTCGCGGTTCACCGCCACCGGCTTATTCGCTTGAGCGTCCCACATGACATGATCCCCCCACTCGGCCCGCTTGGCGCTGCTGACCACCGGACCAGGCTGTTGCAACACGTTCGGGCCTGATTCGCCCTCGCTCAACAGCGTGAGGTTGTTGGTCAGTTCGGCCTGCCGGTAATCGGCGAACACCTCCGAAGCCCGCAGCATCCTGCTCGTGTCCATGCGCACCAGCAGCGGCAGATCGGTGTGCGATTTGACGTACTTCTCGTCGTAGAGTTTCTCGTTGATGATCACCTGCGCCATGCCCAGCGCCAGCGCCGGCGTCGTGCCGGGGCGAACGATCAACGCATCGTCGGCCTTGTTCATGGTGGCGCTGTACTCGCAGGCGATGATCACGATCTTCGCGCCCTTCATCCGCGCCTCGGTCAACCAGTGCGATTCAGGCATCTTCGTGGTGGTCCAGTTCATACCCCAGACGAAGATCACGTTGGCGTGCTCGACATTGCACAAGTCGAATTCAACCGTCTGCTGACCGGTCACCATCGGGTGGCCCGGCGGCAGGTCGGTATGCCAGGTGTAGCTGTCCCAGTGACGGGCGCCCAACGCCTCATCCGGCCCGACACCGCGCAGCTTGCTGTCCAGCAGTGCCAGGCAGTTCGTCGTACGGTAGTGGGCCATGATGCGCGTCGCCCCCAACGCCGGCATGCCGCCGCGGAATTTGAGCACCTGCGTGCCAGCGCCCTTTGTGGCGTCGACCATCAATTCGTCATAGCCCTGTGCCGCCAGTTTCGCCTGGCCTTGCTCGCCGGAGTAGGTCTCGGCGATGTTTGAAAGCGCCTTGGCGCTGAAGGCGAAGGCCTCGTCCCAACTCACCGCCACCCACTCGTCCTTGCCGCGCTGGAGATACTTTTCACGATCAACCTCCCCGGTATGCGAGTCGCGCGGCATGCCGTCGTCGATCCACTGCTTGAAGCCCCGTCGGACCATGGGACGCTTGATCCGACGATCGCCATAGAAGCGGCGCACCAGGGCGAGCCCCTTCTGACAGCAGCGCGGGTCCCACCGCTGGCTGGCGCGGTTGCCCTCCAGATCGGTGGCTTTGTGGTAAGCCATGCTGGGGGCGATGCGTGTGACCACGCCGTTTTTGACGTGAGCGCGCAGCAGGCAGTTGTGCGTGTCATTGGGCGCGCAGAGGAAGGTGAAGGTGGAGTCGGAGTGATACAGATCGCGGTAGACCTTTTCCCACCCCCGGTTGGGATACTGGCCGAAGGGGCTGCCGACGCGCACCGGCTGGAGGTGCCCGGTGGCGCCCGCGGCGAATGAGCCGAGCATGGAAAAACTCATGCCCGAGGCGGCAAGCTGATAGAGGAACTGCCGGCGACTGAAGCCGGCCGCGCCAGGCTTGGAAGCAGCGGGGTCACTGTGGTGGGATTGGGTGTCGCCCATGAAGTCGCGTCTCCGAGCGTTTTGAGCACGCCTGACAGAATAGATATATGGACCTGCTTATCTAATATCGGATGCCAACGTGAGCTTGTCAAGATCCGGGCACCGTCCGCTTCCGGTCAGTGAATCAGGTAGTAGAGCGGGAATACAAAGATCCAGATGATGTCGACCAGGTGCCAGTAGAGGCTGGTCAGTTCGATCGGCAGGTCGCCATCGGGCCGGAGCAGTCGCCACTGCTGCACGCGCAGCAGGAGGTAACCGATCAGTCCCATGCCGATGACCAGGTGGATCGCGTGCAGGCCGGTCGTCAGAAAATACAGGCCGAAGAACAGGTGGGCCCGCTCGGGCACGACCGGTCGCGCCTCGGGGTCGTGCTCGTTCGCGGCGCGCGAGCGCGTGGGCAGATAGGCCGGATTTTCGAGCACCTCGGGCCGCAGGCCGGGCGGGCCTTGCGCGGCGTCGGCGATGAAGCTGCGCGGCAGCGTCGGCCCGGTGTTGAACGCTTCGACATCAACGGGCTCAAGCGTACGCAGATAGGCCACGATCATCGCCAGATCATTCTCCCGCAAGCCCGGGTTGCCCCCGCGCGGCGGCATGTACTGGCCCAGTTTGCTGTCCTCGGCGGAGGGCAACCGCCCCGCCTTGATAAAGGCAACCATCTCCGCATCACTGCGCTCATTGAGAAAAGGTGTTCCTGCCAACGGCACCCCGGCCCCGGTCACACCCTCCCCCTCCCGGCCGTGACAGGCCAGACAGGATCGCTGGTACAACGCCTGCCCGCGCAGCAATGTCGGGGACAGCGGTTCGGCCGCCGCCGCGCCCGCACCCGCAACACCGGCCACCGAGGACGAATCCTCCTCAGGCCGCCCCGGTGCGGGT
Source organism: Phycisphaeraceae bacterium (assembly GCA_040876735.1). GTDB lineage: Bacteria > Planctomycetota > Phycisphaerae > Phycisphaerales > Phycisphaeraceae > Natronomicrosphaera. The sequence goes on along the minus strand of JBBDPC010000178.1, from coordinate 1,961 downwards.
TCGTGCCCACCCGGGTCAAAGTGTTCGCCCCAGAGCAAGGCGTCGTGAAACTTGTGCTGGTACTCAATGGTTTTGACGCCGAGGAAAATCACCCCGCACATCAACGTCAACCCCAGGAACAAACTCACGTGGTTCCAGAGCTGACGACGAGCACACGTCACCGCCACCGCCATCGTGAAACTGCTCAACAGCAGGACGATCGTGTTGATCAGGCCCCATCCGACATCAAGAAACTGATGCCCGTAGTGGAAGATTTCCGGGCTGTTGGCGCGAAACACGCCGTAGAGGCAGAACAGTCCGGAAAACATCAGCACTTCCGTCGCCAGGAACAGCCACATCCCCAGCGCCGCGGCTTGACGTCGCTGAACAGCGGACGCGAAGTGGTCGTGCTCGATCCCGGCCGGGGGCGAAGTCGCCTCTGGCGCGTCGGCGATGAACGTCGAGGTGTCGAGCATCTCGATCTGCGGCATGAACAACTCCTTCGATCGACCCGGCACTGCCGATCGGCAGCAACTTGTGTGACCGTGAGCCACTGGATAATATATTTAGAGCTTTTTGTCTTGTTATGCAAGTGGCCACTGTCTCGCCTCGCCTTTTTGAGGATCATGTCATGCCTTCGCACGATGTTGAGAAAGAACTGGTTGCGGTTGTGGTCAGTTCCACGCTGGCAGTGTCGTTGTCGGTGGTGGTTGTGCTGTGCTATGCGCTGTGGCAGTCCGCCGGCGTCTACGAGCCATCGGCGCTCGATGCGCAGGTGGAGCAGGCCGTGGCCGAGCACCGGCGGAGTACCGACCCGCACTGAGGGGCTTCGCGGCCATGCCGACCATGCGGCGGCTGGCGCCGGGCTGACAGCAGCGGCTTGGCCCTGGAACAAATGTGGAGATCAAATGTCCCGCTTTCAGATCATCCCGGGCGGCATGGGCGTCGACAACGACATGTTCGAAATCTGAAAGCGGCCGAGACGGTGTCTACCGCAACGCCCCGCCGACAAAGCCCCGGCCGGTGAACGCCAGCCGGGGTTGTCGAGGGATTTCGCCAGCAGGGCCAGGTCCGGGAGCCCCTGCTACTGCCCGGCTTCCAGTTCCATGGCGCGGGGGAAGAGGATGTTGTTTTCCTTGTGCACGTGCTGGTGCATGTCGTGCTCCAGCTCGGCCAGGCCATCGAGCATGGCGCGGAAGGTGTTGCACGCGCCTTCGGGCGGCGTGAAGCCGGCGGTGAGCTCGCGCATTTTGGCCAGCGCATCCCCGGCCTGGTCGTGCTCATGCTCCATCATCCGCACCGGGTTGCCCACGCCGCCGCAATGCTCGGCCGCATTCGCCTGCCCGGCTTCAAGCTGGCGGATCATCGGGAACAGCACGCGCTCTTCCTTGAGCATGTGGGCGCTCAGCTCCTGCACGAAGCCGGTGAAGACCTGGCGCAGCTCGATCAGCCAGGCGTGCGAGGGGCCGTGCACGGTGGCGACCTTCTCGACCATGGCGCTGAGCCGGGGCAGCTCGCGGCGAAGGTAGGCATGGTGCGTCTGCTCGATGTGCCCGGCCAGTTCGGCGAGCGAGGCCTGCGTCCAGTCGCGGGTGTCGAGCTTGTCGGCTTCGAGCTCGGTGGCGGCCAGCAATTTGACGACCGTGTCGGCATCGAGGCCGTGCTTCTGGCACATGACGGCGAGCGGCTGCTTGCCGCCGCAGCAGTAGTCGATGCCCAAATGTTCAAACAGGCGCGACCGGCTGGGGCGGTCGGCGACGAGCTGGCCAACGGTGGTGTTGATGTCGATGGCGGTCATGGTGGGGCTCCGGGGTTGGGGGTTGGGGGTTGGGGGTTGGAATGTGATGCGGCCTGCCTCCGCTGGTTTTCGTAGATCTGGATATAGATATACACTTCTACCTTGACGCCGAGCATAAGGCGGGTTACATTGCCTGTCAAGAGTTCGATGTCCAGAAATCATGATTTAGCGAGCCGCCCATGAT
>JBBDPC010000177.1:0-9689 GCA_040876735.1 Phycisphaeraceae bacterium | reverse complement strand
CTACGTCCCCATCACCTTCCGCTGCCACAACACCGTCGCCACAAAACACACCAGCGCCGCCCCCACGAACGCCGGTCGACCCATCAGGGCCAGAAAATACGCGTCGATCAGGCACAGCCCGGCCAGCCAGCCCATCACCGCCTGCTTCGTCTGTGGCGGCGCGGCCGTCACCTGCTGCGCGCATCGGCCGAGCCAGAGCAACACCGTCAGCCCGACCGCTGCCGTCAGCGCCGCCATCACCAGCGTATTGGGCATCACCGACAGCACGCCCGCGATCGCCAGCACCGGCAAGCCCCACGCCAGCAGCGATCGCCGGCCGACGATGGCGTCGTTCTCCCGCCTCGCCAGATACGTGAAGGCCGCCACGTAGAGCGTGAGGATGATCGCGAACGGCAACGTGCTGCGCCAGAACCAGAACTGGTAATGCTCCAATGTCTCGGGAACAATCAGCGGCTCAATGATGACTGTCACGCTCACAGCCGCCAGCAGGTAAAGCAAGCTACGGCAGACGCCCATCAGCACGACGGCCAACTCCGAACGGCGGTGCAACAGGTTGTATCCCACACTGGCCAACAGGAGTGCGATGGCTAACAGCGTCGCCTCCAGTCCGAACCGGGCGACCAGTAGCAGGCCGAGCAAGTTGAAAGTGATGACAGCAATGATGGCAGTTCGTCGTGCCAGTCGGCCGGAGGGGATGGGGCGATGAGGCCGATGCTCGCGATCATATGCCGCATCGCAAACATCGTTGAGAACCATGCCTGCTGCGTAAAAACAACCTGCGGCGATCATCAGCAACCATCCGCCGTCACCCAATAGTCGCCAGAGCAGGATGTGATCCGCAGCCACCCCAACGGTCAGGCCATAACTTTGCAAACTGTTTGTCCATGCGTGCAATCCCATCACCAGCCCGACCAGCACATTGCTGAACACCGTCGGCAGATTCGACAGCCGCGTCACTTCCAGCCAGACGCGCAGCGGCGGATGTTCCGGGTCGATCGGCGTCACCGGCTTGCGTTCTGCGTTGTCATCCGTTCGTTCAGCCACGCGAGTTCCTTTGCGATACCATCCGCCAGCCGATCCACCCGCAGCGCCGGCGGCAGCACGCCCCACGCATACGTCTCGGCCTCAAAATGCTGCACGCCCATTGCCCGCGCCACCGGCAGGCAACCGTCGATCATCGACTGCGTCGTCTCCAGTCGGCCGAAACGCTCGAGGTAAATCGGCACATGAAAATGCACCCGCCATTCGCCGCCCGGCTCCGGCTCGCGCTTCAGCGCCTCGGGCAGATCATCGTAAAACGTCATCTCACCATCCGCCCGCCGCACCATCGTCTGATGCAGATAACGATCTTCGGCGAAGCCGCGCAACTGCTGTACGGCTTCGGCGCGGCCGACGGTGTCCAGCGCATCAAAGTCCACCCGCACCGCCGACGACACCTGCACCTTGCCCACCTTCAGCCCGGCCTGTTCGTACCGACGCAGCAGCGCCGCCTGATCTTCAAACATCACCGCCGCGTGGCAGACATCATGACAGATACGCAGGTAGGCGCGCACGCTCTGCTCGTCGGCGTTGTCGAGCAGGTGGCGGTTGAAAAAGCGGATGACGTCGTCGCCGCGATCGAGCAGGCAGCCGGGCTCGGGTTCGAGAGCGACGTGAATGAGCTTGCCGGTGTCCAGTTCAGCGCGGGCGAGATGGTGGACAAGGTCGAGCAGCCGGGCGGCGGCGGCGCGTTCGGCGGCCTCGATGCCACCACCCTCGCGCATCAGGCTCGGCCAGCCCAGCGGCAACGTGGAGATGCTGCCTTCGACGCCTTCGGGCAGCAGCGCACCGAGGATGTGGACCAGGTCGAGCGTGTAGTCGAGGCGGGCCTGCTGGCGCCAGTCGGGCTGGTAGACGTCGTGCTTGACGACGCGTTCGTGGAAGTCGCCGAAGGGGAAGCCGTTGAGCGTGAAGGCGACGAGGCCGTGGTCGTCGAGGAAGGTTCGCAGGTGGTCGATGCGCTGCGTGTCGATCAGTTCGCGCGCCGCCTGCGCGGAGAGCCAGAGGCCGATGCCCATGGGCTGGTCGGGTGAGACTTGCGCTTTGACGGGCAGGGCATGGTCGCGCAGGTTGGCCAGCGTCTGGTCGTAGCCGGCCCCGGCGTGGACGTTGGTGCAGTAGCCGAGCATGGGGGCGGAGCGGGAAGCGGACATGCGTGGAGTGTAACGAAGGCGGGGTCAGAGTGCGGCGTCGAAGCGGGCGGACTGGCCGAGGAAGGTGCGGGGGTTGTCGTAGGTGATGCGGGCGACGGTCTGCTCGGTGTGGCCGCGGGCGAACATTTCGGCGCGGCACTTGGGGACCGAGAGCGGATCGGAGGGGCCCCAGTCGCCGGCGGAGTTGATCCAGAGGCGTTCGCTGCCGTAGGTCTCGATGATGTCGGCCGCGCGCTGCGGCGTGCACTTCGTGTCGGGGTAGAGCGTCATGCCCGCCCAGTAGCCGGCATCGAGCACTTCGCCGACGGTGTGCTCTTCCACGTGGTCGATCAGCACGCGGGCGGGGTCGATCTTCGCATTGCGCTTGATCGCGTCCATGATGAGGCGCGTGCCCTTGAGCTTGTCTTCGAGGTGCGGGGTATGGACGAGGATGAGCTGGTCATGCGCGGCGGCGAGGGCGATCTGCTCTTCGAGGATGGTCAGCTCGTTGCGGCTGTTCTTGTTCAGGCCGATCTCGCCGATGCCCAGCACGTTGGGCTGCTGGAGAAACTCGGGGATGAGCGTCATCACCTCACGCGCGAAGCCGACGTCTTCCGCCTCCTTGGGATTGATGCACAGCCAGCAGTAGTGGCGGATGCCGTAGCCCGCGGCGCGCTTCGGCTCGGTGTCGGTGAGTTGGCGGAAGTAGTCGTAGAAACCCTGGGGCGAGGAGCGGTCGAAGCCGGCCCAGAAGGCGGGCTCGGTGACGGCGACGCAACCGGCGTGGGCCATGCGGACGTAGTCGTCGGTCGTCCGGCTGACCATGTGGATGTGCGGGTCGATGTATTTCATCGGGGTTCGGGATTCAGGCTTCGGGGTGCGCGCCGGATGCGGCTTGGGTGTGAGCCTTGGGGATCGGGTCGGTGGTGGGGTCGGAGAACAGTTCGAGTACACGGCGGGCGCGGTCGGGTCGGCCGTCGCGAAGCAGGTCGAGCGCGCGATGCAGGGCGTTGATGCGATAGTCGTCGGCGGGCGCGTCGGCGGGGGCGCGGTCGAGGCGGTCGAGGAACGCGGCGATGTCGATGAGCTTGGCACGGTGTTCGAGGAAGTAGCGGTTGATTGCCTGGTCGCGGGTGAGCGGACAGGTTTTGGCGGGGGTGTCGAGCATGGGGGGACTCCCGCCCACTTAAGTGGGCTCGGCCGAGGCGCGTTGAGGTGACACCAGTGTACCAATGGCGTCGCGCATGGCAGCGTGGTCGATCGTGTGCACGTCGATCGGGTCGGCGACGGCGCGCAGCAGCGTGATGGTGAGTTGCCCGCCGAGGTGTTCGCGGAACTCTTCGAGGCCGGCGAGCAGCGTGTCGGCGTCGCGCAGGGCGTCGTGATGCAAGGTGAAACCCAGCCGGCGGAGGCAGGCGCGCACGGCCTCGGCATCGTCGGCGGAGAGCAGGCCGACGCGGTGGGCGTAAGTCACGTCGAGCGCGAGCCCGATCGCGACCGCCTCGCCGTGGCGGAGCGTGTAGTCGGTGATCGCTTCGAGCTTGTGGGCCGCCCAGTGGCCGAAGTCGAGCGGGCGGGCGGTGGTGAGTTCGAACGGGTCGCCGCCGTCGGCGATGTGGCGCAGGTGCAACTCGGCCGAGCGGCGGATCACCGGCAGCGCGGCGGCGCGGTCGCGGTGGCGAATCACCTCGGCGTCGCGGGCGATCTGGTGGAACAAGGCGGCGTCCTTGAGCAGCGCCACCTTCACCGCTTCGCTGAAGCCGGCGATCCAGTCGCGGTCGTCGAGCGTGGCGAGCATTGCTTCGCCGTTGATCACCGCATGGGGCACGGCGAAGCTGCCGAGGTAGTTTTTCTTCTCGAACCCGTTGATGCCGTTCTTCACGCCGACGCCCGAGTCGGCCTGGGCGAGCGTGGTGGTGGGGATGCGGATGAGCCGGACGCCGCGATGGGCGATGGCGGCCGCGAAGCCGACGCAGTCGAGCACCGCACCGCCGCCGATGGCGAGCACGTAGCTTTGCCGATCGAGGTGGGCGGCGTCGATGGCGTTGAGCGTGCGGTAGATGGCGTCACGGTCGTTCTTGCACAGCTCACCGCCGACGACCGGTTCCACCCGGCCGACGAGTGTGAGGCGGTCGGCATGGGCGCGGGCATAGGTGCGCAGGCGATCGGGCAGGTCGCGGTGATGCCGGGCGACGCCGGTGTCGACGAAGGCGAGCGCGCGGGCGGGAGCGTCGCTGCCGGATGCGATGCAGCTTGCGAGCGTGTTATTGGCCGGGTCGAGCGCGTCGTGCGTGAAGTGCAGTTGGTGCTCGAAACGGAACTGGATGTCGGCGGTGATCTTCACGGGCGAGCGTGCCTCCTGTCATACCGTACGCGAACGGTGCAGCCGGGGTTTGAGAATCGCAGGCAGCGCGGCTTACGTCGCACTGCCCCGCGCGCTGGGTGCGAGCTGCGTGCGGGTGAGCAACTGGTAGATCGGCGAACTTTCGAGCAGTTCGTCATGCGTGCCCATCTCGGCGATGCGTCCCGCGTCCATCACGACGATGCGGTCGGCATCCACCACCGTGCTCAGGCGGTGGGCGACGATGAACGTGGTCCGGCCTTCGCGGAAGCGGGCGAGCGCTTCGTTGATCTTCGCTTCCGAATCGGTGTCGATCTGGCTGGTCGCTTCGTCGAGGATGAGAATGGCCGGGTCGCGCAGGATGGCGCGCGCCAGGGCGAGGCGCTGCTTCTGCCCGCCGGAAAGTCCCGAGCCGGCCTCGCCGAGAGACGTGTCGTAGCCCTGGGGCAGGGCGGTGATGAACTCGTGGGCGAAGGCGGCGCGGGCGGCGTGCTCGATCGCGTCGCGTGAGCTGTGGCGTCGGCCGTAGGCGATGTTCTCGGCGATCGTGCCTTCAAAGAGAAACGTCTGCTGCGTGACCACGGCGATCTGCGCCCGCAGGTGGCGGAGGCTCACCTGGGCGATGTCGACGCCGTCGATCAGCACCCGGCCTTCGGTCGGCGTGGTCAGGCGGGGCAGGAGGTTCAGCAGCGTGCTCTTGCCCGAGCCGTTGGGGCCGACGATGGCGGTCGTCTGGCCGTGCTGCACGTGCAGGTCGACCTGCTCGATTGCGTTGCGCCCGGCATTGGGATAGCGGTAGCTGACCTGCTCGAAGCGGACGTCACGATGGTGCCGGGGCAGCGGCGTGGCGTGACGGTCTTCGCCGCGGCGGGTGTTGGGCTCGACAGGCAGGTCGAGCACTTCCCGGATGCGTCGCGCGGCCGCGGCGGACTCTTGCAGGTCGTTGTTGATGTTCGCCAGCGGCCGGAACGACGCCCCGGCCGCGCCAAGGGCGAGCAGCACCATGACCAGGTCCTGCGGCCGCCGCTCGGGATCGCCGAAGACCAGCCACGCGGCGACGAGCGTGACGATGATGACGCCGGTGATGGCGAGCAGTTCGATCACGGGCGAGCTGAGGGCGCGGGCGGTGCGGGCGCGCATCTCCTGGCGGAGCACCTCGCGGTTGATCGTGTTGAACCGGCGTCGCTCGTAGCCCTCGGCATTGTGGGCCTTGACGACGGGCAGGGCCTGCATCGATTCCTGGAGCGCGCCGGTCATGTAGCCGTACGCCCGGAACGCGCCCCGGCTGGCGCGGCGGATGCGCTTGCCGAACTTGCGGATGCAGATGTAGATCAGCGGCAGGCCGATGAGAAACAGGCCGCTGAGCTGCCAGTCGATGAGCAGGCCCACGAGCAGAAACGCGCTGCCCACGAGCACGTCGCGCACCGCCTTGCTCATCAGCGCGTTGAAGCCGCGGCCGAGCATGGCGCAGTCGCGGACGATGCGCGAGAGGTTGTCGGCCGTGCCGATGGTGAGGATCACTTCCGTCGGTGCGTGCAGCAGTCGCTCGAACGCGTCCTTGCGGATGCGGAGGATGGTGCGCATCGTGACGGTAATGGCGGCCATCTGATGCAGAAACCGCATGGTCGACCCGAGCACCGCCAGCACGAAGATGACGCCGAGGATCACCGCCAGCCCCGCGAACTGGCCCGGCGGAATCCACTGCGCCAAGTGCGTGATGTCGCCGAACAGCCAGACCACGTTGTCGCTGGCGAGGCGGTCGGCGATGACGTCGCGCACCGTGCGGTTTTCGGAGAAGATCTGGTCGATCACCCACATCAGCGCCGCGAATCCGCCGAAGGCGCAGGCCGCGTCGAGGATGGCGAAGACGAAGCTCCACGCCAGCAGCCGGCGGTAGTCGAGCATGCGGCGGGCGAACGCCCAGAACACGTTCATCCGCCCGCCCCTTCCGCTTTGGCCGTGGCGTCGGCCGACGCTGCATCGCGCAGGCGGTCGAGGTAGTCGAAGAAGTCGGGAAACGTCTTGTTCACGCAGGCCGGGTCGTTGATGACCACGCCCGGGGCACGCAAGCCGACCACGGCGAAGGCCATCGCCATGCGGTGATCGTCATATGTGTCGATCGCGGCGGGCTGGATGCGGCCGTGCGCCGGCGGCGTGATGGTGATGTCGTCGCCGACGATGCGCACGGTCGCGCCGAGCTTGGTCAACTCGTTGTCCAGCGCGGCGAGGCGGTCGGTTTCCTTGACGCGGAGGTTGCCGACGTTGCGGATCGTCGTCGGGCCGTCGGCGAACAATGCGACCGTCGCCAGCGTCTGGGCGGTGTCCGGCATGCGGTTGAGGTCGACGTCCACGCCTTGCAACGACTTGCCGTTGGCGGGTGACGTGATGGTGATAGCGTCGTCCTGCAGCCGCACCGCCGCGCCCATCCGCCCGAGCACGTCGGCGAAGTGGACGTCGCCTTGCAGGCTCGCCCGGCCGAGGCTTTCGATCACGCACCGGCTGCCGGGCACGACCGCGGCGGCGGCGAGGAAGTAGCTGGCGTTGGACGCGTCGGGTTCGATGTCATACGCCCGGGCGGTGTACCCGCCGGGCTCGACGCGCACGCGGGTGAAGGCGTCGTCTACGTTCACCTTCGCCCCGAAGCGCTGCATCAGGCGAAGCGTCATCTCGACGTATGGCCGGGACGTGACCGGCCCATCGAAGCGGAGCGTCAATCCGTCGCGGCAGCAGGGGGCGACCATCAGCAGGGCACTGATGAACTGGCTCGACAAGGTGGGCGCCATGGTGACTTCCCCGCCGGGCAGGCCGTGCGGCGCGCCGACTTGCAGCGGCGGGTAGCCGTCGTCGCCGAGGTATTGCACGTCCGCGCCGAGTTGCCGCAGCGGGTCGACGAGCTCGCCGATGGGACGCTGGCGCATGCGGGCGATGCCGTCGAGGCGGTAGGGGCCCGGGCCGAGGCAGCAGGCGGCGGTGAGCGAGCGGATGGCGGTGCCCGCGTTGCCGAGGTCAAGCTCGGCCCGGTCGCGCGGCAGCCGGCCGGCGGCGCCATGCACCGTGACACGCTTACCTGCTTCGTCGATGTCGAGGGTGAAGCCAAGCCGGCCCAGCGCATCGAGCATCCGCCGGGTGTCGTCGGAAAAGAGCACGCCCGTCAGTTCGCTCGTGCCGTTGGCCAGCGCCGCCAGCAGCAGCGCCCGGTTGGTCAGGCTCTTGGAGCCGGGCAGGCGCAGCGCCGCGTTGAACGGCGCGATCGGCTCAATGGCAAGCGGGTCAGGCATGGGCATGGGCGGCGTTTCACTTGCTGCGGCGGAACACCGCCACGAGGTTCTCCACCGGCACCACGAACAGGCGGTTGTCGCCTTCGAAGTCCACCGGAATCGCCTCCTTGGGGTTGAACAGCACGCGGTCGTACTGCTCGATCGGGTAGTTGCTGTCGGACGACACCTCGGCCGACACCGCGACCACCCGCCCGGTGAGCGTGGGGATCTCCATCTTGTCCGGCAGGTGAATGCCCGACTTGGTCTGCTTCTTGTCTTCGTCCTTACGCAGCAGCACCCGCTTGCCGATCGGCTCGACCGTCTCGATCACGGGCTTGCGCGTTTGTGGGATGGGATCATCCATGGTGGCAATTCTCCCTTACGCCAGCATGGGCGCAAGACATGTATTGTAGCAAAGCAGCGGGTCTGACGAGCCGGCCGCGCCCCGCCGCCCCGCCCCGCCTGCCGCGCCATATGCTAAAACAGGGCTTGGAACACACGCTTCACCCACGCCACGCCAGGGATGCCATGCCCACTGACACGCCCAACCCCGCCAACCCCGCCAACCGCCTCGGGCTCGACTACCGCGCCGAGGCCGGCCGGTTCCGCCACGCCGGGCCGATCTACGACGTGCACACGCACATCAACACGCTCGAAGCGGCGGAGCTTTACTTCGAAGTCGCCGCGCTGTTCGGCATCACGAAGACGTGGTCGATGTCACAGCTTGAAGAGGTGGATGCGTTGCGCGAGCGGTTCGGCGATCGCCTCGCGTTCATCGCCGTGCCCAACTATGCGGCCAAGGATGAGCCGGGCACGTTCACGACCGACTGGCTTCGCCGGATCGAGGGGTTCGCTGAGAAGGGCGTGAAGGTGTGCAAGTTCTGGGCGGCGCCGCGCGGGCTGGACATGGACCCGGACGCCCTGCGCCTCGACAGCCCCGCGCGGCGGGAGCAGATGCGGCTGGCCCGGTCGCTGGGCATGATGTTCATGACCCATGTGGCCGACCCGGACACCTGGTTCGCCACGCATTACAAGGACGCCAGCCGGTACGGCACGAAGCGCGAGCACTACGAGCCGTTGGAGCGACTGCTTGACGACTTCGGCGACGTGCCCTGGCTGGCGGCGCACATGGGCGGCTATCCGGAGAACCTGCCGTTTCTGCAGCGCCTGCTCGACACGTATGAGAACCTGCACCTCGACACCTCGGCGACCAAGTGGATGGTTCGCGAGTTGAGCAAACATCCCAGCGAGTTCGCCGACTTCTGCCAGCGGAACAAGGGGCGTGTGCTGTTCGGCACGGACATCGTGGCGACCCGCGACAACCGCGACTTTGACCTTTACGCCAGCCGATACTGGGCGCTGCGCACGCTGATGGAGACCGACCACCACGGCCCGAGTCCGATCGTCGACCCCGACCTGCCGCTGATTGACCCGTCCCTGCCCGAACATGCCACGGCCGAGTTACATGGGGCGAAGCTGGACGATGCGACGTTGCGCTCGGTGTATCACGACGCGGCGCAGTCGCTGCTCGAAGGGTGGGCGGCGTCGCATTAATGCGGTGACGCGGATGGTGCTTTCATCATTTAGCCGCGGTGCTTGCACCGCGCTTCCCGGAATATCGCTGCGCCGAACAGGCAGATCGCCCTACCATCCCCCATGCCTGCCGCCCCGACCGCCAACGCCCGCCGCCTCGTCCTCGTCGGCGCGGGCCATGCCCACCTCCACCTCGCGCAGCACGCGCGCGACTACCTTCGCCGCAACATCGACGTCACCCTCGTCGATCCCGACGCCTTCTGGTACTCCGGCATGGCCACCGGCATGCTCGGCGGCATGTACGACGCGGACGACGACCGCATCGCCCCCCAACGCCTCATCACCCGCCACGGCGGCCGGTTCGTCCACGCCCGCATGACCGGCCTC
>JBBDPC010000176.1:0-9761 GCA_040876735.1 Phycisphaeraceae bacterium | reverse complement strand
GCAAGCTGCTCAATGCCAGCGTCGAACGGACCCTGGGCAAGCGAACGCAGATTCCTCCCTGTGCGCAACCCATCAAGCGGGATTTCGAGAGAAAAGTTCGCGCATTCTTTTAACAGCGAAAGCGGCCTAAAATCGCGAGTTCGCGCACAACATAAGTGACGTGTGGTAGGGCGGTTGACCCTGTTAAACACTTTTTTGAGGCTGTCGGTGTCGGGCGCGAAAAGCGCGAACTGGTTCGAGCCCCGCAGAGGGGTCGAGCGCTACGAAATGCATGTCCTGGGTCGGTGGGTTGCGCTTAGGCGCGTTCATGTCGAATGACGAAATAGAGAGTTTTTTGAGTCATTACAGTGGCGGAGACTGTTCGCTGCGTGGCGCCGTGGCGTCCGACAGCACCAGTTGCCTCTGCCCGTCAGGCTGTCGCCGATCGCCACAGGGCCTCACCTCGCCGATCCGTCGCTGACGCCGTACCATGGCCGCTTCCGGCGCTGTTCAGAAACTATGTCACCCGCCGCAGGGACGCGGCAACGGGGATGATACCCGATTGCCTAGGCTGTTCCATCCGCTCCTGAAGATGATCGCCCACGCCACCCATCGCGAGTTGGCGGCGCAGGTGCAGTAGCTCAAAGTCGAGAACGCCGTCCTCCGGAGCAAGCTGCCCAAACGCATCACGGTGACGGCAGCGGAGCGGGCCCGGCTGGTGAAGTTCGGCAAGAAGTGCACCTGTTCATCGGTACGAATCCACCGTCAGCCGCGATACCTCGATTCAGCGAACGGTTCCACATCTGGCTGCCAGCCGGGCACGTGCCATCGTCAGAATTTGTGAACAGGGAGGCGATCAATGGGCAGCACGTGAGCCGCCACTCACGGCCAATCGATATGCAGCCCCTGGGGGAAACGATCCTGAGGCTGGTAGCCGATCAGCTCCCGGCCCGGCAAAAGCTCATAGAGCGGCCAATTCGTCCCCGGGCCGGTGGCAAAGAGGATCGCAAAGTCCACCCCCTCCGCCTCCACCGCTCGGCTGAAGAACCGTCCAAGATCGCGTGGGCTGACGTAGTGCCCCTCGCACCCGCGCGCTACCATCCGCTCGACGTGCTCGCGCGTGCGCGGCAGCCAGCCGATGCGGGCACAGATTACCGACATCCCGTGGCAACGGGCGTACATCTCGCCCATCTGCTCCAGCCATGCCTTGGTCAGCGCGTAGTGATCCCGCGGTGAGGTGCCGTCGCGGATCTCCACCGGCCACTTCTCATCCGGCGCTCGATAGATCCCGCCCACCGCCTGCACACTGCTGGCGAGCACTACCCGCGGCACGCCCTGCGCCTGCGCAGCATCCAGCACCCGATAGAGCCCCACCACGTTCGGCTGCAGCAGTTCCTCAACGAACGGCCGGTCGTCCGGCTGCGCTGCCAGATGTACGACCGCGTCCACGCCCTTGACCGCCGCCTGGACCGCATCGGCATCGGTGATGTCAGCCGTGATGGCCTCGTCCGCCTCCGGGCTGGGGCTGCGATCCAGCCCGCGCACCGCATGCCCCCGGCGACGCAGTGCCACGCAGACCGGCCGCCCGACCGCTCCGGCCGCACCCGTCACCAGCACCGTCAGCCGCCGCTGCGCCTGGAACGACTGCTCGCTCATCTTTGGTTCTCTTCTGTCTTTCATGTTCGCACCGTCTGCGTCTTTCGCCACCTGTGCCTCATGCCGACGTCGCGCGGGGCGTCGAGGCGAGCCAGTCCCGCGAGTCGGGCACGTCGACCCAGCGTTGTGTTTCGGTGGCGGTCTGGCTGAGCAGGGCGGGCAGGGTCAGGTCCATGGCGCGGTGGACGTTGATGGGGCAGGCGATCTCGCCGCGGACCGCGCGGGCGAAGTCGTGAAGCATGACGTAGTCGCCGCCGCCATGGCCCGCCTGGCGCATGACGGGGCTGGGGTCGCGCCAGATCGCTGGCAGATGCTGGCGAAAGCCGGGCGTGTGCGCGAGGGTGGCCAGGTCGAGCCAGCGCGGTTCCGGCGCGAGGGTGCGCAGCCAGACCTTGTCGCGCTCGCCGGGGCCCTCGCGGCTGGATTCATAAGCGCCGTCTGTACCTTGGAGTTGATAGTTCATCATGGCGTGGGGACGGTCGGAGATCATGTCGAGGCGCAGCTTGATGAGCCGGCCCTGCTCGGTCTTGGCCAGCATGACGGTGCTGTCGGTGGCGTAGAGGTTGCCGTCGCGGTCGCGGTGGTGCGAGCCGGTGTCCTCGCAGCAGAGACGCGCGATGCGGTCACCCGGCATCCAGCTCAGGATCGGGCCGAGGCTGTGGGTCGGGTAGGTCATGGCGCGCAGGCCGGTCTGCCAGTGCCGGCGCCAGGGCGTCTGTTCGTTGCGCAGCTTCAGCTCGTGGAGGTACTCGCCTTCGGCGTAGTAGACGTCCCCGAACAGCCCCGCCTCGACCAGCCCTTTGATGAACTGGTTGGGCCGGGTGTAGATGTAGTTCTCCGCCATCATGTAGATGGCCCGCGCCCGCACGGCCGCGTGCACCACTTCGCGGCACTGCTCGAGCGAGACGGCCGCGGTCACCTCGCAGAGCACATGAATGTCGCGCTGCAGCGCCGCAATCGCCTGCTTAGCATGCAGCGGCATGGGCGTGCCGATGAGCACGGCATCGAGCGCCGCGTCGTCCAGCATCTGCTCGTAATCGGTGTAGACGCGCTCGGCGCCGAGCTTCTCTCGAGCCTGCTCAAGCGCGGCGGTGTCCAGCTCGCAGATCGCGCGCACGCGCAGGCCCAGCTCGTGCAGGATCGCGGCGAATGCCCCGCCGCGTCCGCCGGCGCCGACGATGCCGAGGTTGATCGCATCGGCTGGCATGGCATCAGTTCCTTTCATCTGGCATCGCTATGCCACGGCAGGCTCAACGCGAAGCGGCTCCGAACGCCGCGATCGCCTGGTCGATGGTGGCGTGAAATTCGGGCTTGAGCTGGGCGCGCAGGCGCTGCCAGATCGACACGTCCTCGGCGCTGCGCAGGTCGGGCCGAAAGCCGAAGCGAAGGTAGAGATTCACGGCGGCGATGCGTGGCGACTGTGTGGTCAGGCGTGTCTGCTGGTGGCCGAGTTCGGCCAGCCGCTGGCAGACCGCGGCGAGCAGCGGCTTGGCCAGGCCGCGCCCCTGCGCCTCGGGCACGATGGCGACCCAGTGCACCCGGCCGGCGCCATCGTCGTCCTGCCAGGCCGTGGCCGTGCCCAGCGGCTCGCCGTTCTGGCTGTCACACAGATACAACTGCCGCGCCGCGAGAAGCTCGTCGTCGCTGCCGAACTCGTCGACGAATCGCTGCGATGTCAATTTTGTGTAGCGGTCGGCCTTGAGGTGAATGTCGTACCACGTGCGGTCGTCTCCCGGCCGGTAGGGGCGGAGGTGGAATGCCGCCGGCAATGCGGCGTCGGGCAGGTCACGCAGGTGGTCGCGAATCATCTGCAGTCTGTCGGTCATCTGAGCTTTCCCTCTTGTATCGGCCGCCGCCTCGCGTACGTGATCCCGTTTCTTCCTCATGCCGGCCGGACGGCGCGATCCAGTTCGGTGAAGATCCGATCCACCTCCAGGCGTGTACCCTCGTCGAGTCGATAGCCCACCGGCCCGCGGACGAGCATGTTGGGAAAGACGCCTTGCTTGACGAGCAGGTATTTCTCAATGGCCAGGAATGCGTCGAGATGGTGCTGCATGGCGATCAGTGCGGCCACAGGCATGGCGATGCGGTTGATGCGCTGCGTATCGCCGTCGTGCAGCGCATCCCACAAGGCGCGGATGGCCCAGATGATCTCGGCTCCGGGCATGGTGCCCACGATGCCGCGCCGGTAGCTGTCCACCAGGGCAATACCGCCCGTGCCTTCAAACGCCCGCGCCTTGCCGCCGGTCGCCTCGTGCAGCGCAGTCAGCCGTGGGCCGATCGGCACGGCCTCGGGCTTGAAGGCGATGCGCGAGCCCAGGTCCAGGCACAATTGCGCCTGCATGGCAATGCTCATCGGTGCCCCGACGTAGCCGCTGGCGTCCTGGACGATCACCGGCAAGGCCGTGGCGCGCGCCAGACGGTCGTAATAACGGCGAAGCTCGTCCTCCTCCATGGCAACGGCAATCGGCGGGATCGCCATGACCGCATCGACGCCAGCCCCCTCGGCCTCCCGCGCCTGCTCGCACGCGCGATAGGTGCTCTCCGCGCCGACGCTGGTCACCACGCAGCCGCGCTGGCGGTTGTGCTTGACCATGAACTCGGTGACGGCGGCGCGCTCGCGCTCCGAAAGCCGCAGCACCTCGGACACCATGGCAAACACCAGGCCATCCACGCCATGTTCGTAAAGCCAGTCGATCTCCCGGCCGAGCGTGGCCCAGTCGATCGACTCGTCCTCGTGGTAGGGCATCTGCACGACCGACAGCACACCGGCCAGCGCAGACGCCGATTGTTCCGGCTCGGACGCGAGGGGCGAAGGTTGGGGGGAATCGTGAGTTGGCATGGCATCAGGGCCTCTGGTCACCGTCATCGAATCCGGACGTGTGAGCAAGGTAGTCGTTCAAGGCGTCCATCGACTGTTGCAGCGTCCGCCGAAGGTGGGCCTCGGCTTCACCGGCCTGGCCGGCCTCAAGCATGTCCACGAGATCAGCGTGCAACTGCTGCGTCAATTCGCCGGTCTCCCAGCGAAGGTTGCGGTAGTTGATCCGCGGCCCGACGATCTGAATGTGACAGCACTCGTACGCCCGCTGAAGGCGCTGGCATCGCGACGCTCTGACGATCGCGTGGTGAAAGCGGTAGTCCAGCCGGTAGAGCGTGCGCAGGTTGTCCTGCTGCGCGGCCTCGCCCATACGCAACGCCAGGCGCCGCAGGTAATCGAATGTTCGGCGCGTGCCATGCTGTGCCGCGAGCCTGGCGGCGGGCGGTTCGAGCAGCAGGCGCATCAAGAAGATCTCCCGCAGATCATCGGCGGTCAATGGCTGCACGAACGTCGCCCGGTTGGGAATGCTGCGAACAAGTCCCTCGGACTCGAGCCGGCGGAGCGATTCACGCAAGGGTATGCGGCTGATGCCCACGCGGCTGGCGAGGTCCACCTCAACAAGCCGTTCGCCGGGCTGAAGCTGCCCGTGGTAAATCCACTGCTTGAGCTTGCGGTAGACCGCGGTGGAGGTCATGGGCTCATAAACCTGTGGATGCGAGTCGGCGGCGGCCGCGTGTGAGGCGAATCGCTGGCCCCGGAAGGCGCTTGCGAGAGCGGTGCGGCCATTGTATACAATGCGGAGCCGCTCGCAATCGGCCGGGCCGCCCGCCGCGTGCCCCGCCGCCTGGTCATGGAGCACATCGCTTGAAGATCACCGACATTGAAACGCACGTCTGCCACGCCCGCATGCGCAACTGGGTGTTCGTCAAGGTGCTGACCGACCAGCCCGGCCTGTGGGGTTGGGGCGAGGCGACGCTGGAATGGCACACGCGCGGCGTCATCGGCGCGATCGAAGACCTGCGCCCCCTGATGGTCGGCGAGGATCCGCGGCGCGTGGAGCACCTCTGGCAGATGATGTACCGCCAGCACTTCTGGCATGGCAACGGCATCGTGCGCGGCACGGCGATCAGCGGGATCGACCTGGCGCTGTGGGACATTCTCGGCAAGTCGCTGGGCGTGCCCTGCCACCAGCTCTGGGGCGGGCCGGTGCGCGACTACGTGCGTCTCTACTGCCACCTCGGCGGCGGGCGTATGGAAGCGTTCTACGAAACCGCGCCGGACGACGCGAAGCGTTTCGCCGAACTCGCGCAGCAGGCGGTGGATCAGGGCTTTACCGCCTTCAAGAGTATGGCCGTGCCCGAGACCATGCCGTTGGAGGGCTTGAAGCCCCTGCGCTATGCGGAGGCGTGCGTGGCGGCGATGCGCGAGGCGGTGGGCGATGGCATTGACATCATGGTCGACTGCCATGCGCGCCCCTCGCCGGCGATGGGCCTGCGATTCGCTCACGCGCTGGAGCCATACGGCCTCTACTTCTTCGAGGAGCCATGCTGGCCGGAGGCGGTGGACGGGCTGGTGGCGATCCGTCAGGCGGTGCGCACGCCGATCGCCACGGGCGAGCGCCTG
Source organism: Phycisphaeraceae bacterium (assembly GCA_040876735.1). GTDB lineage: Bacteria > Planctomycetota > Phycisphaerae > Phycisphaerales > Phycisphaeraceae > Natronomicrosphaera. Next base: position 3,685 of record JBBDPC010000176.1, on the reverse strand, counting down.
GTCGGACAGCATGCGTTTTGCGAGTTGCTGGAGAAGCAGGCGTGCAGCGTGCTTCAGCCGGACATCACGCACTGCGGCGGCTTGAGCGAAGCGCGGCGGATCGCGGCGATGGCGGAGGCGTACCGGCTGTCACTGGCGCCGCACAATCCCCAGGGCCCGGTCAGCACGGCGGCGAGCCTGGAGCTGGGCTTCGCCACGCCCAGCTACATCATCTGCGAAAGCGTGCACGCCGATGTGCCCTGGCGCCAGGACGTGGTGAGCGAAGGATTCATCGTCGAAGCCAACGGGCGCATCGTGCGGCCGAACGCCCGGCCGGGCCTCGGCGTGGAGATCGATGAGCAGGAGGTCAGAAAACATCCCTTCGAGCAGGAGATTCTGCAGCGCACGTTCTACCCCGACGGCAGCGTGGGCGACTGGTGAGGCGGCATGGCCGGATGCGGTGACGACCGTCGCCGGATGGCTGGGGCGGATGAAGCTTGATGCCACCTTGCTGGCACATGGCCACGGACGCTCGTGAACAGGATGGCTGAGCATGGCTGATGAACATCCGCAGTCCGCTGCCGATCTGACCTACACCTGGCCGCAAGCCGGCATCTGGGCGGGCGTGGCGCGCTGCGATGTGACGCCGCCGGTGGGCATCTACGCGCGGATGTGGGGCGCGGCGTCGCACGACCGGGCGGAGGGCGTGCATCGGCCGATCACCGCCACCGTGCTCGCCTTTCGACGGGCGCCCGATGCCGCGCCGCTGCTGCTGATCTCGCTGGACTGGGTCTTCATCGCCGGGGCGGATGAGCTGGCGCTGCTGCGCGAGCCGCTGCTGGAACTGGCGGCCAACGACACGGCCCGCATTCTCTTTGCGTGCACGCACACCCATGCGACAGGGTTGATGGCCCTGGCGCGCGGCGAACTGCCCGGCGGTGAGATGATTCGGCCGTACCTCGAACAGACGCGCGACCAGGTTGCGGCGGCCGCGCAACAGGCCCTCGCGCAAAGCCAGCAGACGCGCGCCATGCTGACCTGGGCCCGCGGCAAATGCCTGCTCGCGGCCAACCGCGATCAGCCGGCGCCGCACGAGCCGCGCGAGTTGTCTGGCTTCAACCCGCGCGGCAAGGCCGACGACGCCCTGCTGGTCGGCCGGCTGACCGATGACCGCGACGACCGGCCACTCGCCACGTTGGTGAACTACGCCTGCCACGCGACCACGCTGGGATGGGAGAACCGGCTGCTGTCGCCGGACTACATCGGCGCGCTGCGCGAGATGGTCGAGTCGGCGACGCGCGGCGCGCCGTGCGCGTTTCTGCAGGGGGCCTCCGGCGAGCTGGCGCCGCAGCGGCAGTACGTCGCCGATCCGGCCGTGGCCGATGCGCATGGGCGGCAACTGGGGCATGCCGTGCTGGCGGCACTGGCGTCGTTGCCGCCACCGCGGCAGAGGCTGGTGTTTGAGCGCGTGGTGGAATCTGGCTCCCCACTGGGCGTGTGGAAGCTCGAGTCGTGCGAGCCGCCCTCTGCCGTGGAAGCGACCCAGCTCGATGTGGCGTTGCCGCTGAAGCCCTCGCCGCCCGTTGAGACGCTCGAGCGGGAGCTAGCGTCGCAACAGGATCGGGTGCAGCGCGAACGCCTGCGTCGACAGATCACGCGCGTGCGCCAGGTCGGCACCGGTCCGAGTGCGCGCATCCCGGCCTGGGTATGGCGGATCGGCGACACGCTGTTGCTCGCTCATCCGAACGAAGCCTATTCAGAGTTGCAGCGCCGGCTCCGGGATACGTTCCCCGAACATGCGGTGGTGGTGATGAACGTGACGAATGGCTGGAACGGCTATCTCTATCCGCAGACGATGGATGGTCGCAACAGCTACCCCGTCTGGCAGAGCCCTTTCACAGCCAACGCGCTGGCCACACTGACCGACCAGGCGCAGGCGGAGCTGAAAAGCTTGGTCTACGGCCTCTAACAAAACGCCTGCACCGCCTTCCCGCAGATCGAATTACCTGCGTCAGAATTTGTGAACAGGGCGGATCCTGATCAGTCCGGCGAATACCTACGGTTGCCACCGTACGGCCGCCCCGGTCACTGCAAGCGGGAATCGGCCGAATGTTGTCGATTCCCCGCATGCGTCACCACGCGTACCAGTGCTTGTAGATCATCAGCGCTTCCTGTCCGTCGTTGTCGATCTCGAACAGGTGATCTTCAGGATTCCGGATATCGCCGTAGCGGGTTCGCAGTAGCGGGCTTTTCTCATAGCTGACGTGGTTGTCGTTCCAAAGCACGCTACCTTCCCAATCGTCATTGGTCTGTGCATCTGGCACCCACGGATGTTGATAGGGAGCCTGGTCATTTCTGAATGGATGGACAACCGCACGATCACTCATGACCACGGCCTCGCCGTTGAGGGTTGTCTGCCACTCGGTGTACCGTTTCGCTTTCGTCGGGTTGCCCGGGCCGGAATAATCCCCGATGTTCAGCATCGCGTAGGAGTATTCCCAGTTTTCCACAAAATCCCGCTCGTGACCGCCGAACCGTTCGTCCCACCCGGTCCAGACCGACTTGTGCTTATCGGCAGGATTGATCATGTACTCCGGCGGGCAAAGTTGGTTGTACATCATCATCGTCAGCCGCCCTTCAGTGGTGAAGGGGCCTTCTGTGTCATATGAGAACGCATCGACTTCGTCATCTGAAAATTCGCGGCCTTGCGGGTGCAGCCCTGGGAAGTAGCCATTGTTCCCTTCGGCGTGGATCACCATGCCCTGGTGGATGCCGCGGAGGTGGGTGCTGTTGACGACCTTGTACGCCGAGATTCTCGCCGCTTTGAGAGCCGGCAGCAGAATCGCAATCAGCAGGGCGATGATGCTGATGACCACAAGCAACTCGATGAGCGTGAATCCGCGAGCCGACGGGTTGTTGACGCCCCGGGCCGGATGGTGGGCTTGACGCTTCATGTAGAAGATCCCGTTCTGGTGAAACACGTGGCGACGTACTGAGGCTGCGGCCGTGGCCGGATTGCCGAGCCGACAGCCACCGGCTGCCGCGTCGCGGAGCGGAACGTTCTGCGATCTGCCCGGAAAAGCAAGGCGCCGCGGTCAGGCGGCGCCTTGCGAGCAGTCGTATGGAAAGCCTTGTCAGGCCTTCTGGCGGCGCCGCGTCAGCATCGCCAGGCCGCCGACGCCCAGCAGCGCGACGCTGGCGGGTTCGGGGACGACCGTGAGGAGGATGTTGTCGAAGTTGGCTTCAGTCTCGACAGCAGACAGGTCGAGCCGACGCACGGCACCGGCGGACTCGGTGTTAAACGTCTCCCACGACGTGTTGTCCGATGTCACGCTCAATGCCGGCGCGGCATCGCCCGGGTTCGTGTAGAGGTCGATGGTGAAGTCGAGGCCTTTCCAGAACTGGCCATCGACGCTGTGGATGGTCACCGGCTGATCGAAGATGATGGAGGCGAGATCGGTGTTCGTCGCGTAATTCAGCATGTGGTTCTCGTCATCCACCCAGATGCCGAGGTTGTCCGGCCAGGTGATCGTCAGGCCTGACACCGGCTGGTAGCTTGAATCGATTGGGTCATCAACGCCGTGCGGATAATCCTCGAAATCGACCAGGACCGACGCTCGCGTCGTAGCCGAACCAACTGCCAGACCCACAGTTGCCACGGCGACCAAAAGAACCTTCTTCAATTCCATCTTCTCTTCCTTTCGTT
>JBBDPC010000175.1:0-9840 GCA_040876735.1 Phycisphaeraceae bacterium | reverse complement strand
GCTACGGCGACCGCCGCAAGGCCATGCTCCAGGACATCGCCATCCTCACCGGCGCTGACCCGATCATGAAAGACCTCGGCGTCGAACTCGACAAGGTCGAACTCGCCCAGCTGGGACTGGCCAAAAAGGTCACCGTCGACAGCGAGAACACGACCGTCATTGAAGGCGCGGGCGAAAGCAAGGCGATCCAGGCTCGCATCGAGCAGATCCGCAACGAGATCGCCGACACCACCAGCGACTACGACCGCGAGAAGCTGCAGGAACGTCTGGCGAAGCTGGCCGGCGGCGTGGCGCAGATCAACGTCGGCGCCGGCTCCGAAGCCGAGCTGAAGGAAAAGAAGGCCCGCGTGGAAGACGCCCTGCACGCGACGCGTGCGGCGCTGGAAGAGGGCATCGTGCCCGGCGGCGGCGTGAGCTTCCTGCGTGCCCAGTCGGCGCTGGACAAGGTCAAGACGACCGGCGATGCCGAGAAGGCGGGCGTGGAAGTGGTGCGACGTGCGGTGGAAGTGCCCCTGCGCACCATCGCCGACAACGCCGGCGAGCACGGCAGCGTCGTCGTCGCCAAGGTCAAGGCCGCCAAGGGCAGCAATGGCTTTGACGCCCTGAAGCTCGAATACGCCGACCTCGTTGAACGTGGCATCATCACGCCCGCGAAGGTCGACCGCACCGCGTTGCAGAACGCGGTGAGCGTCGCGACGCTGCTGCTGACCTGCGACTGCCTCATCACCGAATCGCCCGACAACGAAGAGGAAGCCGGCGGCGGCGGCGGCGACCCCATGGGCGGCATGGGTGGCATGGGCGGCGGCATGCCGGGCATGGGCGGTATGGGTGGCATGGGCGGCATGGGCATGCCCGGGATGATGTAAATCCCCCCTTGGCAGTGCGGCATCAATCGCACTGCCTTTCACCGAATAACTTTCACCACACCAACACAACGATTCGCTGGAGACAACACCAATGGCAACCGCAACCAAGACCAAGACCAAGACGAACCTCAAGCCCCTCGACGACCGCGTGGTGGTCAAGCCTCAGGAAGCCGAAGACCGCACCGCCGGCGGCATCTACCTGCCCGAGTCGGCCAAGGAAAAGCCGATGACCGGCACGGTCGTCGCCGTGGGCCCGGGCAAGCTCAACGATGACGGCAAGCGCACCGCCGTGTCGGTGACCAAGGGCGACGTCGTCCTCTACGGCAAGTACGGCGGCACGGAAATCGAACTCGACGGCGAAACCGTCATGGTCCTCCGCGAAAGCGAACTGCTCGGCGTCGTCGAAAAGTGAAGATGAAACTGTCGGGTATCGGGTCTCGGGTTTCGGGTCTCGACAATCAGGTCCCTGACCGGTTGCCGAAACGCCGCACCATCCCTCCGATACCCGAGCCCCGATACCCGATACCCGAAAAAGAAACGGAGCCACAACGATGGCAAAGAAGCAGATGATGTTCGGCGCGGAGGCGGCGGTCCAGCTCCGCAAGGGGCTGGAGCAGCTCGCCAGCGCCGTGAAAGTCACCATGGGCCCGACCGGTCGCAACGTCGTGTTGCAGAAGTCGTACGGCAACCCGGTCGTGACCAAGGACGGCGTGACGGTCGCCAAGGAAATCGAAGTCCACGAGCCGTTCCAGAACATGGGCGCGAAGATGGTCGTCGAGGTCGCCAAGAAGACCAACGACAAGGCCGGCGACGGCACGACCACCGCCACCGTGCTCGCCGAGGCGATCTTCGTCGAAGGCCTCAAGCACGTCACCGCCGGCGCCAACGCCATGGCCGTCCAGCGCGGCATCACCGCCGCCGCCGAGGCCGCCGGTGAAGCGATCCAGGAACTCGCCACCAAGGTCAAAGGCAAGGAAGACCTCAAGAAGGTCGCCACCGTCTCGGCCAACGGCGACGAAGAGATCGGCGAGCTGATCGCCAGCGCCATCGACAAGGTCGGCGCCGAGGGCGTCGTCGAAGTCGAAGAAGGCAACGCCGCCGAGACCACCCTCGAATACGTCGAGGGCATGCAGTTCGACAAGGGTTACCTCTCGCCCTACTTCATGACCGACCCCGGCTCGCAGGAAGCGGTGCTCGAGGACGCGCTGATCCTCATCCACGAAAAAAAGATCAGCAACCTCCCCGACCTGCTCCCGCTGCTGAACAAGGTCGCGATGGCGCAGAAGCCGTTGCTCATCATCGCGGAAGACGTGGAGAACGAAGCGCTGGCGGCGCTGGTCGTCAACCGGCTGCGCGGCGTGCTCAAGGTCGCGGCCGTCAAGGCGCCCGGCTTCGGCGACCGCCGCAAGGCCATGCTCCAGGACATCGCCACCGTCACCGGCGGCACGTTCGTCAGTGAAGACCTCGGCGAAAACCTCGAAACCCTCGAGCTCGACGCCCTGGGCAGCGCCAAGAAAGTCGTCATCGACAAGGACTCGACCACGATCATCGAAGGCGCGGGCAAGAAGAAGGAGATCAACACCCGCATCGAGCAGATCCGCACGCAGATCGAAAAGACCACCAGCGACTACGATCGCGAAAAGCTCCAGGAACGGCTGGCCAAGCTCACCGGCGGCGTGGCGATCGTCCACGTCGGCGCGGCGACCGAGACGGCCATGAAGGAGCGCAAGGATCGCGTCGACGACGCCCTGCACGCCACCAAGGCGGCCGCCCAGGAAGGCTACGTGCCCGGCGGCGGCGTGGCGTTCATCCGCGCCATCGAAGCGGTCGACAAGGGCCGGGCCAAGGCCCGCGGCGACGAGAAGCTCGGCTACGAAATCGTCGCCGCCGCCCTCGAAGCCCCGCTCCGCCAGATCGTGGAAAACAGCGGCGCCGACGGCCACATCGTCGTCGAACAGGTCAAGGACAAGAAGGGCAACCACGGCTACAACGCCGCCACCGCCGAGTTCGGCGACCTGGTCAAGATGGGCATCATCGACCCGGCGCTCGTCGCCCGCACCGCCCTGCAGAACGGCGCGTCCGTGGCGGGCCTGATGCTCACCACCAACGTGCTCGTCACCGAGTTCGACGAGGAAGAAGACCTCGTCGAGGGCGCGGTGTCCTGATCCCGCGTGGTGCGGTAGACTCAACCTCGAAGCCCGCGGGTGACAATCCGTGGGCTTCTTTCACGAAGATCGGGTTTCGGGGCTCGGGTATCGGGGATCGGGATGCATCCCCCGGCACCAGCCGCCTCGGCGAATTCCTGCTTCCCGATCCCTGATCCCTGATCCCCGTACCCGGCGAACCCCATGGCGACCACGCGCGACTACTACGAAATCCTCGGCATCGAGCGCAGCGCCAGCGCGGAGCAGATCAAGCGCGCCTACCGCAAGCTCGCCATGAAATACCACCCGGACCGCAATCCGGACAACACCGAGGCCGAGACGCGATTCAAAGAGGCCGCCGAAGCCTACGAGGTGCTCGCCGACGCCGAGAAACGCCAGCGCTACGACCGCTTCGGCCACGCCGGCCTGCGCGGCACCAGCGCCCACGACTTCTCTCACATGGACGTCGGCGACATCTTCTCCATGTTCGAAGACATCTTCGGCGCAGGCGGCGCGACCGGCGGCGGCAGGCGGCGATCACGCAGTCGACGCGGCTACGACCTCGAAACCCAGGTCGAAATCTCGCTCGAAGACGTCTTCGCCGGCGTCGAACGCGAAATCGAATTCACCCGCCAGGACACCTGCGCCACCTGCGACGGCACCGGCGCCAAGCCCGGCTCCAAGCCCGTCGCCTGCGTCACCTGCGGCGGCTCGGGACAGGTCGCCCAGTCCGGCTTCGGCGGCATGTTCCGCATGGTCACCACCTGCCCGGCCTGCGGCGGCGCGGGCCAGGTCGTCCGCGACAAGTGCAGCGACTGCAAAGGTGCCGGCCGACAACCGAAAACCCGCAAGCTCACCGTCAAGATCCCCCCCGGCATCCACGACGGCCAGGCCATCCGCGTCCCCGGCGAAGGCGAGCCCGGCACCTCCCCCGCCGGTGGCGTCGCCGCCGCCAGCGCCGGGCTGCGCGGCGACCTGCACGTCGTCGTCCGCGTCGCCCCCCACGAACTGTTCCAACGCGAGGAAGACCACCTCATCCTCAAAATGCCCATCAGCTTCACCCAGGCCGCCCTCGGCGCCAAGGTGAACGTGCCCACCCTCGAAGGCGAGCACGAGCTGACCATCAAGCCCGGCACGCAGCACGGTGAACTCATCCGCGTCCCCGACCAGGGCCTGCCCAACCTCCGCACCGGCCGGCGCGGCGAACTGATCGTCGCCCTGCTCATCGAAGTGCCCAACAAACTCAGCGAGAAGCAACGCCAGTTGCTCCGCGATTATGCCGAAACCGAAAACCGCGAGGTCATGCCCGAGTCCAGCAGTTTCTGGGACCGGATCAAGACGTACCTGAGCTGACACACGATCGGACCACCATCGCCGTGCCGCCCCCCGCGCCACGGCCCGACAGGAGCGCGATCCACCATGATGAATCGCAAGAAAAAAAACAAACCCGATCAGCCTGACCAACCCGAGCCGGCCGAAGGCGAACTCGAAGACGTCGACGAACTGCACGCCGCCGAGGAGGCCGACGCGGCGGCGGGCGACCCCGCGCAGGTCGAGCGCGAACTGCAGGAGACCATCGGCGCCATCGAGCGCGAGCGCGACGACCTTGAGCACCGCCTCAAGCACATCGCCGCCGACTACCAGAACTTCGTCCGCCGCTCGGAGCAGAACGTCACCAGCGCCCGAGAACAGCAACTGTTCGACATCGCCCGCGGCCTGGTCACCGTGCTCGACCACTTCGACCGCGCCATCCAGGTCGACCCCGAGAAAACGTCCACCAAGGACCTGCTCGCCGGCGTCGCGATGGTGCGCGAGGAGCTGCTGCGCACGCTCAACCGCTTCGGCATCGAGCGCGTCGAGGCGAAAAAGGGTGAGCCGTTCGACCCCAACCGCCACGAAGCGCTGATGCGCCAGGCCGTGGAAGACGTGGAGACCGATCACGTCACCGTCCAGTTTCAGCCCGGCTATGCGATGAAGGAAAAAACCGTCCGCCCCGCCCAGGTCGGCGTCGCGGAGTGATGTGTGATCGATCATCGATTATCGATTATCGATTCATAGATAAGGTCCCCCCATGCCCACCTACGACTACCGCTGCGAAGCCTGCGATCACGAGTTCGAGCAGTTCCAGTCCATCACCGCCAACGCCCTGCGCAAATGCCCGGCGTGCGGCAAGATGAAGCTGCGCCGCCTCATCGGCGCCGGCGCGGGCATTATCTTCAAAGGCTCGGGCTTCTACGAAACCGACTACCGCTCCGACAGCTACAAGAAGCAGGCCAAAGCGGAGAAGGAGTCCGGCACGAAAAGCAGCGGCGAGTCCAAGGGCGACACGAAAAAGTCCGACGCCAGCTCGACCACCAGCACCGACAAGGCTGAAAAGAAGCCGGCCAAGAAGACCACCAGCACCGAAAGCTGAGCCTTCCGCTCACCAATCGCGCCCGGCTATACTGATGCCATGGCACGCGTCCCCCACGCCGACGACGCCGCGCAGCCCGACCAGCAGGCCGAGCTCGATCGCACTGCCGACCGGCACGCCAGCATCATCTGCGCCAACTGTGTCAGCGAGAACGGCCCGTTCGAACACTTCTGCCACCAGTGCGGCCTGCCGCTGACCGCCTACGCCACCATCGCCCCGCTCGAGCAGGTCTACACCCTCGGCCACGGCTACCGCGAAGCCACCGACCACCCCACCCGCCCCATCATCTTCTACGGCCTCTGGCTGCTGCTCGGACCCCAGGTGCTCCTGTTCGCCATCGGCCTGCTCGGCTACATGGGCAGCCTGATGCTCGGCCCGCCCAGCGCCATCGGCGGCGCCGCCAGCCCCGTCGACGCCACCCCCCTCGGCGGCCCCACCGCCGCAACCGCGCAAGGCCTGGAGTGGGTCGGCACCGCCCTGGTCGCCGGCCTGCTCGTCATCTATATCGCCATCCTCTACAAAGCCACCCGCAACTACCTCCGCCGCCCCGCCACCACCTGACCCCAACTACACACCGAAGCCCACAGAGTCTCTCCGTGGGCCCGCCTCACCAGCCCCTGTATCAGAACCGCCGCGTGGGGTTGTAAGCCACATTGTCATGCCCCGGGATGATCACGTCGGCGATCTCCAGCGCTTCGACGATGCTCTCCTGGGCCTGGTTGGCGTCATACGCGCCGCGGAGGACCCGGCCCTGTTCGAGATGTTCGATGGTGGCGATCGCGTCGCCGGCGATGAGCGTGGTGGTGCGCGGATGGCTCAACAGCAGACCGGTCGTGCCGGGCGTGAACCCGGGCAGGGGGAAGAGGTCGACGTGGTCGGCGAGCTTGTCCGGCGCGGCAACGCATCGCTTGAGCAAGGCGATCTCCTGCTGCAACGTCTCGCGCTCCGCTTCGTCCTCGGTCTGCTGAAAACGCTCAACCAGCCCCTGGCCCACCGCTTCACGCTCCGCTTCGCTGATCAGCCAGCGGGCGCGGGGGAAGGCGAGCAGGCCCATGCGATGGGCAGGCCGGAAGTTGGTGAGGAAGACGTCGGAGATGTCGTCCGGCTCGATGCCGGCCCGCTCGGCAAGCCGGGCGGTGATGACCTGCTGCGGCAGGCCGGGGTCAACGAGGATCGTACGGTCGCCGCTGCGGACGAGCGTGGTCGTCGCGTGCGGCGTGCGGGCCTGGCCCTGGCGGTTCCAGAGTTCGTGAACACTGAGGGCGCCGATGCTGATGATGCGGTAGTCCATGGAGCGGGTGCGTTTCAAGTTTCCGGTTTCGAGTTTCGAGTTCAAAAAAACGCCCGCCTCTGAGCAGCGCAGCGACGAAGAGCGGGATGAAGGGGGAAGGAATTGCTGATTGCTGATTTATGATTTCTGATTTGAACAATCAGCAATTAAAAATCATAAATTTCCCACCCCCCCTACTCCTTCAAATGATCCACATGCGCCCACGGCAACGTCCCCCCGTGCTCCCGTTTTTTCTGCTTCAGCTTTTCGATCACCACCTCCGGCAGCAGTCGGCCGAGTCGGTCGATCTCGCCGCCGGCCGCGATCTGCTTGATCAGCGTCGAACTGGCGAAGGCGTAGTTCTCACCGGTCATGATGAAGACCGTTTCGATATCGGCAATAGCGCGGTTGGTCAGGGCGAGCTGGAACTCGAAGTTCAGGTCGCTGACGTTGCGCAGCCCGCGGACGATGGCGGTGGCGTGGATGCTGCGGGCGAAGTCGACGGTCAGGCCCTTGAAGACCGCCACCTCGACGTGGTCGCCGCACTGCTCGCGGAGCAGTTGCTCGATGATCTGCCGGCGTTCGTCCATGTCGAACAATTGCCGTTTGGCAGGGTTGTGCCCGATGGCGACGATCAGGCGATCGAACAGGATCTGCCCGCGACGGATGACGTCGAGGTGCCCGTTCGTGATCGGGTCGAACGTGCCGGGGAAGAGGCCGATTTTCTCGCTGCGCGACATGGCAGGAAGTATAGCAGGCATCGCCCCCCGCCCGCCCCCCGGCCCCGACGCCGGCCCGCCACCGCCCCACCGCTTCGCTCGACCGGCACGACCGGCACAGCCCGCCCGACCGCCGCCCGTTCGCCCTTTTTTCGCCAGGAAACGGTGGCCCGCCCGCCGGTTGAATTGGACAATCAACCACGCCGCGACACGCTCCGCCGCACCGGCGTCGCCACCCGGCTCCGCCACGCATCCGTGGCTCGTGTCTGAAAACCTGTTGATCCATGACGGCCCAAACCGGCCGTCTCTCCAAGCCTTGGATCGGGTCTCGCACCGGATCGCCTCCCCGGTCGAGACCCTTTTTTATGCGCGCCGCACACACGCCCCACCATTTACAAGGGGCTCCCTCCCCACCACCCGGTTGAGCACGTGCCCCCCCCGCCGCCCACCTCCACACGTCGCGGTCGCCCCATGGCGAACACAGCAACCACCGCTCAAAACCCGACGCGAAGATATGGTATCCGACACCGTTTCACCCTCGCAAGCGCCTCAACGACCGCACGCCCCGCGAGGTCCTCAACGCCTTACCCGGTGTTGCGATTCGGAATTGAATCCGCCTACCGAGCCTTTCCCTTATGGCCCGCCCGCCGCCCCAGACTTTGGTTCCGTGTAGGTGGACACCTGCCCATCTGCACTAAAAGCAATGACAAGATCACTCCCATTATCAATTTCAAAATCATCAGGTAGAGGTACTGTTTTGCGAAATTGCTGGTTTCCATCTCGCCATACAACTTCAAACTCATCCGCCAAACCGTTTGTATTGTAAGTAAATACTTTGCGTGCAGTTGGAACCAGAATGCCATAACGGCCAGGGTATCCATCTCCAACAACTGCCACATCGGTTAGCTCATGGCCTGTATGATTAATTACAGTAACTGTCAATCGATACCCTTCATCCTGGCTACTCAGCCCACACCCTGCAAGAACCACTCCGAAGAAAAACAGTATGACAATAGCGTGCACATTCATTACAGCCACCTTCGCTAATTCCACGGATCATGATTCTTGGATACCGGGAAAGAAAAGGGGTCGAGGAAATAAAAGAGGTCGGGAGTCGTTGTTTCGCGTGGCTGGCCGCATCATTATTGACTCCCGACTCCTTTTCTTCTCCCGCTAGTCCAAAAGGTTTCTCAGCGTCGACAGACGGGGCACCTCCGAGAGGTAGGGCGCCGACCACAGCAGCGTTCTGGCCGTGGCCTCGTCGCGCTCCACCAACTGCCTGAGAATCACCAGCGTCCGCGCATCCTCCCGGAACGGCGTCGGCGCGGCCCCGGTCCCCAGCAGGTCCACCACGTGCTCGTCGATCAGTTCTGTGAGCGTCTGCTGCGCCTGGGGATCGTCGCCCTCCAGCCGATCCTTGAATGTCGACTCGGCCAGGTAGCTTCGCACCAGCAGCCACTTGGCGAAGGTGGCCACCTGTCGGCTCTCCGCATCCAGCCACGGCTCGAGCCGGCCCCGCTCCGCAGGCGGCACGATCAGCCGGCTCTTGATCACCGGGGCGAGTTCCTCGTGGAGCGGGGCCAGGCCCTCGGGCAACTCCTGCTTGACGCGCACGCGAACGGGGTTGGTCAGCAGCTGCCCGTTCTGCTCCTGTTCGCCCCCGGCCAGCTGGACGTGGTAGAAGCGGATCCGCACGGCGTAGGTGCCGGGCTCGGCAAAGATCGGCTGCCAGCCGCTCTCCTCGCCACGCGGGACCCACTTGATCCACATCGGAAGGCTGGCCTGGGCCACCTCGGCCGGCCCGAGCGTCAGCAGCATGCCCGGATGGTCCAGCCGCTCCAACTGCACCGGCTGGAACGGCCCGTCCTCGTGGGCGACCTCGATCTCGGCCGGCGCATCGTGCAGGGGCTGGCCGCCAGGCAGTGTGACCTGCTGGTCCTCGCTGAGGTTGGCCAGCGTGATGCGCAGGAACACCGCCCCGCCAACTGGGATCACCTGCTCGGTCTCGGTGCTCAGCAGCGCCCTGACCGCCGGCCCCTCGAGCTGGGCCCGCTGCGCGTGCGCGGTGCCAAGTGAAGTACCGCACACCATGCAGGCGGCAATCAGCATCCAAATCCAGACGCGGTAAGATCTTTTCATGGGTGTAGCTCCATTGTCGGCAAGCAGGCGTCTTCTGAACGTCACAACCAACCACGGGGGAAGAAAAGGGGGCCGGAGTCGTTGTTTCGCGTGGCCGGCCGCATCATTATTGACTCCCGACCCCTTTTCTTTCCCCCCTTTTCTTTCCGCGACCCCTTTTCTTTCCGGCCGCATCATTATTGACTCCCGACCCCTTTTCTTTCCCCGACCCCTTTTCTTTCCCCCCTTTTCTCTCCCCGCCAACTGACCCCGTCCCCCGCACCCAAAGCCCACGGCTTCCAGCCGTGGA
>JBBDPC010000174.1:0-10126 GCA_040876735.1 Phycisphaeraceae bacterium | reverse complement strand
TCCCCGATCCCCGATCCCCGATCCCCGATCCCCGATCCCCGATCCCCGATCCCCGAAACTCGAAACTGATAAACTCCCTCCCCAAGGAGAACCCCATGCCCGACAACGCTGCCGTCACCGGCTTCCACCACGTCGCCATCCGCGTCCGCGACTTCGACCGCTCGCTCGCCTTCTACACTGATGTGCTCGGATTCACCGGCAAGATCGCCTGGGGCGACGCCCCGGGCCGGGCCATCATGCTCGACACCGGCGACGGCAACTACCTGGAAATCTTCGAACGCCCCGACCAGCCCGCACCGCCTGCCGAGGAAGGCGCGATCCTCCACTTCGCCTTGCGCACGAACAACACCGACGCCATCCTCGAACGCGCCCGCGCCGCCGGCTGCCCGGTCACCATGGAACCGAAATCCGTCGACCTCCCCAACAAGCTGCCCGCCGTCGCCACCCCCGTCCCCGTGCGCATCGCCTTCGTCAAAGGCCCCGACGGCGAAGTCATCGAGTTCTTCCAGAACGACCTGACGTAGAGCGGTTGAGTAACCACAGAGACACAGAGGCACAGAGAAGGTGAAGCCGCTGCCGACCTTTAGCCCCGCAGCGCAGCGGAGGGGTAGATACCATGCGTCACCGGCGGACACCCTCCGCTGCGCTGCGGGGCTAAAGGCCGATTCGTGTCCATCCGTGTGCATCCGTGGTTTCATCTTCTTCTCTGTGGCTCTGTGTCTCTGTCGTGTTTTCCCCGGCGCTCTCGGCGCGACTTGAAAGGCTGGCTTCATGTTCGTCCACAACGTCTACTTCTGGCTCAAGCCCGACCTTGCCGACGAACAGCGGGCCGCGTTCGTCGCAGGCGTGCAGTCGCTCACGCGGATCGACGCCGTCCGCCACGGCTACGTCGGCGTGCCCGCGCCCACCGACCGCCCGATCATCGATCGCAGCTACGACTACGCCCTCACCATCATCTGCGACGACCCGGCGAAGCACGACGCCTACCAGGTCGACCCCATCCACGACCGCTTCCGCCAGCAGTGCGAGCCGTTCTGGGACCGCGTGCTGATCTACGACGCCGTCACCCCGGCCTGACGCCGCCGGCGGTCGTCTGCCTGTTTATGTCCACGCCGCCCTTGGATATCCTCTACCCAGCGTCTGCTTCCTGTCACCTGGCATCGCGTTGAACCCAACAACTCCGACGTCGTGCGCAAGAACCTGTTCTACACCTACAGCCCGTCGTGGATCTGCAACCAGGACCGCTGGCACAGCGACCCCGACTGGCTGGCGACGCTCAACCGCGAGCAGCGCATCCTCATGCGCAGCTACGACCACGCCTACGACTGGGCCAAGCCCCGGGCCGATCAGTTCCCGCTCTTCCTGGATCGCGCCACCGGCCGCGACCGCGACCCTGGCGTCTACCGCGACCATGTCGAACTGTTTCGCCGCAAGCGCAAGGTCGCCCACGAAAAACCGTGACCGGCCTCATTGTGCCGGCTCGGCCGAGACGGTCGCGCGCCCCACCCGGTCGAAGTCGATGCGCAGCAGGTTCGGATTGCAGCAGACCGGGCAGTCCTCGACGTATGCCTGCTCGGCTCCGCCGGTCGGATCGACGACGATCTGGATCGACTCGCCGCAATGCGGGCAAAGGTAGTCAGCGGTCTCGTCCATGGTTTCTCAAGGCCATCCTATCGCGCATCCGCAGGCAAGATTCACCACCGAGGCGTGTGCATCCGTGGTTTCAACATCTCGGTCCCGCCCGTGCGCGGCTGCAGGCAGGAAAATTGAACGCGATTGAACCCGGCGGGGGATCTGGCGTCCAAAAGGTTCAGGTCGGCTCACCTTCGGCGTACACTGTGGGCGGACGGACGGCCTTCCTCGAATGGATTTGAACACAATGGAAGCTGTGGCGCGACAACTGGTGCGGGTGCGACGTTGGGGCCGGGGGCTGCTGGTCGTGCAGCGGCTGGCGCAGTTCACGGCCGGGGGACTGGCGCTGGCGTTGGCGCTGGGGGGGCTGGACTTCCTGCTGCGCCTGCCGGCGTGGGGGCGGGTGTTCATCCTGCTGGTGGCGCTGGTGGCAGGCGGAACCTGGCTGTGGACGCACCTGGGGCGGGCGCTACGGTTTCGGCCGAGCCTGAGCGACCTGGCGCTGCGGGCCGAGCGGCTGTTCCCGGCCTTGCGCGGCTCGCTGGCGAGCGCGGTTGAGTTTTCCCTCGCCCCCGAGGCGTACGCCAGCCCGGCGGCCACGGCGACATTCACCCACGCCAGCGTCGGGCAGGCCCAGTCGCAGCTCACGCAGGTCGAGCTTCGCCGGCTGATCGACCCGACGCGGACGTGGCGGGTGCTGGCGGTGCTGGCGGTCGTGGCGGCGGCGTTCGCGGGCGTGGTGCTGGCGGCGCCGACGGCGACGCAGACGGCCGCGGCCCGCTGGCTCACCCCCTGGGCCGGGGCCGAGTGGCCGCGCCGCGTGGAGGTGGCGAACCTCACGGACGTGACGGTCTGGCCCAGCGACGCGCCGCTGCGGCTGCGGGCGCAGGTCGAGCGGGGCCACAGCGCGGGCATGCGCGTCTGGGTCGAGTACCGCATGATCGACGCCGACGGCGAGCCCGGCCCGCGCGAGAGCCTGCTGATGAACGAGCAGGCAGGCAACAGCTTCGAAGCGGCGACCACCGGGGCGGCGACGTACGAACGGCTGGTCGACCTGCCCGAACACCTGCTCGGCGCCGGCACCGCCGACCACCGCGGCACGATCGAATACACCCTCACCGCCGGCGACCACCAGACATCGCCCCAGCGGATCGACCTCGTCAGCCGGCCGGCGGTGACGGACCTGACCGCCCACATCACCCCGCCCGCCTACGCCGCGGCCCTGATCGACGAACAGCGCATCCCCCTGCACCGCCAGAGCGGCCAGGTCGCCGCCGCCACCGCCCTCGCCGGCAGCGAAGTGACGCTGGAGCTGACCTTGAACAAGCCGGTGGCGATCGACGCCGACCCGGCCGCGGCGCTCCAGGCCCTGCTGCCGGGCATGCCCGCCGATGCCCAGCTTCGGGTCGTGGATCACGCCTCGTATGTCCACACGTCCACCACGGCCGACGGCGCCAGCGAACCCCCCGGCCCGCAGGCGGTGGCGGTGACGTTCACGCTCCGCGAGACCGTCGAGACGCCGGTGCAACTGGTCGACCGTCACGGGCTGACCAGCCGGTCGGAACGGCGGTACCGCCTCGAGGCCGTCGCCGACCAGCCCCCGGCCGTGTCGATGGTCGAGCCGGTGTCGGACCAGTCGGTGCTGCCCACGGCTCTGGTGGACGTGGAGGCGATGGCACAGGACGACGTGGCGGTGGAGCAACTGGCGCTGGCGGCACAAGTGCCCGACCGCGACCCCTCGGCCGAAGGCGAGACCGGGATGCGGACGCGGGAGCTGGCGGCGCAGTCCGGCCAGCAGCCGCAGATGGACGTGCGCCACGCGTTGGACCTGATGGAGATGGACCTACAGCCCGGCGACGCGGTCGTGCTCGCCGCCGTGGCGATCGACGTCTACGACCTCGACGGCCAGCGCCACGACCCGGTGCGGTCCAGCGAGCGGCGGCTGCGCATCATCGACGAGCCGACCTTCATCGGCCAGTTGCGCGGCGAACTCTCGGCCGTCCGCCAGCAGGCCCTGCGGCTGGACGAGCGGCAACGGAGGCTGATCGAGGAACGGCCCGAGCCGGCCGAGGCGGAGCAGGAGCAGCAGCGGCTGACCGAGCGCGTGGAAGGTCAGGCCTCGCTGGTGCAGCGGCTCGAACAGCGGATGCAGCGCAACCGGCTGGAGGAGCCGGCCCTGGAAGAGATGATGAACCGCGCCGGCGACCTGCTCGAGCAGGCCCGCCGGGCGAGCGAGGCGGCCCGGCAGCAACTGGAGCAGGCCGGCGAGGCCGAGGACGAGCAGACCGCCGAGCAACAGCGCGACGCCGCCGAGCAGCAGCAGGGCGAGGTGCGTGAAGCCTTGGGCGAACTGGACGAACTGCTGGACCAGAGCCGGGATGCGCTGACGCTGGCGCTGCGGCTGCGGCAACTGCTCACCGAGCAGCAGACGCTGGAGGCGGATACGCGGCGGCTGCTGCCGCAGACCGTCGGCGAAGAGGTGGCCAATTTGCCCGAGGCATTGCAGGACGCCTTGGAGGAGCTGGCCGACCAGCAGCGCGAGGCGGGCGAACAGGCCGACGAACTGGTGCAGCAGATGCGTAGCACCGCCACGGCGCTCAACCGCGAGGACGCCAGCGACCGCGAGCGCGTCAGCGGCGAGTTGCTCGAAGAGGCGGCGCGGATGGCGGAGGAAGAGGGCCTGGACGAGCAGATGGAGGAGGCGGGCGAGTCGATCGAGCAGAACCAGCTTTCGCAGGCCGGCCAGCAGCAGCATGGCAGCATGGAGCTGATGGAGCAGATGCTCAGCGAGATGGGCCGGCAGCAGGAGCGGATGCAGGCGATGTTGCAGCGTCGGCTGGAGGAGTTGGCGCAGGCGATTGAGCGCCTGGTCGAGCAGCAGACGGCGCAGAATGAGCGGACCGAGCCCGCCGAGCGGTTGCCCGACCTCGAGCCGGGGCAGGCGGGCGTGCGTCGGAACACGATGGCCGTCGCCGACCAAGCCGGCCGGGCCGACGAGACGCAGCCGATCGCCGAGACGCTCAACCAGGGGGTGACCGCCCAGGGCGAGGCGATCGTGTCGATGCGGGACGCGCAGCGGGCGCCGACGCAGGTGGCCCAGCGCGAGGCGCTGGCGCAGCTTGAGTCGGCGTTGGAGCAGGTGCGTCAGCAGCAGCAGGAAGCGGCGCAGGAGCAAGCCGAGCAGCAGCGCAAGAAGCTGCGCGAGGCGTATGAGAAGCTGGCGGAGCAGCAGCAGGCGTTGCGCGAGCAGTCGGCCGAGGCGGCGGAGGCGGGCGTGCGCGACCGGCGGGAGCGTGCCCGGCTGATCGAGCTCGGCCACGAGCAGGCGGACCTGCGGATCGCCGCGGACGAGCTGGGCGAGCAGGCGGGCGAAGTGATGATGTTCGAACTGCTGCACCGGCGGATCGACCGGTCGCTGGACGGCGTGGTCCGGGATTTGCGACGAGCTTCCGTGGACGACGCCCTGCTGTGGGAGCAGTCCGAGGCTGAGCGGATGCTCCGCACGCTCGCGGCCGCTTTGGAAGAAGACGACAGCGACCCGAGCGAGTTCGCCGGCGAGATGGGCGGCGGCGGAGGCGGCGGGGGCGGCCAACCGCCGCCGGTGATTCCGCCCGCCGCGGAGTTGAAGGTGCTCCGGGACTTGCAGCAGACGATTTACGACCGCACCCGTGAGGCCAGCAATCAGCTTCGCGACCAGGGCGCGGCGAGCGTGGAAGAGCGGCTGCGCGACCTCGGCAGCGAGCAGCGTGAACTGTCGGCCGTGGGCGAGCGTCTGATTGAGCAGATGCGTCAGATGCAGCAGCAGGGGATGATCCCGCAGGGCCCGCCGGACGGCGGGGAAGGAGCGGAGCGGTGATGGGTATCAAGCATACGCAACTGGCGCACATTCCGTCTCCCCTCCCTTTGGGAGGGGCCGGGGGAGGGTGTCACCGGACACCACATGCTCCCGGCACGGACGTTGATTCAAAGCGGCCGGACGCACCCTCCCCCAACCCCTCCCGGAGGGAGGGGAGCCGGAGTTGGCTTGCCGTCATCGCCTTGCTGGCGCTGGCAGCACCCACGTTTGCCGACGAGCCGACGCTGGACGAGCTGCTCGACCTTGAGCCGGGCGAGACCGACACCGAAACGGCGCCCGAGTCACCCACAGCCGACGACGGCGAGCCGGGCGTGGACCTGGATGAGGACGTGCGTGAGATGCTGCGGGGCGACGCGGCGACCGACGCGTTCGAGCAGGCGGTGGGTCAGATGGACAGCGTGGCCCGCCGGCTGGGCGGCGACCTGGACCCGGGGCTGGTGACGCAGCGTGAGCAGGAGTCGATCCTCGCCAAGCTCGAGCAGGTGATCGAGGCCGCCAAGCAGCAGCAAAGCTCCTCGCAAGGCGGTCAGGGCGGCGAAGGTCAGCAGCAGGCCCGCGAACAGGACACCGGTGGCCAGGACCTCGCTCAGCAGGGCAGCCAGGGCCAGCAGGGTGAAGGCGAGGGGAGCCAGGGATCGCAATCGCAAGGCGGCGGCGAGCACAGCGGCCAGGCGTCGCCCGGCTCGGTCGTGGATGGCGAGCAGCACGAAGGCCCGCTCGAAGAGCTTCGCCGGGAGTGGGGCCAGCTACCGCCCCGCCTGCGCGACGAACTCAGCGAAGGGTTGCAGGAGCGGTTCAGTCCGGCATACCGTTCGCTGACAGAAGCGTACTACCGCCGCCTCGCGGAGGAGGAGTGAGCATGGGTGAAGCCGACCAGACCTCAGCATACGGGTGCGGTACGCCAAGACGCCAAGGCGCCAAGACGCCAAGAAGAAAAAGACAAAGCAGGAATGCAGGTATGCAGGGAGAAAAACAACATGTTTTCTTCCTGAGTTCACGGCTTCTTCGTTCCCATCGCGGTTTTCCTCTTCTTGGCGTCTTGGCGTCTTGGCGTCTTGGCGTTTGCCTGACGGCCCTGCTTCTCGCAAGCGTCGCCCGACCCGCGTTGGCCGATGAAGCGGCGGAGGGGCCGGGCTTTGTGGAGATCACGCCCGAGTCGCGCGAGGCGGTGGAAAAGGGGCTCGCCTACCTCGCGTCCACGCAGAACGAGGATGGGAGCTGGGGCGGCGAACGCTACCAGCGCAACGTCGGCATCACCTCCCTGGCCTGCATGGCGCTGCTGGCCGACGGCCACCTGCCCGGCCGGGGCCGCTACGGCCGACACGTCGAGCGCGGCCTCGAGTTCGTCCTCGCCAACGCCAGCGAATCGGGCCTGATCGCCGCCGACACGTCCCACGGCCCGATGTACGGCCACGGGTTCGCCACGCTCCTGCTCGGCGAAATCTACGGCCAGACCCGCGACCCCCGCGTCCGCGAAACCCTGCTCAAAGCCGTCCGCCTCATCGTCAACACCCAGAACGACGAAGGCGGCTGGCGCTACCACCCCATCCCCCTCGATGCCGACGTCAGCGTCACCATCACGCAGGTGCATGGCCTGCGCTCGGCCCGCAACGCCGGCCTGCATGTGCCCAAGGAAACCATCGACCGAGCCATCGCCTACGTCAAAGCCTGCCAGAACCCCTCCGACGGCGGGTTCCGCTACATGCTCAACGCCGGCGGCTCCGCCTTCCCCCGCTCCGCGGCGGGCGTGGCCACCCTCTACTACGCCGGCGTCTACGAAGACGAAGCGATCGACCGCGGCCTGGACTACGTCCAACGCACCGGCCAGGGCATGGGCCACGGCGGCGGCGGCCACTACTTCTACGGCCAGTACTATGCCGCCCAGGCCATGTTCCTCGCCGGCGGCGAGCACTGGCGCAAGTGGTTCCCCGACGCCCGCGACCAGCTCATCCGCAACCAGAACGCCGACGGCCGCTGGGCCTCCAACCACGGCGACGCCTACGCCACCGCCATGAGCCTGATCGTTTTGCAAATCCCGAACCGATTATTGCCGATCTTTCAAAGGTGAACGCTGTGATGTCGAATGTGGAATCGCGAATCGCGAATCGGCAGCGGCCCTCCGGACGCGAGCCAAGCGCCGGCTGCCTCCCCCATCCGCCATCCGCCATCCCCCATCCACCATTCCCCCGCCCCCGCCTCCTCCTCGCCTTGTTCGTCCTCCTGACCCTCCCCGCCTCCCTCGCCGCCATGACGCCCGCCGAACTGGTCGACCACGACCTTCAGCGCGAGCAGGTCGCGGTGACCAGCCTGCAGAACGGCACGCTGAGCTACTTCGACAGCCAGCGGCGGCTGCAGCAGGCGAGCGTGCAGGGGTTCGTGCAGTTGCGGGCCATCGGCGGCCGGGAGGCCCGGCTGCCCGCCAGCGAGCCGGTGGCGGAGCTGACCGACGGGCAGCGGTTCGTCGGGCAGTGGGGCGGCGGCAGCAGTGACGGCGAATCGCTGCGCTGGCGGCACGCGGACCTGGGCGCGGTGGCGCTGCCGTTGGACCGGCTGCGGGTGGTGCGGTTTCGCATGCCGGACGACGATGCGGCGCGGCAGGCGGTGCAGACGATCGCCACCGGCCCGACGCCGGCGCAGGACACGGTGGCGCTGGTCAACGGCGACCGGCTGCGCGGGTTCGTGCTGGAGCTGACGGAGACGGCAGTGGTGCTGATGCCCGAGGGCGAAGCCGGGGGTGACGGGGGTGGTGCATCCGGGGGCGAGGCATGGGAGCTGCCGCACGAGCGGATTGCGCTGCTGCGGCTGGCGAACCCGGACGCGTCGCCCGAGCCCGGCCGGCAGGTGATGATGCTCGGCGACGGCAGCCGGGTGCTGGTGACGGGGCTGGCGATCGGGCGCGACCAGGTGCGGTACACCTCCGCCCTGCGTGAGGCGGCCGAGCCGGGGCAGATCGACCTCGGCCGGCTGGCGGGCGTCGACTTCACCGCCCATGGCCGGCGACTGGTCCCGCTGGCCGACCAGCGCATGCAGGTGACCGCCGGGGGCGAGGTGTTCGGCCTCCCGGCCCCGCCGCGCACACTCGGCCGAACCCTCCAGTTCCACGCCCCGGTCGCCGTCCGCTTCGACCTGCCCGACACCGCCGAACGCTTCACCGCCATCGCGGAACTGGCCACCGGCGACGGCGATGCCCCGCCGCACCTGCCCGACTGGGCCGACTTCGAGCTGGTCGTCCACCACGGCGGCGACGCGGGCGAAAAACGGTACCGCCTGCATGGCTCACAGCCGAGCGTCGAGATCAACGTCCCGATCCATGACGCCACCCTCCGCCTCGAAGTCGACCCCGGCGTGAACGGCCCGATCCTCGACCGCCTCCGCCTCCGCGACCCGCTCCTGCTCATCCACGAACCCACCGACCCCAGCCCCGCCAGCGACGCGGGCCTCTGAGGTCGCATCGGAAAACACACGCACCACCGAAGCCCACGGATTCAATCCGTGGGCTTCTGCTCTTGCTGTTATCCCCCACTTCCCCCCCCACTGCCAACACGCTGACAGATCCGGACCTTCCGTCCGTGTCGGGGCAGCGCTGGTGAAGTCGGGATTACCGGACTGAACGAGGCTGAAATTAAAATAAGGCCCGGTTTTTTGCGATCTTACGATGTTGTCCGCAACCGGGGGGATTACTTCAAGCCTTGGCCCTGTCTTGGGCGATAGTTAGAGGTAGAACGGCGGCGGCCGGGTCGCCCCCACCGCGGGGTGAACGTCGGTTCGAGCCCGTGACGCGATCGGAAGTCGATCCGTCCCCGGCCCAATGGAGGGCGGGAGCAGGCCAGGGTTTCCAGGAGTCCACAGATGAGCGACATCGGACCGATTGGCCGGCCAAACGCCGGCAACTTCGGACACAACAACCGAATCCCCGCGAGCTACACCAACGGCACGCCCACCCCGCCTGCGCTGCGGGCCGGCGACAAGGTGCAGCTTTCCGACACCGCCCGCCTGCTCAGCCAGCTCAATGACCTGCCTGACATCCGGCAGGACCTGATCGATCGCGTCAAAGCCGAAATCGCCAACGGCACCTACGAAACCCCCGAGAAGCTCGACAGCGCCATCAGCAACATGCTCGACGAACTCGGCTGACCCCCCTCAACCGCCAGATCTTCCTCCTCCGACCCGTCGCACCTGCGGCGGGTTTTTTTACGGTCACCCGCGCTACTGACCCCCCCCGAAGCCCACGGATTGAATCCGCGGGCTTCCGCCGATGCTGTCACAGTGCGTCGATGACCATCTGCCCCACGTCGCTGGTGGCGTAGGGCGGGCGGTCGAGGCGCTGGCCCTCGAAGCGGGGGCAGACCTGGCGGACGGCCTGTTCGAGGCGCTGGCCGGCCTTGGTCGCGGCGGGGTCGGCCTTGATCCGGCCGGTCTCGCTTAACAGCAGGCCCAGCGAGAGGATGGCCGCCAGCGGGTTGGCCTTGTTCTGCCCGGCAATGTCGGGGGCCGAGCCGTGCACCGGCTCGAACATGCCGGGTGCGACGCCGTCGGGGTTGAGGTTGCCCGAGGCGGCGATGCCCATGCCGCCGGCGATGGCGGCGCCGAGGTCGGTGATGATGTCGCCGAACATGTTGGGCACGACGATCGTGTCGT
>JBBDPC010000173.1:0-10178 GCA_040876735.1 Phycisphaeraceae bacterium | reverse complement strand
CGCCATCGGATCATCCGCTCCAGCAGTTTCTCAAACTCCGGATGCACGCTCCACGAGGAGGCGATCAGGTCATCCGTATTGTGAAGCGGCTCAGCCACGGCATGCATCCTGAAAAGCTAACGCATCATTATTAACTTCGCTGCGGAAATCGGAAGCCAATACAAGCACGCTGGCTGGTCGATGCTGCGAAGTTCAATCGCAGGCCCAGCATGGCACCGGTATTTTCTCCCACTCCCCCCGGTGCTCGCCACGCCGCAATGCGTCGGTGATCCAGCTGGCGGGGATTGTTGCCTCAACACCTGCTGCGACCTTCCCGTCAGCATCCTGAGCCACTGCTTGAGGCAACTCCGCGGGGATCCGATGGCGCCTCAACTCGGGCATCGGCTTTTTGAGCTGCACGTGCCCATGAAAGGCGAATTCCTCGGCGATGTCGTACAGCGGCGCATCATCTTCCTCGGGGGCGAGGACGTCGTCATCCGTAACCCTGCTACTCAGATGGCACCGGTCGATCAGAAACAGAAAAGCCGTGCCCGCTGGTAGCGCCTCAGCATTCTGAGCACCAACCATGCGACCGCCAGCGGGAATCTCGGCTCGAACCAGCAGGCGGCGCATGTTTCGCTCGGTCATGGCACGCTTGAAGCCACTCGATTCAGTCTGCCCGAACAGCTCCCGACGCTCCTCAAGGTGCTCCAGCATGGCGGGAATACGTGCATTCTCCTGCTGTCGAGAATCATTGCTCTGCCTCCAGTGCCGCCCGCGCACATGGGCTTCCACAAAACGAACGGCATCCAGGGCATAGCTGGCCATCAACGGATGATGTTCTTTACCGAAGTACGAGCGCACCCACTCTACCGCCGGCCAGTCGATGGCCTGAATCGGCAGATCGGCGATCTTCCCCTGCCAGTCTGCTGCACCCTGTTGCGGAAGGCGGACGAAGTAGTTCTTGTAGGCGTCGAGCAGCGAGGCGTAGCGGTGCACGTCCGTATCGCGCACATACGGCGGATGCGACAACACCAGGCCGATCAGGTGATCCAACAGCGCCTTACAGGTTGCAGGCACCCCATGCCGTCCAGGCATAAAGCCAGTGTTGAATACCAGTTCGCGCGAGACCCAGACACGCTCCACCGGCCGCTCCACCCGCTCGCCTTCGGGCGTTCGCCAGCAGTGAATGTTCTGCGCCTGCCGTTCGCGTTCAGCCTGCTGCTTAGCGCGGCACGCCTGGCAGTACGTCTGGCGGGTCGTGATCGACGTCCCGCACTGCGCACAGGTGCTCTCGGGCCGGCGCTTCGGCTGTCGACGATTGTTATACGTCGCGGCACACGATCGGCTGCAGAACCGCGGGTTCACCGTCGGTTGGCCGCATTGAAGGCACGTCCCGGACCCATGGCTCTTCTCGTTCATGTCTCGACGCTCCTCGATCAGGTCAGGGCTTTCGTGGTATGGCAAGCGGGATAGCTCGAACAGCCCCAGAAAGATTCGCCGGCGTGCTTGCCGCGCCGGGCGGTTCGTTGCACCATCGCGGCGCCACAGCCGGGGCATTGAGGCGCGGAGCCAACGGCCGGCTCGATCGGCTGGGTCGACGGGAGCGACGTCACTGCCGATCCCGCCGGGTCGCTTGGCCTGTGTTGCACGCTGGCGATCAGCTCGACCAACTGCCGGCCGTCGATCACGCGGATGCCGTTGGCTTCAGCGAAGGCGACGGCCTCACGCGTCAGTTGCCCGCTGGTCGCCAGGATCGCTTCGTCGGCCTGCTGGGCCACCTGCACGCCGAGCAGCTCGCGCACCGTCCTGACGCCGACCTTCCACGTCTTCCATTGTTTGGCCTGCACGAGCGTCCGCCGGCCATCCTTGTCCAGGATCAGGTCAATCCCGCCGTCGGCGCCGGCAGCGGTGGTCTGCACGCGATAGCCCTGCCGGCGGAAGGCCTCGGCCAGCAGCTGTTCGAACGCCTGCCACGAGAGGACGCGGATGCTGTCGATGCCGGTCTGGCGGTCCAAGCGGCGGGCGTTGATGGCCTTCTGAGCCAGGGCGATGAGCCAAATCACGGTCACGAGCCCGGCGATGATCGGCGCCAGCATGCCGGCAAGCGTGGCGAAGGTGCCCAGGAAGGACCTCATGAAAGGTGCCGCGTCCTCACCGCTGAACAGACCGAGCACGGCCGGCACGACAAACGCAAAGCCGACCCACGCGAGCAGGATGCATGGCGGCCCCACCCACCACGGCATCTCGCGGAGGAAAGCCAGCAAGGCATCCAGAAAACGGTCGGTTTCAGATTTTCGTCGCGGCATGCAGGGGCCCCCGTTCTGTCGTCATTATCGAATGCCCTCGTCGTGCAGCAACTCCCGCCTCCTGGATACCGCCTACGACGACGAGCACCCGCGCGTTCCCTGTGAACCTCTCTGCTGGTTTCCCTCGGTCGATGAGCGAAAAGGCGAACAATTTTCGAATCTTCAACTTGTTGCGCACCCGCCATTTGAGGCGCTGGCCGCTGGCGTAGACGCCGGCTTGGTCTTGACGCGCCACCATGCCGGAAGTACCTAACGTATAGCGAACATGCGTGCCGTTCCTCGCGACCTTAAGCAACTGGCGGAACGGGTCCGTGCCATTGAGCGGGCCGGTGATGGGGATGGCGTGTCGACTTTGCGGATGGCGACGGCGTGGGCGGCGGTCGATGCGGCGCTGGGCGGGGGGCTGGTGGCGGGGGCGGTGCATGAGTGGTTTTCGGCCGCACGTGGGACACGCTCAACCAACGGGAGCGGGTGCGTATCGTGCAACTGCTGGTCGCCTGCGTCGACTACGACGTCGGCGACAGCACGATGGAGATCATCTTTCACGCCGACGGCATGGCCACGCTCGCCGACGAAACTGCGATGGAGGCCGCATGATCAGCGTGAAAAAAAAGGTTGCGTTTCGAGGGACGGACGCTCGGCGCCGACGCGATAAGAAGGACGCTCAGGTGGGCGCTGCAGCCGAGCTCGGCCGCGTGCCGCGTGTCGCACGCCTCATGGCCCTGGCCATCCACTTCGACGAACTCATCCGCTCCGGCCAGGTAGCAGATCAGTCCGAACTCGCCCGCCTCGCACACGTCACGCAGCCGCGGATGACGCAGATCATGAACCTGCTGCATCTGGCGCCAGACATTCAGGAGGCCCTTCTCGTATTGGTTCCTACCATCCACGGTCACGACCCGGTGACGGAGCGGCATATCAGGCCTATCTGCAGGGAGTCCAGTTGGGTGACGCAACGATCGCTGTGGCAGTGCCTCCGGCAAGTTCGCACGAATGCACGCTGTTCGTGAAGGCCTCGCCGACGATCGTGACTCCCCCAAAGCGTGGATCAAACGCTGTTTGTTTGTTGCACACCCTTCCTTCGTAGCCCTATCGACCCGGTGGCCCGACAGGCTTTCCACCATACCGGAAATTATTTCCGCATTTTCCGCGACGCCGGAGATTATCGCCAATATACCTAAATACCTGTAACCAATTAACTTGCATTGTGTTCGGGTACCACCAAACAGAAATGGCTCGATTATGATGTCCGCGCATAGTGGCGAAGCGGACAATTCCGCTTGTGCTCCGAGGCCATTACGATAACATATCGCTGTCGTCCGGTAAGCATGTTTCCGCCACCGCGCACGGAGAACCCGCCATGACCGAAGAAACGTTGAAGGACCACGTGGCAAATGAGCAAGCAGGGGGTGTCGAGGAGGGAAGCGAGGCGACACACCCCAAGGAGAAACCTCAATCTGAGGCGAACGACGACGAGAGTCGCCAGCCGAAGCCCAAGCGAGGGAAGAGCTATGGCAAAGGCTTTATCTACCTTCACCTCAAGGATGCCGACGAGGGCCTGCGGCTTATCGATTCGCATGCCAAGCGGATGTCCCTCGAAGGATTTGCCGTCGCCCTTGGCCACAAGAAGCCGGTTCCCCGTTTCTTTTCCAAGCTTGATGCGTTGAAAGAGTACGGGCTGATCGAAGATTACAAGGGTGCTAACTGTGTCGTATTGACACCCTTGGCCATCGAGATGCTTTACGGAGGTAGCGAAGCCGCACGTACCAAGGCCAGGAAGGCCGCGTTCCTGAAATACGAAGACTTTTACCAGACCTTTGCGGAATGCCCGAAGAACCAAAATCAGTCGCTCGATATTGTCCGTCAGTTCGTGCAGGCGAAATTAGGGATCCGGAATGATGTCGATCGCTACCTACGGCTCTTCCTTGAGTCGGCAAAATTTGCCGGCCTACTAGAGGGGGACCCCGATCCAACGGCGGAGACGATCAAACTCAAGCCAGTCGATCATTCTCCTGCAACTCCGACGGATACTCCAACAACATCCAATGGTTCGAGCGGCCCCAACTACTCGGCACTGCCCGAGGAGACAACTGGCGAAATGCTCGACTCGCTTGGGCTCTCGGAGTATTCAGGCCGCGCCTGCATTGAACAGCATGCTGCAGGCAAGGTCTCCCTGAGGTTTTCTGATGGTGAATGCGTTCTTGAAATCGACCGTCCGTTGCGTGTCAGCATTGGCCAAGCGGATGCCATTAGCGATCTGCCAAGAATCATCAAATGTCTCAAGGAGAAAGGCTACGACCTCTGAAAAGACAACTAGCCCGGACGCAGTTGGCGCTGCGTCCGGGCTAGAGATCGTTGCTCCCGAGGCAGTCGCAAAACCGCCCAACGGGAGGCCGGGACAGATCCCGGACTTGACGGCGAACACCTCAAGTCTACTCCAGGGATCTGCCGGCGACAAGTGGTTTTGCCATCCCAGACGAAGGAGGTGTGCCATGGGCACCCCTACCCATGTCGTCGGTGCGGAGCGTCTGCGGGCGCCGCCTCGGCGTGACACCTGACACCACCACGCAGGACCACCGTCGCCCGGGTCAGCGCGTGCAACGGCGCTACAGGGGCAATCCTTATATGGGGCCGGCCATGGAGGCCGAGCAGGACCGCTTCGCTGACCTCTGGCGGAATTCGGTGCGGAGGTAAACCATGGCACGCAGCCGATCCATCCGAGCCGGCCGGGCCTACGTCGAACTGGGCGTGGAGGACAGGCTCACGCGCGGGTTGCGCCGGGCCGAGCAACGACTGAAACAGTTCGGCTCGCAGGTGCGCCAGATCGGCACGCGCGTGGCGGGGCTGGGCGCGGCGATCGTCACACCGCTGCTGGCGGCCAGTCGCCTGTTCGCTTCCGCCGGCGATGACCTGAATAAGATGGCCGCCCGGACCGGCGTCAGCGTCGAGGCGCTGAGCGAACTCGGCTTCGCCGCCCAGCAGTCCGGCACCGACCTGGCCAGCGTGGGCAAGGTGATCCAGCGGATGAACCGCCGATTGGGAAGAGCCGCCGACGGCAGCGGCGAAGCGGCCACGGCGCTCAAGCGCATGGGCCTCTCGATCGAGCAGCTGCTGGCCCTGAACCCCGAGCAGCGGTTCATGGCCATCATCGATGCGATGCACGGGATGGAGAATGCCGCCGAGGCGGCGGGGCTGGGCCAGCGGATCTTCGGCGCCGAGGTCGACCGCATCCTGCCGCTGATCGGCCAGGGGGCCGCCGGCATCGACGCCCTGCGCCGGCAGGCCCGTCAACTGGGGCTGACCATCTCCACCGAAGCGGCCGCCGAGGCGGCGAAGTTCACCGACGCGATGAATGTGCTGCGGCAGACGCTGCGGCGGGCGGTGTTCACGATCGGCGGAGCGCTGGCGCCGACGCTCACGGACCTGGCTGAGCGGTTTGCGACGCTGGTGGCCAGCGCCAACGACTGGATCCGAAGGCACCAGCGGCTGATCGTCATCGCCGCGGCGGTGGGCGCCGCGTTGGTGGGCGTGGGCACCGCGCTGATCGGCCTGGGGCTGGGAATCACGCTGGCCGGGGCGGCACTGGGCACGCTGGCGACGCTGATCACCGGTGCCGTGAAGGTTGTGACGCTCCTGGGCGCGGCATTGGCGGTCATGGCGAGCACGACCGGCCTCGCCGTCGTGGCCGTCGCCGCGCTGGGGGCTGCCATTCTCCACGCTTCCGGCGCCGGCGGCCGGGCGCTGGCGTGGCTGGGCGAACGCTTCGGTGAGCTGTATGAGCGCGCTCAGCGCACCTTCCAGGGCATCGCCGATGCCATGGCGGCGGGCGACATCGCCCTCGCCGGCCGCGTGCTGTGGTTAGCCTTACAGGCCGAGTGGCAGCGCGGGGTCAACGCGCTGACGCAGATCTGGCTGCGCTTCCGCCACGCGTTCCTGAACGTGATGAACACCGCCTTCCACGGCGCATTGGCCGCGTTCCAGTTCGTCGCCCACGGGTTGGAGGTGGCCTGGATCGAGACGGTGGCCTTTCTGCAGCGGGCGTGGCAGCGGTTCAACGCCTTCTTCCAGGGCACGTGGCGGCGCTCGGTGGCGTGGGTGGCCGAGCGGTTCCTCGAACTGCAGGGGGTGTGGGACGAAACGTTCGACGTCGAGGACGCCAAGCAGATCCTCCGCGCCGACGTGTCGGCCGACCTCCAGCAGATCACACGCGACCGGGATGCGGCCCTGCGCGACATCGACCAGCGGCGGGACCGTCGCCGCGAGCAGGCGGCCGAGCATCACGAGGCCACGCTGGGCGTGATCGGTCAGCAGTACGAGGATGCGAAGGACCGGCTTGCCAGCGCGTACGACGAACAGCGCCGCCGCAGCGAGGAAGCCCTGGCCCGGGCAAGGCGGGAGTGGGAGCAGGCGCTGCAGGAAGCGGCGCAGCGTCGTGCCGCCATCGAAGCCGGCGAAGGCGGCGCGCCGGATGGCCTGCAGACGCCCGGTGACTTCCTTGGCAACCTCGACGACCTGATCGGGCAGATGCGCGACGCCGCCGAGCGCACCGTCGACGTGCGCGGCACCTTCAGCCCGCTGCTGCTGGAACGGCTCGGCGCCGGACGCGATACCGCCGAGCGCACGGCCAAGGCCACGGAAGACACGGCCCGCAACACGAAACGCCTCAGCCAGCAGGCGCAGCAAGGCGGCCTGGCGTTCAGCTGACCCCCGCAAGCATGGAGATGCATCGCCGTGTCCATCGAGGTCGAGGAAAAGTTCGAATCCCGCGAATCGCAGACCGGCCCCAACGCCTGGATCGAGCGGCTGTACCTGGTGCGCGGCACGGACGACGACCTGGCCGCCAAGGCAGCGCTGGGCGACACCGCGCCATCCCTCTACGACGGGCTGACCCGCCAGAGCCGGCACATCGAGCGCATCGGCGAGCAGCTCTGGTTAGGTACGGCCCGCTACACCCGCTCGGAGTCCAGCGAGCCGCCGGCCACCGGCGAGTCCGTCTTCAGCTTCGACACCGGCGGCGGCACCCAGCACATCACGCAGAGCCTGACCACTGCCGGCCGCTACCCCAGCGGTGCGCCGGATCACGAGGGGGCGATCGGCGTCACCGATGACGCGGTCGAAGGCGTGGACATCACGGTGCCGGTCTACCACTTCTCCGAGACGCACTACATCCCGGCCAGTGAGGTGACGCTCGCTTATCGCGGCGATCTGTTCCACCTCACCGGCAAGGTCAACAACGGCTCCTTCCGCGGGCTGGCCGCCGGCGAATGCCTGTTCCTCGGGGCCAGCGGCAGCCAGCGTGGCAGCGGCGAAGACTGGGAGATCAGCTTCCGCTTCGCCGGCAGCCCCAACCGCAGCAACCTCAGCGTCGGCTCGATCACCGGCATCACGAAAAAAGGCTGGGAGTATCTGTGGGTGCGCTACGAGGACGTGGAGGACGAGCTGGCCCATGCGATGGTCAAGCGCCCCTTGGCGGTCTACGTCGAGGAGGTCTATGAGTACGGCAGCTTCAGCCTGCTGGGGATCGGTTAAGGAGAGGGTGAAATCTCTGTTCCAAGGTAGGTGATGCGCTGGACCCCGTCGTCGTCGTTGAAGTGAAACACGAGATCGCCATCAACCGTCGAGTATGTCCACTGCATGACCACAGGCGGCGTATCTTCTTGCGTTTCCTCAGGAGTCACAGCCGTCACCTGAGGCGGGTTTCCGAAAGCCTCCTTTACCTCTGCTGTAGTGGCCCCCTGGTATTCCCGCAACATGGCGCGGTCATATTGTGGTGGGCTTGGAACATCACATCCACTGACGCCGACCAAAACGATCAAGCACAGCAGTGCCAGGCATCTATTCATGATCTGCTTCATGACAGCCAACCCTCATTGGGTGCGTGGCGGAGCCTCAACCATGTGGAGGCAGCATGTCGGATTACATGAAGAAAGTCCAGTCCGGCGACCGGCTCCGCATCCCCGCCCGCGCCTACAACGCCTTCATCGACACGGCGCGGGCCCATGCCCAGCGCGAGCAGGACCAGCAGCGCCACACGCGCGGCCACCGCCCCTCGGCCGACGTGGTCCTGGTGCGCAATGACAGCGGCGAAGACCGCCACCGCTTCACCGTGCTCGGGCTCGATCAGCCGATCATCAGACCTGACGACAACCTCGATCAGTTCAAGAGCCGCGTCGCCTTCGTCGGCGTGGAACCGACGGAAAACCATCGCGGGCGCTACGCGCTGCTGCTGGAACCGCTCAAGCCTGGCAGCATCGGCCACGCGCTGCTCAGCGGCGTGGGTGTGGCGCAGATCGAGGTCGTTGATGAGCAGCACGCGTTCGCCGACATCGTCCCGGCCGATGCGGAGGCCGAGGACCCGCCCGATCCGTTCATCCTGCACACCACCTCGGGCGGCTCCGGCTACGGCGGCGAGGCGCAGATCCTCTGGAAAGAAGAGGGCACCGGCCTCAGGTGGGCGGTGCTGCGCCTGGGGCCCGGGGCGACCGCCACCTTCGCCGCGCGCATCACGGCCGTGGCGCACGTGGCGATCGATCATGCCGACTACGGCAAGATGGCCTGGCAGGAGGTCCGCTGGAACCCCGAAGCCGACGACGGCGAGGGCGGGACCGTCGCGACATGGGAGACGGTCGAAAACGGCCGCAGCGGCGCGATCGCCGATCCCACCCACGCCCGCGAGATCAACGGCCGGCCGATGGTTGCCCCGGGCACGATCGTGCTGTTGAGCGCCACGGCTGGTGGGCATTGGTTTTCCATGGATTCGGCTCCGACCTACGAGGCCCTCGGCGACCTGGCCGATGCGCAGTACCAGACCACCGACTTGGACCAGGACGAGCAGCCCAACAAGTGGTTCGACCGCGACCACGTCCATCATGGCGGGCCCACCAGCCGCTATGACCCCCAGGCGGAACTGGTGCCCATGCCCGGGGCCCACAGTCTCGGCTGGGCCCGGGCCTGGTTCGCCCGCTTCGTCAGCAAACTCACCGGCGGCGAAGACCCGACGGATGAGAACTACGAAGAGGAGCACCACGACCTGACCCTCGGCGTCGAGCGCCGCGTGGTCCACGGCGACCCGGCCGGTCACTTCCAGTGGGTCGGCCCGCCCGGTGAAAGCGAGGTCGAGGACGGCCCGCCCGAGATCGTCCTCCGCCACAAGGACCCGGGCACGACCGACTGGACGATCACGCTCGAGGACGACGAACAGAACGTGCTCGGCACGATCACCTTCGACGAAAAAGGCCACAACAACCAGACCGACCACACCATCACGATCCCCGCCACCGGCGAGTGTCCCGACATCACCGGCTCGGCCAGCGCGACCACCGGCTCGCCGGGCACCAGCGCGTCGGCCGACCTGACGGTGACGCCGGGGCCGGACTGCTCGTTCGACTTCGACTTCAACTTCACGATTCCCCGTGGTGAACAGGGCGAGGAGGGTCCTCAAGGCCCGCAGGGACCGGAAGGCCCCAAGGGCGATGACGGCGACCCGGCTGACATCACCATCACCGGCGACCCGCCGTGGATCAACGTCACCGGCTCGAACACCGCCAACGTCACCCTCCAGCACGGCGGGCCGGGCGCGCTCGTGGACGATCAGTCCATCATCGCCTTGGCCAGTGTGACGGGAGAAGACGAGAGCGCCGGCGGGGCGACGCTGTCCCTGACCGCGCAGGGCCTCCAGCGTGACCTGGTCGGACACATCGGCGCGACCGCGGACGACGATGACAACAACGTCGAGTTGTCAGTCCCGCAGGTGCTGGGCGACCTGGCCGACGCCGCGCTCACCAGTCCCCAGGACGAACAGGTGCTGACCTACGACGGCGGCGCGGGCGCGTGGATCAACCAGGACCTGCCCGCGGTTCCGGACCTCGAGGACGTGGTGGGCGACGGCAT
>JBBDPC010000172.1:0-10299 GCA_040876735.1 Phycisphaeraceae bacterium | reverse complement strand
CGACTCGATCACCATCGCCTTGTCGATCGCCTTGCCCATGTCGATCACCGTCAGCGCCGCGACGCTTACCGCCGTGAGCGCCTCCATCTCCACGCCGGTCTTCCAGCTCGTGCTCGCCTCGGCGCGCAGGTGGACATACCCCTCGGCCAGCCACGCCTCGACCTGCACCGCGTCCAGCGGCAGCCCATGGCAGAGCGGGATCAGCTCATCCGTCCGCTTCGCTGCCTGAATGCCCGCGAGCCGGGCGACCTCCAGCAGGTTGCCCTTGGCCAGCGCGTTGGCCTCGATCGCCTCGGCCAGCTTCGCCGAGATGCGCACCCGCCCCTCGGCCACCGCCCGCCGCCTGGTCACCGGCTTGTCGCCGACGTCGACCATCCGCGCCTGCCCGCCTTCGTCCAGGTGCGTCAACTTCTCATTCATGTCATGCTCCACGCCCAGTACGCCCACGGCCCCGCGCCGCTCGCGCCGGCCGGCTGCTCGACAAACCCATCGCTCCGCGCCGCACTCGCCACGTCGCCCGAGCCCATGCCCATTACCAGTTCCGCTTCGCCCGGCGCGATCAACCGCACCGGCCGATGCCACCACAATGGCAGCGCCTTCTCATCGGGGTTGGCCAATCGCACCATCGTCGGCGATGCCACCGGTCGTGCGAAGCCCGCCCGCCGTCGCAGCGCCGCCGCCGCGAACCGCCGGGCGGTGACCATCACTGACACCGGGTTGCCCGGCAGGCCCATGATCGCCTGCCCCTGTGGCCCCACCGCGGCCAGCAACGGCTTGCCGGGGCGGATCGGCAGCTTGTGAAACACCACGTCGCCGCCGACCGCCCGCACCGCGGCCGGCACGTGGTCGTGGTCGCCCATCGACACGCCGCCGGTCAGCAGCACGGCATCGCACGCCGCCAGTTGGTCGCGCAGCGTGGCGGTCAGTTCGTCCAGCGTATCGTGCACGTGCATCGTGCCTTGCCAGTCGATCCAGGGCAGGCGGGCGAACATCGCTTCGAGCACCGGGCCGTTGCTGTCGCGAATCTGCCACGGTTCGGGTGTGGCCGGGGGCGTCGCGGTGGGGGCGAGCAGTTCGTCGCCGGTTACCAGCACCGCCAGTCGCACGCGCTGGTGGACGCACGGCCGCACGTGGCCGAAGCTTGCCAGCGCGCCGATGACCGCGGGATGCACCGGCTCGCCCGCTTCGACCACGACCGCGCCGGCGGTGAGGTTTTCGCCCCGTCGGCGGATGTGCTGCCCGGGCCGGAGCGTGGCCGCGTCGATGGTCAGGCGAATCCGCTCCGGCGTTTCGTGCACGTCTTCACGACGGATCACCGCCTCCGCCCCCGCCGGCACGCAGCCGCCGGTGAAGATGCGCAGCGCCGCGCCGGCCGGCATCGTCGGCGGCGCGGCCCCCGTGACCACTTCGCCCGCCACGGGCAGCTCACCCCGCGCGAGGTCGGCCAGCCGCACGGCATAACCATCCATCGCCGACACATCATGCGCCGGGCTGTCCCGGTCGGCCCGCACCGGCTCGGCCAGCACCCGGCCCGGCGCGGCTTGCCCGTCCAGCGTCTCGGTCGCCACCGGCGCGAGGCGGGCGAGCAGCATGGTCAGCGCTTCGGCGGGCGGCAGGGCGGCGGGGGCGGTCTGTTTCATGGCGTCTTTTCATCCGCGCCGCGCTTCCCGGCAAACACCGGCAGCTTCCACAACGGCACCTCGCGCTTCAACCGGTTGATGAATTCATCCATCGCCGCCAGCCCCACCGCCCGGTGCTGCGACGCCACGTCCAGTTGAAACGACACCGCACCCACCGGCACCCGGCCATGGCTGTGCACCACGCGGATCGCCAGCAGCCCATGCGCCGTCGCCACCTCTTCCGCCAGCCGGTGCAGCTCGCGCTCGGTCATCGGCGGATACTGCTCATACGCCAGCGCCGCCAGCGGTCGCCCCTGCTCCATCGGACGCACCACGCCCTCGAAGCGCATCACCGCCCCGGCCCCGTCCACCGACCAGCAAGGCGTCGCGGGCAGCGGGCCTTCATGTAACCGGACGTCTATCTGCATGCCGTTACCCGTTGGTTGCCGTGACAAGGTGACAAGGTGACACGGTGAGTGACGTTGACTTTCTTCACCTTGTCACCCCCTCACCTTGTCACCTTGTCATCCCTCACCCTCACCCGCCGCCGATCATCCCGATCAACGCCACCTCGTCGTCGGCGCTGACGCGCTGATCGTCGTCCGCATATTCGTGATTCACCGCCAGCCGGCTGCCGGGCAGGCTTGCCGTCAGCGCCGGCTGGGCCTCGGCCAGCGCCGCACGCACGTCGCGGCAGGTCGGCGCGGCCGCGTCCAGCGTCAGCGCCACCGCCTCCTGGCCGGCCAGCTTCGCTTGCGGCCCGAACAGCTTAACGGTCACTTGTGTCGGCATCGCTGGCACGCTCCATTCCCCGCTCGGCCCGGTCGCGCTCAAACTGCACCTGTGCCCAGCTCCACGCCGCCACCGTCCGCGGGAAGCCCACGGTGTTCATCCCCAGCAGAATCGCCTGCTCCACTTCCTGCTCGCTCGCCCCCGCCTCCATCGCCCGCCTCACGTGCGACCGCACCGCCGTCTCCAGCCCCGCGCCTAGACTGATCCCGATCTTCACCAGGGCGCACGCCTTGGCGTCCATCGGCCCCAGCGTCTCCACCTCCTTGCCCACACGCTGGTGCGCTTCGCCCAGCACCGGGTACTTGCTCACGAACTGCTTGAACGTCCTGGGCAGCTTGCCGGGCGTCGGATCGTTGGATGCATCGGGCGGATTGCTCATCGGTCAACCTCCAATGTGAGTCATGACGACAAAGCCGTCGTGCGGGTGTTCGTCACGCTTGCCCGCCAGGCCGGTGGCGATCAACTCGTCCAGTTGGTCGCCGTCGAATCGCGGGCGCAGCGCCGGCAGCAGCGTGTGGGCCGGCTCATCCATCAGGCAAGGGTAGAGCATGCCGTCGGCCGCGACGCGGATGCGGTTGCACGCGGCGCAGAAGTTGCAACTCATCGGCGTGATGAAGCCCACCATCGCCTGCGCCCCGTCGTCCAGCGTCACGCGATACCGCCGGGCCGCGTCGTGCCCCTGCTCCATCGGCTGCCAGTGATGCACGATGGCGTCCAGTTGCTCGCGCATCTGCGCCTCGGGCACGTACCGCTCGGCCCACTGCTCGGCCAACGGCCCCATCGGCATCAGCTCGATAAACCGCACCTCGAAGCCGCGCTCGGCGCCGAAGCGCACCAGGCTCGGCAGGTCCCGCTCGTTCTGCCCGCGTACGACCACGCTGTTGATCCGGATCGGCCCCAGCCCCGCCGCCTCGGCCGCATCGAGCCCTTCCAGCACGCGCGGCAGGCCGTCCACGCCGGTAAGCCGGGCGAACCGCTCGGCGTCGAGCGTGTCCAGCGAGACGTTGAGACGCTGCAAGCCGGCCTCGGCGTATTCGCGGGCGCGGTGCGGCAGCGTCAGCCCGTTGGTCGTCATCGCCAGGTCGGTGATGCCCGCGACGCCGGCGATCCGGCCGATGATCTGCGTCAGCTCCGACCGACTGGTCGGGTCGCCGCCGGTGAGGCGCACCTTGTGCAGGCCGTGATGTTGGACGAGGTGGCGGACAAGCTGTTCGATCTCGTCGGGCGTGAGCATCGGCTCGCCGCGCGGCTGGCTGAGCAGCGCCGGCCGGCAGTAGGTGCAGCGCATCGCGCACGCCTTGGTCAGCGAGAGGCGCAGGTAGCCGATGCGTCGACCTTGGGTGTCCTCAAACATGGCATCGCCATCATCATCACGAAGTCGGTCGAACACAACGCACCATCACCCGATCGTGGCTGATGATAGCGGCGCACGCTCGTCGCGGGGATTCATGTACCCCAGCAGCAGCAGGCAGCCGATCGCCGCCACCGCCAGCAGCACGAACCCGAACGCGTACGAACCGGTGAGCTCACGTATCACGCCCACCGCCAGCGGCGGGAAGAACCCGCCCAGGCCGCCCGCCGCGCCGACCAGCCCGGTCACGCTGCCCACGGCCGTGGGAAAGTATTGCGGCACGAGTTTGAACACCGCCCCGTTGCCCAGGCCGATCATCGCCGCAATGCCCAGCGCCCCGACGGTGAACGCGACGATGTGCGGCACGGCCATCAGCAGCGCCAGCCCGGCCGTGACGGGAAAGACCCAGCGCAGGATCGTCGCCCCGCCGATGCGGTCCGCCAGTGTGCCGCCGACGGGGCGCATGAACGTGGCGAGCACCACGAAGCCGGCGGTGCGCAGGCCCGCGTCGGTGGGCGTGAGTTCGAAGAGGTCGGTGAGGAACGTGGGCAGGTAGATGCTCATCGCCACGAAGCCGCCGAAGGTCAGGAAGTAGTACGCGCTCAGTGCCCAGCTCATCGGCGCCCGCAACGGCTCGAACAGTTGCGCCAGCGTGCGGCGGGGCGCCTGCCGCGGGGCGTTGCGGGCGCTGACCAGGAACAGCGCCGCCCAGATGGCGGTGAGGATGCTGAAGACCCAGAACCCCCACGCATAGCCCAGCACCGCGGCGATCACCGGCGAGCCGAACGCCGCCAGCGACTGCCCGGCATTGCCCGCGCCGTAAATGCCCAGCGCCATCCCCTGCTTCTGCGGCGGATACCAGCCGCTGACAAAGCCGACGCCCACCGAAAAGCTCGCCAGCGCCAGCCCCACGAAAAACCCGCACACCAGCAGCCCGACATAGCTGTCGACAAACCCCAGCACCACCGCCGGCACCAGCGAGCAGACCATCACCACGCTAAACACCGCCCGGCCGCCGAAGCGGTCGGTGAGCATGCCCAGCGGGATGCGCCCGAGGCTGCCCAGCAGCACCGGCAGGGCGATGGCGATGCTCACCTGCATCGGCGTCAGGCCGAGCCGTTCACGCACGATCGGCATCATCGCCGAGATCGAGCCGAACACGGCGAAGCAGACGGCGAACGCGCCGGTGGCCAGCGTCAGTTGCCAGGCATTGCCCGCAGGCGCGGGCGCGGCGGAGGGAGTCGTCGTGGCGGCAGGCATGGGTGCTCTCAAGGGAGGCGGTGAATTAGGGACGTTCCATGGCGTACAGGTAGCGCAGCAACCCGACGTTCAACGCCAGGCAGATGACGCTGGCGACGCCGGCGGGGATGATCAGCGTCGTGTCGCCGCCGAGGTAGGCGTGCATCGTCGCCGTCAGCAGCCAGAGCTGGACGACGACGAGGATGAGCACGAAGCAGAGGATGCCGTAGAGGATGGTCATGCGCTGCTCGCGCGAGAACGGCCGCTTGTCCCGGCGCGGCGGCGTCTGCGGCGGATGGGGGAGGCGGGTGCTCATACCGTCTGCACCTCCACGCCGGTGGCGTAGATGACGTTGTCGCGCACTTCGAGCGTGATCCGATGCAGCGGCCGGCGCGGCGGGCCGGCGACAGGTCGGCCCGAGTGCAGGTCGAAGTAGCCGCTGTGGCAGGGGCATTGCAACGTGTTGTCTTCCATCTGCGGCCGGACGGGGCAGTGCAGGTGCGTGCACTTGGAGTTGTACGCGACCAGCGTCTGGTCGTCAGGCCGAAGCAGCAGGCAATGCTCGTAGCTGGGATAGCGGAAGCTCATGGCCGTGCCCACCGGGACGTCGTCAAGCGAGGCGATTGCCTGCTCCACCGGCTTGCCGCGGGCGCGGCGCATCAGGTTGTGAAAGCCGATCCACGCCTGCCCGACGACGAACGCGCCGCTGGTGAGCACCATGAACTTGGTGAAGTCCCGGCGGGAGACGTAGTTGTCCTGCGGCACGTCGATGGGAAAATCCTGCCGCCACTTGGGCTGCTCGCTCATCGGCCGGCCGTCGGGGGCCTGCGACACATCGTCATGTTTGCGTGGGGGCATCGTCATGGCTCCTGCAAATCGCGTGGGAAGCGCGCTACGCCGCAAGCGGCTTTACTCCGGGGTATCCGTGGCGGGTTCAAAGAGGCTGTCTTCGAGCACGTTCAGACGCACCCGCCGGCCGGCATCGGGCTCATCGTGCATCGCGCTGGTGACGTCCACATGCTCGGCCGTGCCGGAAGAAGGCACCATCATGTTCACCTTCGTCGTGATCGTCTGCTCGCCGAACTGGAACGAATTGACCGGCCGGGAGCGCCGCCGCAACTGCTCGACCTGTTCGCGCGTGCCGTAGAACAGTGCGCCGCTGGGGCAGACGGTGGCGCACATCGGCTTCTTGCCGATGCTCGTGCGGTCGTAGCACATGTCGCATTTCATCATCATCTCGAAGTCGCTTTGCATCTTCGGCACGCCGAAGGGGCAGGCGATCACGCAGTTGCTGCACGCGATGCAGCGCGGCTTGCGGGCCGACTGCACCACGCCGTCGCCGGTCTTCTTGATCGCATCGGCGGGGCAGACCTCGGCACACGTCGGCGAGTCGCAGTGCATGCAGATCACCGGCACGGTCTGCGTCGATTCGCTGCGCTCGATGTACTCGAGGTGGATCATCGGCCGACCCTTGTGCGTGTCGCACTCGGCGCACGCCTGCACGCACGCCTGGCAGCCGATGCAGCGGTTGGGGTCGACGAAGAATTCAAACTGGTCGGGTACGGGCATGGGGTCGGTTCTCGGGATTCGGGGTTCGGGATTCGGGATTCGCGTTACTGCTGCGGCTCCAGTTCCTTCGCGTAATCCGGTGCGCCGTCCGCCTTGGTCACGCGCACGGCGCAGACCTTGTATTCGGGGATCTTCGAGATCGGGTCCTGCGCCGAGATCGTGAGCTGGTTCGCGCTCTTGCGGCCGGCCCAGTGGTAGGGGATGAAGATCGTGTCCGGCCGAATGGTCTGCACCACTTGCGCCTTCAAGGTGCATGTGCCGCGCCGGCTCTCGGCGGTCGCCCAGTCGCCGTCGGCAATGCCGAGCTGCTCGGCGAGGCGCGGGTGCATCTCCATGCGCGGCTCGGGATATTGATCGACCAGCGGGCCGATCCGCCGCGTCTGCGTGCCCGAGAGAAACTGGCTGACCACGCGGCCGGTGGTGAGGATGACCGGGTAATCCGCGTCCACGTCCTCCGTCGGCGGGGTGTACTCGGCCACGTTGAACCGCGCCTTGCCGTCGGGGAAGTAGAACGGGCCGGCCCCCTTGGCGACCGGGTTCCACGAGCCGGGCTCGAACAGACGCAGCGTGCCGGGGTGGTCGATCGGCTTGCCATCCGCGTCTTCGCTGGGGCAGGGCCAGAAGACGCCGTAGTTCTTCTCGACTTTCTCCCACGTGATGCCGGAGTAGTCGGCGACGCCGCCCTTGCTCGCGGCGCGCAGCTCTTCGAAGATGTCGCGCGGGCTGTTGAATGTCATGCCATGCGTGCGGCCGAGCGCTTGGGCGATGTCCTGGATGATCCGCCAGTCCTGCTTTGCATCGCCGGGGCAGTCCACCGCTTTGTTGATCTTGATGACCCGGCCTTCGATCTGCGTGACCACGCCCTCGTCCTCCTCGTGCAGCGAGCCGGGCAGCACCACGTCGGCGTGCCGGGCCGTCTCGTTGAGGAAGAAGTCGATCGCCACGTAGAAGTCCAGCTTCTCCAGGCATTGCCGGATGAAGTTGTTGTCCGGCAGCGAGACCTTGGGATTGAAGCAGATCGAGAGCAGGCCCTTGATCTCGCCGCGGTCGATCTTGCGGAAGATTTCGTACGCGTCCACGCCCTTGCCGGGGATGTCGTCCGGGTTCACGTCCCAGACCTTGGCGACGTGGGCGCGATGCTCGGGGTTGTCGATGTCGCGGGCGCCGGGGAGCTGGTCGCACTTCTGGCCATGCTCCCGGCCGCCCTGGCCGTTGGCCTGCCCGGTGATGGTGGCGTAGCCGCAGCCCTCCCGGCCGATGCGCCCCGAGGCGAGCACGATGTTGATCGCCCCCAGCACGTTCTGCACGCCGTGACTGTGATGCTCGATGCCGCGGGCGTGCATGAGGAAGCTGCTCTTCGCCTGGCCCCACCACTCGGCCGCCTGGCGGATCGTCTTCTCGGCGATGCCCGTCACCTCCGCGGTCTTGCGCGGCGTCCACTGATGCACATGCTCCGCCAGCTTGTCGAAGCCGACGGTGTGGTTGTCGATGAACTCGTGGTCGAGCCAGTCATGCTCGATCATCAGGTTCAGGATGCCGTTGAACAGTGCGATGTCGCGCCCCGGCTTCACCGGCAGAAACAGATCGCACGTCCGGGCGATGGGCGTGATGCGCGGGTCGACCACGATGATCTTCGCCCCGTTCTCGCGGGCCTGCCAGACGTAGTTCGTGGTGATCGGGGCGCACTCGGCCACGTTCGCGCCGCTGATCCAAACCACGTCGGCCTTGGGAATGTCGCTCCACGGGTTGGCCGCGCGGTCGATGCCGAACGCCTTCTTGTTGCCCGCCGCCGCGCTGACCATGCACAGCCGACCGTTGTAGTCGATGTTCGCCGTCTTCAAACAGACGCGGGCGAACTTGCCCATCAGGTACGTCTTCTCCGTTGTCAGGCTCGCGCCGGTGAGCACGCTGAAGGCGTCCGGCCCATGCTCGCGCTGGATGCGCTCAATCGCCTCGGCCACCTGCTGAATGCCCTGCTCATAACCGACGTCGCGGAACCCGCCCTCGGCGTTCTTGTCGCGCACCATCGCATGCAGCAGCCGGTCGGGGTGCGACCCTTGCAGGTACCGCTTCACGCCCTTGGGGCAGAGCATGCCCTTGTTGAACGGAAATTCTTCCCAGGGCTCGAAGCCGATGACCTCGTTGTCCTTGACCTTCAGTTGAATGCCGCACTGCTGGCCGCAGAAACAGCAGTGCGTCTTGACCTGCCGGTCAGGGTTGGCGCCGGTGTCGAGGCGCGTGCCCGCCATGCGGGACAGGTGCGGCCCGAAGCGGTCGATGATCGGCAGTTCGGTGGTAGGTTGCGTGGCCATGGTTCACTCAGTATTCGGAGGGCGTTGTAGT
Organism: Phycisphaeraceae bacterium; assembly: GCA_040876735.1. Classification (GTDB taxonomy): domain Bacteria; phylum Planctomycetota; class Phycisphaerae; order Phycisphaerales; family Phycisphaeraceae; genus Natronomicrosphaera. The sequence continues at coordinate 1,386 of JBBDPC010000172.1, read as the reverse complement.
CGTCCGCGCCGCCTGCCACAGCCGGCCCTGCGCCAGCGCGAGCATGGCGCGGCGGCACTGGGGGCAGATGCGCTGGTAATGGTCGGTCCCGGTCGCTTCATCCATCTCGTAACGGTAGCCGAGCTGTCGCTCGACGGTGATCAGGTCGTCCACGTGAATCTGCGAGGTGTACGGCGCGTTGCAGCGGGCGCAGTGGGCCTGCTCGCCGCGTTCGCCGGCATCCTTATAGAACGAGACGCCGAGCTGGGCCGGCCGTTGGAAGATGTGGAAGAACTTGCCGAACGGCAGCCAGAGGAGCGTGAAGATGACGGTGATGGCGTGGAGGATGGCGAGGAAGTCGTAGGCGTAGCCGTGCATCCACTTGTAGCTGGCCCACAGCGCCAGGCCGGTGATGCTGATGGCGAACAGCAGCAGCAGGGGCAGGATGTCTTCGCCGAACTGTTGCACGGCCGCAGCGCCGTGGTCGCGCATGCGGCGGCGGAAGGCGAGCATCACGCCGGCGATCACCAGGAACGACGCCCACACCAGTCCGCTGAAGACGAAAAACGCCTCCCACGAATCGACGTGGAACCGCCGCACGGGAAAGCCGAAGAAGTAGGCGATGTAGTAGTCGTACTGGTTCTCTTCCATCTCGAAGTGGACCCAGCCGAACACGAGCGGGAAGGTGATCAGCACCGCGATGACACAGCCCCACATGATCAGCCAGTGCGCCCCCCATCGCATCTTGCCGCGCTTCCAGATGAAACGGTTGAAGGCGAAGCCGGAGACGAGGCGCTGGCCCCAGACGAGCAGGTTGCGCGCCAGGAAGCGCGGCTGAAGGAAGATCTGCCAGCCGCGTTTGAAGTAGAGCGCCGTCGGCGGCTTGTGCAGCCACATCGCGTAGCGGTAGGTGACGCCGAAGATGGCGAAGAGCGTGGCGAACGTGTAGCCGACCAGCGCCGCGTCAAAGTTCTGCAAGCGGCGCGAGCCGATCACGATCAGCACGACCGTGAATCCGGCGGTCAGCAGCCCCCAGCCGATGGACTTGATCACTTCCGGCTTCATGCATGACCTCCAAGGGATGATGCTTGGGCCGTGGCGTCGACAGGTTCGTGCCCGGCGGCGCAGGGACTCGGGTGACAATCGCCAAGACAGGATGGTAGTGCGCCCGTCGGCGGCGAGCCAACGGCGGTGTCAAGCGCCGCCAGCAGGCGCTCCAGCGGCACGGCCGCCATCAGGGCCGCTTGGGCCAGCGTCACACGCCGCGCCGGCAACGCTGTGGATCGGCCGGGCATCAGGATCATGGCAAAGCAGGTGAACAGTCCACTCATCGAACCCATCCTTGTCTGCATTCCTCGACGACGCCGGTCCGTCGAAGCGGTCACCCTTTCGCCGCCGCCCGCGTCC
>JBBDPC010000171.1:0-10568 GCA_040876735.1 Phycisphaeraceae bacterium | reverse complement strand
ATCAACGGCGTCGAGATCAGCCCCGGCTACACCGAGCTGAACGACCCCGACGTGCAGGAGCAGCACTTCCGCCACCAGGTCGGCGACCCCCGGAACCGCGACGAGCAGCATCCGGTGGACGAAGATTTCCTCGAAGCCCTGCGCGTCGGCATGCCCCCGGCCGGCGGCATCGGCCTGGGCATCGACCGCCTGGTGATGATGCTGCTCGGCGCCGAAAGCATCCGCGACGTCATCCTCTTCCCCCTCATGCGCCCGACGAAACGGCCGGACTGAATGTCAAAGCCATCCGAGGGTTTGAAATGCAACGCCAAGACGCCAAGCTGCCAAGTCGCCAAGAAGAGCCGAGCGGGGAAGTTGATGAGTTGGCTCGACAGGTGATCGGTGCGGCAATTGAAGTGCATCGCATGCTCGGCCCCGGGTTTCCCGAATCAGTTTATGAAGAGGCGCTGTGCATCGAGTTGGCGGCACGTGACATTCCCTTCCTGCGACAACCGGCCATTGAAGTGCATTACAAGGGCCGACGCGTGGGCGAAGGCCGGCTTGACCTGTGGGTGGACCAGAAACTGGTCGTGGAATTGAAAGCTGTCGATGAGGTGCTGCCTAAGCATCGCGCCCAAGGCAAGGCTTACCTCTGCGCCACCGGCAATCAACTGGCCCTCGTCATCAACTTCCACGAAGCCGTCCTGAAAGACGGCATCCACCGTGTCGTCCTGACGCATCCCGCCTAAACTATTGCCTCGTTGCCTTTTCTTGGCGTCTTGGCAACTTGGCGACTTGGCGTAACTCCCGGCTCCAAACGACATGTACAAACTCGTCCTCATCCTCAAGTACCTCCGCCGCAAGCTCGCGCCGATGTTCGCGGCCCTGGCGGTGATGCTCTGCACGGCGATGGTCATCATCGTCATCAGCGTCATGGGCGGGTTCCTCGAACTGCTCCGCGACTCGGCGCAGCAACTCACCGGCGACGTCATCGTCACCGCCGGCTCGCTCCAGGGCTTCCCCGACTACGACGACATGATCGACGACCTCGAAGCCCTGCCCGAAATCGCGGCGGCCACGCCGGTCGTGCGCGGCTACGGGCTGATCAACCTGCTCGATCGCACCATCCCCGTCGAGATCGAAGGCATTCGGCCAAGCGAGTACAACCGCGTCGTCAACTACCGCGACACGCTGCACTGGACCGAGTACGTCGACGACGAGCCGGTCGTGCTCGGGGCCGACGCGCTGCAAGTGCCCGAGGCCATGAGCCGACCAGGCTCGGACCCGCTGCCGGGCGTCGTGCTGGGCATCGAGGTCAACCCGATGCACTACCGCGACGCCGAGGGGCAGTACAGTCCGCTAAATAAAGCGGTGGGCTTTCCGTTGACGCTGACCGTCGTGCCGATCACGCAGCGCGGCGGATTTCAGGAGCCGCGCTATCAGCAGATGGTGGTGATCAACGAGTTCAAGAGCGGGCTGTACGACGTGGATGCGAACCGCATCTACGTGCCGTTCGAAACGCTCCAGGCATTGCAGGACATGCAGGCGACGGAGGTGTATACCGAGTTTGACGAGTGGGGCGAGCCGGTGGGCGAGCCGACCATGCGAGGCGGGCGGACGACGGAGGTGATCCTGCGTGCTGCGCCGGGCTTCACCGAGGTGCAGGCGCAGGCGGCGGCGGCGGCGGTGGTCGAGCGGTACATCAACGAGCGGCCGAGCATGCCGCCGCTGCACACGATCACCTGGCAGGAGCGCCACGGCCAACTGCTGGCGGCGGTGCAGAACGAGCGCGGGCTGGTGACGTTCCTGTTCGTGATCATCTCGATGGTGGCAATCGTCATGGTGGCCACGACGTTCTACATGATCGTGCTGGAAAAGACGCGGGACATCGGCGTGCTGCGGGCGATCGGCGCGTCGGGCCCCGGCATCATGGGCATCTTCCTCGGCTACGGCCTGGCGATCGGCGTGGTGGGCTCGGGCGTGGGGCTGGTGCTGGCGGTGCTGATCGTGACGAATCTCAATGACATTCAGTACGCGCTGGCCGAGCGGATGGGCACCACGGCCGTGTGGGCGGCGCTGGTGGTGCTGGCGACGGTGCTCGGCGCGGTGGCGGGCACATGGCTGGGCAGACGGCGGGATGCGCCGTTCGAGCTTGGCCTCGCCGGCGGCGTGCTGGGGCTGGTGGCGATGCTGGTAGTAGCGATCATCGGCTTCGAGTGGCTGCACGTCGGCAAGCTGGTGGAGGTCAACGCGAGCTACGGCTGGCGGATGTGGGACCCAAGCCTCTACTTCTTCGATCGCATTCCGGACCGGGTCGACCCCATCAACGCGATCGCCATCGTCATCGGTGCGATCCTCTCGTCGGTGGCCGGCGCTCTGATCCCCGCCGTGCTCGCGGCGCGGCAGAATCCGATCGAAGCGCTGCGGTATGAGTAAGGTGTGATCGAATGATGGATCATCGATGATCTTTGAGCCGACGGAACCCCTGCATGAGTGAAAGCCCCGATTCGACATCACCGATCATCGATCATCGATCATCGATCGCTCCCCTGCTCACCGCCCGCGACCTGCACAAGCATTACCGGATGGGCAGCGAAGACCTGCACGTGCTGCGCGGCGTCGATATGAGCGTCGACAACGGACAGTGGCTGGCGGTGCTCGGCGCGTCGGGGTCAGGCAAGAGCACGTTGCTGCACCTGCTCGGCGGGCTTGACCGGCCGGACGAGGGGGACGTCGTTTTCAAGCAGGGCGGGGAGCCGGTCGACATCTTCTCCCTGCGCGGCGCCCGGCTGGACCACTACCGCAACACGCACGTCGGCTTCGTGTTCCAGTTCTACCACCTGCTGCCGGAGATGAACGCGCTGGAGAACGTGATGATCAGCGCCATGATCCGCCGGTCGATCTTCGGCTGGCCGGCGGCGCGGGGCGAAGCACGCGACCGGGCGATGCAGTTGCTCGAACGGGTGGGCCTGAAAGAACGCCTCCGCCACCGCCCCGCCAAGCTCTCCGGCGGCGAACGCCAGCGCGTCGCCATCGCCCGCGCGCTCATCAACCAGCCGGCCGTGCTGCTCGCCGACGAACCCACCGGCAACCTCGACGCCGACACCGGCCGAGGCATCATCGACCTCTTCCGCGAGCTGCACGCCCAGGGCCAAACCATCGTCATGGTCACCCACGACCAGTCCATCGCCGATACCGCCGACCGCCGCCTGACGCTGGTGCGCGGCAAGCTGGCGTAACGGTCACTCGTCCACCGGCACAAGCCGCACGATGTGGTGCGGATCGTTGAGGGCGATGTAGACCATCCCGTCCGGCCCGCAGACCACGTCGCGCACCCGGCCCATCCGCTCGATCAGCCGTTCACGCTCAACCACTTCACCATCACGCACGCGCAACCGTTCGACCACCTGCCCCGCCAGCGCCCCGGTGAGCAGGTCGCCGTCCCACTGACTGAAGGCGTCGCCGCGCACCACATCGAGCCCGCACGCGGCGATGGAGGGCGTCCAGCGCAGGACCGGGTCGATAAAGTCGCTGTCATGCCATGGTGTTTCAAACGGCGTGCCGTTGTAGTTGATGCCGTGCGACACTTCAGGCCAGCCGTAGTTGCCGCCGCGCTGGATGCGGTTCAGCTCGTCGCCGCCGCGCGGGCCGTGCTCGGTGGCCCAGAGTTGACCCGTCTCGTGATCGAAGGCGAGGCCTTGCGGGTTGCGGTGGCCGTAGCTCCAGATGGAAGGCATCGCGTCAGACTCGTCCACGAACGGGTTGTCCGCCGGCACTCGGCCGTCGTCGTGCAGGCGATGCACCTTGCCGTTGGGCCGGGCGAGGTCCTGGGCGTGCGGCCCCCGGCCGCGGTCGCCGATGGTAAAGTAAAGGTAGCCTTCGTCGTCGAACACCAGTCGGCAACCGAAGTGCTGGCGTGTGGGCAGGTAGAGTTCCTGCGGCGCTTCGAAGATCACTTCCTGATCGATCCACCGCTGATCGTCGAGCCGGCCGCGGACCACGCGCGTCATCAGCCCATCGTTCTCATGCGTGTAAGCGAGGTAGACCCAGCCAGTCTGTTCGTAGTCCGGGTGCAGCGCGATGCCGAGGAGTCCGCCCTGGCCAGCGTGGACGACGCGGGGCGTGTCGCGGACAGGGTCGCTCAGTTGCTCGCCGTCGTACAGCCGAAGGTTGCCAGCCCGTTCGGCGATCAACATCCGGCCGTCGGGCAGAAACGTCAACGCCCACGGAATCGTCAGGCCCTCTTCAATCACACGCTCGAAGCGGTAATCGTGATGCGTTGACGCCACGAGCCCTTCATCGTTCGGCTGCCGCGGCGACTCGCGCCGGCGGCGGCCCTGCTCCTGCAACTCGCGAATGTGAACGACCAGGCCCCACATTTCTTCATCGCTGAGCGCCTCGTCGTAGCCGTCCATGCCGTCGTCGGGCAGGCCGTCGCGGATCGCCTCGAAAAACCGCGGGTCATGTTCCGCATCGGTCAGTTCGGGGCGCAGCAGTGAGCGGGCCATCGCGCCCTGCCCGCGGTCGCCGTGACATCGCACACAATTGTTTTGCCATATCTGCTGTACCGCCTGAGCCTGCGCGGTCGGCGGCATCCAGAGGCAGGCAAACACGGCGGCGAAAAACAGCACGGAACACGTCTTCATGATTTCCACCTCACTCGCCCCCGTCCTCATCCGGCCCGTCAACACGACGCGACACCTGTCATCCCCCACTATAACCCGATCTGTCACGCACAGTGGTCGTACATCTCGCGCAGCGCGTCGCGCACGTTGCCGCCGTGCCGATGCAACAGCGCGGCCGGGTCCACCTGCGCCGCCGCGTGCGGCAGCGCGGCCGACGACGCATCCGCCAGCAACTCGGCGATGAGCGATTCCAGCAATGCCGGATCGGTGCGCGTGTGCAGAAGCAGAGGCAGGCGTTGTCCGCCATGCGCAGTGATCACCACGCCCGCCGCCAACCGCACCCGCCGGCGAAACGCCCACCACCGGGCCGCGTTCAAGTGCCCCGCCCCGTCAAAGAGAATAATGTCGCCAGCGTCGAACGAGCCTCGCAAGCGCGCGATCGCTTCCTGTGACAGGTGGCGACGATCGCGGCTGAGCGCAAACCAGTGCGTGCGGTAGCCATCTTGCTCCAGGCGTCCTCCAAGTTGGCGTAGCAGCGTCGTCTTGCCCGAACCTTCGGGGCCGACGATCGCGGCGCGGTAGCGCAGGTCTTGCAGCCGTTTCATCAGCGCCGGCCAATCACATCCTTGCGGACGAAACGGCAACGTCTGCAATCGACGGGCGCGAAATGGATTGTCACAAGGTCGCATGAGGTCGTTTCTATGACTCCCCTCCCATCGAGAGGGGTTGGGGGGAGGGGATCATCGGCCGCCCTGAATCTACTGCTACGCAGGTGACGCAGGGGGTCTGGAAGCGCCCTCCCCCAGCCCCTCCCGGGGGGAGGGGAGTCGGAACCAGCTATTACACTTCAACCGCCGGCGGCGATGAAACCGGGGCGTTCAGATCGATCTCCTCCGCCCCCGGCGCGATTACCAGGTCCAGCCGGGTCGACTGCCGGCCGTTGACGATCAACTCCAACGCCCAGCAGAGCGTGATGAGCTTGCCGGAAAAACTGTAAGGCTCCGTCGGCAACGGGAACTCGAACACCTGCGCGTCCACGGCCGGCGCATGGTCAAACGCCTTGCGTTGCACGACCTGCACGTCCTGATCGCCCTTGCCTTCGGTGTACCAGCTCAGGCGAAACTCGACCGACTTGGGCGGGTCGGCCAGTTCCCAGCCCACCAGGCCGTGCAGCATTTCACCCGGCTCGAAGTGCGTGCGATTGCCATGCGTTTCAATGCGAAGCGTGTCAGCCATGCGACGTCTCCCGTGGCAGAAGCGTGAGCGCGAACGACTGGTCCATGTCGGGCCAGCGGCGGATTGAGCCGTGGGCGCGCAAGGTCCAGATGATGCGGTTGTGGCCGGCGTTGAGGCTGGGCATCGTTCGCTCGGGCAAATCGATGACGGCGTCGCCATGGCGAATCTGCGCGGCGTCGGTGACTTCGGCGAGCACGAGGCGGGCGAAGGTGTGCTTGTCGGTGGACGTGCGCGTACCGTGGGTGTACTCCGCTTCCTCCCGGCCTTCGAGGGTGACCGCCAGGTCTTGCAGCCGATCAACCGGCCCGCGGATCTGCCACCGCACCGCCAGCGGCTCGCCGAGCCGGAACGCGCGCCGCGTGACCTGCAGTTCGCATGTCGGGTTGAACAGCCGCATGCCCTGGTAGACCGCGCCGCCGACGACGCCCAGCCCCACCAGGACGAAAACGCTGCCGAACAGCGTGAACAGCACGCCGCCCACACCGACGCCGCCGCGCCAGCCGTCGATCACCTCGGGCACGAGGAACGTGAAGACGATCCCGTTCCAGACCAGGCCGAACAGCAGCAACCCGACGAAACCGCCGACGCGCGAACTCTCCGGCTTGAGCGTCACAGGGCCGACCGTATCCCTCAACGCCGCATTGGATGAACGGTCACCACCTGTGCCCGCTCCCGCAAGCGCCGCACTCTTCCCGCTCGCGCCGCGGCCCGGCCGGTCGAGCACCGACCAGCCGTCATCGCCGCCGCCGCGCAGCCGCTTCGCGCCCAGCCACACCAGCCCGCTGAGGCCGACGAGCGGGAAGACCGCCGTGATGCCGCCGAGCCAGATCGCGCCGGTCATGGAGCGGTTGATCACGGCCTGGTGCGGGTTGGCGGGGTTGACGTAGACGGTGATCTGCTTGCCGGACGGGTGCTGGTTGACGACGGCCTGCTTCGAGGCGCGGCCGCTGGAGGAACCGGTGGTGAAGTCGTAGCGGTTGGAGCGGTAAGGCTGGCCGTTGAACTCGTAGGCGTATTCGATGTCGATGCTGTAGGTCGTGCCGTCGTCGCCGCTGTGACTGCGCACGCGGCTGTCGAGCACCTCGGCGGTGACGGACTGCCACTGCCGGGCCTGCCAGACGCCCCATGTGGGCCAGAGGAAAAAGATGGTGAAGAAGACGCTGCCGAACAGGAAGAAGACCAGGAAGAACAGCGCCAACCCCCGCCCCTGAAGCTGGCGTCGGCCGGCATGCCCCACGGAGACGGCGTGTTCTTCCCCGCCCCTCGGCGGGCTGCGCCAGGTGTAGTAGATGCCGCCAAAGCCGACCACGACGAACAGGAGCGGGATCAGGCCGAACGCGCCGAAGATGGCGATGTCGCCCAGGCTCGGCCGCTCCAGCACCGCCTCGGCGGGGGCGTCGGGGTTGACGTAGCAGGTGGCTTGCGAGTGAGCGGGGTAGCGGCTGAGGAGCTGATTGATTTCGCTGTAGTCGTCCGAGCCGTCGTGGTCGTGCTGGTAGCGGTTGCTGGTGTAGTCTTGGCCGGCGACCTGGTAGGTGTACTCGACGGTGAAGCGGTAGGGGTTGTCACGGCTGCGGTCTTCGTCGATGTCGCTGGCGACGATTGTGGCGGGTGCGGGGTCCCAGGTGTAGGTCGCGATTTGCCCGCTGAGCGCCCAGCCCATGACCGCCAGAAACGCAAGCCCCGCCAGCGCGAAGATGGACAGGAACAGCGACTGAACCAGCTTGCCAATCACACTCGTCGGCGCTCTCCCCTGCCGACGCGATCCGAAACGGAAACCTGATCCAGCCATCGCACATGCCTCCCGGGTGGTCCTCACCACAACGCTGACGTGTCCACAACACCCTACTCGAACCCCGCACCCCCGACAACGGCAAACCGCCTGCTTGGCGGCGCAGACGTGACCGCACTGGGCTGGTCACTTAAGTGACCAGCCCGGTTTCCATGCACGCAACAAACCGCGTGCGATGTTGTAACCTGTTATCGTTCCACGCCGATCTCTGCAACGCCCGGCTCACCGGCCGGCCTCCGACAAGCGAACCACCCCATGCCCACCACCGCCCTCGCCCAGCTCGATGCCGCCCGCGACGCCGCCGTCGACCGCCTCAAGGCGCTGCTGGCCATCCCCAGCGTGAGCACCGATCCCGCCTATGCCGATCACGTCCGGACGGCCGCCAACTGGGTCGCCGACCACCTGCGCACCAGCGGCCTGACGCCGGAGGTGCTGCCCACCGCCGGCCACCCGGTCGTCTATGCCGCCACCACCGACGCGCAGGTCGCCAACCCCACCGCCCCCCGCCTGCTTTTCTACGGCCACTACGACGTGCAACCCCCCGACCCGGTCGCCAAGTGGACCAGCCCTCCCTTCGAGCCCACGCTCCGCGACGGCGCGCTCTACGCACGCGGCGCCAGCGACGACAAGGGCCAAGTCCTCTGCTTCCTTGAAGCCCTGCGCGCTTACCACGACGCGGGCGAAAAGCTGCCCTGCCACGTCACCGTCCTCATCGAAGGCGAGGAGGAGTGCGGCAGCGTCAGCCTCCCCGCCTTCATCGAACAGCAGCGCGACAGGCTCAAGGCCGACGTCGCCGTCGTCTCCGACACCAGCATGTGGGACGCTCACACCCCCGCCATCACCTACGCGCTCCGCGGCCTGCTCTACTTCGAAATCCAACTGCACGGCCCGTCGCGCGACCTGCACTCCGGCGTCTACGGCGGCACCATCCCCAACCCCGCCACCATCCTCACCCGCATCCTCGGCGACCTCTTCGACCGCGACCACCGCGTCACCGTCCCCGGCTACTACGACGACGTGCTCCCGCTCACCGAAGACGAACGCGAACTCTGGCAACGCCTCGCCTTCAACGAACGCGACTACTTCCGATCCATCGGCCTCACGCAAGGCTTCGGCGAAGCGGGCTACACCACCCTCGAACGACGCTGGTCACGCCCGGCCTGCGACATCAACGGCCTCTACGGCGGCTACGGCGGCGAAGGCGCCAAGACCGTCATCCCCAGCTTCGCCGGCGCGAAAGTCAGCTTCCGCCTCGCCGCCGACCAGGATCCCACGAAGATCGCCGAGGCGTTCACCCAATGGCTCCACGACCAGCCCACGCACGGCCTGACGTGGCAGATCACCGAGCACGGCCGGGCCTACCCCGCCGCCGTCGCCACCGACTCGCCCTGGATCGCCGCCGCCAGCCGCGCCATCGAACACGCCGCCGGCCGCACCCCCGTCCTCGTCCGCGAAGGGGCCACCATCCCCGTGATCGGCGACTTCAAGCGGCTGCTGGGACTGGACAGCCTGCTCATCGGTTTCGGCCTCAACTCCGACAATATCCACTCGCCCGACGAGCACTTCGCCCTCGACCGCTTCCACCTCGGCTGCCAGACGCACGCGGCGTTGCTGGCGGAACTGGGTGGTGTTCGACCTGACCCGCCGGCGCGCCTATCGTGAACTGGAGGGGCGTGTCGCCCCCTTAGCGAAAGACAGGTGCCACATGGTTAGCCGTGCAAAGTTTTTCGGACTGCGGCGTTCACCCCACGACGTGCGATCGGAGATGCAGACGCTTCAACGCGATCTGCAAAAGGTGCGCTACGATCTGCGTGACCTCGCCAACGCCCTCTACGAGGCCGGCCGCGAGGGCGCTGACTCCGCCAAAGGTCAGTTCAACAACCGGATGCAGCGGATCGGCGGTGCGTACCAAACGGCCCGCAAGCGCGGTGACCAGATGATCGACACGATGACCGAACGCCCCATGGCGACAGCGCTTGGCGCGTTCGCCATCGGACTGGTGCTGGCGGGGCTGGTGGCGATGGCGAGCATGATGAAGCGGCCGTGAAGCGCAGTCACGACCAGAAGAAGCCCACGGCGTGACGCCGTGGGCTTTTTGCAATGCGCGCTCCACACCCCTTTCAACCGAGCACGAACTTCATCGTCGGCAGCTCTTTGTCGAGGATCGCCCGCAGGTAGACGCACAAGAGACGGTTGGCCCGCCCGAGGGCATCGCGGTCGGCGGTGGCTCGCTCACCGGCGGCGACCGCGCGCAGCAACTCCACCGTCTGTCGGCGGACGCGCCAGTCGTTGACGCCGTGGCGCTGCGTCATCCCGCCGCCGTGCGGGTCGAACGTGTACGTCTTGACGACCGGCAGCTCGGCCCCGTTGTGTACGTCGCGCCACAACTCCGGCCGGTAGCCGGCGTCGTCGAGCAGTTCCCATTGAAATTGCAGCAGCGCGGCCTGCCGCTGCGTGGCCTCGCGATCGCGTAAGGCTTCGAGGTAGGTGCGCAGGGCGCGGAACGTCCGGCCGTGCTCGTCCTGCTCGGCCATAAGGGCGTTGACCACGTCGGCGGCATAACCCGCCGCCTGCTGTGCGGCGAGGTCGGTGTGCAGGTGGTAGTAATCGTCCTGAAGGTCCCACTCGGTAAGCGTCGCCAGTTCGCTGCTGGAGCGCAGCACGCCGACGATCTCGCCGCGGGTGAGCAGCTCGATGCCGCCGGAGTATCGCTGGACTGCCGAGGGGCTGGTGCGCTTGGAACCCTTGGCCAGGCCGCGCACCTTCCCGTGCTGCTCGGTCATGAGCACCACAAGCTGGCTGGTCTCCGACCATTCGAGATGGCGGATGCAGATGGCCTGGTCTTTGAATCGTGCCATGGTGTGGGGGATTGTAGGGGGACCCACGCTCGGAGAGCGTGGGCTTCGGGGGGGGTTACAAACCGTACTCTTTCCAGC
>JBBDPC010000170.1:0-51483 GCA_040876735.1 Phycisphaeraceae bacterium | reverse complement strand
CCGTGGGCGCCGACGAAGTCCCCCCACCCCCCGACGGCCACGACCCGCACCCGCATCTGCCGGTGACGGAATATTGAGGCGGCGGGATTTGGGTTCGGGATTCGGGATTCGGGTTCCGAACCCGATGGCCAACCTCGCTCCCGCACCTCTGTCTTCCCGAACCCCGAACCCCGAATCCCGAACCCCGCATCATGGCTAAAACCGCAATCACCCCCACCCGTGCCGAGAACTACCCCGAGTGGTACCAGCAGGTCGTCCGCGCCGCGGACATGGCCGACTCGTCGCCCGTGCGCGGCTGCATGGCGATCAGGCGGCGACGATCGACAAGCATCGGCATTAGAGGACGGGTCCTTGTCCATTGGTGCGTCTGAGTGTTAAAGGGGCAAGCGTGAACGGTTCTTCTGACATTGCGGAGCCCCTCCCTTTTTGCCGGACGTGTAACTATTTGTTGCGAGGCATCGCCCTAGATAGCTGTCCCGAGTGTGGTACTGACCTGACGCAACAAGGGGCAATTCGATATGGGGATAAAATCGACTGGGCATGGATGTTTCGCCTGCTGGCTTGGGTCGGCGCCTGGACGGCGGCATTGTTGATCGTGACGGTCCTGCTAACTGTTCTCCTTGATCGAACCGTTCTTCCAGTGCATGAAACGCGTCGTTTGGATAGGACGCTCGCTTGGCCACAATCTCAGGCCTATGGTGGGATCAACTTTATGACGGACTACACGACCATTCGTTGGCCTTTCCAGCCGCATGGTGCAACTCCGCCGTATGTAATCCTTCGCGTAGAGAATGCGCCCCGGTCTAACCCTGATTCTCTCGTTGTTCACTTTCATGAGGCGCGCTACGAGGTCCATCGAACAGACGGAACTGTTGCTGACCGGGCTTCGCGCGTGCCTACGCTAGAAGACTTTGCTCACTGGTGGCAGCAGGTGGGGTTGGACCCATCCGACCCACAGATTCGGCTCGAGTTGCTGGAAACGCTGGACATGCTGGGGCGACTTCAGCAGTCGACGCAGCACCTTCCGGATGTAATTCATGCGCAAAGTGAGTTTCTTAGTACGACCGGCGGGGGGGCAAGCAGCACCTTCTACTTCGGACGCTTGATCCTGTTAGCCCTCTGGCCTCTCGTCTGGGTGATCGGTATGTGGTGGATTTGGCGTAGAGCCAGACGAGGTCTGTGAACTAGACGGGTCACCACAGATTGAGGTAGGTTGTTCTCTTTCACGTTTGTGGACGTCTGACCGTCAGAGCGAAGTGAACCATGGCTAAAACCGCAATCACCCCCACCCGTGCCGAGAACTACCCCGAGTGGTACCAGCAGGTCGTCCGCGCCGCCGATATGGCCGAATCGTCGCCCGTGCGCGGCTGCATGGTCATCAAGCCCTGGGGCTATGCGCTGTGGGAAAACATTCAGCGCACGCTCGACGGCAAGTTCAAAGCCACCGGCCACCGCAACGCCTACTTCCCGCTGTTCATCCCCAAGAGCTTCCTCGAAAAGGAAGCGAAGCACGTCGAAGGCTTCGCAAAAGAGTGTGCCGTGGTCACGCATCATCGGCTCATCGAAGGGCCCGACGGCGGCCTCATCCCCGACCCCGAAGCGAAACTTGACGAGCCGTTGATCGTCCGCCCCACCAGCGAGATGATCATCGGCGACGCGTTCAGCCGGTGGGTCGAAAGCTACCGCGACCTGCCGCTACTCATCAACCAGTGGGCCAACGTCGTCCGCTGGGAGTTGCGCACCCGGCTGTTCCTGCGCACCAGCGAGTTCCTCTGGCAGGAAGGGCACACCGCCCACGCCACGAAAGAGGAGGCGGTCGAGGAAACGCTGAAGATGCTCGACGTCTACGTCGACTTCGCGGAAAACTGGATGGCGCTGCCGGTCATCAAGGGCAAGAAAAGCGAGGGGGAAAAGTTCCCCGGCGCGGTGGACACGTACACGTTCGAGCCGATGATGCAGGACCGCAAGGCGCTGCAGGCCGGCACGAGCCACTTCCTTGGCCAGAACTTCGCCAAAGCGCAGGAGATCATGTTCCTCGACGCCGACGGCGAGCGCAAGCACGCGTGGACCACAAGCTGGGGCGTCTCGACGCGCCTCATCGGCGGGCTCATCATGGCCCACAGCGACGACGACGGCCTCGTGCTGCCGCCGAAGCTCGCCCCCGCCCACGTCGTCATCCTGCCGATCACCTTCAAGGCCGACGATCCGCAGAAGGTGCTCGACTACTGCCACAGCCTCGCCGCCGAGCTGCGCCAGCTCGACTACCACGGCCGACGGATCGAAGTCGAGATCGACACGCGCGACATCCGCGGCGGCGACAAGAACTGGGAGTGGGTCAAGAAGGGCGTGCCCATCCGCCTCGAAGTCGGCCCGCGCGACATGGCGGACAATGCCGTGTTCATGGCCCGGCGGGACAAAACGCCCAAGGAAAAGCAGAGCCTCCCGCGCACGCAGTTCGTCGAGCAGGTGACCGCCATTCTCGACGAAATGCAGCAGGGAATGTTCGACCGCGCCAAGGCGTTCCGCGACGAGCACATGCGGGCGATCAAGGACAAGGAAAAGTTCTACAAGTTCTTCACGCCCAAAAACACGGAACAGCCCGAAATCCATGGCGGCTTCGCGCTCGCTCACTGGTGCGGCGACGAAGAGGTGGCGGCGCAGGTGCAGAAGGACCTCGGCGTCACCATCCGCTGCATCCCCTTCACCGACCCGCTCGGCGACGACAGTGAAGGCCGCTGCATCTTCACCGGCAAGCCCAGCCCCCGCCGCGTGCTCTGGGCGAAGTCGTACTGAAACCTGTGACGCGCGGCTATCCGGGCTGGTCACTTAAGTGATCAGTCCCGCGTTCATGCATGACGAGACCGCCCCATGCCCCGTTCCACCGCCGCCCGCCGCGCCGCCCTCGCCTTGCTGCTGCTCGTGCCCGCCCCGAGCGTCGGCCTCTGGCTGGCGATGATCGCAATGCCCGACACCGCCGTCGGCCAGGGGGCGTGGATGTTTTCCAAGCTCTGGCTGGTCGCGCTGCCCGTGGCGTGGTTGATCTTCATCGACCGGGGTCGGCCGCGCATCCCCCGCCCGACCCGCGCGGGCCTGATCGCCGGGACGGTCACCGGTATCGCGATCTTCATCGCCATCGCGCTCGGCTATCTCTTCATCGGTCGGCCTCTCATCGACGAAACTTTCGTCCGCGAGCAGGCCACGGCCGTGGGGCTCACCTCGCCCGTGCTGTTCCTGGGCATGGCGGTCTACTGGTGCACCATCAACTCACTGCTGGAAGAGTACGTCTGGCGGTGGTTCGTCTTCACCCGCTGCGAAGCGATCGCGCCGCGCTATCTGGCGGTGATCCTCTCCGCCCTGTTTTTTACGCTGCACCACATCATCGCCGTGCACCTTTACTTCGACCCGCTCGTCGCGAATCTTGCGGCGTTAGGCGTCTTCGTCGGCGGCGCGACGTGGTCGTGGATCTACCTCCGCTACCGCGACATCTGGGGCGCGTACATCAGCCACCTCTGCGCCGACGTGGTCATCTTCGCCATCGGCTATCACATGATCTTCAACGGGTGACATGCACGTTTAGCCCCCGCCCCCCCGGGGGGCCCCGCTGGCCCCGCGGTGGGCGGCGGGGCTAAACTCACTCTCCGATCTTCTCCGCCAGAAACGCTTCGACCTTGTCCAGGGCGATGCGGTCCTGCGAACCCGTGTCGCGGTCGCGGACGGTGACGGTGTTGTCCGTCAGCGTGTCGCCGTCGATGGTGAAGCAGTAGGGCGTCCCCGCCTCGTCCATGCGGGCGTAGCGCTTGCCGATCGACTGCTTCACGTCGAACTCCGTGCTGTACTTCCGCCGGAGCTGCCGGTAGAGCTTCTCCGCCACCTCCGGCATGCCTTCCTTGTTCACCAACGGGAACACCGCCGCCTTGATCGGCGCCAGCCGCGGGTGGAACTTCATCACCACCTTGGAGCCCTTGCGCTCCGGCGTCGGCGTATACGCCTCGCACAGCACCGCCAGCGTGCCGCGGTCGGCCCCGGCCGAGGGCTCGATGACATGCGGGAAGTATCGCTCGTTGCGCTCCTGGTCGAAGTACTTGAGTTTGTCGCCCAAGCCCGAGTGCTCCGCGTGCTGGCGAAGGTCAAAGTCGGTCCGATGCGCAACGCCCTCGAGTTCGCCAAAGCCCGGCGCGGTGAAGGGGAAGCGGTATTCGATGTCGCTCGTGCCCGCTCCTTCCTTCGCGTAGTGGGCCAGCTCGTCCCGGTCATGCTCGCGCAGCGTAAGATTGTCGCCGGCCAGGCCGATGGCTTTCCACCACGCATAGCGCGTGTCCCGCCAGAACCTGTACCACTCCTCAGCCGAGTCGGGCCGGATGAAGAACTCAATCTCCATCTGCTCAAACTCGCGCGAGCGGAAGGTGTAATTGCGCGGCGTGACTTCGTTGCGGAAGGCTTTACCTTGTTGCGCAATCCCGAAGGGCACCTTGACGCGCGAAGTATCAACGACGTTGCGGAAGTTGGCAAAAATACCTTGCGCAGTTTCAGGGCGAAGATAGACCTTATTGTCATCGTTCTTGGTAAGACCAGCCCATGATTCAAACATCAGGGAAACTTGTTGTGGATCGCTCAGTTCGCCACCACAACGGGGGCAGGGTTCTTGAAGTCCATCCTTGTGCAGTTGCTCCGTTGCCACGTAGCGGACAAACTCCTTCATATCCATCGGGACATTTGGCTGGCCGTTAATACGTTGCGCCATCCAACTGAGTGTCACTTCCGGATTGCGAACCAATGCCAGGTTCGGAGCCAGTTTCTTGCCCTTGCCTTTGGCCCACTTCAGCAGGCGTGGACTATCAAATTCGCCTGTGATAGGGGTGAATACTTGAAGCAGGTCATCCAGCCAAGGGGAGGATGTGGCAAGTATGTCCCACAGGTGATCTGCTCGGACGAAGTGGCCACACTTGGTGCACTTGCGCATCGGGTCATTGAAGCCGGACAAATGCCCGCTCGCCTCCCACACCTTCGGGTTCATGATGATGGTCGAATCGAGTCCGACCATGTCCAGCGGCTTACCGTCGGGGCCGTCGGCGGGGCAGGTGACGATGTCTTGCCACCAAGCGTCTTTGAGGTTCTTTTTCAGCAGGACGCCGAGGGGGCCGTAGTCCCAGAAGCCGTTGATGCCGCCGTAGATTTCCGAGCTTTGGAAGATGAAGCCGCGGCGGCGGCAGAGGGCGACGATGTCGTCCATGGACTTGGTGGCGGGGGCGGTTTCGGGGGTCTCGGGCATGGTCGCGGGTCCTTCCTGAAGCGGTCACGGTAAGCCCGGCATGATAGCAGGTCGACATGGGCGCATGGCGACAGACGGTCTGACGAACGCGTCATCTTTCGCCGCCCACCGCAGCGGAGCGCGGGCGGGCGATCAGTACGGCGGGCGTCGGCCGGGCTGTTGCATGGGCTCGTCACCCGGGCCGCCGAGCATGGGGGCGAACTGTCGACCGGCGTCGCCGACGGCACGCATCGCGCCGGCGGGCAGGAAGAGGCGGAACGCGACGCTGTCATCCTGCACACCCGCGCCCATGGCGATCGGCGGCACGTCGTCGGGCACGTTGATCGGCTGGCCGCCAAACATGGCGATGAAGGTGTTGCCCATCTGCGCGATGCCCTGGAGGCTGATGTAGCTTTCCACGGCGGCGTTGGGCGGCAGGGCGTGTTCGCGGATCTCGGCGATCGGGCCCGCGGCGCCGATGCCCGCTTCCTGGTCGAGCGCGCGAAGGGCGGCGCGCATGATCTGCGGGTCGGTGGTGGTGGTCATGACGACGTGGTCGTTTTTCGCGGCGATGTACCCGCCGTAGGCCGTGGCGTTCATCATGCCGGCGAAGGGGTTGTCCGGCTGCTGCTGCTGCATGGCGTCGGGCAGCTCGACTTCGACGCGATACTGCGCGACCTGCACGCCGTCGATCTGCAGCGCGTTGTCATCGTAGCGTCCGGTGAAGGTCATCTGCCCGTCGCCGGCGCCGGCCTGTTCGGGCAGGTCGACCGCCTGCTCGTCGAGTCCGGTGAGCGTGTCCCGCCATGCGGCGAGGTAAGCGTCGCCGTCGTCCACGCGATAGACGTTGACTGCGTTGAGCAGGCCGCCGCTCATCACCGCCATCTGGTCCGGCACGTAGAGGGCGCTCGCGTAGGCCTGCGTCTGCTCGATCAGGCCCAGCGTCTGCTGCATCAACGGTCCCATCATCGCCTGCTGCTCGTCGGGCATCGCTTCGAGCATCGCCTCGATAAGCCGGCCGAACGCGATCGCTTCGTCGTCCACCGCCATGGCGAACAGGAACGGCCGATCGGGCAACGACGCCAACTCTCCCGCCGCCTGCGACGCCCGACCCGGGAAGTACTCGCGCAACGCCGAGCCCTCGCGCATGCGGAACGTCTTGGTCACGCCCAGCCCGCGCTCGCCGAGGTCGATCGCCAGCAGCATCGACTGCATGCCTTCGATCATGGATCGTGTGCCGGCGGCATATTGCCGTTGCATCTCCCAGGTGTCGGCAAATGTCCGGAACTGCGGGTCGTCGGCATCGGAGAATTCGTCGATCATGGCATCGAACTCAGCGAGCTTCCGGTCGATGGCGCCCATCATCGCCGGCCCCACCGCCTCCAGGTCGATGTAGACCGCCGCGCTCGATTCGTCGAGGTACTTCCGTCCCAGCTCGCCAAGCGTATCACGCAATGCTTGTGCGTCGCCTCCGCCGGCGTAGGCTTCCACCACCGCCTGGTCGTCGCTCATCACGGCATGGTCGCCGAGCAGCTTCGCAAAGGCGGGCTGGCCCTCGGGCATGGTCAGCGACGCGATGGCCTCGCCCGCTTCGCCGCCGAAGTTGCCCACGAACGCCTCGTAGTCGCTCACCGGCACGAGCAGCGCCGCCGTTGGCCGGGCGCCGTCCGTCAGGGCCGTCGACACGTCCAGCAGCGCCACCACCAGCGGCCCGGTCTCGTCCACCCCGGCCGTCATGCCCGCGTGGTGACGCAACTGCCCGACCACGTCGTCCAGCTCATCGAGTTGCAGGTTCAGCGTCTGCCCCAGTTCGCTCACCTGCTGGTTGAGCGCCGCCAGGCTCGGCACGATCACCACCACCTCCGCGTCGGCCGCGACCAGTTCCAGCGCCTGGTTCACGTCGGCCCGGGCGTGGCCGGCCGTGAGCAGGCCCAACGCTGCCGTCGCCATCGTCACTGCCGTTGCCCATGCCGTCATGCGTTGTCGAATCATGGCCGATCCTTGCCTGAAAAGGGTCTGTGAAAGGAAGTTGCGATCTCGCCGATCATCATACCCCACCCGGGCCGGTCGTTGGGCTAAAATGGTCGGCTATGCCATCGACCGGCCCAAAACGCGAAAAAGTGCTCGTCGCCATGTCCGGCGGCGTCGACAGCTCCGTCACCGCCGCGCTGCTCAAACAGCAGGGCTACGAGGTGGTCGGCTGCTTCATGCGCCTCGGCTCCGACGATGCCGTTGAGGCGGCCGAGGGATATGACAACATGTTCGAGGGCGCCTGTGACCCCGCGAAACAGCCCAAAGCCAACCGCCAGGGCTGCTGCTCGGTCAACGATGCGTCCGACGCCCGGCTTGTCGCTGCGATGCTCGACATTCCGTTCTACGTCCTGAACTTCAAGAAAGACTTCGGCCGGATCATCAACTACTTCGTCGACGAGTACAACGCCGGCCGTACGCCCAACCCCTGTGTCCGCTGCAACGACTGGCTGAAGTTCGGCAAGCTCTACGACTACGCCCAGTCGATCGACGCGGACTACATCGCCTCCGGCCACTACGCCCGCATCCACCGCCCAAGCCGAGGGCTGAGGAGCAACGCGACGAAGCCCCGGATCTCCCGCGCCCAACTGCTCCGCGGCGTCGACCACCACAAGGACCAGTCCTACGTCCTCTTCGGCAGCCCGCGCGACCGTATCGACCACATGCTCCTGCCCATCGGCGAAATGCAGAAACAGGAGGTCCGCCAGATCGCCGAGGACTTCAACCTCCCCGTGTTCGACAAGCCGGACAGCCAGGAAATCTGTTTCGTGCCCGACAACGACTACGCCCGCCTCGTCCGCCGACGGTCGCCCGATGGCGTAAGCGAGGGCGACGTGCTCGATCCGCAAGGCAACGTCGTCGGCACCCACCCCGGCCATCAGCATTTCACCATCGGCCAGCGCCGCGGCCTCGGCATCGCGCTGGGCTATCCCATCTACGTCACCCACCGCGACCCGCACGGCAACACCGTCACCGTCGGCCAGAAAGACGACCTGCTCGCCACCGCCTGCACCGCCCGCCAGACCAACTGGCTCACCGACGATGTGCCCCGCGACTGGCGGCCGTGCGAAGCGAAGACCCGCTACAACAGCCAGCCCGTCCCCGCCGAGGTGCGTGCGACGGGTGACGATGCGCTGGAGGTCCGTTTCGCCGAGCCGATGGAAGCCGTGACGCCGGGGCAGGCCGTGGTCTGCTACGCCGGCGACGTGGTGCTGGGTGGCGGGTGGATCGATACGGCCGAGTAGAGCATAGGGCCGATGGGGGCTTTCATGAATCCACTCACCGAGTGGTGGCGCAGGCAGCCACGAAAGTCGCTGGAGGGCTTGCCACACGATGTTGCTCAACGTTTGTTGTGGAAGGCGATGTGGCGCAGCGCGGTTCACCCTCGCAGCTTGTTACTGCTGGGGATTGCATGCTTGCCGCCTCTGTTGTTCCTGCAAGGTGTCGGTTTCGCCCTCGATCAAGGTCGGTTAAGCGACCGCCAGGCCGCATTTCTCGTAAACTATTTTCCGCAGTGGATGTTTGCGGCTTGGGGACTTGTGGTGGTGTGGATGTTTCCCTGGATGTGTGGTGTCATGATGCTTCACAGTCGAGTGCTACGACGAAAGTTGAAGCAACTGATGCTTGAACAGGGCCTCCGCCCCAGCTCATGCCTCGACTGCGGCTACGACCTCCGCGCCACCGAAGGCGACACATGCCCGGAATGTGGCGGTCAGATCGCCCCGCCACGCCGCAACCGCACGTCCGGTGAGTCGACGATTGATGAGAGGGGGGAGTGATGTTCGAACGCCGGGAAACCGCTCACTTGCCATGGAACGTCCGCGACCGTCTTGAGACAGAGGCGGCCAAGGCGATGGCTCGCCATCCCGCCCGGCTGGCCGTGTGGATCTTGGTGATGTTGCTCATGATCGCATCGCTGATCGTCGGCGTGTTCTCGCTCGGCAATGGTCCACTGGGTTGGTTGATGACCTGGCTTCAGATTCCCACGGTCGCGGGCATGATCGCCGCCATGTGGATCGAATTTCGCCTTCGTCGTCGCGCCGTGATCCGCCTGATGCTCGCCGAGGGCGGGCGCACCGCGACCTGCTTCGACTGCGGCTATGACTTGCGAGGCACGACGGGCGACACCTGCCCCGAGTGCGGCTGCCGGATCGCCGCTGCCCCCAAAGCCGAGGGCTGAGTCCGCGAAGCCCCGGATTCCGACTCCCCTCCCTCCGGGAGGGGTTGGGGGAGGGCGCCTCCGGCTGCGCTGCGTCAACTGCATACCAGCAGATTCAAGGCGGCCGGTGCTCCCCTCCCCCGGCCCCTCCCAAAGGGAGGGGAGTGAGAGAGTCCCGCCTTTCGCGGCCGGTGCGGTATAGTATGCCTTCCCATTCACCGTTCACGGTCCTTATCACGGGGGCATCCTCATGGCCACGCTTCAGGCTCGTTCGCCGCACTGTTTTTCCAGCACCTACGTCCTCCACCTCGACGGTCGGCCGCACGGCGAGTTCGTCGGGCGGATGTTTGGCGAAGGGTTCAACGCCTCGATGGCCGGCCGACAACGGCTCGCGTTTCACCGCAGCAACTGGATCGGCAGCCACATGACGCTCACCGACGAAGCCAGCGGGCAGGTGCTCGGCACGGCCGACCGGGCGGGCTTTTTCACCAGTGCCTGGGACCTTTCGCTCACCAGCGGGCCGGCGCAGCTCGTCTCGGCGGGCATCTTCCACACCGGCTACGAAATCACCAACAGCAGCGGGCGGATCGGCACGGTCACGCAGATCGGCATGTTCGAGGGCGGATGGACCGTCACCGATCACTCGGGCACGCTGCGCGACACCGACCTGTTGGTGGTGGGGCTGACGTATCAGACCATCGTCAACCGCCGGCGAAGGCAGTCGTCGAGCCATGCCGGGGCCGGCGCGGCGACGTAGAGATTTTGACCCCGCCCCCCGGCTGTGGTACCACCACGCGATGATTGAGCCTGGAGCGTTCGCTTGAAGCCATGAGCCAGCGACAGGCCGACCGGACGGGAATATCTGGCAGAAGGCTTCAAGCGAATGGCTCCAGGCTCAATAAGCCCTCTTGGGAGATCGGTTTGAGCAGGACGCGGATGTTGATCGCCGTTTCGTCGCCCTGGGCGAGCGAGAAGCTTGTCCAGCCGCTGGCCGACCTGGCCGCCCGGCTGGACGCGGAAGCGGTGGTCGCGCATGTCGCCCAGCTCCAGGACGAGGACGAGCACGAAACCGACGCCACCCAGCGCGGCGAGCAGACGCTGCAACTGATGACCGAAGGCCTTCAGGCCGCCGGCGTCAAGGCCGAGGGGGTGATGCTCTTCTCCGACGACACCTCCAAGGCGATCCTCAACACCGCCCGGGCCCGGCAATGCACGCTGATCGTGCTCGGGCTCACCGGCAAGGGCGTGCTCAAACGCCTCATCGCCGGCGACGTGCCCAGCAACCTCATCCGCCAGACCAGCCTGCCCGTCCTGCTCTGCCCCGCCAACTGGTCCGGCTCGTTGTGAGTCACCGGGATAAGCGTGGGGCGATTTGATGAGGCATCTCTGACACCTGACCACCTGCCGCGTACCATGTGCCCGATGCTGTGGAGGGCAACTGCAACATGAAGCGCCACCTGGGCATTCTGCTCCGGCTGCTGCTGGCGGCGGCGGGGGTTGCCTACATCGTCTGGGCCCTGGTCTGGACCGACCACCTGCTGCTGCCCGCCGGCATGGAACTGCCCGATGGGCGGACGTTGACCGCGGCGCGGAGCGTGCCGTTGCTCGACGGTGAGCCGGGCGTTCCGGGGGATCGGCTGGTGGTCGCCCTGCCGGCCGCGTGGGAAGCGGGCGAGACGTTGACGCTGGATGCCGGGGCGGTCGGCACGGGGGCGGGGGACGTGCAGTACCAGCCGGGTGTGGTGACGACGCTGGCGGGGGCGCGATGGTCGCTGCTGGGGGTGGGGGTGTTGCTGGTCGGGGCGTTGCCGGTGCTCCAGGCGTTTCGCTGGCTGGTGCTGCTGCGTTCGCAGGGGCTGGACCCGGGGCCGATGAAGACGTTCAAGCTGACGCTGGTGGGGCTGTTTTTCAACTTCTGCATGCCAGGCATGACGGGCGGGGACCTGGTCAAGGCGTACTACGCGGCGAAGGGGTCGGGCCACCGTGGGGCGGCGGTGATGAGCGTGGTGTTCGACCGGGTGACGGGGTTGGTTTCCATTGTGCTGCTGGCGGGGCTGGTGGGGCTGTTGATGCTTGGTGAGCCGGCGGTGCGGTCGTTGACGGTGGGGGTGTGGGCGGGGCTGGCGCTGCTGGCGATCGGTGCGGGGACCTATTTCTCGGCACGGGTGCGACGGCGAGTCGGGGTGGACTGGTTGCAGCGGAAGCTCGGGCCGGACAATCTGCTGACGCGGATCGACCAGGCGGCGTTCGCCTACCGTCGGCAACCGGTGGCGGTGCTGACGGCCGTGGGCTTGTCGCTGCCGGCCCACCTGGCGCAGATGACGGCGACGGCGCTGGCGGGCTGGGCCTTGGGCATCGACCTGTCGCTGGGCGTGTTGCTGACGGTGCTGCCGGTGGTGTTTTTCATTGGCGCGCTGCCGATCACGTATCAAGGATTGGGCGTCATGGAGGGCGTGGCGATTGCGTTGCTGGCCGGGGTTGCGCTGCCGGGGGCTTCGGGCGTCACGGTGAACCAGGTCGTGGGAATGCTGCTGCTGGGGCGGGTGTATCTGCTGGTGTACGGCCTGCTGGGGGCGCTGGTCGTGCTGCGGGGGGACATTCACATGTTTCCGCAAGCGGTGGCGGCCGACGCGGCTGACACCGACCCTGCCGAGCGAGCCGGCACGCTGCCTGCCTGATGCGGACAACGCCGTGCCGACGCCGGTACACTGTCCGCCCCAGGAGGCCTTGCACGCGTGGACCCGAACGCTCCAGCCAACCCATTGCCCTCGACAGACACCGTGCTCGTCGTCGGCAACCCCTACAGCGGCCGCGGCGCCAACCGCCAGCGCGTCGACCGCCTCGCCTCTGCCCTCGAAGCCCACGGCCTCGCCGTCCGCACCGCGTGGGACCCGGCCGAACGCAAGCAACTGCTCACCGACCCGCACCTCGCCGCGTGGTGTCGCTGCATCGTCTCCGCCGGCGGCGACGGCTCGCTGGCCGACGTGGTCAACGACCTGGCAAACGGCCACAGCCACGATGCATTCGCCATGCCCGACGTGCCGTTGGCGACCCTGCCGGCGGGCAACGAAAACCTCTTCGCCCGCCAGTTCCAGTTCACCGCCGATCCGCAGCGCCTCGCCGCCGCCATCGCCCGCGGCGACACCTGCCGCGTCGACCTCGGCGTCGTCGGCTCCCGGCTGTTCACGCTCATGGCCAGTGCCGGCTTCGACGCCGACGTCGTCCACCGCATGGCCCGCTGGCGCGCCGCCGGCCCGGTGGCCAACGCCCTCCGCCGTGTCAACCGCCTCAGCTACGCCGGCCGCATCCTCCACTCGGCCCACGCCTACGCCTACCCCTCGATCACCCTCGAAGTCGACGGCCAGCGCGTCACCGGCTCGCACGCCTTCGTCTTCAACATCCCCCAGTATGGCGGCAACCTCGGCATCTGCCGGCAAGCCTGCTGCGACGACGCCATGCTCGACTGGGTCCTCTTCCAACGCCCCGGCCTGCGGTCGCTGGCGACGTACGGCCTTGCCGTGGTGCGCAAACGCCACCTCGATCGACCTGACGTCATCCACGGCCAGGCACGGGCGCTGCGCATCGTCTCCGACGACGGCCCCGTCCCCCTCCAGGCCGACGGCGACCCCGCCGGCTGGACCCCCTCGGCCATCGACATCCGCCCGGCCGCGCTGCGCGTGATCTGCGCCTGACGTGCTCGCCGCTTGTCCTCCCGCCTCCAACTCCCGATAACCCGCGCCCCGGCCCGCCTGGCGGATTGATTGCAACGCAAACCCTTGGCGCTCCGATGTAACGAGGACGAACGGATTCATCCAGTTATCAACCGCATCAGTGCAAGGAGCCGGGCCATGAGTGAGGAGCGTATGGAGCAGGGAGCACCGCGAAGCAAGACCGTCCTGGGCGCCGACTGTCGCATGAGCGGCGAGTTGTGCCTGGATAACGACGCCATAATCATGGGCCAGTTCGAGGGCACGCTCCGCGTCACCGGCACACTGGAACTGGCCGCGTCGGCCCAGGTGCGCGGCACCGTCGTCGCCGGCACGCTCCGCCTCGCGGGCAAGGTGGAAGGCGACGTCATCGCCGAGGAAGGCGTCGATCTGCTCGCCGGCTCGGAACTGCTGGGCGAGCTGTTCACCGGGCGGATCAACGTCGAAGACGGCGCGCTGTTCCAGGGCCAGGTCTGCGTCAGCCCCAACGCGATGGACGCCGCCGCCGAACGGCTTGAAGCGCTTGAAGCCGGCGCTTCCCCCGTTGCCGCCGTCGACGACCATGCCCCGGCCACAATGGACGACGTGGACGCCGCCGACGAGGCCGAACCGCTGGACGCCCCGGCCGCCGCGCCGCAGGTGCAGACCATGGCCCAGTCGATGAACGCCGCCATCCAGCGCCGCCGTTCCAAGGTGCTCAGCTCCGCCCGTCGTGTCGCCGCCACGGCCCACGGCCACGGCTGAAGCGTACGGCCGGCCTCGTGACCTCGCCCCCGCCCCCACGTGGGCGTCCACCGCCAGGCGAACCCCACCATGCCGTTCGGGCCGCGACTATTTCGAATCCGGGCCAGGGGCAACCGCGCGGCGGACGGCCGGGCGATCACCTGCCCGTACTGCCAGCACCGCTTTGAAACCTCCGGCCGGGCGATCTCCCTCGCCTGCCCCCACTGCCATCGTCCGCTCAACCTCGGCTCGCGCACCATCGACCACGACGCCGCCGGCGACGTCGCCACCCTCGGCCCGGTCCGCGTCACCGCCTCCGCCACCCTCGCCGGCCGACTGCTGTGCAACAGCCTCGTCAGCGAAGGCAACCTCGCCGGCCACACCACCGTCCTCGGCCGTGTCGAACTGATGCCCGCCAGCCACACCACCGGCCAGCTCCACGCCCGCTCCCTCCACGCCCACCACGGCGCCACCCTCCACGCCACCGCCGCCATCGGCCCCGCCCCGCGCCCTCCCGCCGACTTCGGCGCCGCCCGCTCAACGCTCGCCACCGCACCCGCCACCCCCCGCCCCTTCCGCCCCCTCATCCGACGCTGACCCCAACTCCCCCCGAAGCCCACGGCTTCCAGCCGTGGGCCTCCCCGTCAACGCGGCAATGCATACAACGTCGCACTCCGCCCGCTCTCCACCACCGGCCGCCAGCCCGTCTCGATCAACGCGCGCAGCGTATCTGCGGTGACGTCGCGGTCGTGGCCGTAGGTGTTGTGCAGGCGGGCCAGCTCCGACCAGTGCACCCAGACATGCGTGATCCCCCGCTCGCGCAACAGGGCGTTGACGCGGGCCGGCTCGCCCTCGGCGGCGCGGATCATCTCGCCCAGCGGACTGCGGTCGAACGCCGTGTGATACACGAACGGCCGATCGAGGTAGAGCAGCGGACTGCTGTCGGCCACCAGCAGCGTGCGCGTGTCGGCGGGCAACTGGTTGATCGGATGCGCCGCCATGCCCCGCTCGGCGTCGGGCGTCTGTCGGCCGGGCAGCGAATCGATGACGAACCACAGCGGCGCGGCGACCCGTCGCCCGTCGTCGAGTTGGATGCGCTGCGTCTGGTTGAACAGGATCGTCAGGCTCGACAGCGTCAGCAGCGCCACCAGAAACAGTGCGGCCGCGGACCACAGCCACACCACCTTCGCCTGCGTCAGCGCCGCCAGCCGGCCGAGGCCGATGCCCGCCAGCAGCGCCGCCGGCACGAGCGTGGGAATCAGGAACCGGCTTTGCAGATGCGTGGCCAGCAACCAGAAGGCGAACTGCGCCGCCACCATCACCGCCAGCGCCGCCACCGCCCGCCGCAGCCCCGGCCGCGTCACGCACAACAACGCACTGCCCAGCAGCACCGCCCACAACAGCGGGAACCCGCCTTCGGTGTCGAACCGTGCGATGTTTTGCGATTCACGCTCTACGCCATGCCCGCCCAGAGCCCCGTAGCCAGCGTTGAGCAGCCACTGCCGGTGAAACGCCTCGAACCGGCTCGCCTCGTTCGACACCAGCCCGTGGCCCGCGTCCCAGCGCTGTTGAAGCGCATCGTCCCAGTGGCCTTGCCCCAGTGTGCCCGTGGCGAAGGGCAAGACCGGGTTGCCCGTCCACGCATAGTTGCGCACCAGGTAGGGCGACAGCGTCAACGCCCCCGCCAGCGCGGCCACGGCCGCCGCCTTCACGCCCACCGGCCAGCGCGGCGGCTGACGCCAGCGCTGCGCATGGTTCAACCGCGTCAGCAGCACCAGGCCCAGCGGCACGGCCACGAAGAAGCCGGCGGTCAGCTTCGCCAGTGTCGCCGCCCCGACCTGAAAGCCGATCGCCGCCGCGCCGCCCCAACGCTCGCTGCCTCGATCGAACAACACCACCATCGCCACCGCCGCGAACGCCAGCACCGCCATCTCGTTGTACGCCAGCGACCCGGTCACCACCACCCACGGCACGGCCAACAGCACCGCCCCCGCCGCCACCGCCGGCCCGCGTTCCACAAAATGCCGCGCCGCCTGCGCCACCCCCGCCGCCGCCAGCACCGCCAGGCTCACGTGAAACAGTTGCGCCGTGTAGATCGCGTCGCGCATCGAGCCGTGCATCGCGCCAAGCTGCATGTACCCCGCCTCGACCAAGCTCGGCAGGAAGCTGTAGACGTTGTGCTCCAGGCCGGCCATCGCGCCCCCGACCAGCCACTCGCGCGGGAGCTGGAGGTGGTAGCTCATCACGTCGTAGCCGAACGCCTCAACCTGCCACAGCGTGCCCGGCGGACAGGCCGCGGCGGTCAGCAGCAACCCCAGCGGCGGCATCCACAACACCAGCGACCAGGGCCAGCGATGCTCGGCGGGCGGCGCGGCCGCGGCGCTTGGGCCGGGTGACTGGCCCCGACGGGCGATGATCCACGCGAGCACCAGCAGCCCCGCGCCGAGCAGGCACAATCCCCATGCCGAAGCCGTGTGCAACTGCCCCGCCCACGCCAGCGCCCACGCCAGGCCGAGCATCGCCGCCATGCCCAGCCCCACCTGCACCACCGTCCGCCCCTGCGTCAGCGTCGGCGTCAGCCACGCCCGCAACGGATAGCCCAGCCCGGCCGCGCCGATCCAGATCGCGATCAGGGCCGGGGCCGCGTTGAGCAGCACCGCCAGCACGGCCGCAAACTTGCCCGCCGCCACGGGCGCGACATCGCCCTGGCTCGCCAGCCAGATCGTGGCCAGCAGCGTCAGCAGTGAGGCGCCGATGATCGTCGGCCGGCGCAGGCCCGGCACAGGGGCATCCGTCACGCTCGCCAGTGTACGTTTTCACGCCGCCGCGTCCCAACAGCCGGGCCTCCGGATAGGGGAATGCAAAGGACGCCACTGCCAGCCATCCGCGGTTTGAACCGCCTTCCCTTACCTTGCTGGCGGCTTCCGCGGGATGTGGAAAACCTGTGGGCCGAACATTTTTGCCGAACCCTTCAGGCCCCCCGCCGTAATTAATATAAGACTCTGTTTAAAAGGGTTTAGGTTAGAACCAGCAGCTTCTTCGTCCCCGTCTGACGGGCCTTGAACCGAGAGGTCCGACTCGCGGGGTGCGCCCCCCGGCTTGACGCGGGAGAAAGGGCTGGATACATTAACCCTTCGCGTTGAACGTCGGCCGCTGCAAGCGACCGTCACCCCCGGCAAAAAAATTGCCAGCCGAGCGGCAGGGGGCTTGACACGGGAAACCAAGTGTCTACGATACGCGGCCCTCATCGCGGCGGGCAACCGTCCGGGAGTGAGGGAGGCCAGTTAAGGCCGACAGGCCAAAGGGTTTACGGACCCTCAGCCGGATGATCTTTGACAAGTGAACAGTTGGGAGCACGCGAGAATGTGCCTGCCCCACTTTGCTTTCACAGGCGAGGTGGTGCGGGAGATCGCATTGCCGGTTTTCACAGCCCGGCAATCGGTTCATCATTCTTGTGAAGATTGAATTGCCCTCAATATGAATCCAATCGATGGATGAGAGCCTTAATAATCTCTGCGATATAGCCTATCGCAGGGGCGGCAACATCTGGCTTCGGCCAGTTGTGTCGTGACCGGTCTCGGCAGACGACTTCGGTCGGTTGCCGGGGCAACAGGGTCTACTTCTTTTGCAGAGGACGAGTCGCTTGCGGCTCGAAATCAACCATAAACAATTGAAGAGTTTGATCCTGGCTCAGATTGAACGCTGGCGGCATGGCTAAAGCATGCAAGTCGAACGCGAAACCGGCTTCGGCCGGGAGTAGAGTGGCGAACGGGCGAGTAATGCGTTTCTAACGTGCCCCGAGGTCAGGGATAGCCCAGGGAAACTTGGATTAATACCTGATGATCCCACTAGGCCGCATGGCCCTGTGGGCAAAGCTCCGGCGCCTTGGGATCGGGAAACGTCCTATCAGGTTGTTGGTGAGGTAATGGCTCACCAAGCCTAAGACGGGTAGCGGGTGTGAGAGCATGACCCGCCGCATCGGGACTGAGACACTGCCCGGACTCCTACGGGAGGCTGCAGCAACGAATATTCCCCAATGGGCGCAAGCCTGAGGGAGCAATGCCGCGTGAAGGATGAAGCTCCTCGGAGTGTAAACTTCTGTCAGGAACTAGAAAGATATGATCGGTTCCAGAGGAAGGGCCGGCTAACTTCGTGCCAGCAGCCGCGGTAATACGAAGGGCCCGAGCGTTAATCGGAATCACTGGGCTTAAAGGGTGCGCAGGCTGGCCTGTAAGTGTCTTGTGAAATCCCACGGCTCAACCGTGGAATTGCTTGGCAAACTACAGGTCTTGAGCCCGACAGAGGTCGTCGGAACGCTAGGTGGAGCGGTGAAATGCGTAGATATCTAGCGGAACGCCAAAGGTGAAGACAGGCGACTGGGTCGGCGCTGACGCTCAGGCACGAAAGCATGGGTAGCGAACGGGATTAGATACCCCGGTAGTCCATGCCCTAAACGATGTGTGCTAGGTCGAGGAGGTTTTGACACCATCTCGGCCGCAGCGAAAGCATTAAGCACACCGCCTGGGGAGTACGGTCGCAAGGCTAAAACTCAAAGGAATTGACGGGGGCTCACACAAGCGGTGGAGCATGTGGCTTAATTGGAGGCAACGCCAAGAACCTTATCCTAGGTTTGACATGCACGGATTAACTCCCTGAAAGGGGAGCCACGCCTTCGGGTGGAACGTGCACAGGTGCTGCATGGCTGTCGTCAGCTCGTGTCGTGAGATGTCGCGTTAAGTCGCTGAACGAGCGCAACCCTTGTCCTTAGTTGCCAGCACGTCATGGTGGGGACTCTAAGGAGACCGCCGGTGTCAAACCGGAGGAAGGTGGGGACGACGTCAAGTCATCATGGCCTTTATGCCCTGGGCTGCACACGTGCTACAATGGTACGGACAAAGCGAAGCGATACCGCAAGGTGGAGCAAATCGCAAAAACCGTGCCCCAGTTCGGATTGTGGTCTGCAACTCGACCACATGAAGGTGGAATCGCTAGTAATCGCGGATCAGCAACGCCGCGGTGAATGTGTTCCTGAGCCTTGTACACACCGCCCGTCACGTCATGGAAGCCGGGAGCACCCGAAGTCGCCACGATTCAGTGGTGCCGACGGTGAGCTCGGTGACTGGGACGAAGTCGTAACAAGGTAGCCGTAGGGGAACCTGCGGCTGGATCACCTCCTTTCTAAGGGATAACTTAGAACACGGTCGACCTCGGTTCACCCCGACGTCGATGGCCGAGGCCGTTCCTCGTGAACGGTAATCCCCTCGGCCAAGAGAGCGATCTCTGCCGTGATCGTCAACACACTCTCGTGCCCAACGCCGATCAACCACCAAGAAGCCCAGGGCGGCTTCGGTTGAAACGCATCGGGCAATAGCATCGTGGCGACACGGTGCGAAGTGCTCGCAACCCAACTGTTCACTTGCCAACGATCACCGGCCAACCATCAGCCCCATGCATCCGCATGGGGCTTTTTTTGCGCCCCCCTTCGCCCCCCCCCAACAACGACCTTTGCCGCCGACGCAAAGACGTCGCCAAGAAGAAGAGGACACGCCGGATGGACGATGACGTCGTATTTCGATGACGTCGCTTTCTTTCGCAGGTTGTGTCCAGAGTTTTTTGTGTGATGCCACGAATTTCTCCAGATGATGGAACCGCTGGCCACAGTCAGGCGTCCCAAGAGGTGACGCGGGGCCTTCGAAATGGGGTTGTCATCATGAAGCAGGGGCTGTGGTGTTGGCTGATGGTGGCCTTGCTGTCTGGCGGCTGCTGTCCGGCGATGAAGTCTTCGGCGGGCGAGGCGGAGGCTGACCGTTGGGCAGTCGCGCTGGCTGAGGCGCCTGCTGACGTGCGGGAGCAGGCGGAGGCGTTGCGGTCAACGGATGCGATGCAGCGGCTGGAGGCGTTGTATGCGCTGCGGCGCATGGGGCTGGCTGCCGCCCCGGCCACGCCGGTGGTCGTGGCGCAGTTGGCGGATCGGACGCGTCTGTTCGTGCCGGACAGGTCGGTGTTGGGCTCGCATGAAGTGCATCTGGGCTGCGCTGCTGCCGAGACGCTGCAGCATATCGGGGCCGCGGTGGTGCCGGCTGTGCGGGAGACGATGCTTGCCGATGATGATGGGCGTGCACGGGCCCTGGCGGCGGAGGTGTATTTCCACGTCACCTTTTGGCCGGAGGAGCCCCGGCTGCGGGATCTGCTCAGGGAGTGGCCTTCTAACATCATGTGCGAGGAGGGCGGGCGAGTTCGAAGGCGAATGAACTGGGCGGGCAGGGCCTACCACGAGCCCGGGCCGGTTGACCGCAAGGCGTGGCTGGCGGCGCTGGATGACGATCAGCCGTGGGTGCGGCGGTACGCGGCCGAGGCGCTGGGCAGGTTGGGCGAGCGTCGGGCGATCCCCAGGCTGATCGAGCTGTTGGACGATGAGCACACGCCCACCCGTGGGGCCGCTCTCGTGGGGCTGGGGATCTTGCAGGTCGCCGATTCGCGGGTGATCGAGGCGGCCTTGACTGAACGTGAGCGGAGCCTGTTTCCCAGGGAGGTGGTGCGGGTGATCGGCACGCCGGCCGTGGAGCCGCTGATTGACGTTCTGGTCGATTCGAAGACGTCGGCGTCGAGGCGGGAAAGGGCCGGCTGGCTCCTGCACACTTTTGGGGATGAGGCGCCGCTGCCTGTGCTGCTCATGCACGTCGAGCACGGGCAGCCGGAGGTGCGGCTATGGGTGATCAGGTTGCTGGGGAGGTTCCGCGACGACCCACGCGTCCTCGAGCCGCTGGTCGAGGCGCTGGATGACGAACATGCCGAGGTACGGCAGGCGGCGGTGGACAAATTGGGCTCGCACACCCAGACGCCGCCGGAGGTCGTTGCGATCCTCGAAGCGATGGCGGAGCATGATCCGGACGAGGTGGTGCGCCGGCGGGCTCGCATGGCGGTGGAGCGGCTGGCCGAGGGGCAGAAGTGACATTCGTGGGTGACCTGCCACCAGCGTGGCGGCATGCGTGATGAGCGGGTGGGGGAGGAAGACGCCGGGACGATGGTCTGCGGGTTTGGTGAGGGGTGGCAAAGCTAACCCCTCACCCCCAACCTCACCGTGCCCGCCTGCACGGCATCACCGCGTCTGTGCATACACTTTCCTCTGCTCATCCCACCGCACCGGCAACTCCTGCCGCGGTTTCTCCAGGCTGATGCCGTTGGGTTCGTCGCCGCGCAGGATCGCCTTCACGATGTCCGGGGCGAGCGAGGTCAGCCGCAGCAGGCGTCCGACGTAGGAGCGGTCGATGCGGTGGACGTGGGCGAGGTCGTCGAGGCTGGCGTAAAGACCAGTGGATGAAACCCCCGCCCCGCACTCCCGCTGGCGGTGTCATCTGGCTCACATGAGCCTCATGTGAGGGCCGAGGTGAGGGGCCTCCCGCTGTGGCGTATGGCAGGTCACGACCACAAGTCAATCAACGCCGGGTACGCTTCGTCCGCATCGTCGAGTTCCTGCTTGATCGTCTTCAGCCGCGCCTTCAAGTCTTCGATCACATCCGCGCAGGCCGGATCCTCATAGCGGTTGTGCAACTCAAACGGATCGTGTTGCATGTCGTAAAGCTCCCAGCCCGCCGGCGACGACGCGGGCTCGGCGCCGCGGGCGTCCAACGGCAGGCCGTAGTAGAAGATCAGCTTCCACCTGCTCGTTCGAAGCCCGAAGTGGGCCGGGTTGTCGTGACGATGCGCCCGGTGCATCCAGTAGCGGAAGTAGATGGCCTCGCGCAAATCGGCGTCTTGGTCGCCGGTCAGCATGGCGCGGCAGGAGAAGCCCTGCATCGCCTCGGGCACGCGCACGCCTGCGTAGTCCAGCAGCGTCGGCGCCACATCCACGTTGGCCATCAGCGCCTCGCGCTTGCCGCCCGCCTCGATCTCCGCCGGGTAGCGCACCATGAACGGCGACCTCAGCCCCTCCTCATAGCTCCACCGCTTGTCCTGGTAGTCATGTTCGCCAAGGTACATCCCCTGATCCGACGTATAGATCACGATCGTCTCATCGAGCGTTCCCTGCCGCTCCAGTTCTTCAAGCAGCGCGCCGACCGAATCGTCAATGCCCGCGACGGTGCGAAGGTAGTCTTTCAGGTATTTCTGGTATGCCGCCAGCCCCTTTTCACGGAAGCTCATCTGCTCGGTCCCGACCAGCGGCCCCGTCACATACTCAGGCTTGCAAAAGTCCGCGTACAGGCTGCGCACCGGGTTGCGTGGCGTGACGGACGAACGCTTCGCTGAGCTGCGCCGGCGGACGGTTTGCGTGCAGGGAATAGCCGAAGAGGCTCAGCGGGCTCAGCGGCGCGCCGTTGGCGTAGAGGATGAAGTCGCCCTGGTTCGCGTCGGTGTGGCTGACGAGATAGCCCTGGCGGTAGGAGAGGTAAACTTCGTTGGGGTGGCCGACGTGCGCCCGCATGACGGCCCCGAAGCCGGGAAACCATGTGCTGCGCAGTGCGGCGGGGACGTGGTCATCATCGACATCCGCCAGCAGATCGGCATGCAGCAGCAGGCTGGGGCTGAAGCCGGCGTCGTGGTGATCGTTCATCGGTTGGCCGTTGCGGTCCCACGCCCAGGCGAAGTCCCGTGCCAACTGCGGATCGCGATCGCGCATCAGCCCGGCGGCGAGCAGCCAGTGATTCACCATCAGGTGGCCCTCATGCCCCCAGCCTGGCACGGTGCGGACGCCGAAGCGGGGATCGGGCGGCGACATCAGGCTCAAGGCGAACGTCGCCGGCATCACCACCTGCCTGGCGGTGAGATGGTCCAGCCGGCCCGAGCGGTCGAACGTCAGCGCCGCCTGCATCACGTGCGGCACGCTGGCCATGAAGTAGGAAATCAGCTCGCGCCACGCCCCGCCGGGCGCCGTGTTCATCGCCAGCTTGAAGCGCAGGTATTCCGCGGACAGGTCCAGCCATTCCGCGGCGCGCGGATGGTCCGGGATCAGCGACGCGACGAACGGCAGCGCCATGAAGCGATTCATCGGCATGTTCGGATTGCCACGGTGGATCATCGAACCACGCGGGTTGATGTCCGGCTCGCTTTGTCTTCGAGCACCTTCGCCCGCTCGTCCAGGTCGGCTTCGTCTCGCCTCGTCACGCGATTGGCCGTCCCACCGCCAGCGCCGGCAGCGCCAGCGACGCCCTGTCCTGACGCGACACCGCGGGTGGGATCACGTCCCTTCGACAGGCTGGCTTTGGAGGGCGCAAGATGCTCAAGGCCGGCGTGTACGACGACACGCCGCGGCGGATGGAGGTCGACGTGCGATCCCCGGTGCTTGGACTATGCCTCGGCAGAAACGACCGGCTTGCCATTCGATGACGCATGCCCCGGGACGGTGGAGGGCAGTGCCGGCTCGAACCGCGGGATGACCACCGGCTCGCCGGCCGGGTTCGCGCCGGTCAGTTGCAGGCGAAGCAGGGCCAAGCCCGCTTCAACGACCTGTGGAATGTGATAGCCGACCCACTGCATGGGCACGGCGCTGGGCGGGGGGTCTGGGAGGTTGGCGTGGCCGTACACCAGCAGGTCCTCCGGCACGCGGACGCCGATGCGTGCCAGTGCGTTCGTGGTCGCTTCCACGAGGTGGTCGTCGGCGATGACCAGGGCGTCGGGCCGGATCTCGTGCGGCAGATCCATGAGCAGGTGCGCAACGACGGCCGCGGTCTGCGGCGTCCCCGAGTGAACCGGAATCAGCCGGCTGTGGTGTACCGCCAGATTCCGCTTGCGCAACGCGGTGGCCCATTCATTGCCGTTGTCATCCACCTCGGACGGGCAGCGTTCACGGGCGTGGTAAATCACCGCCAGCCGTTGCCGACCCTGGGCGGCAATGGAGGCAACGACTTCGTCGGTGTAAGGTTCCATGCGGATTCGCGGCACGTCCTGGACGGGCAGCGCCGACACGGCCGCGCGTGCGAGATGCGGATTCTGCATCAACGGTGTCTGCCGGGCCTCGTCCCAGTGGATCGCCAGGCCCAACACGCCGCCGATCCGGGCATGATCAATGTCATCGCAGAGTTTGTGAAACGACTTGCTCGGCGGATCGATCGACACGTCGTAGTAGTGCTGCACCTCCACGCCCGCCAGGGGTTGAATCTGCTCCGCGGCGCGTCGCAAGGCGTGGACGAATCGCGCGTGCGGATAAGGCAGGTCCAGCCCTTTCCACACCGCCAGGCCGATCCGCGTCAGGTGCGGCAGCCGGTGGCGGACGAATGTGCCGGCCCGGCCACGCGTCTGGATAAACCCATCGGCGACCAGCACGTCCATCGCCTTCTGGATGGTCGCCGTACTGACACCCAGTTCTTCCTCGAGTTCCCGGCGTGTCGGCAGACGGAAGCCGGACGGCCAGCGACCGTCCACAATCCGTTGACGCAACAGGCGTGTCACCTGCTCGCTGGTTTTCGAGCGACTCGGATTGGCGGGGGCTGTGGACATGAGGGTTTTTGAGTTCTGTCCCTCAGACGCCGTTTCTCGGCCTGGCCGTGAAGCGGAACCTGTGGTGCCAGCCAGTGGATGGACTGGCCGGCTGTTGCACGCTGTCAAGAAGTTGCCACGAACTCAACCTGTGCTGACGTTCCGAAGATGAATGGTTCGCACATCCAGAATCTAGTTTAGTAGCACCGTATTCAATAGGTTACACAATTTGCGCTTTTTTCGCCCAAAAAACCAGTCTCGCGATGTCTAAAGCGGTTTGAGAGCAGGGGACACCCCTCCCCGCGAGGCGAAGCCCCTGTGATTGAGTGGAAAATGTGGAAAACCACTAAATTGCGAGCTCTTGGGCAATGGCTCCAGAGCAGGTTCATCACCAGTCCACAGCAGCCCGAAGCGTGCGGTGTAGCGGTGATGCAAGGGCGTGCGACACACCGGCCGCCTGCGGCATGGCGTGTGGTACGTCTGCCGTCGTGACATGCATCGGGGGTGGGATCCGGTCAAAAATCAGAGACAGGCTGCAAGCCCGGCCTCGCCCCCTCGGCCGCCGTTAAAAATGGCCTCGTCGAGCCTTGCAAAGACATCAATGGTGCCCGAGAGGAGGTCCGCCGGAAAATGTTGTTAAGAGCTTTTTGCAAGTGTAGTTAATGCGTGATTGCGCGGTCTGGGGTGTCGACAGCCCCTTCACTGCTTCGCAGGGGCGAGGTGTTTTGGGAGATTGTAATTTAGTTTTTTTGTCCAAGTCGATACGATTTTTCTTTGCGCGGCCGCCAGCGGCGGGTTTCAGTTTGTTATGATCCGCTCCTGCTGGGAAGGCATGGCCTTTTGGGCCCGTTTGCCTCGTCGCTTCCGAATTGGAGGCCGTTTCGTTTCCATTGTATGGAGAGGATCAAGCATGGCCCTTCCGCCCGTTGGCTGTCAGTTGATCGTGTTCGGCAAGCAGAACCAGGCGAATCCGGATGCGGTGCTCGACTGTGTCGCGGCGGCGGGCTATGCGGCGGTGGAAGGCGGCGGGGGTGATCCGCACGAATACCGCCGCAAGCTCGACGCACGCGGCCTGAAGGCCGGGGGCATGCACACCGGCCTCAAGCGACTGCAGGAAAACCTTCCCTCGATCATCGACCGGCTCAACGTGCTCGGCTGCACCGACCTGTCCAACTCCGGCCTGTTCGTCTGGGACGAGCGGTCGCTGGCCGACTGGAAGGCGGCGGTCAAGGTGCTCAACGACGCCGGCCGAACGCTGCGCAGCGAAGGCGTTCACCTGCACTACCACAATCACGCCTTCGAGTTCAGCGAGAAGATCGACGGCGAGCGCACCGCCATGGATCTGCTGCTCGACGAACTGAATTTCGACGTGGTCGACTTCTGCATCGACGTCGGCTGGGTGAAGGTAGCCGGTGCGGACCCCGCTGCGTTTCTGCTGGAGCACAAAGATCGGATCGGCTACCTGCATCTGAAGGATCACGACGGCGCCACGTGGGCCGAGCTGGGCCGGGGGAACGTGGACTGGCCGTCCGTGATGGCGGTGCTGCCGCAGCTTGATGGCGTCCGGTGGGCGATGATCGAGCAGGACTCCACGCAGATCGACCCGTGCGAAAGCGCCACGATCAGCCGACGCTACCTCCAAGAGACATTCAATTACTGATCCACGAATCGTTGACTCCGGGCATTTTGAAGGCGCAGGACAATGGCAGAGTTTCGCAGTGGCGTGATCGGGATCGGCGGCATCGGCAAGCAGCACGGCAAGATGCATCGCGATACCGGTGCGTTGGACGTGGTGGCGTTCTGTGACGCCAACCCCGCGTGGGGAAGCTGGGTCGAGCAGGAATTTCCCGAGGCGAAGTTTTACACCAGCACGGAGGAACTGTTCAAAGCCGAATCGCTGGATCTGGTGACGATCGCCGTGCCGCACAACCTGCACGCCCCGATCGCGATCCAGGCGCTGGAAGCGGGCGCGAACGTGGTGGTCGAGAAGCCGATGGCGACCACCTACGCCGACGCCCAGGCGATGATGGCTGCGGCGCGGCGGACGGGCCGGTTCCTCACCGTCTTTCACAATCGCCGGCTGGATCCGTGGTTCCTCGCCGCACGCAGTGCCATCCAGGACGGCCTGCTGGGCAACGTCATCGAGCTGAACACAGGCATCAACTACGGCCCGGGCCCGCGAACCTGGCGCGGCTACAAGCAGGCGAGCGGCGGCCTCCAGTTCGACTGGGGCGCGCACCTGGTCGACTACAGCCTGAACCTGATCGACAGCCCGGTCAAGCACGTTTCAGGCTACAGCTACTGCGCGCCGGACACGCCCGCGGACCGCTGCGAAGACCACGTGGTGACGCGCATCCACTTCGCATCCGGCGCTATCGCCAACGTCACGAGCAGCGGCCGCAGCCGGCATCAGCCCGACCGCTTCCGCATTGTCGGCGAACAGGGCACGCTCATCGACAAGTGGGATTGGGCCGAGGACGGCAAGGCCGAGGTGCACACCCGGCTCAGCGGCGGTGAAATGGCGACGACGCAGGTCGCCTACCGTAAACCCAAGCCCGAGGCTTACTACGACAACGTCGTCGCCCACCTCCGCGACGGCACGCCGCTGCTGGTCGAGGACGCGAGTGCGGCGAAGGTGATCAACGTGCTCTGCACCGCCGAACGCTCCGCCAACGAAGGCGGTGTGCCGCTGCCGCTGGCGTAACGCCGAGCGCGTGGGTGCGCTGCGGCCGTCAGTCGGGCAACTGGTAGAAGCGCCGGGCGGTGTCGCCGAATAGCTGTGCCTGTTCGTGGCTGCTGATCGGCCCCAGCGCCTCGCGCAACGCCGTCACCACCTGTTCATACGCCCCGGCCAGGCGGCACACCGGCCAGTCGGAGCCGAACATCAACCGCTCGAAGCCGAACGCCGCCACCGCCTCCGCAACGTAAGGCGCCAGGTCGGCCGCCGTCCAGCGTTTGGGGTCCGCCTCGGTGATCATGCCCGAGAGCTTGCAGAAGACGTTGGGATACCGCGCGGCGGCGGCGAAGTCTTCACGCCAGCCGTCGAGTCGGCCGGAGGCGATCGCCGGCTTGGCGAGATGGTCGATCACCATCGGCAGCCCCGGGAACCGCTCCGCCAGGGCGGGCACATGCCGCAGGTGCATCGGGCGCAGCAGCAGGTCGAAGGTGTAGCCCCGCCGCTCCAGCACACCCAGCCCGCGGCACACGTCGTCGCGCATCAGCCAGTCGGGGTCCGGCTCGTCATGGGTGACATGCCGAATCCCCACCAGTCTCGGTCGATCCGCAAAGCCATCGAGCACGGCGTCCAGTGCCGGGTCGGTCAGATCCACCCAGCCCACCACGCCGGCGATCCAGGGATGCGCGTCCGCCAGCGCCAGCAGCCACTGCGTCTCTTCCAACGTCTGCCGCGCCTGCACCGTCACCGTCTGCCGCACGCCCGCCTTGCTCAACGCCACCGCCAGATCCTCGGGCAGGTGCGGCTGGTGCAGCGGCGTCATGTCGGCATCGATCCACGGGTAGGCATACCGCGTCGGGTCGAGAAAGTGCTGGTGCGCATCCACCGTCGGAGCAGTCGCGGCCGTCATGCCTTCACCTCGATCATCGCCTTGAGCAGGTTCGCCTGCCCGGCTAGGTTGGCGAACTGCGCGGGCACTTCCGTCAGCGCCAGTCGATGCGTGATCCATGGCGTGGTGTCGACGCGCCCGGCCTCGACCTCGGCGATGACGTGCGCGAACGTGCTCGCCGTGGCGTTGCGGCTGGCCAGCAGCGTCAGTTCGCGCTTGTGGAAGTTCGGATCATCGAACGTCAACTCGCCTTTGAACAGGCCCAGGAACACGATGCGTCCGCCATGGCCTGTCAGCTCGAAGCATCGCTGCATGGAGCCGGCGTGGCCGGTGGCGTCGATCACGAGCGTGGGCAGATCACCGAAGT
Organism: Phycisphaeraceae bacterium; assembly: GCA_040876735.1. Lineage (GTDB taxonomy): Bacteria > Planctomycetota > Phycisphaerae > Phycisphaerales > Phycisphaeraceae > Natronomicrosphaera. Next base: position 23,273 of record JBBDPC010000170.1, on the reverse strand, counting down.
GGCGACGCAGCCGGTCGGGCAGGTCGTCGGTGGCGTCGAAGGTGCGCGTCACGCCCAGCGTCTGTTCGCAGAAGCGCCGTCGCGGCTCGCTGACGTCCAGCACCGCCACGTCGGCCCCCGCCGCCTGGGCGAACTGGATCGCGCCCAGGCCGATCGGTCCCGCCCCGGCGACCAGTACGTGCTCGCCCGCCGCCGGCTGGCCCCGCTCGACGCCGTGCGCTCCGATCGCCAGCGTCTCCACCAGCGCCAGTTGATCGAATGAAAGCCGCGTCGAGCAGTGCAGCTTGCCCGCCGGCACCGCCAGCCAGGGCCGCATGCCGCCGTCGATGTGCACGCCGAGCACCTTCAGCTTTTCGCAGCAGTTGGTGCGGCCGCGCCCGCACGCGCCGCACGCGCCGCAGTGCAGGTAAGGCTCCACCGCACCCCGATCCCCCACGCTCACGCCGCGTACGGCTTCGCCCAACTCCACCACCTCCACGCCCAGTTCGTGGCCCAGCACGCGGGGGTATTCAAAAAAAGGTTGACGCCCGGCGAAGGCGTGCAGATCCGTCCCGCACACGCCGATGCGGTGCACCCGCACCAGGATTTCACCACGCCCGACCGCCGGCCGCGCAGCCGTCATCTGCGCAAACCGGCCCGGCTGTTCCAGCACGATCTGGTCCATCGTCAATTATTCTCCGGCCGACCGCTCGGCCAACTGGTATCACGCACGGGCGCGAGAATCTGTTGCACTTCCTCGACGAGTTGTTCGTCCATCGGCTCGTCGATCCACTGCACGTTCTTTCGCATGTTCTCCGGGTTGGCAGTGCTGACCAGGGTCGTGGTGATCCCGGGATGCGCAACGCTGTACTGCAACGCCAGCTTGGCCGGGTCCACCCCGCGGGCCAGGCAATGCTCCACCGCCGCGCGGCAGCATCGCTGCACGTCTTCGGGCGCGGGGTGCCAGTCGGGCAACTCACCGTCGGTCAGCAGCCGCATGCCCGTGGGTGAGGCGTTGATCACGCCCACGCCTTTCTCGCGCAGGTACGGCAGCAGGTCCGCCAGGGTCGTGTCGTTCAGGCTGTAGTGGCAGTAGGAGAGAATCGTGTCCACCTGCCCGGCGGGCACGCGATCGAGCACGGTGGTGAACACCTTCAACGGCAGGCCCGTGATGCCGACAAACCGCGCCTTGCCCGCCTGCTTCACGCGCGCCAGGGCTGGAAGCGTCTCCTCGACAATCTGATCGAGATCGGCGAACTCGATGTCGTGGCACTGAATGAGATCCACGTGGTCGACGCCCAGCCGCTGAAGGCTTTCCTCCACGCTGGCGGTGACGCGGCCGGCCGAGAAGTCGAACGTGTCCATGCCGTACCGGCCGACCTTGGTCGCCAGGGAATAGCTGTCACGCGGCACGCCCCGCAGCGCCCGACCCAGCACGCTTTCCGCCTTGGTCTGCCCGTAAAAGGGTGACACGTCGATGAAGTTGACGCCCAACTCCAGCGCCAGCCGGGCGGCGCGGATGCTCTGCTCATCGTCCGTGGTGCGAAAAACGCTGCCCAGCGACGAGGCCCCAAAGCTCAAGGCCGACACGCGCAAGCCTGTTTCGCCCAGTTCACGATATTGCATGAATCACCCTTTTTCAGAGAACACGTCGAACACGTCACGCAGTATAACGCGGCAGCGTGAACGGCTGGCATCTGTGGCGGGTGAAAGTCGTTGCGTGGCGAGCGGGCGGTAAATATGGCTCCACGTTCGCGGCGGTGCGCCTTCATGCGATGCCGGACGATTCATTCAAGACGCGGTTCCACCCACACTGTTGCGTGCGGTTGTCGGGTGTGGAGCCTGGTCCCGCTGCACGCCCTGCTCGTCCGGAACACCAGCCGAGGCCAGCACATCGTGAAGCTTGACGATCAAGTGCTCCTTGCGGTCGAAGGGGAACACCGGCTGGTGTTTGCGCGGATCATCGGCGAAGCGCTCGCGATCCCACGTCTGCTCGACCGCCTGCGCGACGACACGAAGCGCAGCCGCGGGCTCGGCCCGTTGCGCCGGTTCACGGGCAGCCAGCTCATACAACGCCGCGATCGTGCGGCAGGTCAACAGCAGCGTCTGGTAGGCAGGCTGGTTCCGCACCACCTGGCCCGCCTGGTCCTGCCATCCGCGCCACGAGGTCGCGCCAGTCGGCGGCACGCTGGCGACGCTGGCCGGCATCGAGCACGTCGGCGAGCTGGCTTTCCAGCAGGGGTCGGGACTCGAAACGGTCGGGCGAGAGCGCGAACAGGTCGTCGATGACGTCGGCGAACGCCTCGCCGGGCATGCCATGGAAGCTGGCGGCAAACCGGGCGGCGGCGTCGCGAAGCGGGTAGTCCGGACCGTGGTGCATGATGCCGGTGGCCAGGTCCACGCCCAGCCAGAGCGCGTCGTGCATGAAGCGGGTCGGCGTTCAGATGGTCGTCAACTGGCCGATCACCTTCACCGCCCGCGGGACGCAACTCAGCGTAAGCCTCGGCGACGTGGAACTGGCCGCCATCCACGAGGTCATGCACATGCAGCCCGGCCAGGCCGCCGGCCGCGGGGAGATCCGCGAAGCGGAGGTCGAGCACCTGCCCGCCATGCCGTTGTACGGCGACCTCGCCGACGGCGTCTTCGACGTGCGCGACATCGGCGTCTTCTCCGATGTCTACGCCACCGGCGCCATCGACGAAGGCAGCACGCGCTTCGAAGTCGAGCAGGTCAGCGAACGCACCAAGGCGTACCTGAAGGTCGGCGACAAGATCATCATCGGCGCCGGCAGCGAAGCAGGGCAGGGCCAGCGCGGCACCGCCGGGGTGGGCGGCACCTGGCCGCGAAAGGCCTACCCCGACAAGGCCGCTATGGACGCGGACACCGAGCAGGAAAACAATCTGTTCGCCTTCACCGAAGATGACGGACAGGTCTATCAGTGGAACGGCAGCGATGAATGGCGGCGGCAAGGACGTTACTACACCGAGATCGTCGTGCCGCGCGGCCTGCAGGGGCGGGTCGTCGCCATCGCTCCCGACTGGTCCTGGATCGAACTCGACGAGCCGGCGCAAGCGGCCGCCACCGACGCACGGCTGGTGCAGGATGCCCAGGACAAGATCCAGCCGTTCACCAAGATGAACGGCCTGCGCGGGCAGTTCATGGACGCATACACGCTCGTGTTCCAGGAAGGCAGCTACGCCATGGGCTGGCAACTGGAACTCAACGGCACGGATGACTGGCACGTGCGCGGCGCCGGCCGGGAGAAGACGCGGATCTATTCGCCCGACGGCATCCGCTCGATGACCCTTTACATCAATGGCTCGCAGAACGTGGAAGTTTCCGACTTCTGGATGCAGGGCAACGCCCGGGCGCACGGTTATGCCTGCGCCTGGTCGGAAACGCGCCAGCCGCGCGGGCACAGCTATCCCAACGGCGTGCTCTACCGCCAGTCGCACGGCGGCCGGGCACACGACCTGATCGTCTCCGACGTGTTCCAGAAGGCCGTCGGCACCGAGCGGTCCAACGACGTCTGGGCCGACCGTGTGGACTGCATCATGGCCGACGGGCTGTTCAGCTATGTCCAGTGGATGTTCCAGTGGGCCGACGCCAAAGGCGGCGGTGCGCGTGACTGTCGCATTCTCTCCAGAACCATGGTCGCAGGCTTTGAATGCTTCAAGGGTCAGAACGTCTCGTTCATCGACTGCTACGGCTTGAACGCATCATCGGCCGTGAACACGGGCGGCGGGTTTGTCTTCAAGAACGTCACGCTCGAGATCGAGGAAAACAGCGGCAGCCGAGGCTTCTCGTTCCGCAACCCGCTTCTGAACATCAACGTCAACGTCGGCGACCTGCCCTACGTCAAAGACGGAGGGTTGCTGGAGAACGTCCACTTCATTCAGCACGGCCCGATCGATGAAGAAGGCAATGTTCTCTGCGGCGTGACGACGACGCCCTCCTTCGAAAACATCCGCGTGATCGGCGGCGGCTTCAGCGCGCCGGACGGCGGAGGCAAAGCGCTCGAACTTAAGGGCCGCAATCATCTCATCGACGGATTCGAGGCCACCAACCGGAGTGTTTTAAACATCAGTATCAGTGACGGGACGATCCGCAACACTGTTGCCAGTGTCATCCAAGTCGGTCCGGACGTCATTGTTGAAAACGTGAGGACCCCTGACGGAGGGGAACCGGAAGTCAGGCGCCGCGACTAAGGTTTGGTGTCATCGCGTGGGAAGGTCGAAACATGACGCCACGGTTTTCTACCTTCCGCCAATAGAGGGTGTGCTCGAAGCATCATCCATTCCTTTCAGTTCAACTTTCTACGAGGCATCAAAGGACGGCGACCCATGGCCAGACAATCGCGCAGGTGGCAGGGGATCCGAACCGGCTTGGCAGCACTGACGGCGTCGGCGGCACTGGTCGCGCTTGCCGCGGTCGCGCAGGCTCAGTCGGAGGTCGTACGCATCGAGCAGTACGAGTCGGCCGGCATCGATGGCCGGTCGTGGGACCGCAGCGCTCCCGGCGCCCGCGTGGCGGACGCGGTGCATCGCAGCGTGCTTCTGCGGTTCCCCGGCTCCGCGGAGCGGATCGCTGAGCGCTTGGCGGAGGGGGATGCGATCGAGCGGGTCGAGGTGGTGTTCGACTACGGGCAATACGAAGTCATCCCTTCCGGGTACGAAGCCCGCGGGACGTACCGCAACAAGTGGGAGCAAGATCCGCCGCAGTGGCACTTTGTCGCCTGGGCGCTGCGTCAGCCCTGGACGGCGGGGGATGAGGCGCTGGCACCGACCTTCAACGCCTACCTCAACGGGGCGGGCTACTGGGGCAAGTACGGCGCGCAGGATGAGCAGACCGACCGCTACCCGGATCGGCTTGGCCCGACGGAGGTCTCCGAGGCGAACCCTGAAGGGCGGATGGACGTCACCGCGCTGTTGACCGACCCGGCGTATGGCCGAAGCCTCGGCGAGCGCCTGCGGGCGTTCGAGCAGCAGTCGCCCTCCAGACCGTCACCGGACCGTGGAGCCCCGCGTGGGCGCATCACATGGTCGACGACAAGCCCCTGCCCTACGAGATCACCGCCACCGAAACCACGCGCGGCCACTTCAACGACCCGCCGCTGTGGCGCAAGGCCTACCTCGGCCACTACTACGGCCTGGCCAGCCAGGACATCAAGGGCGGCTCCGTCGATGTGATCGGCCAGTGGAATCCGCGCCCCGAGGCCGCCACCGACGCCGACCAGCTCGGCACGTTGACCCTGCGCTACAACATCAACGATCCGAACATGACCCGCACCCAGGGCGGCAAGATTCCCTACTCCGGCGGAACGCTCACATTCCAGGACCGCAACCGCGCCATTGTCGCCACCAAGCCACGCACCGACCGAGCGTCCACGTACGACATCGTCGAAGACGCCGGCCAGGAAGGCGTTCGCGCCCTGTTCACCACGATTGCGCTCTGGCACTTCCGCGACCCGTCGGACTGGGAACTGTATGTTGACGGCGAGCGCGTCACCGATTTCCCTTTCAACCTCCAGGCCGGGCAGCTCATCACCGTCAAGGACGGGCCGGTGTACGTCGGCATCATCCCGCTGCCGGCGACTGACCTCGGGCGTGACCGGGAAGTGGTCATCGAGCCCGCCGAACCCACGCCCCTCGGCGAGCATCGCAATGAAGGCGTGTCGATCGCGCCCGCCTTGTTGATCAACTCGTACAACCTCAAGCAGGACGAACCGATCGACGAAGAAGGCGAGCACTGGGAGCAGATCACGAAGGAAGCCTACGGCGGCTTCGTGATCGAAATGGGCGATGTCGAAGCGTACAGCAACTTCGAATCCTTCCAGCGTCACATGGCGTCGAATCAGGTGGACACCGAGTGGCAGGCCGACGAACGGCTGCTGCACATCGCCTACCGCAGCGGCGAAGACCTGATGGAGATGGGTGTCGGCACGGACTACGAGCAGGCCGAGGCGCACTTCGCGGTCGAGCCCGGCCAGCACCGGCGGGCGATTCCCTACCGCCGGATCAACGGCGAACAGCCGTACCTGCCCGAAGGCATCGACCGCGACACGACGCTGACCCAGCAGGGCACGACCGGCCGGCTGGAGAAGAACGGGGCGGTGCTGGAAATGGAAGCGGGCCGCAAGATGTATCTTCAGACCGAGCCGGTCAGCGGGACCTACACCGGGTACAACCCGATTCCCGAGTTGAGCACCTGGTCGCTGGCCGTGCCCGGCGAGGTGGAAGTTCGTGCTGACGGACGGCTGGGCATCGCCCGCATCTCGGTCCGGCCGTTGGAGGGCAAGCTCTGGATCGACCAGGCCTACAAGCCCGGTCAACGCGACGAAGCGGATGTTGCCGAACGGCTGCTGGTGTTCGGTCTCGATGAGGTCCCCGAAGTGGTGCTCAACGGGGCGACGCTTGACGAGCCGCTGCTGGAAGCACTGGAGATCGACGGACGCCAGGCGTGGGCGATCCCCCTGGATCTGGAGTGACCGGCCACCGGGCGAGCATTGACGCGGCACTGGACATCGGCGCCAACGGGCAGAATGTTGCGGCCGGCGTGACGTGAAGCTCCGCATGCAGAGCCCCGCATGTCCATGCGGGGCTTTGACCGTACCGGTTTCAACGCAAATCCATGTCAGGCATCAAGCGGGCCTGGACGGCCTGCCGGTCGCCACGCTCGCCGTTTGCTCGCGATTTACGCCTCGACGGTGCCCGCACGCTGGATGCAGGAAGAAGTCCCTGCCGCCGCGTGGTAGGATTTCAGCCGGCGATTTGGAGCGCCGAGTTCGCCGGGGCGGCGGCGCTCGATTTCGAACGGTTGAGGTTCGCACGCCATGCCGGCCGATCGTCCAGGGAGCACCTGTCATCGCTGAAGAGATCAAACCCAAAAAGATTTCGTTTCTCGTCGAGACCGCGGCGCCGTGGGTGACGCTGACGCTGCTGCTGGCGGTGGCGGGCGGCACGGCGCTGGTGGTGTGGGACCAGGTGGCGCTGGCGGCGGCGGTGGTCCTGGGGCTGGCGCTGGTGGGGGCGGTGGTGTTCTGCGATGCGCTGGTGGCGTATCGCAAGGAACGCTACCTGTTTTTCGATCAGCAGATCGTCCGCAAGAGCGGCGGCATTCTCCGGGACAACCACACCGAGTTGAACGTGGCCAACATCACGCACGTGCAGCAGGTGTTGCGCTGGCCGCGCTACCCGTTGTTCGGCGTGGGCGAGGTGGTGATCGACTCGGCGGGCAGCGGCGAACACGTGCGGTTGCGGGCGCTGGTCGACCCGCAGGGCGTGTACGATCGCGTCCGGGCGTTGATGCGGGAGAACGGCTTTCCGCTCACCTATGCTCGCCGGCTGCACGAGGAGCAGCCGCCGGCGGTGGCGGTGCTCCGGGAGGTCGGGGGCGAGCTCACGGGCGTCGCGATGCTGTTGATTTTCGGCCTGCCGACCGCGGGGGCGCTCACCGGCTTGCCGGGGGCCTGGGGCGTGGTCGTGCCGCTGGCGCTGGTGGTGCTCGGTCTCGGCTGGGTGGGCGGGTCGCTGGTGGTGCGCTCGCTGGATCTTCGGCGGCGGACGTACACGGTGTACAGCGATGCGGTGGTCTACAACGAAGGATTCCTCACCCGCCACAACGCCTTTTTGCCCGCGGAGAACCTGGCGGATTCCAACACGCGGCAGACGATGTTCGACCGCGTGCTGGGCCTGTACGACGTGACCTTGAGTTGCCAGGGCAGCGGTCAGGAGATCGTCTTCCGTGGCTTGCGCGGCGGGCCGCAGTTGAGCCAGGCGCTGGATGCGATCGCCTCGGCGTCCACGCCGGCGCCGGTGGCCGAAGCGCCGTCGCGTGCGGAGGCGGGATCCGATCAAGTCGCCGACGACAGGCCGACGCCGGCGCAGGTGGCGTCGACGCCGCGTGAAGCGATCGCGCCGGCCGCCTTCCAGATGCACGCGCCGCGGGCGCTGGTGGCCTACGGCATCGGCGCGGTGTTGGCCGTCGCGATCGTGGTGCTGGTCGGCGTCGTCGCCTGGCTGGCCGGCGTGCCGTTGGCGGCGCTGGCGGGCGGCAACGTGGTGATCATCCTGTTGATGCTCGGGGCCGTGGTGCGGGCGATGCGCGGCGTGGTGGCCGTGTTTGTCACGCGGTTCGAGTTCGGCCCGCACTCGGTGAAACGACGCTACCGCCTGTTGCAGTCGCACGAAACCGAGTATGCCAACGACAAGCTCACCGGCGTCGTCTATCGCTCGAACCCGCTCGACCGGTTGTTCGGCACGTGCACGCTCGAGTTCTGGTCGATCGGCGCGGCGAAAGCGCTGGTGTTCAACCACGTTCGCGATCCGGGCGACCTGTTGCAACGGGCCTTGCGGCATGCGGGTGTGCATAGCCAGCAGGCGCATTACGCGATGCCATCGGCCTGGTCGCTGCGCGCCACCGCTGGGCAGAGCCTGCCCACGATCGTGCTCACGGCCATCGGTCTGCCTGCGCTGGTCGCGGCGGCGCTACTCGTCAGCGCCTGGTTCTGGGCGGGCGTGTGCGTGGTGGCGCTGTTCTGGCTGCTCGTGCTGATCTGGGAGCCGGTCTACTATCGGCGCTGCGTCGCCCTGTTTTATGACGCCCACCTGGAAGTGCGCAAGGGCGTGCTGTTCCGCAGGCGGTACCACACGCTTTACCCGAACGTCAAGCACGTGACGACGATTCGCTACCCGTTCGTTGACCGCGGCACGATCCTGTTCCAGGTGGCGGGCCACGCCGCCGAGACGCGCGTGGCGCTCGGTTTTGTGGCCGGTGTCGCCGCCAAACACGAACGGCTCGATCGGCTGTTGAGCGGCCGGCTTCCCGTCGAGCAGGCGGACGCCCTCGATCAACCGCCTGCGGCCGACCCCACGCCGCCCGTCCGCTTCGCCCGGCCGGCGCTGGCGAACACGCTGGTTCCGTTGGTCGGCGTGAGCCTTGTGCTTCTGCCGCTGGCCGCGCTGTTGCCGGTGACGCTGCCGTGGGCGGTCATGGCGGTTCGCCGGCGCAGCTACCGGATCGAGTCGTACCGCCTGGTCGCCTGTTCGGGGGTGATTTTCGCCCGGCAAAGCTCGATCGTGTTCGAGAAGATCGACCACATCCAGCAGGCGCAGGGACTGCTCAACAAGGTCTTCGGCAACGGCAACATCCAGGTCTACACCGCAGGCAGCGACACGACGGACATGAGCGTCCGCCACATCGCCGACTACCAGCCGTTTTACGATCAGTTGCGCCAGCAGTACGCGAGCGGCCCGCGCCGTCAGGCCGAGCCCAGCGTCAGCGCGTAACACGACGCGCAGGGAGCGGTCTATTTTGCTTCCCCCGTGGGGCGGGCGTTTCGCCCGCCTATGGGTTCCGGGGCAGGCGAGACGCCCGTTCCACGTGGTATCATCATGGCAACCGTCCGGGCGCACGTCATATTGAGCAACAGAAAGGCGGCCGATGTTCAGGTCATTCAAGCAACTCGACACGATCCTGCGTGGCGACGCCACACGTATGTCGGCCCTTCGGGAAGGCCGGATCGATGTTCCGGTCGGCGGGATCCTCGGCGTCGTCGCGGGGTTGGGTGTGATCTACGGGTTGTGCATCGGCTCGTTCGCGCTGTTTCGCGGCGCGGAGGACGCGATGCACCAACTGATCGCCAGCGCGGTGAAGTTGCCGTTGCTGTTTTTCCTGACGCTGCTGATCACGCTGCCGTCGCTGTACGTGTTCAACGCGCTGGTCGGCTCACGGCTGTCGATCGTCTCGGTGTTGCGGCTGCTGGTGGCGATGCTGGGCGTGATGCTGGCGGTGCTGGCGTCGCTGGGGCCGATCGTGGTGTTCTTTTCGATCAGCACGACGAGCTATCCGTTCATGCAGTTGCTCAACGTGGTGATGGCGACCGTCGCCGGCGTGCTGGGGCTGGCATTCCTGCTGCGAACGCTGCACCGGCTGGTGATGGTGCAGGAGATCGAATGGAGCCAGTCCGCCCCGAGCGTGACGGCGGAGCCGGCGTTGGCAACATCGACGTCGGAAGCCGCGGCGCCAGCGGAGCAGAGCGCCGGCGAGGCCACAGGGGCTGCGGACGCTCCCGAGGCGGCGCTGCCGTCGGAAGTGGAGTCGCCGGTGGATCGCAAGCGTGACGTGATGCGTCAGATGCACCAGCCGCCGGCGGAGTTGCGGGGTGCGTTGGAAAGCGACGGGCTGGGCACGGACCGCCGGGCGCGGGCGGTGTTTCGCATCTGGGTGGTGGTGTTCGCATTGATCGGGGCGCAGATGAGCTGGGTGCTGCGGCCGTTCATCGGCAATCCGGGGCAGCCGTTCACCTGGTTTCGGGCCCGTGAGGGCAACTTCTTTCTGGCCGTGGCCGACGCGTTGAAAAACCTGTTGGGCATGTAACTGTATCTGGCTTGAATCTGACGCGATGCCGTAACTGCCATGCACACCTGGCGACCTGAAGCGGACAACCTGCTGCGCGGCCGACCGGTGCAGGCCCGGCACGGCGAGGCCCGGCGCCTGCTGCACCTGCTGCAACTGCTGGTGATGTTCGGCATCGTGTACGGCCTGGTGATGGGCAGCTTCGGCGGCGTGGCCGGGGAGCGCCTCTGGCAGCCGATCTACTCCGGCCTGAAAGTGCCGTTGCTGCTGCTGGTCAGCTTCGGCATCAGCCTGCCGAGCTTCTTCGTGCTCAACAGCCTGTTCGGCCTGCGCGACGACTTCGCGCAGGTGCTGCATGCGCTGGTCGCGGCGCAGGCGGGGCTGACGCTCGTGCTGGCGGCGGTGGCGCCATTCACGGTGGTCTGGTACTTGAGCGTGGGCGACTACAACATGGCGATCCTGTTCAACGCCGGCATGTTCGCCGTGGCCACGCTGGCGGGGCAGTGGATGCTTCGCCGCAGCTACCGGCCGCTGATTCTGCGGCAGCCCCGGCATCGGCTGATGCTGCGCGCCTGGCTGGTGATCTACGCGTTTGTCGGCATCCAGATGGGCTGGGTGCTGCGGCCGTTCATCGGCTCGCCTGATGCGCCCACGCGCTTCTTCCGCAGCGAGGCGTGGGGCAACGCCTACGTCGAAGTGGGGCAGATCGTCTTGCGCGCGTTCGGCGGCGGGTGACCTGACGCCGAGCCGTGGGCGCTGGCCTGCCGGCTTGCCGTGGCGGGATTGGCGGGGACAATAACCGGATGGCAGACGCGTACCTGGCTCTGGGCTCGAACCTTGGCGACCGGTGGGGGCAGCTTTCGCGAGCCTGCCGGTCGCTGGCGGGGTTGGCGCGGACGGCGGTGACGGGGGTGAGCGGGGTGTATGAGACGACGCCGGTGGGCGGCCCGGCCGATCAGGGTGTGTTTCTCAATGCGGTGGTGGCGGTGACGACCGAGCTTGAGCCGGTCGAGCTGCTGGCGCGGATGCAGGCGATCGAGGCGGCGGCGGGCCGGCCGAGCCGGTCGGAGCGGGCGCGGTGGGGGCCGCGGCCGTTGGACCTGGATCTGCTGCTGTATGACCAGCGGGTGGTTGTGGAGCCGGGGCTGCGTGTGCCGCATCCGCGTCTGCATGAGCGTTGGTTCGTGCTTCGGCCGTTGGCGGATGTGGCGGCGGAGGTGACGCATCCCACGCTGGGCCGAACGATCGCCGATCTGCTGGCGGACGTGCCGGCGGACGCGGGGGCGGTCCGGCACTCCGGCGGGTCGCTGCGCGAGGCGGCGGGGCTGGCGGGCGTGGCTGGGGAACGAAAGGACGACGACGAGGCATGAAGCCGACGACGCTGATGATCAACGAGCTGTTTTACTCCGTGCAGGGCGAGAGCACCTGGGCGGGTTTGCCTTGCGTGTTCGTCCGGCTGATGGGCTGCCACCTGCGCTGCGCCTACTGCGACACGGAGTACGCCTTCCACGAGGGGCGGCGGCGGACGGTGGCGGACGTGCTCGACGAAGTGGAGCGGATCGGCGGGGGCTGCCCGCTGGTGGAGGTGACCGGCGGCGAGCCGTTGTTGCAGCCGGGGGTGCATGAGCTGATGAGCCGGCTGTGCGACGCGGGCAAGACGGTGCTGGTGGAGACGAGCGGGGCGTGCGACATCGCGGCGTGCGACGAACGGGTGATCCGCATCATGGACCTCAAGACGCCCGGCAGCGGCGAGTCGTCGCGGAATCTGTGGTCGAACGTGGAGCACCTGACCAAGCGGGACGAGGTGAAGCTGGTGCTGACGTCGCGTGCGGATTACGAGTGGGCGAAGCAAGTGCTGGCCGAGCATCGGTTGGCCGAGCGGGCCGGGGCGGTGCTGGTGAGTGCGGTGCACGAGATGCCGGCGGGCAAGGAGCTGCCGGGCACGGCCGGGCTGTCGTTGCGGGAACTGGCGGAATGGGTACTGGCGGACCGGTTGCCCGTGCGGGTTCAGACGCAGTTGCACAAGCTGATCTGGGACCCGCTGGCGCGGGGCGTGTGAGGCGGGGCGAGGCGCCTACTCGACTTCGCTTGGCGGGAGGAAAGCGTCGTCATCGTCATCGGGCCGGAGGTGGTCTTCCTTGACGCGGGCGGGGTCGACGCCGAGGAGGGTCAGCAGGCCGGTGTCGATGCAGAACTGACCGCCGACGAGGTAGAGGCCGTTGCCGACGCTGCGGCAGTGGCGGACGACCAGGCTCTGCTGGCCGACGACATAGCCGCGATGGATGAAGTTGGCCCGCCAGGTGGAGCCTTGGGGCAGAGGGGTCTGGCAGATGAAGCCCATGCCGCCGCGGCCGATGTCCCGGAGCTTGATTTCCAGCGGCGTGCGGTCGAGTTGGCTGGGGTCCATGGGATGCAGTTCGGCATCGGCGCGGACGAGGAAGCGCTGGTGCCGGCGGTGCCCCTGGCCTTTGGGGGTGCGCATCGACTCCAGGCGGTTCAGTTCGTCGAGCAAGTCCAGGGGTTGACTCCCAGGCATCGAGCACTCCAGCGTTGGCAGGTCGCCCCCCGTCCGGCGTACAGATGCACGGCCGAGGCACGAACCGTAACCCCACGTTCACTGGAAATATCGTCCAACGCGTGGCCAGACTTAGGAAGATGTACAAATTTGTATCAGTCTGGAACCGGTTTCCCGCCTGTTACGCCGGTTGACACCATCCGCCCGGGGCCGGTGTGGCGTGGAGCGCATGGAAAAGCCCGCACTCGGACGAGCGCGGGCCATGAGTGGGCTCAGGTTGGTTCCGACCGGGCAAGCCCGCGACGGCGGGGCCGGTCAGGGGATCGGATAGGGCGACAGCCGGCTGGGCCGGTGCAGCAGCAGCATGCGGGAGCCATCGTCCCAGAAGCCGCGGCCGTTCATGTCGATCGTCCGAGCTTCCATGTTGCGGTCTTGCTCGTAGGTTCTCGCGGTGGAATGCAGCTCCGGGCTGAAGTTGCTGCGAACGCCACTCGCCGAGGTCGGGCTGGAGCAGCCGGAGAAGACCAGCATTGCCATCACCAGAGCCGCCGCACCAAGACACTGCACCAGGTTGCGCATCGAGAACCCTTTCATGAACGGAGGATGCTTGAATTGTCGCCGGTTCCGCCGGGGCTGTCAAACCCGGCGGTCGTGGGATTCTTGGCGCCCTCATCCGGGGCTTCGCGGACTCAGCCCTCGGCTTGCAAATAAAATCTCCCCAACCCCCAACCCCGTCACTCCCGCTGCGTCACCTGCACCGGCACGGCCGGCAGGGGGGTCTCGATCGCCACGGCGGAGGGCTTGTCCAGGTCGACGTTGAGCATTTCGACGCCGCGGTCCAGTTCGTCCGCCGTCGGCCGAAGGTAGGCGCGAATCGGCCGTTCCTTGCGGCGAATCCGGTCGATCTCGTCCGCCGGGCCGGTGAGCACCACGTCGCGGAGCACCATGTGCTCGTCCGAGACGTCGATCATGTAGCGACGCAACAGCAGCGGGGAGACCTGGACCTCGATCGGCACGCTCGTGAGCGTCACCGTGTCCGTCTGCTCGCGCAGGGTGAACGTCACTTCCACCGTCTCGGGCTGAACCCGCATCCACCGCAGGTTCACCGCCTCGGACAGCGACACGCGCAGGTCCACCGTGTGCTGCTGGTCCGGCTCGAGGGCGCCCACGTCGTCCAGCCGGGCGACCGCCTGAAGCTCCGCCACCCGCGCCCGCTGGCTGGCGGGCACGGTCACCGCCACCCGGCTTGGCTCGATCCGCGGGCGCGGTCCGACCAGTTCCGGTTGGGCAACCTCCAGCGTCACGTCCAGCTCCACCGTCTCCAACGGCTCCACCGCCACCTGCCATGTCGCCGGGCTGGTCTCGCGGATGTTCACGCCAAGCTCGCCCAGCATCGACCGCTCCAACGCCTCGCGCAGCACCACCGTCTGCATCGGCGAGTCGGCATCCTCCCGGGGGGCCACGGGAATCTGCACCGGCCCCTGGCTGAGCAGATGCTCCACCTGCGCCATCTGCCCGGTCGAGGCCTGGAACGTCACGCCGATGAGAAACGGCCGGCTGGGATCGATGCCCACCGGCCCCGAGCCGGCGGCGACGAACTGGATTTCAATCTGCTTCGGTCGTTCCTGCACCGCCTCGCCCTCGGCGTAAAGCCAGACGAGCACGGCGATCACCGACACGATCACCCCCGTCTGCACCTTGTCCAGCAGGCTTCGGCTGGACGACCGGGTTTCGCCGATGCCGATCGCTTGGCGCACCGTCTCCGGCGAAGGCGTGCGGCCGGGATGGGCAGGGTTTTTGCGTCCCACAAGGCGGGTCCAGAGGTCAGAGGTCAGAGCCCGTGCGACTTCAGTTGCACGGGCATCGTCCGAAACATTCCGTCGTTCACGTTCTGGGGCTGATCGAGTCGTCGCCGCTGAGGGCGCCGCCGTTGTCGCTGGCGGTGGCGTCGGTGCGTTCGGTGATGGTGATGCTGCCCAGGCCGCGGATGAGGATCGGGCGCAGCTCTTCGGGCGTCAGGCCGCGCGTCAGTTCGCCGCGCTCGGCGACGCTGATCGTGCCCGTTTCCTCCGAGACCACCAGCACCAGGGCGTCCGCTTCCTGCGACAGGCCCCACGCCGCGCGGTGGCGCGAGCCAAGCTCCTGCGGGATGCCTTCGCCCTCGGCCAAGGGGAACTGTACGCCGGCGGCGACGACGCGGTCGCCGCGGATCACGACGCCCATGTCATGCAGGGCGGACCCGGGCCAGAAGATCGTGTTCAGCAACTCCTTGGTCACGTCCGCGTCGAGGCGGGTGCCCAGTTCGACGATGCCCTGGAGGCCGACCTGCCGTTCGATGGCGATCAGGGCCCCGATCTTGTTGCGGGAGAGGTATTGGATCGCGCCGAGGACTTCTTCGACGACGCGGGCCTTGCGCAGGCCGGACTGCCGGAAGAAGCGTGCTTCGCCGAGGCGGACCAGGGCCCGGCGGAGTTCGGGCTGGAAGACGATCACCAGCATCAGCGAGGCGAAGGCGAGGAAGTTGGTATAGAGGAAGTTCAGCCGTTCGAACGCGTTCTGCCGGCCGAGCACCTGGATGGTGAGCGTGCCGATGATGAGCACGACCGCCATGCCCTTGATCACGCGGGCGCCGCGCGTGCCGCGCAGGAAGCGCAGGATCACGTAGACCACCACCCAGATCACCGCCACCTCGATGAAGACTTCGAGAGGCTCGGTCCAGAGGTAGCCCTGGATGCGGCGAAGTAGTTGCTCCAGGCGTTCGAAGTTCAACGGTTCCTCTCGTCAGTTCCAAGGCGGACCAGCAGACATTCTATCGGCCACGCCGACGGCTAAGCCGGCAAAACGGCGCGATTTGCAGGCGATTCGGCAGGTTGGCGACCGATAACGGCCGGAAGTTTCGCGTTTCGCGTTTCTGGTTTCAAGTTTCGAAAAAACGCCCGCCCTGGGGAGGAAATTCAAATGACAAATGGCAATCAGCAATCAGCAATTAGCAATCAGCACTCCCCCTGATCCGGGGCTTCGCGGACTCAGCCCTCGGCTTATAAAATTCTTTCCGATCCCCGATCCCCCGTCAGATCATCGGCGCCATGTCGGCGAGGTAGAGATGGCGGGTGTTGTTCTGGACGCCGTTGAAGGCGAGCCATTGCCATGTGCGATCCCAGGCGGGGTGGGGGCGACGCGCAAGGGGCCGCTTCTGAAGTTGTCCACGGCGGCCATGATGCGCACCGGTCGGCGTTCTTCGCCGGTCTGGAGGTTGATCCAGCGCAGCGGTATGGAGCCGTCGCCGTAGGCGAGCGGCGTTTCGCGGGCGTAGGTGTCGGTGAGCAGGTGGCCGCTGGGGTGGATGCTGGGATGGCCCGAGCCGGGGATGTCGGGGAAGATCGGCTGAAGGTCGCTGCCGTCGGGCCGGCAGGTGAGCACGTCGTAGTGGAGCACGTTGCGGGAGATGTTGTTCCAGTCGGTGGCGTTTGCCGCGTCGCACCGCCAGCGTCGGAGGGTGAAGATCAGGCGCTGGCCGTTGGGGCCCACTTGCTGTGGAAGCCGTAGATCTGCCAGTCGTCGAGGCTTTGCTCCTGGAGGTCGGGCAGGGCGTGGAAGGCTTCGCTCAGGGGGAGGATGAGCTGTCGCTCGCCGGTGTGCAGGTCGGTGAGGAACAGGCCGTCATCGTCGGGCGCGCCGATGTTGACGGGGACGTGTTCGTCGGGGAGCAGGACCCCGTAGCCGTGTTGGGTGCGGCGCATGCGTTCGGTGGAGGCGGCGACGGCGTAGCGGCCGTCGGGCGAGACGTGGTAGACGCCGCCGGGGGTTTTTTCGCTCTCGCCGGTGAGCGGGTCGAGGCGGACCAGTTGCGGGGTCCAGGTATCGGTGTCGACGTCGTTGAAGACGAGGGTGTGGTCGTCCTGACCCCAGTTCAAGGCTTTCCCCCCCCCCCGGCAAGCCTCCGGTCCCTCGGCGTCACAGACGCCGGCTCACTCGCCCGGCAGGCCGGTGATGGTCTGCTGGCGGTCGTATTCGATGCGGTAGCGGTAGGTCAGTTCACGGGCGTCGTCTGCTGCGTCGCCGGGCACGGTGAGGTCCCAGCGCAGCAGGCCCTGGTCGCGCTGCCGCACGGCGGCGGGGGCGTCGCTGAGCGGTTCGCCGGGCTCGACGAGCGTGACCCGCACGGCCGTCTCGTTGTCGGCTACCGGCAGGCGGTCGAGCAGACGCACCTCGGCGGGCTCGTTGCTGAAGTTGGTCAGGCTCAGGCGGTAGCTGATCTCGACCACGCGGTTGCCGCCTTGCGTGCTTTCATCACGATCGACCAGCTCCCGGCCGGCGCGGAGCGACGGGTCGACGCCGAGGCCGACGGTGAAGCGTTCACCGGGGGCGACGGTGGGCAGCGAGCCGTGGCCGACGAACTGGCCGTTGCGATACGCGCCCACCGGCCCGGCGAGCAGCACCCGGCCGGAGGTGTTGGCCAGCTCCGCCTCACGGAAGACGTGCTCGGTGAGCACGGGCGTAGCGACGCGGTAGACGCTGGCCGGGAGGTCGACGGCGGCGATCTGGATGAGCTGGCGGTCGTCCCGGCTGGGCAAGGCGGTGCGGCCGGCGAGCTGGTAGGTGACGCTGACGGTCTCCTCGGGTCGGGCCACGCGGTCGGCGTCGCGCCGGGCGGGCTCGGCTTCGAGCAGTTCGTGAATCTGCACATTGCTGGCCACCGTGTTCATCGCATGGTCCAGCCGGCGGACGTTCGTCTCGGTCGGTGCGAAGGTGCCCGGGCGGGATGGGGCGTCGGCCTCATCGGCATCGCCCGCAAACAACTGCTGGCCCTGCTGCGCCCGCTCCTGTTCGAGGTTGCGCTGTTCGGTGCGGAGTCGCGCATAGCTGTCCTTGCTACCCCGCTCCCCCGCCTGCTGCTGCGGCGTCAACGCCACCTTCAACGGCGTAAGCTCCGGGGCGCGGGCCACAAGGTTGGGCGTCGCCGTCGACAGCGTCATCCGCACGTTCGGCCAGTCCTCGCCCGACATCTGCCGCACCGACGCCAGGTACTCAAGTTGCACCTCGTCCGCCGCATCCTCGCCCCCGGCCCGGACGTTGTACGACGGCGACCAACTCGCGTGGTTCACCAGGTAGTGCAGCCGAAGCTCGCCAGGCTGCTCGACGTTGACGAACACCACCGCCTCCCTTGCCGTCCGGCTCGACCCGCCCGCCAGCTCCGACCGCTGCCGGCGCAGCAGGTTCAACTGCTCGTTGAGCCGCTCCGCCTCGACCTCCAACTCCAACGCCCGCTCGGCCAGGGCGGTGCGCTGCTGAAGCAGGTAGTCCGAGAGCGTGGTCAGCGTCTCGGCGTCGAGCACGCCCTGGGTCAGCTCGCGGTTGGCGGTGTCGGCAGTGAACTGTTCGAGCCTGTCGAGGTAGCCGCGGCGCTGCTCCAGCAGCGACTGGAAGCGCTGGTTGCGGGTCAGCGTGCGCTGCACGCCCTGGATCTGCTCGTCAAGCTCGCGCACCGCTTCGCGCACGTCCTCGCGGACCGCCCGGCTGCGGAAGCGGACGGAGCGCACTTCCATGCCCGCGTCGGTCTCGGCATAGAGCGAGCCGGGCACGACATGCTCGGGCAGGTCGCCGATGACCAGCTCGCGCAGGCCGGCGTCGCCGGGCACGTTGACGAGGCGGGTGACCAGGGCCTGGCCGCGATAGACGGTGACGGCGTCGATTTCGCCGTGCAGCGCGTCTGCGGCCGGGCCCGCCTCTTGTGCCCGCGCCGAGGTGGCCGCCAACGCCAGCAGCAGGGCCAGGACCGTCGCCGTGGTCGATCGTGTGTTCCGCGTCATGATGGTGTTCCCCTGAGGATGTGGCTCGGTTCGTGGGTTGTGTCGCCGATCACAGCGTACCACTGCCCGCTCGTTTGGGCGCAGCGGTTTGCGCCCTGGGCAGTCAGACGCCGGGGCCGTCGTGAAGTTCCCGGCAGGGCGAGGCGGGGCCGCGGGCATCGGGCACGGTAACTTCCTGAATGGCACCATGTTGGGGTGTTGATTGGGAGCAAAACGAGATTCGGCGTGGATTTATGCGCCAAGGCATGATAGGGTGGTCCCTTGGAGACGGGTGAAGCGGCACCTTGGTGCTGATGATGGCTGACGTCCTCACCCCGGACGTGGAATACCTGTTTCTATCAACTTGCCTTCGGCCTCGTTTGGCCGTGTTGCGACCTGGTGGTGCTGGAACGTCGCAGGCAATGCCGTCACCCAAAAGCGAACCGCCTGCCCGGCAGCCGCGTTTCGCACGATGGCGACAACATCAACCCGTGGCATGGAGCGTGCTGCCGATCGCGCCGCGTTGTGGCATGGCTGTCGACAGCCGGCCGCTTGTCCGTGCCTGGATCCGGTTCAGTCAATTTACAAGGAGAGCAACATATGACGACCCATGAACAATCATTCGGCGCCAACCCCGTGGAAGTTCGCGAAACCGACCACTACACCGACGAATACACCAAGGGCTTCGTCGACAAGTGGGATGAGTTGATCGACTGGGACAGCCGGGCGCAGAGCGAAGGCTCGTTCTTCATCGACCGGCTGCGGAAGGCGGGGGCGAAGAAAATCCTCGATGTCGCCACCGGCACGGGGTTCCACTCGGTCCGCCTGATCGAGGCCGGCTTCGAAGTGGTCAGTGCCGACGGCTCGGCGGACATGCTGCACAAAGCGTTCGAGAACGCCCGCAAGCGCGGCCACGTCCTCCGCACCGTGCAGGCCGACTGGCGCTGGCTCAACCGCGATGTCCACGGCGAGTACGACGCGATCATCTGCCTCGGCAACTCCTTCACCCACCTCTTCGAGGAACGCGACCGCCGCAAGGCCCTGGCCGAGTTCTACGCCATGCTCAAGCATGACGGCATCCTCATCCTCGACCAGCGCAACTACGACGGCATCCTCGACAACGGCTACGACTCCAAGCACCAGTACTACTACTGTGGCGACAACGTCTCCGTCGCGCCCGCCCACGTCGACGACGGCCTCGCACGCTTCCGCTACCGCTTCCCCGACGACTCGGAATACTTCCTCAACATGTTCCCGCTGCGCAAGGACTACACCCGCGGCCTGATGCGCGACGTCGGCTTCCAGCGCATCGACACTTACGGCGACTTCCAGCAGACCTACAAGAATGACGACCCCGACTTCTTCATCCACGTCGCCAGCAAGGAATACAACGAAAGCGCCGACAACACCTGAACCCCCGGACGCGAACCCTGACGCCCCGGCCCGAGCCCGCTTCAGCGGACGGGCCCCCACGCCCACGGCTTCCGCTTCACAAAGGATCTAGCCGATGACCACGCAATACTCCGGTGCGGTCCAGACCGCACGCGAATACTACAACTCCGAAGACGCCGACAACTTCTACTACATCGTCTGGGGCGGCGAGGACATCCACATCGGCCTCTACGAGTCCGACACCGAACCGATCGCCGACGCCAGCCGACGCACCGTTCGGCACATGGCGGCGAAAATCCAGTCGATCGACAAGAACCGCCGCGTCATCGACCTCGGCGCCGGCTACGGCGGGTCGATGCGCTACCTCGCCCAGACCCACGGCTGCCGCTGCGTCGCCCTTAACCTCTCCGAGGTCGAGAACGAACGCGACCGCCAGATGAACCGCGAGCAGGGACTCGACCAGCTCATCGACGTGGTCGACGGCGACTTCACCGCGCTGCCCTACGAGGACAACAGCTTCGACGTCGCCTGGTCGCAGGACGCGTTCCTGCACAGCGGCAACCGCGTCAAGGTGCTCGAAGAGGTCGCCCGCGTTCTCAAGCCCGGCGGCGAGTTCGTCTTTACCGACCCGATGCAGGCCGACGACTGCCCCGAAGGCGTCCTCCAGCCGATCCTCGAACGCATCCACCTCGACACGCTCGGCTCGCCCGCCTTCTACCGTGAGCAACTGGGCAAGTTCGGGTTCGAGGAAATCGAGTTCGAGGACCTCAGCCATCAACTGCCCAACCACTACGGCCGGGTCCTGCGCGAGCTGGAGTCGCGCGAAAGCGAACTGCGCGACAAGCAGATCAGCAGCGACTACATCCAGCGGATGAAGAAGGGCCTGAACCACTGGGTCCAGGGGGGCAAGAACGGCCACCTCGCCTGGGGCATCTTCCACTTCCGCAAGGCGTAAGCCCGCTGACCATCCCCGCCATCCCCGCCATCCCCCAAGCCCACGGGCCCCGCGCCCGTGGGCTTTTTCTATGCGCCCCCGAGGCCCACGGATTCAATCCGTGGGTTCCTGGGAGATAGGGGATACGCTGGTTTTTCGCCGCCCGGTCGAATTGCGTTTCACGCCCGGCTAGTCTCATTCCGACGGCGGCGCATCGTGTCCCGCCACCAACCCACGCCCCTTCCCAATCGCGTGAAACGCAGGAGCATTGCCATGCAGGCCCGCGAACTCATGACCGGAACGATCCATTGTTGCACGCCCACCACGCCGATCCAGAACGCCGCCCGCCTGATGAAAGAGCGTGACATCGGCGCGCTGCCGATCGTGGAAAGTGAAGATCGTCGGAAGGCGGTCGGCATCCTCACCGACCGCGACATCGTCATCCGCCTCGTCGCCGAGGGCATGAACCCGCTCGAGTGCGCGTGCGAGGACGCCATGACCGCCCAGACGTTCTCCGTCAAGGCCGACGACAGCGAAGAGGAAGTCTGCCACGTGATGGAAGACCACCAGATCCGCCGGGTGCTGGTGGTGAACGAAAACGACATCTGCATCGGCATCATCAGCCAGGCGGACATCGCGCGCAAGACCTCCGAGCACGAGACGGCCGAGTTGGTCAAGGACGTCAGCCGGCCGACGATGGCCGCGTAAAAGCATCAGAGCGTGTTCAAGAAGACAGCGCAGCCAATAGCCCCACGCGGCCCCCGGAAAGCGTGGGGCTATTGGCGACAAGTGGCTTCGTATCGAGCCTTGGGCAGTCCGCTTTAAGTTGTTCGCCAGCGACGGCTCCAACGGACGGGACATTCTGGCTGAAGGCTGAACGCTGAACGCTGACGGCTCAAGGCTCAATAGACATGCTCCCACATTGCGCCGCCTCGGCGGCGCGGGATTCACGCCATGATCCGTTCCGACGATGATCGGCCGGTGGTGCTCGTCACCGGCAGCAGCGGCTTCATCGGCCGGGCGGTGGTGGAAAGGCTGGCGTCGAAGCATCAGGTGGTCGGGCTGGACGTGCGCGAGCCGGCGGCCTGGCCGGAGAACGCGATGTTTCTACACGCCGACCTGACGGCCGACCGGTCGGTGGCGGGGGCGATGAACGAATTGTGCGAGCGGGCCGGGTCGCGGTTGGCGAGTGTGGTGCACCTGGCGGCGCATGTGGATTTCACCGGCGAGCCGGACGAGCGGTACGAGCAGGTGACCGTGCAGGGCACGCGCCGCTTGCTGGAGCATCTGCGCGCGTTTGACCTCCAGCAGTTCATTTTCGCCAGCACGATGCTCGTCCACCGGCCGTGCCAGCTTGGTGAGCGCATCGACGAGGGCTGGCCGGTCGAGCCGACGTGGCCTTACCCGCAGTCGAAGCTGCGCACCGAGCAGTTGCTCCGCGAACGGCACGGCGAGACGCCGCTGGTCACGCTGCGGATCGCCGGCGTCTACGACGACCTCTGCCATTCGCTGCCGTTGTCGCATCAGATCCAGCGCATCTTCGAGCGTCGGCTGACGGGGCAGGTCTTCCCCGGCAACATTCACCACGGCCAGGCGATGCTGCACCTGGCGGACCTGACGGATGCCATGGCGCGTGTGGTCGATCAGCGGGCCGAGCTGCCGGGGCAGAGCGTGTTGTTGCTTGGTGAGCCGGACGTGCTCAGCTACGACGAGCTGCAGCGGACGATCGCGCGTCACCTGCATCATGAGGATTGGCAGACGCACGAGATTCCCAAGTCGCTGGCGAAGGCGGGGGCGTGGGTGCAGGGTCGGGTGCCGGTGGGCGAGGAGCCGTTCATCAAGCCGTGGATGATCGACCGGGCGGACGACCATTATGCGCTGGACGTGACGCGGGCGATGAGGTGGCTGGCGTGGCAGCCGCACCAACGGTTGCAGAGCGTGCTGCCGAAGATGCTGTCGGCGTTGAAGGAGGACCCGGTGGGCTGGTACCGCGAGCACAAGCTGGAGATGCCCGGCTGGCTGGAGGAGTCAGCCCACGTGCGAGCGCCAAGGTAAGGGGTAGGCGGTGCTTCTTGAGCCTTGAGCAGTTAGCTTTAAGTTGTTAGCCAGCGACAGGGCCAACGGACGGGACATTCTGGCTGAAGGCTTAAAGCTAACTGCTCAAGGCTCAATGATTCGGGAAAACGCCCGCGTCTGAGGGGGAAATTCAAATGACAAATGACAAATGACAAATGACAAATGACAAACGACAATCCTGATCCGGGGCTTCGCGGACTCAGCCCTCGGCTTCTGAATAAAATCATTCCGA
>JBBDPC010000169.1:0-10959 GCA_040876735.1 Phycisphaeraceae bacterium | reverse complement strand
GAGGCGATGGTGCAGACGGTGATGGAAGCGCAGTCGCTGTTCGCCAAGGCGCAGCTCGTGGACCGCAAGGCGCTGGCGAAAGCGCAGGCGGCGGGCGACATCGTGGGGGCCGAGCGCTGCCTGAAGCAGGCGTACGAGACGGACGTGACGCACGCGCTGGCCGAGTGGCGGATGGCCCACAACCTGCCGGTGGACCCGCTGGCGGAACTGCGTGCCAGCGGCATCGTGCAGAAGCTGGGCAAAGAGCGGGCGGCGGCACGGCGGGCGCGCGGCGAGGTGCAGGCGTCATCGTACGCGTGAGGTAAAGGTATGCAGATTCACTCGCCGGTGATTCAGGCGGAGGGGGTTCCTGTCGCACGTGATCAGTGGCTTGCGCATTGGCTGTACATGCGGCCTCGCTCCAGGGACGAGTGGGGGATGGCCTTGTTGAAATACATCGCGCTACCGCCGATCGGTGTTTTTCTGGTTTCGACAGGTTCGGTTACGACTGGCCTCATCGTGCTCATTTGCTGGGGCATGTGGTGTTATGTGGCGGTGGTGGAGCGGGCCATCTGGTATGTTCGGGCGAGGCGCGTAAACCCGGATCCCATCCATCACATTCAGTACACTTTCGATCACGAGGCGATGGCGTTCCAGACCCGGTGGATCGAAGCACGTATGAAGTGGCCATCATTCGCCAGCTATCGCTTCTCACACCAGATCGTGCTGCTTTACCGTGATGACAATGAATACCAGGTCATTTCGCGACGTTACTTTGCGAATGACGAGCAGTGGCTTCAGTTTCGATTACTCGTAAAGCGCAGCCTTGGCAAGTGTGACAAGTGCGGTTACCTCTTGTGTGGCAGCGCAAGCGACGCCTGCCCGGAATGTGGCCATCCTCTTCTTCCGGAGGGTTGACAGACGTAAAGTTGATCATGCCTGACGCACAAGCCATCCTTCGTGACAACGTGCTCGAACTGCTGCGCGGCGGCGGGGCGCATCTGGCGTTCGAGCAGGCCGTGGCCGACCTGCCCGCGAAGCTGCGCGGCGCGAAGCCTGCGGGTCAGCCGCACACGCCATGGCGTTTGGTCGAGCACATGCGGATTGCGCAGCACGACATCGTCGCGTTCACCGTCGACCCGGATTACACCTCGCCCGCGTGGCCGGACGGCTACTGGCCCGAAGGCGACGCGCCGCCGAGCGCGAAGGCGTGGCAGCAGAGCCTGGCCGGCTTCCGGCGTGACGCGAAGCGGATGGCGAAGCTCGTCGCCGACCGCAAGACCGACCTGCTGACGCCGATCCCGCATGGCGACGGGCAGACGGTGCTGCGCGAAGCGATGCTGATCGCCGACCACAACGCCTACCACCTCGGCCAACTCGTCATCATCCGCCGACTGCTCGATGCGTGGGAGTAGACGGCGTCATTCGTTATCATGGGCGGCCACAAAGCACCTCACGGAGACAACGCCCATGGCTTACCTGCTCGGCATCGACATCGGCACGTCCGGCACGAAGACGCTCATCTGCGACCACGCCGGTCGCGTTATCGCCACCGCGATGGCGGAGCATGACATCAGTTCGCCCAAGCCCGGGTGGTCGGAGCAGGACCCGGCCCAGTGGTGGCAGGCGACCTGCGACGCCACGCAGGCGGTGCTGAAGAAGGCGAAGGTCGACGGCGGCAAGGTGACGGGCGTAGGTCTGTCGGGCCAGATGCATGGCAGCGTCTTTCTCGCCGACGACGAAACGCCGCTGCGGGCCGCGCTGCTGTGGAACGACCAGCGCACGGGCGAGCAGTGCGCCGAGATCGAAAAGAAGGCCGGGGGCCGCAAGGCGTTGATCGACATGGTGGGTAACCCGGCGTTGACCGGCTTCACGGCGCCCAAGATTCTGTGGGTTCGCCAGCATGAGCCGGCCGTGTATGAAAAGACGAAGCACATCCTGCTGCCGAAGGACTACATCCGCTACTGCATGACCGGCGAGTATGCGACGGAGGTGGGCGACGCGTCGGGCACGCTGCTGCTGGACGTGCGGAAGCGGGCGTGGAACGACAAGCTCATCAGCCTGCTTCAGATTGACAAGGCGCTGCTGCCGGCGTGCTTCGAGTCGCACGTGGTCTCCGGCAAGCTGCACACGAAGGCGGCGGCGAGTATGGGGCTGAAAGCGGGCACGCCGGTCGTGGGCGGCAGTGGTGACCAGCCGGCGGGCGCGGTGGGCAACGGCATCGTGACCACGGGCATCGTCAGCGCCACGCTGGGCACGAGCGGCGTGGTGTTCGCTCATGCCGACGAGCCGACGTACGATCCCGCCGGCCGGGTGCACACGATGTGCTCGGCCGTCGAAGGCAAGTGGTGCGTGTTCGGCTGCATGCTCTCGGCGGGCGGGTCGTTCCAGTGGTTTCGCAACCAGCTCGGGCAGGCCGAGGTGGCCGCGGCGAAGCAGCAGGGCGTTGACCCGTATGACCTGCTCATCGCTGAGGCGGCGAAGGCGGCCCCGGGCTGCGAAGGGCTCTACTTCCTGCCGTACCTGACAGGCGAGCGCTGCCCGCACCCGGACCCGAACGCGCGTGGCGGGTGGATCGGGCTGACGTCGCGCCACGATCGGCCGGCGATGATCCGCGCGCTGATCGAGGGCGTGACGTACGGCATGGCCGACGCGTTGGAGATCATGCAGGGCATGGACATCGCTGTGGACACTGTCCGCCTCTCCGGCGGCGGGGCGCGCAGCCGGTTCTGGCGCCAGCTTCAGGCGGACGTCTACGGCCAGCGCGTCGCCACGATCAACAGCGACGAAGGCCCGGCCTATGGCGTCGCCATTCTCGCCGGCGTCGGTACGGGCGTCTGGCGCGATGTGCCCGAAGCCTGTCAGGCGGTCATCCGCGAAACCGAAATGCTGACGCCCGACGGCGAACTGTCTAAGTGCTATGCCGGCTGGCACGAGCAGTATCAGCAGCTTTACCTGGCGTTGAAGGAAGCGTTCGATCGGATGGCGCAAACGACTGGTTGCCGGTGACTGCTCCGTCGTGGGCGGTCGTGTCAGCCGATGACGCCGAGCGCGCTGGCGGGGCCGGGAAAAGCTGGCCGGTCACGGCGGCGACGAAGTAGCTGGCCCAGACGCTCAGCCCCATCAGCTTCGCGCCATCTTCAAACAGGAAGTGCAACCACTGGAACGGGTAGAACACGTCGATCAGCACGCTGGCGCCCAGAAATCCCACCGCCACCACCAGCAGACCCCACGACCCGGCCAGGATGATCTGCCGATAGCTCACCAGCCACGCCAGCGCCACCACGGCATAGATGACATAGACCACGTCCTCGGAGATGCCGAGCGTGGTGGGCACGAGCACCTCGTGCCCCATCAGCAGGTCGTCGGCCCCGAGCACGAGGTTGAACAGCCCGATGGCAAGGAAGCAGCGTGGCACGGCCGGCGGGGCGGCGGTGCGCCGCAGCAGGAAAGCGCCGAACAGGCAGACCGTGGCGGTCGCCGTCCAGAGCATCACCCCGGCGTGGGAGAGCAGGCCGTCCAGGGGCGGGAAATTGTGGATCGCCGCCGGCTCGCGGACGAAGGTGCTGAATTCCACGCCGGTGATCACGCAGTAGATGCAGACGCCCACCAGCAGCGCTCCCGCCACACCGACGAGGACCAGCGTTGCCACCATGCCGTGCGGGCCCGCCAGTCGCTGCCAGAGTTGCCACATGGACAGGTTCCTTCCTGTTTGATCCGTGTCGCCCTGTGCCGGCCCGTGTGGCAGATGTCCTGCTTTGCCCGGGGATGGTAAGGCGGCCGCGCGAGCCAAGTCCACCACTTTGCCGTGAGGCTCGCCGGTCGGCCGGCGGTACACTGGGGGGTATGTCGACGACCAGCACACCGTCATCGTCCTCCCGGCCGGACCCGCTGGCCTTTGCGTCGCGCCAGGCGAAGCGCACCTTGCGGCGCATGCGGCGGACGCTGCCGCGCATCCCCGTGCCCAAGCGCATCAAGAGCCGGCCGGGCGCGGCCCCGGGCATTGATGCCGACAGCCTCACCAAGCTGCCGATCACGGAACAGCCCGCCCGCGTCATCTGCATCGACTACGCCCCCGACATGGCCGTCACCCACGACCTCTCCAGCCCCGAGCAACTCGCCCACTTCCTCAAACAGCCGCGCCAGCCCGGCACCGTCGTGCGATGGATCAACGTCGACGGCCTGACCGACATGCGCGCGATCCAGCAGCTCGCCCGCGCCTACCACTTCCACCCGCTCGCCATCGAAGACATCCTCCACGTCCACCAACGCCCCAAGCTCGAAGTGTTCAACATCGACGGCGACACCCCCAGGCCACGCCTGTTCATCGTCGCACGTATGCTCCAGGTGCTCGACGACCGGCTTGACTCGGAACAACTCTCCATCTTCCTCAGCAAAGACACCGTCATCACCTTCCAGCAGAAGCTCGGCGATGTTTGGGGCCCGATTCGCGAACGCCTCCACACCGACCGCTCACGCCTGCGCGACAACGACGCCAGCTTCCTGCTCCACGCGCTGCTCGATGCGATCGTCGACCACTGCTTCCCCGTGCTCGAGCATTACTCGGCCGAACTCGAACGCCTCGACGTCGCCGTGCTCGACGGCGACCCGCAAACTGTGCGAGAACTGCACCACCTCAAGCACGAACTCATGCTCATGCGCCGCGAAATCTGGCCCATGCGCGAGCTCATCAGCGCATTGCAACGCCAGGAGCAGGTCGTCCTCTCCGACACCACCCGGCTATACCTGCGCGATGTCTACGACCATGCCGTGCAGGTGATCGACCTGGTCGAAACCTACCGCGAGATCGCGACGAGCCTGTCTGATATGTGGGTCAACGCCGTGAGCAACCGCATGAGCCAGGTGATGAAGGTGCTCACCATCATCGCGACGATCTTCATCCCGCTCACGTTCCTCGCCGGCGTGTATGGCATGAACTTTCAGCACATGCCGGAGCTGGAATCGCGATGGGCCTACCCGGCCGTGTGGGGCGTGTTCATCACGACGGCCGTGGGCATGCTGATCTGGTTCCGCCGCCGCGGCTGGCTATAGCGCAAGGCATAAATCCCCGAAGCCGATGCGCTCCGAGCGTGGGTCGCTCAATCACTCGCTCTCCGCCTCCCACGGCGCGACGCTGTCGCCGATGCCGGAGGCGAGGTAGCCGCCGTCGACGACGAGTGTGTGCCCGTTGACGAACCGGCCGGCGGGGGCGGCGAGGTAGACGGCCGCGCCGGCGATTTCCTCGGCCACGCCGAACCGGCCCATCGGGGTGTGTTCGAGAATCCGCCGGCCGCGGTCCGTGCCTTCGATCATCTTGCGGTTGATGTCCGTGGGCACGAAGCCGGGTGCGATCGCGTTCGTGCGGATGCCATGCTTGGCCCACTCGTTGGCGAGGCTGCGGGTCAGGCCCAGCGTGGCGTTCTTCGCGGCGGCATACGCGGCGACTTCCACGAGATCGACGAACGAGCTGATCGAAGCAAGATTGATGATGCAGCCTTCGTGCTGCTCACGAAAGATGTGGCCCGCCGTCTGGGCGACGCGCAGCGAACCGGTGACGTGGATGTTGTAGAGATCGTTGAACTCTTCGTCGGTGAGCTCGAAGGAGGGCTTCTTGCACATCAGCCCCGCGGAGTTGACGACGATGTGCAGTCCGCCGAAGAGGTCCACGGCCTTGCGGACCGCGCGCTGGACCGAGCCGGTGTTGGTGACGTCGATGCAGACGCCGGCGGCGACAGGGTCTTCTCCGGAGACGTCGGCGATGCCGTCAAGCTCCTTGGCGGCGGCGTCGACTTTTTCCTGGCTGCGTGAGCCGACGAGGACGTTCGCGCCATGCTGGACGAAGGCGGCGGCGATGGCTTTGCCGATGCCGCTGGTGCCGCCGGTGACGATGGCGACCTTGCCGGTGAGGTCGAACAGTTCGGTCGAAATGGCCATGAAACGTCTCGCTCCTTGCTGTGCGTGAGGCGTGGTTCGGTGTTTTGCAGCGTTGTAGCATAACCGGGTCAGGCGGGTGGCGAAAACCTGCATCTGGAGTAGCCGGAGTTTCGCGCAGAGGTCGCCAAGAGCGCGGAGAGCGCAGAGAAGAAAAGTAGCCACAGATGAACACGGATAAAACTTTCGCCCCGCAGCGCAGCGGAGGGCGCGGGCACCGTGCGTCACCGGCGGCCGCGCCCTCCGCTGCGCTGCGGGGCTAACGGCATGCCGGCTTGCGTTCTCTGCGCTCCTGGCGGCCTCTGCGCGAAACTCTTTTTCCGGCGACAGAGGCACCCTTGCCGCTGCCGCAGTGGGCTCGTAAGCTACTTATCGTGATAAAGTCGGGGTGACGCCGTGGCTCCATGGGCTGACGGCGTCGTCATGATCCAGTCTTCCAGTCGTCGAACGCAGAAGGAGAGCGGCATGTCTGAGAGTAATCCCGTGGCGAGCAGCGATGCGATGGAATCCGTGCAGCATGAGAGCCGGTCATTTCCGCCGCCCTCGGGCTTCGCCAGCCAGGCCCATATCCGTTCGATGGAGCAGTACGAACAGATGCACCGCGAATCGCTGGACGACCCGGACAAGTTCTGGGGCGAGAAGGCGGCGGAGCTAAGCTGGTTCAAGAAGTGGTCGCGCGTGCTGGAGTGGAACCTGCCGGACGCCAAGTGGTTCATCGGCGGCAAGCTCAACGCCTGCTACAACTGCGTCGACCGGCAGGTCGAAGCGGGCCTGGGCGAGAAGACCGCGATCGTCTGGGAAGGGGAGCCGCTTGAGAACGGCAAGCCCGAGGTGCGCAAGCTCACCTTCGCCGACCTCAAGCACGAGACCAGCCGGTTCGCCAACGTGCTCAAGGGGCTGGGCGTGAAGAAGGGCGACCGCGTCACGCTCTACATGCCCATGGTGCCGGAGCTGGCGATCGCCATGCTCGCCTGTGCCCGCATCGGCGCGCCGCACTCGATCATCTTCGGCGGCTTCAGCGCTTCCGCCATCAAGGACCGCGTCGAAGACGCGCAGAGCAAGCTCATCATCACCGCCGACGGCGGCTGGCGGCGCGGCAAGATCGTGCCGCTCAAGGAGAACGTCGACGAAGCGCTGAAGATGACCGACATGGTTAAGAACGTCGTCGTGGTCAAGCGCTGCGACAACGACGTGACCATGCAGGCCGGCCGCGACCAGTGGTGGCACGAACTGATGGACGGCGCGTCCGCTTCCGGGGGGGACGACTGCCCCTGTGAAGAGATGGACAGCGAGGACCTGCTGTTCATCCTCTACACCTCGGGCACGACCGGCAAGCCCAAGGGCATCATGCACACCACCGGCGGGTACATGGTCTACACCTACCTCACCAGCAAGTACGTCTTCGACCTGCACAAACCCGAAAGCCCCGACGACGAAAGCGAGCTTTACTGGTGCACCGCCGACATCGGCTGGATCACCGGGCACAGCTACATCGTCTACGGCATCCTGCCCAACGCCGTGTCGACGCTGATGTACGAAGGGGCCCCCAACTTCCCGGGCGAAGACCGGTTCTGGGACATCGTCGAACGGCAGAAGGTGACCAAGTTCTACACCGCGCCCACTGCCATCCGCGCGTTCATGAAGTGGGGTGAAGACCACCCGGGCAAGCATGACCTCAGTTCGCTGAAGCTGCTGGGCACGGTCGGCGAGCCGATCAACCCTGAAGCGTGGATGTGGTACCACCGCGTGATCGGCAACGCGACCTGCCCGATTGTCGATACATGGTGGCAGACGGAAACCGGCGGCCACATGCTCACGCCGCTGCCCGGGGCGACGACCACCGTGCCCGGCTCGGCGACGCGGCCGTTCTTCGGCGTCGACGCCGCGATCATGGACAAGCAGGGCAACGAGCTGGACCCGAACCAGGGCGGCTACTTGGTGATCCGCAAGCCCTGGCCGAGCATGCTGCGCGGGATCTACGGCGACCGGCAGCGGTTCATCGACACGTACTGGTCCGAGATTGAAGGCGTCTACTTCGCCGGCGACGGCGCCCGTCAGGACGCGGACGGCAACTTCTGGGTCATGGGCCGGGTCGACGACGTCATCAACGTCTCGGGCCACCGCCTGGGCACGGCCGAGGTGGAGTCGGCGCTGGTGTCGCACCCGTCGGTCGCCGAGGCGGCGGTGGTGGGCATCCCGCACGAGATCAAGGGCACGGGTATCGCCGCGTTCGTCACGCTCAAGGGCGGTCAGGAGCCCAGCGATGCGCTGAAGAAGGAGCTGATCGCGCACGTGGGCAAGGAGATCGGCGCGATCGCCAAGCCCGACCAGTTGCGCTTCGCCGAGGGCGTCCCGAAGACGCGCAGCGGCAAGATCATGCGCCGCCTGCTGCGCGAGATCGCCGCCGGCGGCGAGGTGACGGGCGATACGACAACGCTGGAAGACTTCAACGTGATCGCGAAGCTCAAGGGCACGGGCGAAGGGTGAGGTTCGCAAGCAAGCTCTGCTGCCGCGCCGCGGGCGTTTGACGGGACATCAAAAAGGCCCGCCGGTTGTTGGCCGGCGGGCCTTTGACGTTAACACGGGGTGTTCAAGGCGGGCGGGTCAGGTGCTTTCGGCACTGCTGGCTTCGTGCACCTTGCCTTTGCCCTTGTCGTCCTTGGACTTTTTCTTGTCCGTGGCCTTGAACGCGAGATTGTCTTCGCCGGCCTCATGCTTGATGCTGATGACCTGGCCGGGCTTGAACTCGTCGCGCAGGATCGCCTCGCTGAGCGGGTCTTCGACGTAGTGCTCGATCGCGCGTCGCAGCGGTCGAGCGCCGAAGTCGGGGTTGTACCCCTTCTCGATGAGGAAGTCCTTGGCCGTCTGGTCGAGGTCGAGCGAGATGTCGCGCTCTTCCAGTCGCTGGAACACCTTTTTCAGTTCGTACTCGACGATGTTGACCAGGTTCTCCCGGGTGAGCGAGCGGAACACGATCACGTCATCGAGCCGGTTGATGAACTCGGGCCGGAAGTAGCGCTCGATCTCGCTGTTGAGCGTCTGCTTCATTTTGCTGTAGTCGACCTCTTCGCTCGGCTTGGCGAAGCCGAACCCGCCCTTGTTCTTGATCAGCTCGGCACCGATGTTGCTCGTCATGATCATCACGACGTTGCGGAAGTCGACGTGCCGGCCGAACGAGTCGGTGAGCTGGCCTTCTTCCATGATCTGGAGCAGCATGTTGAAGACGTCCGGGTGCGCCTTCTCGATCTCATCGAGCAGCACCACGGCATACGGCCGACGGCGGATCTGCTCGGTGAGTTGGCCGCCTTCCTCGTAACCGACGTAGCCGGGGGGCGCGCCGATGAGTCGGGAGACGTTGTGCTTCTCCATGTACTCGCTCATGTCGATGCGGATCAGCGAGTCCTCGTTGCCGAACATGAACTCCGCCAGCGCCTTGCTCAGCAGCGTCTTGCCGACGCCGGAGGGCCCGACGAAGACGAAGCTGCCCATCGGCCGGCGCGGGTCCTTCAGGCCCGAGCGGGCGCGCCGCAGGGCCTTGGCGATCGCCTTGATCGCCTCGTCCTGGCTGACGACTTTCTTGTGCAGCTCTTCTTCGAGCTTGAGCAGCCGTTCGGTCTCGGCCTTCTCCAGACGCTGCAACGGCACGCCGGTCATCTTGGAGACGACCTCGGCGACGACTTCCTCGTCCACCACGCCGTCCACTTCCTTGGCCTTGGCACGCCAGTCGCGCTGGATGGTCTCCTTCTTGCGACGCAGACCCTCCGCCTGATCGCGCAGCTCGGCGGCTCGCTCGTAGTCCGCGGCCTTGACGGCCTCGTCCTTCTCGATGCTCAGCCGTTCGATCTGCTCCTCGATCTCCGCGAGGTCTGGTGGCTTGCTCATGCTCTTGAGCCGGATGCGAGCCCCGGCCTCGTCGATCACGTCGATCGACTTGTCCGGCTGCACGCGGGCGGTGATGTAGCGGTTACTCATCTCCACCGAGGCCACGATCGCCTCGTCGGTGATCTGCACGCGGTGGTGCGCCTCGTAACGATCGCGCAACCCCTTGAGGATCTCGATCGTGTCGTCCGGCGTCGGCTGGTTCACGATGATCGTCTGGAAACGACGCTCAAGCGCGCCGTCCTTTTCGATGTACTTGCGGTACTCGTCCAGCGTCGTCGCGCCGATGCACTGGATCTCGCCACGGCTGAGCGCGGGCTTGAGCACGTTGGACGCGTCGATCGCGCCTTCCGCGCCGCCGGCTCCGACGAGCGTGTGCAGCTCGTCGATGAACAGCAGCACGTTCTTGGCGCGGCGCACTTCGTTCATCACCGCCTTGATGCGCTCTTCAAACTGGCCGCGGTACTTCGTGCCGGCCACCATCATGGCCAGGTCGAGCACGACGATGCGGCGGTCGGCGAGCAGTTCGGGCACGTCGTTGCCGACGATCTTCTGGGCCAGGCCCTCGACGATCGCCGTCTTGCCCACGCCCGCTTCACCGAGCAGCACGGGGTTGTTCTTCGTACGGCGGCAGAGGATCTGGATCAGCCGTTCGATCTCGTTCGCCCGGCCGATGACCGGGTCGAGGCTGCCCTCGCGGGCCAGTTCGGTCAGGTCCCGGCCGAAGCTGTCGAGCGCGGGCGTCTTGCTCTTGCCACCCTTGGCCGAGCCGCCCGGTTCATCGCTGGGGCCTTTGGCGCCGGCGGTTTCCTCGGGGTCGACGCCCGCGCCGAGGAGGTTGAGCACTTCCTCGCGGACCTCTTCGAGCTTCAGGCCGAGGTTCATCAACACCTGCGCCGCGACGCCTTCGTGCTCGCGGAGCAGACCGAGCAGCAGGTGCTCGGTGCCGACGTAGTTGTGGTTGAGGTTACGGGCTTCTTCGATCGCATACTCGATGACCTTCTTGGCCCTCGGGGTCTGCGGAAGCTTGCCCATGGTGACCATGTCGGGCCCGGACTTCACGAGCTTCTCGACCTCGAGGCGGACCTTGCGCAGGTCCACGTCGAGGTTCTTGAGCACGTTCGCGCCGACGCCCGAGCCTTCCTTCACCAGCCCGAGCAGGATGTGCTC
>JBBDPC010000168.1:0-2011 GCA_040876735.1 Phycisphaeraceae bacterium | reverse complement strand
CTCCAACTACTGGGGGCCGAGCTATGAGTGGACCGAGTTCTGTTTCCAGAAAGGGATTCTGGAGACCGGCATTCAGGCGTGGTCGGTTCATCCCTACGGCGTGAAGACGCCCGAGGAGTTCGCCGCCGGCCACACCATCACCCGCGACCTGCTCGAACAGTACGGGGCCCCGGAGATGCCGATCCTCAACACCGAGCGCGGCTTCGCCGTCAAGGAACAGGACAACAACGAGGGCTGGTCCGGCGGCTCCAAAGAGCGCGCCCGCGAGTTTCAGGCCTGGCACTTTGTCCGCCAGTTCATGATCGATCAACTGCACGATGTGCGCCTGACCGTCTGGTACGAGTGGGGCCCCAACCCCCATTACGACGCGTTCGCCCTCGTCGATGACGCAGGCCAGCCTCACGCGGCCGGCCGGGCGGCGGCGGCCATGATGAAGCAGTTCGCCGGCTACCGGTTCGACAGGCGAGTCCGCACGGCCCAGGATCTGGACTACGTCCTGCTGTTCACCAACGAGCAGGGCGAGCGGAAGCTGGTGGTGTGGACCGCGCCGCCGGCCGGCGCCGCGCCCGATGAAGCGGGCACGCATACGCTGGCCGTCGCCGTCGGCACGGCGAACGCCTTCACCCTCACGGACCTGTTTGGTGAATCGCAAACGGTTGAAGCAGACGATGGCGACCTGACGCTCGACCTCACCGGCGCGCCGCAGTACGTGACCCTGCCCGCCGACGCGGAACTGGGCGAATGGACCACGCCCGACGCCGAGCAGGCGTACCAGGCGTCGCGGCGGACCTGAACCTTTTTCAGAACGGCGACAACTGGACGTTCAGCGAAAACACCGGCAAGGGCCCGTTCACGGTCGACACCGATGCCGACGGCCGGGCCATCGGCGTGATGCAGTACGGCTTCACGCAGTCGCCGCCACAGCCGCACCCGTACGTGCTGGCGAGCACGACGGTGCAGGTGGGCGAACACGAGCTACTGTCACGAGCAGGTGTCACAAGCGAGCGTGGCACGGGTTTTCGTCGCCGGTTTGCGCAGCCAGCGCTGCCTCGAGCAGTTGCAGGCGTTGCGGCTGATCGCCGGCCAGATTGGTCAACTCCCCCGGGTCTTCCTGCATGTCGTACAACTCGGGTTCCCCGTCCTCATGCAGGATGCACTTGTACCGTCCGTCGCAGATCATCCGCCAGGCTCCCAACGCGGAGACCTGCACCTCGCGGTGATCGCCATCGGCCGCCTCGCCCCGGAGCACGGAGCCCAGCGGAAGGGCGTCCCAGTCGCCGGGGCACTCAAGTCCTGCCGCCTCCAGCAGCGTTGCCGAAATATCAATCAGTTCCACCAGCGCGTCGGACACCGCTCCTTTCTGGATGCCGGGCCCGGCGATGATCAACGGCACGTGGACCGAACCTTCCTGCGGTACGTTTTTGAGGAATCGCCCATGGTCGCCCAGCATCTCGCCGTGGTCGGAGCTGAAGACGACGACGGTGTTCTCCAACTCGCCGCGCTGGGCAACTTTGTCCATGATCCGCCCGACCCATTCGTCGATCCCTTCACACGCGGCGGCGTAATTGCGTCGGATCTGCTGGTGGTTCAACGGCACGGCGGAGCCATCCTTGCGAAGGTGCTCGGCCTTACCTGCCACAGGTTCGGGAAATGCCACGCCGTCGTAGCGGGCCTGCAACTCACGCGGCGGATCGAAGGGATCGTGTGGACCAGGAAAGTTGACCCACAGCATCCATGGACCTTCGTTCGGCTGGCGGTCCAGCAGTTCCAGGGCCGTGCGGCCGCAGAAGTCATCCGTGTAGTGCTCGCGCGCCAGCGGGCTCGGCCACGCGGCCGCGAAATGGGTAGCCTCCTGCGCCCGGCGCTGGTAATCGTCGGCGTAGGTATCGAACTGTCCGTTGGCGTGCAGATAGCTGGTGTAGCTGCAATGGGGCCCGCCTTTGTCCACAGCGCCCCACTGCTTGGCGTCGAGTTTGCCGGACTGGTCGATGGCGTCGGTGAAGCCGTACTG
>JBBDPC010000167.1:6124-11118 GCA_040876735.1 Phycisphaeraceae bacterium | reverse complement strand
CGGAGGGCGCGGGAACCGGTGACGCATGGTTCCCGCGCCCTCCGCTGCGCTTTGGGGCTAACGGCGTGACGGCCTGCGCCACCCGTGGTTTCACTCTTCTTCTTTTATCTCTGCGTCCTCCGCGCTCTTGGCGGCCTCCGCGCGAAACTCCGGATCGGACTGACTCGACCTTCCGTACGCCGGCGACGCGGAGTGAGCCCGGCTCGCCGCGGCGGGCGGCGTGGCGTATGCTCGTGGGCATGTCGGAAAGTCAGACACAGGACGAACTGGCCGCCTTCGACGCGTTGGGGCAGCGCTGGCAGGCGTTGCGCGAGCAGCTTCAGCGCGTGATCGTGGGACAGGACGAAGCGATCGACACGCTGCTGACCGCCCTGCTTTGCCGGGGGCATGTGTTGGTGGTGGGCGTGCCGGGGCTGGCTAAGACGCTGCTGGTGCGGACGCTGGCGGCGGCGGTGGACCTGCGGTTCAAGCGGATTCAATTCACGCCCGATCTGATGCCGTCGGACATCATTGGCACAGAGCTGATCCAGGAAGACCCGACCACGGGCGAACGTCGCCTCAAGTTCGCGCCCGGCCCACTGTTCGCGCAACTGCTGCTGGCCGACGAGATCAACCGTACGCCACCCAAGACGCAGGCCGCGCTGCTGGAGGCGATGGCGGAACGGCAGGTGACCGCTGCGGGGCAGACGCGCACGCTGGACGAGCCTTTCGTGGTGGTGGCGACGCAGAACCCGATCGAGCAGGAAGGGACGTACCCGCTGCCGGAGGCGCAGCTCGACCGGTTTCTGTTCAGCTTGTGGATGGACTATCCGGCCAAGGATGCGGAGAAGCGGATCGTGGCCGAGTCGCCTCGCATTGCCGGGGAGCAGGTGGAGGCGGTGATGACGGGAGCGGAACTGGTGCGCGACGCGTCGCTGGTGTGGCGGATGCCGGTGAGCGATTTCGTGGTGGACCATGCGGTGACGCTGGCGCGGGCCACCCGGCCGGACGATGGTGAGGCGCCGGAGATGGTGCGGCAATACGTCGGCTGGGGCGCGGGCCCGCGTGCGGGGCAGGCGCTGGTGCATGCGGCGAAGGCGGCGGCGGCGATGGAAGGTGAGCCGACGCCGAGCGTGGCGCACGTGCGGCGGGTGGCGATGCACGTGCTGCGTCACCGCGTGCTGCTGAACTATGCGGCGGCAGGCGAAGGGGTGGACGTGCGGCGGGTGATTGAAGCGGTGCTGGCGGCGGTGGGCGAGGGGTGATCCGCCGCGCAACACATTGCCTCACCATGGCCACAGCCAATAGGAAAAATTGGCAACGATCACCAACATCAACATGCCGCTGAGAATGCCCGCAACGCTCCACTGAACCGTCCCCGGCATCCGACAGTACCACCGTCGCGTCAGCAGCATCGCAACTGCCAGTGGCAGGCAGGCGATGTAGATCAGACTGAAAAACAGGTGCACAAGCCCGTCAGTGAGCCAGTACTGCCAATAGCCTTGGTCGGTGAACAGATCTATGACGACCCAGACGATGAACTCAAAGCCCCACGCCGCGCCGATCCAGAGCACAACCGTCAACAGCAGCCACGCCCCGAGCGGCTGTTGCGGATCGCCCACCGTCAACGTCGGCTGCGTGCCGCACTCCGGGCAGTATGGCCGTTCGATGTCGCGCAGGTTGTACCTGCAGCGCGGGCAGGGCACGTCGCGATCGCGGACGTAGGCGAGCAGCAGGTCGTGGTCGGGCGGTGTGGTCGTGGTCATGCAGGTGGCCCCCGGGCCCACGCTCGGAGTGCATGGGCTTCTTTTGTGATGGTGCGGCACTCACGCGATTATCGTTCAGTGCTTGCCCTCGGCCAGTTCGAGTGATGATGGGGGCAGCGTGTCAGATGCAGCGGCGTCATCCAGCCCAACCGGCTTGCGATGCGGGAGCAGGTCGGGCACGGCTCGCAGGTCGTCGAGCGCGATGATGCCGCGCTCGGCTTTTTCCAGGCCATCCTGCAACATGGTGCGGTAGCCCTGCTGGTGGAGGTGGCGGAGGATGGCGCGTTCGTCCTTGCCGGTGAGGATGGCTTCGTAGTCGTCTTCGTCGAGCTGCCAGAGTTCGAAGATGCCGGTTCGGCCGTGGTAGCCCATGCCGTGGCAATGCCCGCAGCCGGCCTTGAGCCAGACGTTGCGTGGCGGCGTGTCGACGCCTGCCGCGCGAAGCCAGCGGAGTTGCTCGTCGGTGGGCGGTTTTTCATACCGGCACTCGGGGCAGAGCTTCCGCACGAGGCGCTGGGCGACGACCATGGTGACAGCCGCGGCGATTTCGTGGTTCTGCAGGTTCCAGTTGCGCAGCGTGGTGATGACGCCGGTGACGTCACGACTGTGGATGGTGCTCATCAGCGTGCGGCCGCGAATGGCGGCGTCGCAGGCGGCGTGGGCGGCGCGGTGGTCGCGCACTTCGCCGACCATAAGAAAGTCCGGGTCCATCCGCAGCAGCGAGCGCAGGCCGGCGGTGAAGGTCAGGCCATGCTCCGCGTCGACTTCGAGTTGGCAGATGCCGGGGATCTGGTACTCGACGGGCTCTTCGATGGTGTAGATGCTTCGGCGGAGTTGTTTGAGTTCGTGCAGGAGGGCGTAGACGGTGGTGGTCTTGCCGCTGCCGGTGGGCCCGGAGACGAGGAACATGCCGGACGCGGTTTCGAGCCAGTTTTTCAGGCGTTGCAGGTCGCTGTTGGCCAGGCCGAGCGCGTCGATCTGCTGTTGCACGGTTTCGGGGTGGAGGACGCGGATGACCATGGTTTCGCCGCCCATGCAGGGGGTGACGGCGAGGCGGAGGTCGAGCTCCTGCTCGTCGAGCATGTAGGTCAGCCGGCTCTCGGCGGGACGGAAGAGGTGGCCGGTGTCCATGTCGCCCACGGCCCGGAAGTGGTTGAGCAGACGTTCGCCGACTTCGTGGGAGGTTTGCGCCGCGTCGAGCAGGTCGCCGTCGACACGGAAGCGGATGCGGAACATGTCGCCGGCCGGCATGAGGTGGATGTCGGACACGCGCTCGCGGCAAGCATCGGCGAGCAAGGCGTCGGCAAGGCTTTCGGTGACCTGGGCGTCGTCGGACCGGAGGCTGCGCGACTCGATCCGGGCGGTGAACTGATGGGCCAGGTTGGCCGTGATCGACTGATGGTTGGACCAGAAACTGTGACGACTCATGGAGTTGATCCTCCCGCTCAAGTGTACCAAGCAGCGGGCGGATTGTTGAGGGTCAATCTGGTCGATCCGAGGCCCTCGTCGCGTCTGACGTGCGAGGCGGTGAGGTGGGGGTTCGGCCCGCCCACTTCAGCAGGCGGGGACGGCCCATGTCGCGCCCCGCCATGGAGGGCCGGTTGCGGTGCGGTTCAAGCGTCATCAGTCGAACACGAAGCTGCCGCCGGCGCGATGCGTGTGAGCCAGCACCCGGCGTGAATAGGCGATGCGGATGGGGATGAGCATCGGCTCGCTCAGCAGCGATTGCAGGCTGACGTGCAAGACTTCGCCCATCGGCAGCGGTTGCTCGGTCAGCAGGCCGATGCCGGACTCGCACAGGTCGGTCGCCCAGCCGTGGCAAAGCAATTCGAACGAACGGTTGAAGGGGAAATTGGCTTCGGCGGGCTGCTGTCCCCCGGCCGCGATCAACGGCGGGGCGTCGGCGCGGCGCGTGCCGATCAGCACGGGCGCCTGCACCGCCCAGCGGCGCAGCCGGCGATCGTCGTCCGGGTTGTGTTCGCCTTCGCTCTGGATCGCATCGAGCAAGTGGAACAGCCGGTCACGCAAGGCCGCCCCCGCCAGCGTCGGCGTGGCGTCGGCGGTGGATGAGGTGGACGAACCGTTGCTGGATGGGACGTTCATGCTGGTGCCCTTTCACATGGCGCAAGGCGCATCCGCCCCCCAGGGATGGCCTGTACCTGTATCGGCCGGATGACCGGCGGGCTTTCGCGGCGCGGCCGAATTGTCCGCCGGCGGTTGCCCCGGCTGCACACCGGCCCCCGGTCGCCCTACACTGAGCACATGAAGCTGACCGCCCCCCGACGCACCCCGCTGGACCTCGCCCACCCGCGCGTGATGGGCATCCTCAACGTCACGCCCGACAGCTTTTCGGACGGCGGCCTGCACGAGGCGCTCGAGGCGGCGGTGACGCACGGGCTGGCCATGGCCGAGGAAGGGGCGATGGTGATCGACGTCGGCGGCGAGTCGACCCGGCCGGGGGCGAAGCGCGTGCCTGCGGCGGAGCAGAAGCGCCGGGTGGTGGAGGTGGTCCGCCGGCTGCGGGCCGAGCTGGACGCGCATTATCCGGACGTCTGGCTGAGCGTGGACACGACCTTGACCGCCGTGGCCGAGCCGGCCCTGCATGCGGGGGCGTCGCTGATCAATGACATCTCCGCCGGCCGGGACGACCCGGCGATGTTCGACCTCGCGGCGGCGCAGCAGGTTCCGATCGTGCTGATGCACATGCAGGGCACGCCGGAGACGATGCAGCAGAACCCGCGCTACAGCGACGTCGTGGCCGAGGTCGAGGCGTTCGTGCTCGAACGGGCGGAGGAAGCGGTGACGGCGGGCGTGCCGCGCGAGCGGATCGTGATCGACCCGGGGGTGGGCTTCGGCAAGACGGTGGCACACAACCTGCACCTGCTGGCGCACCTGGGCGAGTTCGTAGCGACGGGCCATCCGGTGATGCTCGGGGCCAGCCGCAAGGGCTTCATCGGCCAGGTCGCCGAGATGACGCCGCGCGATGCGAAGGACCGCGTGGGCGGGACGTGCGCCACCACGGCGGTCGGCGTCTGGGCGGGCGTGAGCCTGTTCCGCGTGCATGACGTCCGCGCGAACCTTCAGGCGGCGCAGGTGACGGCGGCGATCCGGATGGCGCATCAGAACGCGGGGATCGAGCAAGGGTAGGCGTTCGGCAGCGGTAGGCTTCGCTTTCCTGGTGGGGCGGGCGAGACATTTCATCTTCCAGCCCACGGCGGGGCTGCCGGTGAAGCTGAGCAGCTTGAATCG
>JBBDPC010000167.1:0-6114 GCA_040876735.1 Phycisphaeraceae bacterium | reverse complement strand
GGGGGGGGGCCCCCCCCCCCCCCCACCAGGAAAGTATCCCACTATCAAACGTTCACGCTATCATTGCCGACATGATCGCACGGATTGAAGGCTTGCTGGAGTCGATCGACGAAGACCGGGCGCAGGTCAAGGTGGCCGCCGGGTTCACGCTGGAAGTGTTGCTGCCGGCGTTCGCCTCAGTACGGCTGAGCGCGTCGGCCGGCTCGCCGGTGACGCTGCACACGGTGCTGTTTATCGAGGGCCAGGCCCAGGGCACGACGCTGCTGCCCCGGCTGGTGGGGTTTCTCACGCGGG
Organism: Phycisphaeraceae bacterium; assembly: GCA_040876735.1. Lineage (GTDB taxonomy): Bacteria > Planctomycetota > Phycisphaerae > Phycisphaerales > Phycisphaeraceae > Natronomicrosphaera. Next base: position 5,820 of record JBBDPC010000167.1, on the reverse strand, counting down.
AAGACCGGGCGTTTTACCAACTGTTCATCACCTGCAAGGGCATCGGCCAGCGCAAGGCGCTGCGGGCGATGACGCTGCCGGTGGGCCAGATCGCCGCCGCCATCGTCGACCGCGACACGGCCGTGCTCCAGAGCTTGCCCGAGATCGGTCGGCGGACCGCCGAGACGATCGTCGTGACGTTGCGCGACAAGGTCGACCGCTTCGTGCAGCCGACCGCCACCGGGGCCGGCAGCGTGGACGGCCAGGGCGCTACCCCGGCGGCAGGCCGGCCCACGAGCGTCTCGCGTGAAGCGTTGGAAGTGTTGCTGCAACTGGGCGAAACCCGGGCCGAAGCGGTGGCGTGGATCGACCAGGTGCTGGCCCGGGACGAACCGCCGAAGGACGCGGAAGGCGTGATCGCCGAGGTGTACCGGCTGAAGGCGGGGGCGTGAAGCATGGATGATGTGGGATCTGTGATCGTTGATGGCAGAGATTCACATTCGAGATCAACGATCATCGGTTAGACATTACACATTTCACCTTCGGGGGGTATCATCTCGACATGCATGCGATTTACCGGTGGGCATGGACGATGGGGCCGGGCAACCCGATGATCGTTCGGATCATCCAGGGCGGCTCGCGCCGCGGGCAGCACCTGTGGGTGCGGATGGGTTATCTCGGCGCGCTGATTGCGCTGGTGCTCATCGGCCTGCTCTCGGGCGGGGGGATGCAGCAGCAGGTGAGCCTGACCGACCTGGCCAAGGCGGGCACGTGGGTGTTCGGCATTGTCGCCTATGGGCAGGTGGTGCTGGTCTGTCTGCTCGCGCCGCTGTTCATGGCCGGCGCGATCGGCCGTGAGCAGCAGGGGCAGACGTTCAACATTCTGCTCACGACGCCGCTGAGCAACTTGCAGATCGTGCTTGGCTCGTTGATGGGCCGGTTGTTTTTCGTCATCGCGTTGCTGTTGAGCGGGCTGCCATTGTTCGCGGTGCTGTTGGTTTTTGGCGGCGTGCCGATCCAGTCGGTGTTCCTGGCATTCGCGGTGGCGGCGTTCACGGCCCTGACGGTGGGCGCGGTGGCGGTGACGATGTCGGTCTTCCGGGCCGGGGGGCGGAAGGCGGTATTCACGTTCGTCGTGATCATCGGGGCGTATCTCGTGGGGGCGTATGCGCTGGACGTGGGCCTGCTGCGCCGCATCACGGCCGTGCCCGACAGCACGACCTGGCTGACGCCGCTGCACCCGCTGCTCGTGCTGGAAGCGTCGCTGAACAGCGCCAACTACCGCCCGCCGGGCCCGGAGCACACGGCCACGCTGCCGGGGCTGGTCCAGTTCTACCTCGGCCGACCGTTTGCGGCGTTCGCCACGCTGAGCCTGCTCAGCAGCGCGCTGATGGTGGGCACGTCCTCCATCGTGCTGCGGCAGTTCGGCCAGGGCGAGCCGGCGTGGGTGCGCTGGCTCAAGCGGAAGCTGCGGCTGCCCGTGGCCGAGGCGGGCGGCGAGCGACGGCGGGCGGGGCGCGACGTCTGGCAGAACCCCATCGCCTGGCGCGAAGCGAACACGCGCGGCAAGGTGCTCAGCGGCATCCTCGCCCGCTGGGGCTTTGCGGCGTTCGCCCTGGCGCTCGGGGCGGTGTTGTTAGCGCTGTATCACTTCGACGCTTTGCCGAGCGTGCCGGGCCAGACGGGTCGACCGATGCCGGCTCACGAACTGCTGCACTCGGCGCTGCTCACGCTGCTGCTGCTGGAGGTGGCGGTGGTGACGATGGTGGCGATTTATATGAGCGCCGGCGCGGTGAGCAAGGAGCGCGAGGACGGCACGCTGGACCTGATGCTCACCACGCCGATCACGCCGAAGTTTTACGTCTGGGGCAAGCTGCGCGGGCTGGTGAGTTTTCTGTCGCTGCTGATTGCCGTGCCCGTGCTGACGCTGGCGATGGTGAGCGTCTATGCGGTGGTCGGCTGGTGGCTGGGCTGGGAGCAGGCGGTCTACACCCACTCGGCGGTGGCGCTCGGCGGCGGGCAGGTGACGGTTCGGCCGCTGCTGCTGCTGCCCGAAGCGCCGCTGCTGTTGCTGTTGATGCTCGTGCCGTTCGTGGCGCTGTGCGTGATGGCGGGCATGAGCTGGTCGATCAAGGCCAAGGGCGTGCTCGGCGCGGTCGTGCCGACGCTGGCGATCGTGGGCGTGATGGCGCTGGTGCTGGGGCTGTGCGGGTCCAGCGCGGCGGAGAACGTGATGTTCGTCGGCCCGGTGCTCAACGCCTTCAGCCCCGCGACCAACGTGGGCATGATCGTCAACCCCTACGAGCGCATCGCCGGCTTCTCCGACCATGACCTCGCCGGCCGCGTGGGCCTGGTCATCGCCGCCATCATCGCCGCCGCCGGCTACAGCGCGATCGTCTACGCCATGCTCCTGGGCATGGTCCGCGGCTTCGACCACACCGTCCGCAAACTCAGCGGCACGGGGTGATGGGAGATTTCTGATTTCTGATGGGTCCTCGCTCACCCGACGCCGCCCCGCGCATCTCCCCAAATCAGAAATCAGCAATCATAAATCAGAAATTCCTCACCGCCACGCATCCAACGGCCGCGCCACCAGCCCCGCCGCGACCAATCCCGCATACCCCGCCCAAGGCTCGCCGATCCCCCACAGCGCCGCCACGCCCCCCGCCCCGACGATCGCCCCATACACCGCACGCCCCCGCCAGCCCATCGGCATCCCCATCGGCGCCAGCACGCACACCATCCACACCAGCGACGTGCCCAGCAAGGCATACGTCACCCACATCAGCCCCATCGCCGGTCCAGGCTCCGCCAACGCCCCCGCCACCACCGTCCACCCCGCCTCCGTCCGCACCGGCATCACCAGCAGCATGCCCACCGCCCCCAGCAACGCCGCTGTCAGCATCACGCCGCTCGATAGCCGCCGGTAGACCAGGTACAGCCCCAGCCCCACCAGCAATGCCACGCCCGTCGTGCCCACCCCGCCCGGCACCGCGCCCAGCAGCACGTCCTCCATCGCCGGCAACACCCCCTCGCCCGACTGCCGCCGCATCCGCTCGGGCGACGCCAGCCACTGCCGCTGCTCCGCCAGCACCAGCCGTTCCAGCCACGGCCGGGCCGCCGCGTCGCTCGCATCCGCCTCCCATCGCACCCACGGATGCGGGCCCCGCACCGGATCGCCCACGTCCGCCACATCCCCCGCCAGCGTATGCGCCGGCCACAACACCGCCTCCACCGGCGTCGCCCCCCGCGCCGTCACCACCCCCGCCAGCAGCATCACCGCCCCCAGCACCGCCACCGGATGCAGCCGCACCGCGTGCGATCGCCCCACCCACACCGCCGACAACCCCACCACCACGCCGGCCACCACCGGCCACCCCCACGCCCCCACGCCCCCGCCTGTCACCGGCAACGCCAGCCCCCCCAGCAAACCCAGCACCACCACAAACCCCCGCGCCTCCCGCGGCCGACCAAGCCCCAGTGACCGCCGGCCCCACCCCGCCAGCGCGTGCACCGCCACCGTCACCACCATCGTCAACGCCACGCTCACCGCCGCCCGATACCCGAAAAACAGCAGCCCCCACGCCAGCAGCAGCAACGCCACCAGCAGCCACTGGCGATCAATCAGCCGGCGGTCATGCACGGGCGGCAGCCACGGCGGCGGCGTCGGTCTGATGCGCGAAAGCCTCACAACTGAAATGCTACACCATTCCCGCCCCCCAAGCCGCTTGCGGCCTGGCTTGCCCCTCGCCGTCACTGGCGTACACTGCTGACGATGAAGGTCGCCCTGTTTATCACCTGCCTGACGGACACGTTCTATCCTCGCACCGGCATCGCCGTGGTCAAGGTGCTCGAGAAGCTCGGCTGCGAAGTCGTCTTCCCCGAAGCCCAGACCTGCTGCGGCCAGCCGATGTGGAACAACGGCCACCACGACGCCCCCGGTGGCGCACGCGATCTTGCCAAACGCATGACCGAGGTGTTCGAACCCTACGACCACGTCGTCACCCCCTCCGGCTCCTGCGCCGCCATGATCCGCGACTACTACGGCGACATGTTCGAGGACGAACCCGCCTGGCACGGCCGGGCCAAAGCCATGGCGGACAAAACCTACGAATTCATCGAGTTTCTCGTCAACGTGCTCAAGGTCGACCTCCGCGAACATGGCGTCAAGTGGGAAGGCGACGTCACCTACCACTATTCCTGCCACCTGCGCGGCATCGGGATCACCGACGAAGCGGTGCGCGTGATGAAGCAGATCGACGGGCTGAACTACAAACCGTTGGACAAGGCGGACCAGTGCTGCGGCTTCGGCGGCACGTTCGCCATGAAATACCCCCAGATCTCCGGCACGATGGTCCGCGACAAGGTCAGTTGCATCAAGGCGACCCAGGCCCCCACCGTCGTCAGCAACGACGCCGGCTGCACCATGAACATCTCCGGCTCCTGCCGCCGGGAGAAGGTCGACGTGCAGTTCAAGTCCTTGGCCGAGATCATCGCCGAGGGCATGGGGCTGATGTGAAGGATGGAGGTCGATCATGGTTCGTAACATGATGAATGCCTACCGCATGGATCGCTCGGCATTCACCGTCACGACATTCCAGGACGCCGAACGCCAGCAACGGGCGATGTGGCATGCAATGTCGCCCCAGCAACGGCTGGAGATGCTGGAATATCTCAGACAGGTAAACTATGGCTATGACGCCTGTGCCCGACGACTTCAGCGAGTTCTTGAGGCTTCTCAACGAGAACGGCGTTGAGTATCTGGTCATCGGCGGATATGCGGTGAATTTCCACGGCTACCCACGCACCACCGATGACATGGACATCTGGATCGCCATTCGCCGGGACAACGCCGACCGCATGCTCAAAGCGCTTCATGCATTCGGCTTCGGCGGCGCGCACGCCAGGCGGGAAATGTTTTTAAAAGACGACCAGATCATTCGCATGGGAGTGGCGCCGGTGCGGATCGAAATAGCGACCACCATCGCCGGCGTGAAATTTGACGCCTGCTATGCCCGTCGCGTGCAAGGGGAACTCGGTGGCGTGCCTGTACCGTTTATCAGCCTTGAAGATTTGCGGAAGAACAAGGCCGCCACAGGCCGTCACAAAGACCTTGCTGACCTCGATCAATTGCCGGAGCGACCATGAGCCAGGACACCCTCTTTCCATCCCTGCCCTACAAGCTCAAGCAGCGCGCCGATGAGGCGACGGTCAATATCCAGTTGCAGCAGTTCGTCAACCATGCGACGTACAGCAAGGACCAGTTGCGCAAGCAGGTGATTCCCGAAGCGTTCGGCGAACGGGCGGACGCGGTGCGCACCCTGGCGGGCGAGATCAAGCAGCACACGCTCGACCACCTGGACTACTACCTCGAACAGTTCATCGACAACGCCACCGCCGCCGGCGTGCAGGTGCATTTCGCACGCGACGGCGAACAGGCGAACGCGATCGCCGTCGCCATCGCCGAGGCCAACAAGTGCCGGCTGTGCGTCAAGAGCAAGTCGATGGTCACCGAGGAAACGCACCTGCTGCCCGCGCTCGAAGCGGTCGGCTGCGAAACGGTGGAGACCGACCTGGGCGAGTTCATCCTGCAACTGGATCACGACGCCCCGTCGCACATCGTCACGCCGATGATCCACAAGGACCGCACCGCCGTCGCCCGCGCCTTTCAGCGCGAACTTGGCGCGGAATACACTGAAGACGCCGAGCAACTGACGCAGATCGCCCGCAAGCACCTGCGCGAGAAATACCGCCGGGCCGACCTGGGCATCTCCGGCGGCAACTTCCTCGTCGCCGAGACCGGCTCGGTGGTCATCTGCACCAACGAAGGCAACGGCCGCT
>JBBDPC010000166.1:0-53893 GCA_040876735.1 Phycisphaeraceae bacterium | reverse complement strand
AACGTCAAGATCAAGCAGGAGACGCAGACGCTCGCCACCGTCACGCTCCAGAACTTCTTCAAGCTCTACAAGCGCCTCGCCGGCATGACCGGCACGGCCATCACCGAGTCCACCGAGTTCGACGAAATCTACGAACTCGACGTTGTCTGCATCCCCACCAACGTGCCCGTCATCCGCAAAGACCGGGAGGACCTGATCTACCTCGCCGCCAAGGACAAGTGGAACGGCATCCTCGACGAGATCAAGCGCATCCACGACATCGGCCGACCCGTACTCGTGGGCACGACCAGCGTCGAGAAAAGCGAGATGCTCGCGCAGATGCTCGCCAAGAAGCACGGCGTCAAGCACGAGGTGCTCAACGCCAAGCAGCACGAACGCGAAGCCCACATCGTCGAGCACGCCGGCGAACTCGGCTCGGTCATGATCGCCACCAACATGGCCGGCCGCGGCACGGACATCAAGCTCCGCCCCATCCCGCGCGAAGACCTCGTCCGCCACTGGCAGCAGCGCAACCTGCTGCCTGCCAAAGCCTCGGCCGAGATGAGCGACGACGAACTGATCGCCGCCTCCTACCGCCACCAGGCGCAGCACGAACTGGGCCTGAAGCAGAAAGAGGCCGACACGCTCAGCGACGACGAGCTGAAACTCAAGCTGTTCCAGCACTGGTGCGTGCGCGACGCGTGGGTGGGCGAAGACAAGGCGACGAAGATGGACATGGACCAGTGCCTGGCCACGCTGGACACGATTCCCGAATATCACAAGCACCGGTTGGAGGTGTTCACGCACATCGAAGAGATGGGCGGGCTGCACATCGTGGGCACGGAACGGCATGAGTCGCGGCGCATCGACAACCAGCTTCGCGGCCGCTCCGGCCGCCAGGGCGACCGCGGGTCCAGCCGGTTCTTCATCAGCCTCGAAGACGACCTGATGAAGATGTTCGCCGGCAAGGCGACCCTCACCGCGCTGAGCAAGCTGGGCATGAAAGAAGGCGACGCGATCGAGCACAAGTGGGTCACCAAGAGCGTCGAACGGGCCCAGCGCAAGGTCGAGGAACGCAACTACCAGATCCGCAAGAACCTGCTCGAGTATGACGAGGTGATGGAGCACCAGCGCAGCACGTTCTACAACCTTCGCCAGGAAGTGCTCGAAGGCCGGCAAGTCTCGGAGCTGATCTTCGAGTACATCGGCGACGCGGTCGACGACGCGGTGGAGACTTACCTTGCGCCGGACTATGTGCAGTCGCAGGTCGGTGAGTGGTGCCGGGCGAACATGGACATCAGCGTCGACCCGGGCAAGGTATCGCTGGAAGACCTGGACGAGCTGGCCGAAGCGGTGCGCAAGGCCGCCCGCACCGAGGTCGAGCAGACGATCGAGGTGACGCTGGGCGAGTACATGTCCAACGACCTGCCGGCCGAGGAGTGGGACCTGCGCGGCCTCCAGCAGTGGGCGATGAGCCGGTTCCACGTCGACCTCAAGCAGAACCAGTTGCGCGAGATGAACGTGCATGAAGTGCAGCAGGCCCTGACCGCGGCCGCGGTCGAGCAGATCGAGAAGCAGGACCTCTCGGGCCTGAGCAAGTACCTCGACAAGCTGTACGGCCACAAGGAGCTGGCGGCGTGGGCGCGCACCAAGTTCGGCATCGAACTGAGCCCCGAAGAACTGGCCGAACTGGAAAAGAAAGAAGCCGCCGACAGGATTTTCGAGCAGGCGAAGCAGGCCTACCTGCGTCGCGAGATCACCTACCCGGTGCAGTTCATCATGGACCTGGTCTTCCAGGGGGCGCAGCAGGACCAGCAGTGGGCGGTCAACCAGCTTGTGGGCTGGGCCAAGCAGCGTTACCAGTTGGACTGGCTGCCCGAGACGGTCGTGAGCATGAACGGCAAGGAGATTCACGAAAAGCTCAACGAGGCGGCGGAGCAGTGGCTCGAAGGCGGCAAGCTCGAAGCGCAGGCGAAGGAGAAGGCCGCGCAGTACGGCGACGACCTCGCCGGGCTGAGCACATGGATGCGCGACCGCTTCGCCCTGGACGTGAGCGAAGCCGAGCTGGCCGAGGCGGACGACCTTGAGGCGTACGTCGCCCGGCGCGGTCGACAGGCGTTGCGGGCTGAGCTGACGCAGCTTGAGCGATTCGTGCTGCTCCAGATTCTGGACATGGCGTGGAAGGACCACCTTTACGCGATGGACCAGCTCAAGGACGCCGTGGGCCTGCGTGGCTATGCGGAGAAGGACCCGCGGATCGAGTACAAGCGCGAAGGCGCCCGGCATTTCGCGCAGATGCAGAGCACGGTGCGCGACCGGGTGACGGAGCTGATCTTCCGCGCCAAGCTGACGCCGAACGTGCAGCTTCGCAGCGCGTATGGCAATCAGCAGCAGGCCCGGCATGACGAAGCGGGGTCGACGGTGCAGCGTGCCGCGTCACAGCAGCCTGCACAGCCGCAGCCCGCGGGCGCGGCCGCCGCCGCAGCGGCCGGGGCGGGCACCGCCCAGCAGCAGGCCGACCAGGACGCCGCCAACCGCGCCGGCTCAGGCGACGACGACGCCCGAACGCGCAACATGACGCGCAAGCAGCGCCGCGCCGCCGAGGCCCGCGGGCGCAAAGGCGACGCCGGTGGCGGCCACAAGGTCCGCAAGAAAAAGAGCCGCTGATCAAACGGCTGATCGCCGCCGCACCGCGGCGTGCCGCCCGGGTTTCAGCATGCCGCCCGTCGGTTACACTGGGTGGCCATGAAGATCCTCTACATTGGCGGCACGGGCCAGATCTCTTTCGACTGCGTGCACGAATCGGTGCGGGCGGGTCACGAGGTGCACGTCTTCAACCGCGGCCATCACAATGACGGCCTGCCGTCGGAGGCACGCCTGATCACCGGCGACATGAACGACGACGCGGCCTACCGCCAACTGGCGGAACAGCAGTTCGACGTGGTCAATCAGTTCCGCGTCTTCAAGCCCGATCAGCTTCGCCGCGACATCGAAACGTTCGCCGGCCGCTGCGGGCAGTACCTCTTCATCTCCTCGGCGTCGGCCTACCAGAAGCCGGTGCGGCGACACGTCATCACCGAAGCCGTGCCGCTGGAGAATCCCTACTGGGGCTACAGCCGCGACAAGGCCGCCTGCGAAGCGCTGCTGACCAGCCAGGACCGGCTGCCTTACACCATCGTCCGACCCAGCCACACGTCGCACACCGACTGGCCCACGGCCTATGGCGATAGCAAGGAGGCAGTGCTGCGGATGCTTGAGGGCAAGCCCGTGCTCGTGCCCGGCGACGGCACCAGCCTCTGGACCATCACCCGTAGCGAAGATTTCGCGCCGCCTTACGTCAAGCTCTTCGGCAACCCCGAAGCCATGGGCGAAGCCTTCCACCTCACCAGCGACAACGCGTACATGTGGAACGAGATCTACCGCGCCATCGCCCGCGCCGTCGGCGCGCCCGAGCCGCGCCTCGTCCACGTGCCCAGCGAGACGATGATCCGCTATCACCCTGCATGGGAAGGCCCGCTGCTGGGCGACAAGACCTGGTCCGTGACATTCGACAACCGCAAGATCAAGAGCGTGGTGGGCGAGTTCACCTGCCCCACAACGCTCGACCAGTTCATGCAGCGCGTCGCGAAGCATTTCGACCGCACGCAGGCGGAGGCGGACCGGGATGCGAAACTGACGGCGCTGATCGACCGGATCATCGCCGAGCAGGAAACGCTGGGCGGCGAGGCTTGACCCGGCAGGTTGTCCTTTTGAGGCCGGCACAATCCGGACAGGCCTGGACCCATTCAGATGCACAACGAATCCGGCAAAGCGGAGAAGATCGCGTTCTGGATCGCCTTGGCCGTGGGCGCTGTGCTCGTGATCGGCGGGATCGAGCTGATCCGCTGGCTGATCTGGTAGGCCGAGGCAAGGACAGCGGACAACCGGGTGATGGATCGCCCGAACTTCACATGCCACAAGGTGAATCATGGACATGAACATCGACCGACAGACGTACGAGCAGATCGAGAAGCTCATCAGCTCCGCCGACAGCCCGGTGGGCATTGACGCGAAGAAAACACACGTGCTGATCCTACACAAGCTGACGCAGATCGAACAGCGGCTAGCCCGGCTCGAACAGCAGGCCGAAGGCGAGTCGCGGTGACCGCGCATGCGCGCTGCATCACCCGCCACGCCCATGACGCTCAGCGACAGTGTGAGACACACCATTTCCATTCCGCCTGCTGCTGGAGCGGGGCATGAGCTTTCGTAGCGTGATCTTCGGCCTGCTGCTGGGCGTGGGCATCGCAGGGTTCACCTACTTCAACGACTTCGTCATTCGGCAGACGATGTTCGTGGGCAATTTCTTTCCCATCTCCGTCCTCGGCCCGATGGTGGTGGTGCTGCTGGCGGTGAACCCGCTGCTTCGGTTGCTCGGCCCCGGATGGCCGTTGCGGGCGTCGGAGGTGGCGGTGATTGTGGCGCTGGCCTTGGCGGCGTGCGGCTGGGCGGGCTCGAACTTCGCGCGCTACGTGCCGACGCTGCCGTCGATGTCCAGCCATTGGCAGCGAACGTCGCCGACATGGCAGGCGCATGCCGTGTTCTCCTACGTCCCCGGCGGGTCGGCCACCGTGGCGCCGGGGCAGGTGACCGACTGGGCCGAGCTGGCGCGGCGGATCGTGGCGGGCGAGCAGGCGGTCGCCCGCCGGTTGTGGTCGCAGATGGACGCTCCCGACCGCCGGCGATTTGAACTGGCAGCCGAGGCTGTCCGCCTCGACCCGGACCAGCCACCGCCGCTCGCCGCCGCGCTCAACCGTGTGCTGGCCAAGCCGGGCCTGTTCGACGACCAGCAGATGGCGGCGCTGGACTTGTCCGCCACCGGCCGGTCACTGCTTGAGCGGTCGCGTGAGACGGATCTGGATGCGCGTCATCGGCTTCGGCTGCACCGGGCGGTGCTGGTGGCCGCGTGGCCGGAGCTGGTGCTGCCGCCGCCGCGTGGGAGCCCCGGCGTGTTGCTGCAGGGCGGCCAGCCGGACCCGGAGGTGCTGGATCCGCTGGTGACAGGGCTGCACACGGAGCGGGTGTTGCCGGTGGACAGGGTGCCGTGGGGCGCCTGGTGGCCGACGATCCGCTTGTGGTGGGGCATCGCGCTGCTGCTGGGGCTGGCATCGCTGTGCATGGCGTTGGTCGTGCATCCGCAGTGGTCCAGCCGGGAGCTGCTGCCCTACCCGATCGCGCGGTTCGTGGAGGAGGCGAGTCAGCGGCAGGTCGGCCGCTGGCTGCCGGACGTCGCGGCCAGCCGGCTGTTCTGGCTCGGCGGCGGCGCGCTGTTTACGCTGCATCTGGTCAACGGGCTGCACGTCTGGTTCGATCAGGCGCCGCAGATTCAGCTCGGCTTCAACTTCAACCCGCTGCGCGAGCTGTTTCCCACGGCCAGCCGGGTGGTGTTCTCCAATGCCTACTTCGCCCCCCACCTCTACCTGAGCGTGGTGGCGTTTTCATTTTTCATCAATCGCTCGGTCGCGCTGAGCCTGGGCGTGGCGCAGTTGCTGTTCATGGTCTTCGGCACGGTGCTGCTCTCCTACGGCCTGCCGATCGAGTATGACAAATTCCAGGTGAACAAGACGAACCTGCTGCGGACCGGCTCTTACCTGGGCGTGGCGCTGATGGTGCTCTACACCGGCCGGCGATACTACCTCGACGTGGCGAAGGCGACCCTCGGCCTGGCCCGCGAGCGAACGACGCCCGGCTATGCCGTATGGGCAGCGCGCGCGTTGGCCCTGACGGTGGGGCTGGCGATCGGCGGGCTGGTGTCGGCCGGGCTGGAGTGGTGGCTGGCGGCGCTGCTGGTGGGCCTGTGCCTGGTGATCTGGCTGGTGATGGCGCGGATCGTGGCAGAGACGGGCACGTTCTTCCTCTCCGGCCCGGTGCTGCCGCTGGGCGTGCTGCCGGGGCTGCTGGGCGACGAAGCGATCGGCCCCACCGGCCTGCTGCTGCTGGGCCTGGCCGGCAGCGTGCTGTTGATCGACCCCCGCGAGGCCGTGATGCCCTACCTCTCCACCGGCCTGCGAATGGCCGAGGGCACCGGCAACCGGGTCCGCAGCGTGACGCCCTGGCTGGCCGTGATGGTGGGGGTCGCCCTGCTCGTCGCCGGCGGCGTGGCGCTGACCGTGGCGTACGAGCAGGGCACGTCGATCATGGACAACTACGCCTCGCAACACGTGCCCAACCACGCCTTCCACCAACTGGCGTCACGCAGCAGCGAGATGCTCACGCAGCAGACCCTGGCCAAGTCGACCGCCGCGGCCGGCCTCGCCGAGCGATGGGCAATGATCCGCCCCACGCCCGGCAGCCTCGGCTGGCTCGCCCTGGGCGTTGCGCTGGTGACGGGCTTCGCCGTCGCCCGCCTCCGCTGGCCCTGGTGGCCGTTGCACCCGGTGATCTTCCTGGTCTGGGGCACGTGGGCGATGGCTCACTTCACCGCCTCCTTCCTGCTCGGCTGGGCGATCAAGGCAGCGGTGATCAACCTCGCCGGCCTGCGCGGCTACCAGGCCTGCCGGCCGCTGGTCATCGGCGTGATCGCCGGCGAACTCGCGGGCGGCCTGCTCTGGGTCATCGTCGGCACCGCCTACTACTTCATCACCGGCCAGACGCCCGAACGCTACGCCATCTTCCCCGGCGTGTAATTCACCAAAGCCCGCGCCATCACGCCGCAGGCTCCCCCTGCACGCCCAACTCCGCCTCCACCACCCCGCGCACCTTCGGGAACAGCAGCGCCGCCTCCACGATCATCCACGCCTCCAGCCCCAGCGTCGCCAGCGCGATCGCGATCAACGGCCAGTTGGGCGTATCCGCAAACAGCCAGCCCGGCTCGCCGCCGGGGTTGCCCCAGAAGACCTGGTAACCCATCGCCCACGCCGGCATGACGAGCATGAACGCCAACGGCAGCACGAGGAACCAGATCGGCAGCTTCCGCCGCCACAGCCAGAAGGCGATCACGAGAAACGCGAGCCCGGCGAGCAGTTGATTGGTTGCCCCGAACATCGGCCAGAGGATCATGCCCCCGCCGCCGGCGGTGTCCCACGTCCACGCATTGCCCGGAGCCGGCAGCGCCGCCATCGCGCCGGCGACGACGACGGCGACGAGTGTGGCGACGTATTTGTTGGTCAGCCAGGTGACCGGGTTGAACAGATCGACGTTTTGACTCCGACTCCCCTCCCACTTCCGGGGGCGGGAGGGGCTGGGGGAGGGTGCCTCCGGCTGCATGGCGTCACCGGCATGATGTGGCATCAGGGCGGCCGATGATCCCCTCCCCCAACCCCTCCCGCCCCCGGAAGTGGGAGGGGAGTCGGAAGGAACCGCCGCGCCGCACTCCGGGCACGTCCCCGTCTCGTTGTACGACAGGTCGTAGTCGCATTGCTCGCAGCGCGGGCCGCCGCCATCCGTAGGCCCGCCCCGCCCGCTGATCGCCCGGCCAAGCTCCTGAATCACATACCGCTGCAACCGCGTGGCACTGTCCAGCGTCGTCGCCGCGAACGACGCCACGAATACCCCCACCAATGCCACGGCAATGCCAAGCGGAATCCCCATCGCCCGTAGAAAGTTCCCCGCCCCATCCACAAACGCCCCGACCGTCCGGGGCAGGCCGCCGGCTTCGGTCCAGTCGTCATAGCGCGTGTTAAAAGCGGCAGAGCCGATAACGGCCGCCTCTTTCGGTCTGAGCAGGGCAGCATCAGACTCGGTGGGAATCGTGGTGGCGACCCCAAGCCAGATTGCTTCTTCGGGAAGTAGAGTGGCGCGATCCGGATAGGGGCGTGGCGCAGCCTCAAAGCCAGCGTCTTCTTCCCTCACCCGCCAGCTAAAGAAGCCGCCATGACTAAGCTGCATGGCCTTACGGTCCCCGGCGGGAGAAACATAATTGAACCCCACCGACCGTGGCTCACCGCTCGATGAAACACCTAGCGGCGATAGCTCCGCACCAATCCCCAACCCCAACCCTGCCACGCACGCCAGGATGACGATCGTCGCGAGGAAGCCTTCGGTGAGCATGGAGCCGTAGCCGACGAACTGGGCATCCGCCTCGGTGTTCAGTTGTTTGCTGGTGGTGCCGGAGCTGACCAGACAGTGGAAGCCGGAGATCGCGCCGCAGGCGACGGTGATAAAGAGGAACGGCACGAGCACCGGGGCGCCCTCGGGGTGCCAGTTGACCATCGGCGCGGCCAGTTCCAGCGGCTGACGCTCGGCCCCCTCGACCGGCGGGGCGCCGCCCATGAATGCGGCGACGACGAGGCCGAGCACGATCAGCGCCAGCGTGCCCATCAGTTGCAAGGCGTTGATGTAGTCGCGCGGTTGCAGCAGCGTCCAGACCGGCAGCACGCTGGCGACGTAGCAGTAGACCAGCAGCACGATCACCCAAACGATGGTCGGCCAGCTTGCGAACCAGGCGTTGATGGTGTGCAGCACGCCGACGTCGCCGTAGATCACGCTGATGTACATCGCCGCCAACGCCAGCAGCGACGGCACGACCATGTTCACCCCCTTGCGATGCAGCCAGAGGCCGATGACGATGGCCAGCGGAATCTGCACGAGCACGGGGAAGATGGTGGCCGGGTATTGCCGGAACACCGCCGCGATGACCAGGCCGAAGATGGCGATGATGATCGTCAGCGCCAGGAACAGTACGCAGAGGAAGAGGATGCGCACCCGGCGGTTGAGCACCTTGCCCGCGACGTCGCCGACCGTCTGCCCGTTGTTGCGCAGGCTCACGGCGAGGCTGCCGAGGTCATGCACCGCGCCGATGAAGATCGAGCCGAGCACGACCCAGAGCAGGGCCGGGAGCCAGCCCCACATGACGGCGATGGCGGGGCCGACGATCGGCCCGGTGGCGGCGATGGAGGTGAAGTGGTGGCCGAAGACGACGGAGCGTTTGGTGGGGACATAGTCATGGCCGTCGTTGAGGCGATGGCTGGGGCAAACATGGTCGGCGGTGAGGCGGAAGATGCGCTGGCCCAGCCACCGGCCGTAGGTGTGGTAGGCGATGATGAAGGCGACGCCGACGGCGAGGGCGATGAGGAGCGTGGGCATGATGGGCAGTCCTCCAACGTGAACGAGGCGGCGCGAAGCGGGCTTTGATTGAGCCTTGAGCCGTTAGCCTTCAGCCTTTAGCCAGAATGTTCCGTCCGTGTTCCGTCCGTTCGGCCTGTCGCTGGCTGATGGCTGAAAGCTGATTGCTCAAGGCTCAAAAAGCCAGGGCCTTGTAGAGCATGTGGGCCGCGGCGGCGGCCGCGCCGACGTACATGATGATTGTAAAGACCCGCTCGTTGATCCGCTTGTGCATCCAGATCCCGGTCACGGTGCCCAGCGGGACCAGCGGCAAGCACCAGAGCGACTGCACGAGCGTCGTCGGGTTGATCAGTTGCAGGCCGAAGTAGGTCGGCAGCTTCAGCAGGTTGCCCGCGAAGGCGAACATCACGGCGGTGCCGACCAGCAGATGCTTGGCGAGGCGTTGTTCGAGCAGGTAGATGGTGATAACCGGGCCGGCGGCGTGGACGAGGGTGGAGACGAACCCGGCGGTGAAGCCCGCGAGCCGGCCGGCGTAAGGCAGGGGTGAGATGTACGGCACGCGGCCGCCGGCGAGGCGGTAGCACTGGATGGCGACGAAGACCAGGCAGAGCGTGCCGATGATCAGGTTCAGCCAGGTGTTGAACGACTCGCTCTGGCGCAGCAGCATGAGCACGACCGTGCCGCCGACGATGCCGACGACCGCGCCGGTGACCAGCCAGGTCAGGTGTGGCCGGGAGTCGTTGCCGCGGTGGTGGGCGACGGAGAAGAGGTCGGCCGCGATCAGCACCGGCAGCATGACGCCGATGGTCTGGGCCGGGGGCAGCGCGATCGCCATCAACGGCACCGCCACCACGCCCACGCCCCCGCCGAAGCCCGCCTTGGCGATGCCAAGGACCAGCACCGCGCCGCCGACGCAGAGGAAGTAAAGCCAGAGCGGAACGTCAGGGGGGATGTCCGGCAGCATGGATGGGCGACGGTTGTAGCGGCAAGTCACGCAGGCCGCAACTGGACAAGCGGGCGACGGTGCTCGGTGCGGGCCACGGCCGTCGCGATCCGGACGAGCACCGGCTCAGTGTTCGTACTGCACGGCCCGCGCCCGCGTGGCCGGGGCGTCCGCCGGCACCTGGAGGTAGAGCAGGCTCTCTTCGATCACGTCCTTCACCGGCGGGCCGGCGACGATGCCGCCGTAGTAGCCGACTTCGCGGTCCGGCTTGTGAATGAAGCAGCCGACGATCAGCTCCGGCTCATCAAGCGGCGCGCCGGCGACGAAGGAGGCGACGTACTCGCCTTCCTGGTAGCCGCCGCGGACGTGGTCGGGCAACTGGGCGGTGCCGGTCTTGCCCCAGATCGCGTACAGTTCGGAGTTGGCCCGCCGGCCGGTGCCTTCGGTGATGGTGCGGCGGAGGATGTGGCGGGTGTGCCGTGCGACGCTGGGCAGCAGGACGCGTTCGTGAATCGGGGCCTCGCCGTCGCGGTCGTCCACCGCTTCGATGGTCGGCGTCACGAGCAGGCCGTCGTTGCCGAACACGGCGAATGCGCGGACCATCTGCATGGCGGTGACGCCGATCTCCTGGCCCATGGGAATCGAGGTCTGCGAGTAGTGGTTCCACTGGCGCAACGGGTTGACCAGGCCCACGACCTCGCCCGGCAGATTGGAGCCGGTCGTTTCACCGAAGCCGAACGAGCGGACGATGCCGTACAGGGTTTCGTGGTCGACGCGCTCGGCGACGATGCCCATGGCGATGTTGCTGGACTGGACCAGGCCTTGCTCCCAGGTGATCTTGCCATGCGCGGAGGCGTCGCGCAGTCGCCGTCCTTGCGGGAAGCGGTAGACGCCGCTGGTGGTGGTGTCGATGATTTCGTCCGTGCGGGCGGCGCCGAGTTGCGTCAAGGCGGCCCAGACGATGGGCTTGAACGTGGAGCCGGGCTCGAAGACGTCGGTGACGGCCCGGTTGCGTCGGGCGTCGGGCGCGGCGTCGCGGAAGTGGGTCGGATCGAACGTCGGGTAGTTCGCCAGCGCCAGGATCTCGCCCGTGCGCGGATGCATGATGACGATCTGCCCCGCCTCGGCGCGGTAGCGTTCGACGGTTTCGATCAGGTGTTTCTCGGCGATGGCCTGCAAGGTCACATCGATCGAGAGGCGGACCGGCTCGCCATGCTCCTGCGGCTGGTAGGCGTCGGCCTGCACCCACAGCGGCTGACGTCGCGCGTCGCGAAGGTATTGCATCCGCCCGGCCGTGGGGCGAAGGTGAGGCTCGAACTGTCGCTCGATGCCCTCCAGCCCGTCGCCGTCGACGCCGACGAAGCCGACGAGGTGGCCCGCCAGCGTCTGCTGCGGATAGTCGCGCACCAGCACGGGTTCGATGGCGAGACCGGGCAGCGTGAGGTCAGCCAGCGCGGCGAGCCGGTCGTCACTTAAGCGCGGGTCGAGCACGATGTATCGGCTGTCGCGGTTCTGATGCAGCGTCTGCTCAACCCAGGCCGGGTTGTAACCGAGCGTGTGGCCGACGTATTCGGAGAAAGTGTTGCGATCGACGATGAGGTGTGGATCGACGAAGAGGCGGTAGGCGACGCGCGAGCTGGCCAGCACCCGGCCGCGACGGTCGAGGATCGGTCCCCGCCGGCCCATGAGCGTACGCTCGCTCGTCTGCGTGTCCAGCCGACTGGCGACCCCTTCCGCCGGGGCGACCTGCAACTGTCCGACCCGGGCCAGCAGCAGGACGAAGATCAGGCTCAGCAGCGCGATCATCACCCGGCCGACCCACAGGGCCCGGGCTGCGCCGCGCGTCGGGTCCGCCCCACCGGCAAGCGCCGCGGAAGTCATCACCACGCGCGGCCGCGCATGGGAAGACGCGGCGAAGGCGGATCGGCGGTCATCGCTGGTCGAAACGTGATCCATGTTCCATTTCCGCCACGCGCGGGTGGCGCTGAGCAGGTCCGGGCACCGCCAACGCCGGCGGCGTGGCCGGCTCAAGCGTCAAGTTCGCCCGCTCAACCGCCTCACGCAGCAGCTCCGGCTCAAGCTCGCCGGCGATCCGCACCTGCAGGTCCCACGTCTGCTGCCGAATGGCGTCCATCTCACGATGCATCCGCACCATCTCGTGCATCGCCTCCAGCCGCTGCTGCCGCATCCCCAGCAGCACCGCGCCGATCACGACCGCGAACACGATGGCAACGAACAACTTCGGATACATGCACAGGTCCAGGCTGCTGCGGGCGGTTCAAGCGATCGTCGCCGTCAGGGGTTATCGCGGCAGCCGCAACGTCTGGCCCACCTTGAGGCTGTCCGGGCTCGCCATGGCGTCACGGTTGGCCTCGTAGATGTCACGCCAGCGGCCGCCGTCGCCAAGCTCACGCTCGGCGATGCGCGTCAGCGAGTCGCCGGCGCGGACGGTGTATGCCCCGCCAGCCGACCGCGCCTCACGCTGCGGCGAACGCGTCGCGGATGTGTTGCTGGCGTTAGATGGCGCGGCGCCGGGCAGCTTGAGCGTCATACCGGCCTTGAGTTCGTTGGCCGAGTCCAGTTGATCGCCGTTGGCTTCAAGCAGTTCGCGCCACCGGCTGGACGAGCCGAGGTGTTCGCTTGCCAGGGCGGACAAGGTGTCGCCCGGCTCGACCTTGATCGTGCGTGCCTGCTGCGGCCGCGAGGACGTGTCGACGCGCACGACCCGCTCGGTACCCGCGGGCTCAAAGTCGTCGTTGAGCAGCACCAGCCCGGATCGGCTGGGAATCACCAGCCGGGCGTTCTCGACCACGCGGCCGTTCTCGCCGACGGTGTCGCGATTGACCGCGGCGAGGCTGCGCCAGTATTCGCCGCTGCCGTAATACTTGCGGGCGATGTCGTACAGGGTTTCGCCGCGCTTGACGTAGTGGATGATCTGCGAGCCTGCCGGGCCGCTGTCGCCGCCGGTGTCGCGGGTGCGTGCGATTGACGGTTCGGAGGTTCCACGATCATCCGTTTGCGTGCGACGATCGCGGGTGTCGCTGGCGTCGCGGTCAGCCGAACCGTCGGCCAGGAGCGGGTTGAGCAGCCGGTCGTGCGACAGGTGCAACGTCGGCACGTCGTGATCCGGGCGATCGGCGGACGTGCGGCGTGTCTCGTCCGCCTCCGGCCCGTCAACGGCGAGTGCGGTGGGCAGCGGGCGCGGGGCCGGCGCCTGGCGACGCCGGTCGGGCAGATTGCGTTCGTCGACCATGTCGCCCTGGCCGAGGTTAATGTCGTCAGGCGCGGGGATGGGGTTGCGCCGGGGGCGCTCGAGGCTGGCATCGTTGCGGGCGTTGCCGCGGTCGGCATAGGCTTCGTTCGGCCCGGGCCGGAAGATCGATTCCTGGTTCCGCTCGCCGGAGTCGGTGAGGTCGGGCGCGTTGAACTGCGCGTCGGTGAGCGTGTCGCTGACGATGATCCCGATCAGCAGGATCACGCCCATCCCTATCAGCAGACCAACTTTCGTTTCGCGTGTCATGACCCGTCCATCCGTGTTGGGTGCGGCCACCGTTCCTGTGGCGGCGGCAGTGTAGCAAGTCCATCCAGGAGTCAGCCCGGCGGCACGGCCTTCGATTCGCCCAGCCAGCGGATCGCCCGGAGCTTGGCCGAGCGACTGCGCGGGTTCGCGTCACGCTCGGCGGCGTCGGCAATGACCGGCTTGCGCGTCAGCACCTCGGCCCGCTCCGCACTGCGATACCCGGCAAAGGCACGCTTCACCCGGCGATCTTCCAGCGAGTGAAAGCTGATCACCAGGGCACGGCCCCCCTCTGCGAGCATGGCGGGCAACGCGTCGAGCAGCACGTCCAGCGATTCCAGCTCACCGTTCACTGCAATCCGCAGGGCCATGAACGTGCGTGTCGCCGGGTCGATCCGCGACTGCCGCCCTTTCGGCCCGTATGCTCGACGCACGAGCGCCGCCAGCTCCGTCGTGTTTTCAATCGGCGATTGCTGCCTCACTTCCACAATCTTTCGGGCAATTCTTCGACTCAGCCGTTCTTCGCCGTAGCTGTAGATCAGATCCGCCAGTTCACGCTCGCCCAGCGTGTTCACCAGCGCCGCCGCCGTCACCGGCTGATCGCGATTCAGCCGCATGTCCAGCGGGGCCGGCTCATTGAACGACAACCCGCGCGACGGGTCGTCCATCTGCGTCGACGCGAAGCCGAGGTCGGCCAGCAGACCGTCCACCCGCTCCACCTTCGCCCGCCGCAGCACGCTGGCCGCGTCGGCGAAGTTGGCATGCTCCAGCGTCAGCCGTACGCCCGCCGCCTCGGCGATCGGCCGCAGCCGACGCTCGGCATACGCCAGGTTTACGGCGTCCATGTCCAGACAGATGCAATGCCCGCCGGGTGAAAGATGTGGAATAATCGCCGCCGTATGCCCGCCCCGGCCCACCGTGGCGTCCAGCACCGTCTCGCCCCCCTGCGGCGCGAGCAGTTCCAGCACCGGCTGCATCAGCACCGGCAGGTGGCCGTGAGTGTCGGTTGAAGGTTGTTCGGTCATGGTGGCGAGTATAGGGGCCAAGGGGCCAAGGGGCCGAGGGACCAAGTGAAAAGGCAAGGGGACTTCCCTTCTGCATCTTCACTCGGTCCCTTGGCCCCTTGGCCCCTTGGCCCCTATACTCCGCCTCATGCCTCCCACCTTCCACGCCACCACCGTTCTCTGTGTCCGCCGCGGGTCCGACGTCGCCATCGCCGGCGACGGGCAGGTGACCATGCAGCACACCGTCGCCAAGGCCGACGCCGTCAAGGTCCGCAAGCTGCCCGACCTCGGCGTCGACAAGGCCGGCGTGCTCGTCGGCTTCGCCGGCGCCGCCGCGGACGCCTTCGCCCTGCTCGAACGCTTCGAGCAACACCTCAAAGACTCGCCCGCCAACATCACCCGCGCCGCCGTGGAACTGGCCAAGCAGTGGCGCACCGACCGCATGATGCGCCGCCTCGAAAGCCTGCTCGTCGTCGCCGACCGCAAGACCAGCCTGCTCGTCAGCGGCACGGGCGACGTCATCGAACCCAGCGACGGCATCCTCGCCATCGGCTCCGGCGGCGACTACGCCACCTCCGCCGCCCGCGCCCTGGTCAACCACACTGACCAGACTCCCGAGCAGGTCTGCACGAATGCCATGCAGATCGCCGGCGAACTGTGCATCTATTCGAACACGAAGATCACGGTTGTGACGTTGTAGGGTCCGCGAAGCGCGTCGCAAGCGACGCGGCTGCTTTGTTAATTTTCCACCGGATCACGTTCTTCAGCCGTAATCGCTACTTCCATGATCGCAGCGTGTTCAACGCGATTGTCGACGGAATGCTGGCGTTCATCAGGAACGTTGAAAAGGTCAACATTTGATATGACCTTGGACGCGGTAACGTCCACGTAAGGGCGAAGACGGCGGACAGTTTGCGGCTGCTCCGGGCCATCCGGTTGTTCGAGAAATGCAAAGCTGTATTTCTCTTCAAGTTTCACGACGCCCCGGCACCGGAAGCTCAACCGCACGCTCTTGGTTCCGCTCCTTGATTCCTCAAGACCAAACGGCTCCAGATCGATCTCCAGTGTCTCATCTATCTCTACACTGAATTGCCGATGCCTCTGGTTTGGCCCGGTGGTCCGCGGGTCAGACCACTCCCACTGCCCATCGTCAAAGCG
Organism: Phycisphaeraceae bacterium; assembly: GCA_040876735.1. Taxonomy (GTDB): domain Bacteria; phylum Planctomycetota; class Phycisphaerae; order Phycisphaerales; family Phycisphaeraceae; genus Natronomicrosphaera. The sequence continues at coordinate 38,250 of JBBDPC010000166.1, read as the reverse complement.
TCCCTCTTCGTAGCGATACTCACCGATTATCTTCGCAACGGTGGGGCGTGGGGAGTTATTCGCCATACCATTCGCTAGCCCTGCAAACGCAAGAAAACCAACACTCACTTGCTCTTCACTGGCCGTCGCATTCAGACCATTATTGAAGGCCTCCACACGCGGCTTGATGTGTGGTTCAATCACATCCGTGTAAATGCGTTCTGCCACGTCAGCTGGATCAGCATCGCCAAACTTCATCCGGCGTTGATCGAAATGCTGGACCAGTCGTTCGAGAACTTCGTCTTTGTCCATCGCAATTGTCGCAGTGGGCAGTTCGTCCACCATCGCCTGATAGACCGATTGCTCGACAGGAATGACAAATGGCACTGATGCCTCACCGCGACTAGCGTACTGATACGGGATCGCAGGATCTGATTCTTCGGCAATCGCTGTCACCCCCAACAGCGGTGATAGCGTCACAGCAGTTGCCAGACGGAATACCATGGCGGCCTTACTGTTGCGGCACAACATAGACGTCCCCTTCAGAAAAGTGACTTTAAGAAGCGCGTTGCAAGCGACGCGGTAAATGTACGGATGCGTTCTCTCCGAGATTGCCTCACGCCGCGTCGCTCGTCTCCAGCACGGGTTTGCCGTCGATGGTGACGCCTTGCAGGTGCGCTAACGGGCCGTGGGGTTTCTCAGCTTCTTCTTCAAGGCGGCGGCTGGCGGCGGGGTTGGCGTACTTGTTGAACAAGGTCGCCTTGGCGGTGGCAAAGAAGCCGCCGAAGCTGGAGAAGGTGTGGTTCACGGCACTGGACTCGTAGCCGCAGTGGACCATGCACTGCTGGCAGGCGGGGTTGCCGGAGGCGCGGCCGTAGTTGGACCAGTCGGTTTCGTCGAGCATTTCCTGGAACGTGTCGGCATAGCCGTCCTGCAGGAGATAGCAAGGCTTCTGCCAGCCGAAGATGTTGTAGGTGGGCATACCCCAGGGGACGCATTCGTAGTCGCGCTTGCCCATGAGGAACTCAAGGTAGAGCGGGCTCTGGTTGAACTGCCACCGCTTCTTGCGGTTGGAGAAGATCATCTCGAACAACTCGGTGGTCTTCTTGCGTTCGGTGAGGAAGGATTGCTGATCGGGGGCCTTGGGGTAGGCGTAGCCGGGGGAGACCATCATGCCTTCGACGCCGACGTCCATCATTTCATCGAAGAAGGCACGGACGGCGTTGGGGTCGGCACCGTCGAAAAGCGTGGTGTTGGTGGTCACGCGGAAGCCGCGGCGGACCGCTTCGCGGATGCCGCGCATGGCGACCTCGTACGTGCCCTCGCGGCAGACGGCGAAGTCGTGGTGCTCTTCCTGGCCGTCCATGTGAACGGAGAAGGTGAGGTACTTGCTGGGCGTGAACAGGTCGATTTTCTTTTCCAGCAGCAGCGCGTTGGTGCACATGTAGACGTACTTCTTGCGTGCGACCAGGCCTTCGACGATCTCCTTGATCTGCGGGTGCAGCAGCGGCTCGCCGCCGGGGATCGAGACCATCGGCGCGCCGCATTCGTCGGCCGCCTTGAAGCATTGCTCGGGCGTGAGGTCCTGCTTGAGAATGTGCGCGGGGTACTGGATTTTCCCGCAGCCGGCGCAGGCGAGGTTGCAGCGGAACAGCGGTTCGAGCATGAGCACCAGCGGGTAGTGCCGGTTGCCCTTGAGCCGCTGCTTGATGACGTAACTCGCCACGGTCCACATTTGCGAGATCGGCACGGCCATGTTGGTCCAACTCCCTGGCTAGCTTTTATATGTGCACGGAGCCCCCGGGCCCCTCCCCCACAGGTCGCCTGCACACTATCGGCGCAGCGTCGGCGGAGCAAGTGGAAGATTGAGCAATGAGCCATCAGCCCTTAGCCGTAAGCCAGAATTTCCCGTCAGGTCGGCCTGTCGCGAACGAGCTAACTGTTAAAAGCTGATGGCTCATTGCTCAATACGCTTCTCCCGCCACCGACATGCCGCATACAGTAGCAGCAACCGCCGTCCGCCTCCGACCACGCCTGAAAGCCCGCCCATGACACGCACTGCCGACCACCACGCCGCCGCACCGCCCGCGACCGCCCCCGCCGCCGTCCGGCTCACCGGGCTCGGCACGGCACAACCGGCGAGCACCATCGACCAGCCCACGGCCGCCGCGCTGGCCGATGCGCGATGCTGCGGCACGGAAGGCGAGTCTCGCTGGCTTCGGCGGATTTATCGCGGCTCGGCGGTCGATCGGCGGGCGAGCGTGCTGCTCAATGGCGGGACCGGCGATGCGGATGGCCAGCGTGAAGCGTTCTACCCGCCGCGCACCGGGCCGGGCGATGCGGGGCCGGGCGTGGCGCGGCGGATGGGGGCGTACGCCGCGCATGCCCTGCCGCTGGCGGTCGAGGCGGCCGGGCGGGCGCTGGCGCAGGCGGGCGAGGCCCCGGGGCGGGTGGGGCAGGTCATCACGGTGTCGTGCACGGGCTTTGCCGCGCCGGGGTTGGACGTGCGGTTGATCGAGGCGTTGGGGATGCGGCCGGGCGTGGGGCGCACGGTGGTCGGGTTCATGGGTTGCCACGGCGCGATCAACGGCCTGCGCGTGGCCCGGGCGCTGGCGGCGGCGCAGCCGGGCGTGCCCGTGCTGCTGTGTGCGGTCGAGTTGTGTTCGCTGCATTTTCAGTATGGGTTCGACCGGCAGCGGATCGTGGCCAACGCGCTGTTCGCCGACGGCGCGGCAGCGTGCGTGCTGCAGGCGGATGCGGCGGGCGATGACGATGCACAGTCCGCGTCGTCGGCGGCCGACTGGCGGGTGATCGACACGGCTTCGCATCTCGTGCCCGATTCGCACGACGCGATGACGTGGACCATTGGCGACCATGGCTTTTGCATGACGCTGTCGCCGCGCGTGCCGGAGCTGATCGAAGCGCACCTTCGGCCGTGGCTGGCGGAGTGGCTGGCGGGGCATGGGCTGGCGGTGGCGGACGTGGGGCAGTGGGCGGTGCATCCCGGCGGGCCGCGGGTGCTGGATGCGACGGCGGCGGGGCTGGGGCTGCCGGGCGAGGCGTTGACTGTGTCGCGTGCCGTGCTGGCCGAGTGCGGCAACATGTCGTCGCCGACGGTGCTGTTCATCCTCGACCGACTGCGGCGGGAAGGCGGGGCGGGCCCGTGCGTGATGCTCGCGTTCGGCCCGGGGCTGGTCGCGGAAGCGGCGCTGCTGACGCCGGCGTGAGGCGAGTCTTGAATGGAATTACGAACCATTTCGCGGCCGGTCGCCTGGTGTAGGGTCCGCGAACCGCGGACCCTACACCAGGCAGAACCCAGGCCCGGATGTGAGGAACCATACGAATCCAGGTGCAACGAAGCTCTACCAAAAAAGCAACTGCCGCCGGGACGGAACCCGTCCCCGCGGCAGTATTGTAAGGCAGTCGCTTCCCCTCAACCTGCCTTGCTCCCCCCTCGGCTTCCTCCCGCTCCTGGGGGCTTCCTTCCCTCCGCTGGCATGCAGGGCTAGACGGCCGGGGCCGCGCCAAGCAGGCTTGCGACAAGCATGATCAGGAAGATCACGATGAAGATGACAAACAGCACGCGGGCGATGTCGGTCGCGGCGGCGGCGATGCCGGTGAATCCGAACACCGCCGCGATGATCGCGACCACGAAAAAGACGATGGCCCAACCGAGCAGTGTCATGGCAGTTCCTTTCCTTTACACGCCCCGCACGCGTCGCACCGTGAACCGGCACAACGATCGCGCCGCCCGGATGGGGCACGCTCTGCTCCAAACCGTTTTTCAGTCGGCTGCGGCACCGGTCAATCGGCGACGTCCTGCACGCCTTCACCGACGGCTTCGACGTCTTCGCCGGCGCCTTCGACAGTGTTGCAGCCGGTCAGCGACGCACCGGCGATGCCGAGGGCGGCCATCAAGGCGACGCTCAGCAGGCCGTGTCGGCCGAATCGTTTCACGAGGTGGTACAAGCTCATCATCACGCTCCTTTTCTGAGTCGGACGGCACAACGGCCGCCACAGGTTCATCCATTCAAGGCTACGCGAACTCGCCGTGGGTGGATGGTTAAATTCGTCCGAGGAACGCAAAGTTAGCCTGTCCACCGCGAAGATCAGGGCCTCCCTGACATGGCGGAGAGGGTAAGCCGCACGTCGCGGGCCCCACGCAGGTTGGAGGGGCGGGTTGACAAGCGACATGGGGATGTTGTGGATGTGGGGATGCAGGCGGGTCTGCATGGCGGCGCGCGTTCAACCGCGATGCCAGGCGATGCGGGGGGCGTCGCCCCAGAGCATTTCCAGGTCGTAGTGGGCGCGGGTGGCGGGGGCGAACAGGTGGACCATGACGTCGACATAGTCGAGCGCCAGCCAGGTGCTGGCCTCGTCGCGGTCGGAGCCGTAGCGGTCGAAGTCGTGTTCGCGGGCGACTTCGTTCACGTGGCCGGCGAGCGACTTGATCTGGCGGTCGCTGGTGCCGGTGGCGATGATGATGTAGTTAGTCAACTCGCTGAGGCCGGTGACGTCGAAAATGACGACGTCCTCGCAGTGCGAGTCGGCGAGCAGGCGAGCAGTGTCGATGGCGAAGTCTTGGGTAGCCTGACCATCGCGGCCTGTGACGGCTGCGGCTGGAGTGGTGGGGCCGGCGGTTTCAAGCCCGGTTCGGTCGGAAAGATGGTCACTCATGTGCAGCGGTTTGTTACGCTCCTGTCAGGTTCAGTCGGTCCCGACCCGTCCCTCGGGCCACCCCCATTATAGGCGATCCACCGCGCAGACGGTGTCATTTTTACCATATTCGCCCATTTAGCCGCGTCGCTTGCGATGCGCTACCCGGGACGCCGAAGCGCCGAAGAGCGCGCCGCAGGCGACGCGGCTAAATGGGCTGCCCTCTGGTACGATCTGCCGCCATGATCGACCCTTCCGCCCTCAGCCCGGCCGCGCTGCACGAACGGCGTGAGCGCGTCTTCCTCATTCTTGCGGGCCTGTTCCTGGGCACGCTGGCGATGCTCAACATCCTGGGCATCTCCCGCTTCATCGTCTTCGCCTCCTGGTCTGAAGGTGTCGGCTGGCAGTGGGGCACGTGGGGCGAGATCAGCTTTGCCGTGGCGGTGGGCGTGCTGCCCTACCCGCTCACCTTCCTCTGCACCGACCTCATCAGCGAGTTCTACGGCCGACGGCGGGCCAACTTCGTCGTCATCGTCGGCCTCCTGGTCAACCTCTGGGTGATCTTCATCCTCTGGATCGCCGGCCTGCTGCCGACCGTGCCGGAGATGGTCAGCTATGGCACCGACTCACTTGGTCGTGAAGTCACGGGGCCGGCCTTGCCCGAGCCGGTCTACAACGACGCGGGCGAGTTCGTGCGCTTCAACGAAGACTGGACCTTCTACCGCATCCGCATGCTCACCTTCGGCGCCGTCACCGCGAGCATGATCGCCTACCTCGCCGCCCAGCTCGTCGACGTCCACGTCTTCCACTTCCTCAAACGCATCACGCGCGGCCACTGGCTCTGGCTGCGCAACAACGGCTCCACGCTCGTCAGCCAGCTAGTCGACACGGTGGCGGTCATCACCGTCACGCACTTTTACGCCCGCGCCTTGCCGGTCGATGCCGACCGCGCGATCTGGCCGCAGCTCGGGCTGTTCATCGCCACGGGGTACGCGTTCAAGGTGGTGGTCGCCCTGCTGGACACCGGGCCGATCTACCTGGCGGTGCATTACCTGAGCCGGTACCTGCAGATCGACCCACGGGCCGAGCATGCCGCCGACGTGGAGGAGTCGCTCGCTCAGTCACCGGCGGACGACGCGTGAGACTCGCCCGCCTCGCGCCACGCCTCGATCTCCCCGGCCAAGTCGGGATGAATCGCCTCGGCCATCGCGGCAGCGACCCGCGGCAGCGATGAACTGGCGAGCAGCGTCAGCGGATCGTTGATCACATGCACGCGATCCTCCTCAATGGCGGGGATGGGCAATCCCTGCAACGGGGCGAGGCGCGGGTCGTCGTCAGCCAGCGCCGGCGAACCGGGCGACAGCAGCAGGATCACGTCGGGCGACACGGCCAGCAGCGACTCACGGTCATACGTCGGGGCGGTCACGCTCGACGCATGCGCCGCGTTACGTGCGCCGATCCAGCCGAGCAACTCGTCATGCACCGTGCCCGGGCCGCTAGCCATGATCGGGCTGGAGCCGATAACCATCAGCACGCGCGGCCGATCGCGGTCGGCGGTGATGGCACGCAGTTGTTCGAGGCGGTCGATCATCTGCTGCGAGAGTTCACGGCCGCGCTCGGGCACGCCCAGCAGCTCGCCCAGCGGCGGCGGGCTGGCGTCGGTGCTTCCGGGGGCGGGGGCGTCGCCGTCGCGGTGCAGGGTCTGCCGCACGTCGTCGATCTCGTAAGGAAAGGGATAGGCGACCAGCTCGAACTGCCCGGCCGCGGCGAGGTCGCGCAAGCGGCGCGGCGCTTCGCGGACGGTGGCCAGTGTGAGCACGTGCGTCGGCGCCAGCTCGATCAGCCGTTCGGTGTTCACGTCAGCATAGTTGCCCACCACCGGCAAGCCCGCCGGCGCGGCCGCATCATGCTCGCCCACGCCCACAAGCTGATCGCCCAACCCCAGGTCCACCACCATCTGCGTCAACCCCGGCGCGAGCGAGACCAGACGCCGTTCGCCCTCGCCATCACTTGCCTCGCTCGCCCCACGCTCGCAACCGCCCAGCAGCAGCGCCACCGCCACAAGCGCCACCATCACCCGGCACGTCACCATCCATCGACACTCAACCACACAACACTCCCATGCTTCATGTCCCCCTTCTCGAAGCCCACGGTCTCTGACCGTGGGTCTCTCCCACCCACACACCCCCCTACCCCTCCGCCGGCTCGATCTTCTCCGGCGGCACATCCGCCTCGGGCCGGGCCTCGACGAACAGGTCGTCCATCTCCGTGCCATCCACCGCCTGCCGCAGCAGCAGGTAGATCCACGTGTTGGCGCAGAAGTAGTAGCTGATCGCAAACGCCGGCAGCAGCGCGATGAACAGCATCGTCCACCCGCGCAGCACGATTGACGCCACGCCACCGGTCACGCCCAGTTCCTGTGTCTCCTGGCGCGGGAGCAACTCGGCCGGCCCCGGCTGCGCGAGCATCGCCGCGAAGCGGTCGCCCCCCTGCTCCGCCTCGGTGAACACCGCCGCGCCGGCGCACATCCACGTCAGCCACAGCGCGAGAAACAGCGCCAGGCTCAACGCCAGGTAGACCACCGCGCCATAGACCAGCGCCAGCGCCGAGTAGAACAGGTACCGCCACGGCCGACCGAAGACGTAGCTGTACGCCCGGCTGATGGCGTCGAACGCGTCCGTCCCCTCCACCGCCAACGCCGGCAACAGCAGATGCCCGCCGGTCGCCAGCCCCACCAGCAACAGCGCCGCCGCCACCCCGGCCAGCAGCATCAGCCCGTAGCCGACCGCCCCGACGATGTCGAGCCCCGGCAGATTGAACAGCAGTCCGACGATCACCAGCGTCACGCCGATCACCATCACCAGCACCGCCGGGATCAACGGCGCCAGGAAGAACCACGGATACCGCCGACCGACGAAGCGCAGCGCTTCCGTCGGCGAGCCTCGCCGGTCGCTGCAGGCGTGTTGCGCCGCCAGCCGGGCGATCGCGCCGCCGAGGATGGCGGTGATGAAGAAGGCCCATGCGAAGTAGACCAGCAGGAAGACCGGGTGCCAGCCGACCAGCCAGCGGGGCACGACGACCAGCATGTGCCCCAGCGCCTCCATCACGCCGCCACTGGCCAGCCCGCGCCCGCCGAGGAAACGGCTGACGCCGAAGTCCAGCGCCACCGCCGATCGCACGAGCATGCCGAAGGCGCGTTGTTGCTCGGCCACGGTCGCCTCGAACACGCCCGCGTCCGCGCTGATCCGCCGCGCCTCCACTGCCGCGGCCCGCAGGTCCGCCAGGTCTGACCATGGCTCAGGCTGATCGAGTTGTTGTGCCTCAACGGCACCGGCCGGCACGCCCCAGATCACGTCCAGTGCCATCCCGCCCATATAAAGCAGCGCCGTCAGCAACAGGGCCAGCCCCAGCTTCGACGGATGCAGCGCCATCCGGGCCGTGCGAAACAGCGCCAGCCACGGCAGCACCGTGGGCCAGTCAAGGCGATCAACGCGAACGCGGGCATCATGCTCGGACATGCATTGGCTCCGGAACCAGAACGAACCGGCCACCCGGCTCGGCGAAGCGTCCATCATAGGGAACGCCCCTGTTGCGGCAAACAACGGGGGCGATGCGAATGAAGACCCAACCTCAAGCCGAACCTGAGCAGCGCAGCGACGAAGGGCTGGATGAGGGGAAAGGAATTGATGATTTCTGATTGCTGATTTCTGATTGACCAATCAGCAATTAGAAATCATCAATTAGAAGTCTCACCCCATCCGGGGGTTCGCGGACTCAGCCTTCGGCTTTGGCCGTCCTCTTTGGTCGTCCCTCTCCTGTCCACGCCCCATCGACCGGCTATGATGCCTCGTCATGTTTACCGATGGCCTGCGTCTGCCCTGGCAACTCGACCCGATGGATGCGCTGCGCCGGTGGCCGGCCGACCTGCCCCTGTCGATGCTCCACTCCGGTCGGCTGCATCCGCGCTGGGCGCGCTACAGCGTGTTCGCCAGCCCGACAGCCGCCTACCGCTTCGACCTGCGCGAAGGCGGCCAGGGACACAGCCGGTGGATCGGCCCGCCCGGGTCGGCGCCCACCACGCACTGGCAGCATGAGCCGTTCGCCGACCTCGAGCAGCTTCGTCGACAGCGCGACGTGATCTGGATCGGCTACCTCGGCTACGACCTCGCCCGGTGCATCGAGGACCTGCCGGAGCAGGCGGCGTGCGATCGCGACTGGCCGGCGGTGCAGATGCACCAGTGCCCGGGCTGGCTGGTGTATGACGCGGCCGATCGCGTCTGGCACGCTTATGGCACATGGCGCGAAGCGAGCCACCGTCCCGACCTGCCCGCGCTGCCCGAACAACTCGGCTCGTTCCACGCCGACCGGCCGCAAAGCGTGATGAGCCGGGCGGACTATGAGGCGATGATCGACCGCGGCCGGCAGTACATCGCGGCCGGCGACGTGTTCCAGGTCAACCTCGCCCAGCGGTTCACCGCCCCGTTTCAAGGCGACCGGCGCGCGTTGTATCACGCCCTGGCCGAGGCCTCGCCCGCCTGGTACGGGGCCTACCTCGAACTGATGCCGGACTCGCCCGATGCGCTGCGCCGGGCGATCGCCTCGACCTCGCCCGAACTGTTTCTGGAAGTGCGTCCGGGCGGGCAGGTCACCACCCGGCCGATCAAGGGCACGCGCCCGATCACCGCCACCGCCGACGAGCTGCGCACCAGCGAGAAAGACGCCGCCGAGCTGCACATGATCGTCGACCTGTTGCGCAACGACCTCGGCCGGGTCTGCCGGTACGGCTCGGTGGAGGTGATCGAATCGCGGACGATCGAAACCCACCCGACGGTGCACCATGGCGTCTCGACCATCACCGGCCGGCTGGAGCAAGGCAAGACGCTGAGCGACCTGCTGCGTGCCGCGATGCCCGGCGGCTCGGTGACCGGGGCGCCGAAGGTCCGGGCCATGCAGATCATCGACGAGCTTGAGCCCGTCCGCCGGGGCCCCTACTGCGGCAGCATCGGCTACCTGCACGCGGACACCGCCCGGTTCAACATCGCCATCCGCACGCTGCTGGTCGAAACCGATACGCATGGGGCCGGGCGGGTGGACTTCTCCGTCGGCGGCGGCATTGTCGCCGACTCGCAGCCGGCCGCGGAGTACCAGGAGACGCTGGACAAGGCGGCGGCGATGATGCGTGCCCTCGGGCAGGCCGACGCCGCCCCCGCGGCGCCGAACGCCACCGGTGAAACACCCAGCGACGCTCGGCGTATCCGTCGGGCCTCGTGAGGGCCGCGGTTGGATTTCACACTCCGGCGCGTCACGGCCATAGCCATCAACGCGCAGGGCCGCTAGTGTCATCCATGGAGCTTATTGCAGGGAAGGAGCCTTCCATGGTTCACGTCCCCTTTTATGATCGACGTCAGGCCGGCCAGGCGCTGGCCGAATCCCTTCAGGAATATGCGTTCCGGTCCGATGTGGTGGTATTGGGTCTGCCGCGTGGCGGGGTGCCGGTCGCCTACGAGATTGCGCAGGCGCTGCGAACGCCACTGGGTATCCTGCTGGTCCGCAAGCTGGGCGTGCCGGGCCACGAAGAGCTAGCCATGGGCGCTGTCGCCACGGGCAATGCCCGCGTGCTCAACCAGCAGGTGATTGAGCACCTGGGCATAGACCAGTCCACGATCGAGCAGGTGACGGAGCGCGAGCAGCAGGAACTCAAACGCCGTGAAGCGCTCTACCGCGGCGACCGTCCGCCGCCGACGTTGAACGAGCGGTGCGTCATTCTCGTGGACGATGGCGTCGCCACCGGGGCGACCATGAGCGTCGCGATCCAAGCCCTCCGCCAGCACCAGCCCAGCGAGGTGGTTGTGGCCGTGCCGGTGGCTCCGCCTGACACGGCCGCGCGGCTGGCCAAGGAGGCGGACCATGCGGTCATCCTCGCCCAACCCGAATCGTTCGGCGGCGTGGGGCAGTGGTACGAAGATTTCACGCCGACCTCCGACGACGAAGTGCGCGACCTGCTTGCCCGCTCGGCCCCCAACCTGGCCCACCTCACCCGCGAACCCCGGCCCCACCCCGAAGGCCCGGCGACGTAAACGGCTCGCGCCCGACGCTACCGCCGCGCCGTCGCGCCGCCCGTCCATGAGCCGAGGTCCATCAACACCGCAATCACCACCACCACCAGATAAAGCCCCGACACGTGCCCACCTGTGCTGTTGACGGCGAACGCGTAGGCCAGCGTCGTGAACGGCATGAAGATGAACCCGAGGATCGGCCACAGCAGCCCTTCATAGGCCCGATGCAGATAGTCGCTGAACAGAAACGTCAGCACGATCACGATCCGCGGAAAGAAGACGGCGATCAAGGCGAGCAGGCATGGCATCGGCAATCCTCAGTGCGGGAACAAGTCGTTGCATGATGATATCGGGGTTCGGGGTATCGGATGGAAGTGTAAAAGCCGAGGGCTGAGTCCGCGAAGCCCCGGATGAGGGGGATCGATGATGTTTAATCGATGATCGATGATCTATAGAATCGCCTGGCGCTCTCTGACATCATCGGTCACACATCACACATCATCCATTCCCCTCATCCCGCCCTTCGTCGCGGCGCTGCTCAGGGGCGGGCGTTTTGGGGTTGCCGATCTTTGCCTACCGGCGATCAGGGGTTGTAGACGGCGAAGAGTTCGACGGCGACGACGAGGCCGATGTAGCCCACGAGCATCAGCGCGGGCAACCAGAGCACGGCCAGGGTGGCCTTGCCGCCGTGCGTGCGGTGGGCGACGCTGAGCATGAGGATCGACGCCACGAGGGTCCAGATGTAAATCACCTGCCCGCACTGGAGGCCGCACAACGGGATCGCCATGAGCACGGCCGGCGCCAGGGCATAGTTGACGCTGCGTGCGGTGACGAGAAAGCTGCGTTCGCGGTTGGGCTCGAGCAGCCAGAGCGCCAGGTGAGCGGGGGCGGCGAGGAAGGCGGTGGCCAGCAGCGGGGCGAGCACGGCGAGCACGAGCATGTAGCCACCGAAGACGCTGATGAAAAACAGTAGCATGCCGGCCACCATCCCCGCCCCACCGATGCCGCCGCTCGGGCTGGATTGACTGCTGGAGACGAACCAGATGATCGCCGCCCCGCCCAGGAATAGCACCGCGATGGTGAGCACCTGCACGATCACGGCCAGCAGGTGGCAGACGAAAGCGAAAAAGTAGGACGCCGTGTAGCCGCTGTCGGTCCGGATGCAGCGCACCAGTTCCGTCGGCCGAATGAGAGCCATGACGACGGTGCGCCACCACGCGCGAAAGAAGCCGACGCGGGCGCGGTCGTCCCACGGCATGGCGCGGGCACGACTGGCGTAGGCGTCGGCGGTCAACGGCACGACCGGCATGCGCGGCACCGCCATCACCTCGCCGCACGCCCGGCAGACCGCTTCGTCGCTGTGCGCAGGCCGGTATTGCTCGCCCGTGCCGGCGTGCAGGGCCTGGCAGTGCGGGCAGGCGAAGGCGACCGTGCTCGGCCGGTAGCGGTAATGGCGCAGGTCAAATCCCGTGCCGCACTCGGGGCAGCGCGACTCGGTGAGGTTCCACAACGCATAGCCACACTGGCTGCATTCCATGCCAACGCGCTCCGCGGGCCCGCTCAAACATGGCGGCCGACGGCGGAGCGTACGGCAGGGAGGCGCGGTTGCCAAGTTGGCCTGGCGCGGCGTCTTTAGGGATTGGTAAGCGTCGCCGTGATTTCGCACCCTTCGCGTAGCGGGTGCGGCGCAGCCGCCCGCGTCCTCACGGCTGCATCGGCCAGCGGAACTCGCTCAGCGCCGGCTCGCGGGAGTGGTCCGCCAGCGGGTCGGGCATGACGGGCCAGATTTCGGTGGTGGTCAGCTCCGGCTGGTCACGCACGTAGGAGTAGGTCGGCTCGACCATCACCTCCCGCTCGCGCGACGCCACGCAGCCGCCGCCAACCAGCAACACCATGCCGCCGATCCACGCACTGATGATCCAGGCTCGCATGTGCATCCGCCTTTCCGTTCTGCCTGCACCCCCAATACAACCGGCGACGGGTCTGGCGCCCACGCCGCCTCGTCCAGCATCGAACAGAGGCACTTTGCACGATCAGTCGATGCCCGACTTGGGACTTATCGGCCGGTTTATAGGCCGACTTCTCGGACGTGGCAGGATTCAGCGGATTTCTTTTTCCTGATTTCCCGGCACGGCAAGGGGGCCGGGACTCGAAATGCGAAAAAAACGCCCGCCTCTGAGCGAGTCCGCGAGCGAAGAGCGGGATGAGGGGAGTTCAAATGACAAATGGCAAAATTCAAATGACAAATGTCAGAACCGGCTTTCCGTTGCTTTCATTTGCCATTTGAGCTTTGTCATTTGTCATTCCCCTCATCCCGCTCTTCGTCGCTGCGCTCCTCAGGGGCGGGCGTTTTTCCGAATCCCTGATCCCCAACCCCCGCCCCCGCCAGTTCGTACAATGGGGGCGTTTGCTTCGCTTCGTCCGTTCGATGGAGACATGGATGTCCCACGCTCTGCCGCAAACCCCGCTCCTGCCCCCTACCGCCGACCTCGGCAGCCTGCCGGCTCCCGATAGCCCTCGCCTTCCGCGCCTTCGCCGGGAAGCCTTCCGCCTTTGTGTGCTCGGCTCCGGGTCCGGCGGCAACTGCACCGTCGTCCACTTCCCCGCCTCGGCCCACACCCTCCTGCTCGACCTCGGCTTCGGGCCACGCACCACCGAGCGACGCCTCGCCCAGGTCGGCCTCACCCTCGACGACATCGACGCCGTCTGCCTCACCCACCTCGACCAGGACCACTTCCGCCGCTCCTGGCCCAACCGCCTGATCAAGCACCGCATCCCCCTCCACCTCCACCACTGGCACCGCCCCGACCTCCACGCCCTGCAAGGCGGCGAAGCGCTCGAAGACGCCGGCCTCGTCCACCTCTTCCACAACGACCCCTTCCCCCCCCAACTGCGAAGCGGGCAGGGGACAGACGGCAGCGGGCAGGCCTTGCCCAGCCCCCAATCCCCAACCCCCACGCCCCAACGCATCATCATCCACACCGCCCGCTGCCAGCACGACCGCCAGGGCACCATCGCCTACCGCATCGACGCCCCGCTCGGCTCGCTCGGCTATGCCACCGACCTCGGCCATGTGCCGCCCAGCGTCATCCAGCATCTCGCCGGCGTCGACCTGCTCGCCATCGAATCCAACTACGACGAGCAGATGACCATCCACAGCCCACGCCCGAGTTTCGTCAACCGCCGCAACATGTCCGACTCCGGCCACCTCTCCAACGAACAGGCCTACGACGCCGTCCAGCGCATCGCGGCCGCCAGCCCGCACGGCAACCCCCGCCACGTCGTGCTGCTGCATCGCTCGAGCCAGTGCAACCACCCGATGAAAGTTCGCCGCGTCTTCGAGCGCTCCGCTCCGCTCGCGCGACGCGTGCTGCTCACCGAACAGCGCCGCCGCACGCGCTGGATCGCCGTCCGCCCCCTGCGGAGCGTTCAGCGCCACCAGATGACCCTGACTTTCTAAACGAAGCCCACGGATTCCATCCGTGGGCTTCTGCGTGCGATTCAACCCCGCGCCCTTATTAACTACACTCCACCCATCACTCACGCAACGCGGACCCTCCCCCATGCAATGCCACCTTGCTCTGTTATCCCGCACCATCCTGGCCTGCATGCTGCTCCTCATCCTGACGACTGGAAAGGTTGACGCCGTGGATGTAGCCCCACTCGAACAGCGCCTGAGCCACGATCTGCCGGACCATCCGCGCCTGCTCTGGATCGCCGACGGTCCCTCGGCCGTGACCGACCGCATCGCCAGCGATCCCGCATTGGAGATCACCTGGCGGCAGGTCCGCGACGCCGCCGACGGCATGGTCGATGGTGCGCCGCTCAAGCGTGAGCTCACCGGCCGGCGGTTGCTGGGCGTCTCGCGCCAGTTCCTCAAGCGCATGCTCTATCTCGGCGCCGCCTGGCGCGTCACCGGCGAGCCGCGCTACGCCGACCAGGCCCGCGCCGAGATGCTCGCCGTCGCCGCGTTCCCCGACTTCAACCCCAGCCACTTCCTCGACGTCGCCGAGATGACTGCCGGGCTCGCCATCGGCTACGACTGGTTCCACGACGCACTGGACGACGAAACGCGCGCCACCCTCCGCACCGCCATCATCGACAAGGGGCTCAAAGCCTCCCTCGCCGATCACTGGTTCATCACCGCCGAGAACAACTGGAACCAGGTCTGCCACGGCGGCCTGGTGCTCGGTGCGCTCGCGGTGGCCGAGCACGAACCGCAGCTCGCCGCCCGCATCATCGCCCGCGCGGTCGATAACCTCCCCCACGCCATGAAGCATTACCAGCCCGACGGCGCCTACCCCGAAGGGCCGATGTACTGGGAGTACGGCACGTCGTACAACGTCCTGCTCATCGACGCACTCGAACAGGCCTTGGGCGAGTCGTTCGGCCTGATCGACCAGCCCGGGTTCCTCAACACTGCCGACTACTACCTCCACGTCACCGGACCCACCGGCCGGTTCTTCAACTATGCCGACGGCGGGGACCGTCGGCCCCCCTCGCCCGCGCAGGCCTGGCTGGCGCGGCGGCGCGGCGGCGCGGCGAGCCGGCGCTGGCGCGGGACGACGCCCGGCTGTTGCAGGCGCTGGGGCCGATCGACCCCGTCAATCAGAGCCATCGCCTGCTGCCGTTGATGCTCGTCTGGGCGCCGTCGTTCGCCGACCTGCCCGAGCCGGCGTTGCACAGCTATCTTGGCCGGGGCCGGTCAGACATGGCGGTGCATCGCGACGGCTGGCACGGCGAGGCCGTCTGGGTCGGCCTCAAAGGCGGCACGCCCAGCGCCAACCACGGCCACATGGACGTCGGCCAGTTCGTGCTCGACGCCGACGGCATCCGATGGAGCGTCGACCTCGGCTCGCAGGACTACAACGGCCTCGAATCCCGCGGCATGAACATCTGGAACAGCGCGCAGGAGAGCGACCGCTGGAAAGTCTTCCGCTACAACAACCACGCCCACAGCACGCTCACCGTCAACGGCCAGCTTCAGCACGCCCGGGGCTTCGCGCCCATCATCCAGCACGCCGCCGCCCGTGAAGAGACGCCCGCGCACAGCGTGATCGACATGAGCGCGGTCTACCCGGACCAGCTCGCCCATGCCCGGCGCGGCGTGATGCTGCTCGCTGACGGGCAGGTGCTCGTGCAGGATGAGGTGCGATCGCCGCGCGACGCCGACGGCGCCACCACGATCCGCTGGGTGATGAACGCGCCCGGCGAACTGGAAGCCGCCGACCCCGGTGAGGCCGTGCTCACCGCCGATGGCCAGCGTCTGCACCTGCGTCTGCTCGGCCGCGACGCGCCGCCGACGTTCACCGCATGGCCGCTCGAACCGCCCAATCCCTGGGACGCCGAGAACCCCGGGCTGCAGCGCGTCGGCTTCGAAGTGACGCTGCAGCCCGGCGAGCAGGCGACCTGGGCCGTGCTGCTGACGCCCGGCAGCCGCGCCGACGCCGCCACCGCACCGGCCCTGCAACCCCTGGCCGACTGGTCCCCACCGCTCGAGAAGTGAGCACCTGGCCGGGGGATTGGGTGACAAGGTGACAAGGTGAGGGGGTGACAAGGTGAAGGGGTGAGGGGTATTTCTGACTCCCCTCCCCCCGGGAGGGGTTGGGGAGAGTGCCTCCGGACACCACGCGTTACCTGTACAGACGTTGCGCCAGGGCGGCTGGCGATCCCCTCCCCCAGCCCCTCCCGGGGGGAGGGGAGCCGGAGCTTCACCCTCTCACCTTGTCACCTTGTCACCCCCTCATCCGCCCGCCGACCCGCCCTGCGAACGATGCCCGCCTCGTCGGCGTACACTCTTACGACCTTCGCAACATCCCTGACATCGTCCGACGCCCCGCATGCAGATCCTTCTCCTCCTGCTCATCCTCGCCCTGTTCATGCACGACGCCCTGCCGGCGTTCGGCCAGGAGGTGCCGCGCCTCGACTGGGGCCCGCTGCTCGCCGTCGTCATCGGCCCCAAGCTCGCTCTGCTCGCCGGCTACTGGGCGCTGTGCCGCCGCGCGCTGGGCCGCCTCGGCAAGCCCGGCACGCAGAAGCTCATGCTCCGCCTCGATCGGGCCGGGGCCTTCTATCGCACCGCCGCGATCGTGCTCTACTTCCTCGATCTCTACCTCGGCCTGCTCGTGGCCGTCTGCTCGCTCACGCCCGAGTGGGTGGTGGTGATCGATGAGCTATTCGTCCTCACGCCGACGCTGATGCTGCTGATCGCAAGCTGGTGGGCCTACTACCCGATCGAACGGCGGGTGCGAGAGTCGGCGATCATCGGCCGGCTCGACGCGGGCCTGCCCATCTACCCGGTGCTCACCCGCGGCCAGTTCGTGCTCAGCCAGGTGCGCCATCACATGGCCCTGATCCTGGTCCCGCTGCTGCTGATCTTCACCTGGGCGCAGCTCGTCGAACGCTTTGCCGACGGCTGGCGGGTCTGGGGCCTCGACGCGCAGCCGGTGGTCGTCTTCCTCGGCGCGGGCAGCGTTTTCATGTTCGCGCCGCTGATTATCCGTCACGTCTGGGACACCGTGCCCCTGCCCGCCGGCGAGCTGCGCGACCGGCTGGAAGCGATGTGCCGCAAGCATCGCGTCGGCGTGCGCGAGCTGCTGCTGTGGCGCACGTTCGGCGGCATGATCAACGCGGCGGTCATGGGCCTTTTCGCCCCCGTCCGCTACATCCTGCTCACCGATGCGCTGCTGGAGATGGTTCGGCGGGAACAGGTCGAGGCGGTGATGGCCCACGAACTGGCCCACGTCCGACGCCATCACATGTTCTGGCTCATCGCCACGGCGCTGGGCGCGCTCGGGGCGTTTCAGCTTGTCTTCGGCCTGCTGTTTTTCGCCATGGCGGAGGCGCTGCCGGCCGGCGACGCGGGGGCCGGTCCGATGCCCGTCACCGCCGGCTGGGACCTGGGCCTGCTCGACCTGCTTCGCTCGGAAGATGGCATCATCGGCGCGACGCTGCTGTGTGCCGGCGTCGGCTGGGCGGTGGTGTTCGGCTGGGTCTCGCGGCGGATCGAGCGCCAGGCCGACACGTTCGCCGTGCAGCACATGGTCGGCACGCGCGACCAGCCCGAGCGCGATGCGGCCGGCCACATCATCGTCGACCGCCTCTCGGCCGAGACGATGATCGGCGCGCTCCAGCAGGTCGCCCTGCTCAACCACATGCCCATCCACAAACGCAGTTGGCGGCACGGCTCGATCGGCTGGCGGCAGGCCTACCTCCGCAGCCTTGTCGGCCAGCCGGTCGACCGCCTGGGCATCGACCGCCAGATGGTCTGGATCAAGGGCGCGGCCCTGGCGACCGTGCTCGCCGTCATCGGCGTCTACGTACTCGCGACCGTCTTCGCGGGGGCCGAGGTCCACATCACGCTATAATCCAGGTTCACACACGCCCCCCCGGACTGGTCACTTAAGTGACCAGTCCCGTTCCGCGACAGATGAGCTTCTCCCCATGCGCTTCACCAAGATGCACGGCCTCGGCAACGATTACGTCTACGTCAACGGCTTCGACGAAACCGTGCCCGACCCCGCTGCGCTCGCGCCGCGCATCGCCGACCGTCATTTCGGCGTCGGCGGCGACGGACTGATCCTCCTGCTGCCGCCGGAAGCCGGCGTCGACGCCCATGTCCGCATGCGCATGTTCAATGCCGACGGCTCCGAGGCGGAGATGTGCGGTAACGGCGTCCGCTGCGTCTGCAAGCTCGCTCACGACCGTGGTATCACCACCGCCAACCCCATGCGCATCCAGACCGGCAACGGCGTGCTCAGCCTCGCCTACACCACCGACGGCCACGGCAAGGTCGACCAGGTCACCGTCAACATGGGCGAGCCCGTGCTCGACCCGGTCCGCGTGCCGGTGCTGCCGGACAAGCTGGTGGCCACCGATCAGGCGCAAACCTTCCGCCTCGCCGTCGCGCCAGACGGCGAGACGCGGGTCGCAAGTCATGTTCCAAGTGAGCCGGGCGTTTCGCCCGCCGGCGGGCGAGACGCCCGCCCCACCGGGAGTGTCGACCGGCAGGACACCCGCCCCACTGAACAGCCCGCGTTCGACGCCACGTTCGTCTCCATGGGCAATCCGCACGCTACGATCTTCGTGCCCGACGTGCAGGCGATCGACCTCGAACGCCTCGGCCCGCGGCTTGAGCACCATTCCGCCTTCCCCAATCGCATGAATGTCCATTTCGTGCAGGTGCATGGGCCGGACGAAGTGACGATGCGCACCTGGGAGCGCGGCAGCGGCGTCACGCTCGCCTGCGGGACGGGCGCCAGTGCCGTCGCCGTCGCGGGTGTGCTCACCGATCGCACGGCCCGCACCCTCACCGCGCATCTGCCCGGCGGCGATCTCACGCTGGAATGGCGCGAAGCCGACGGCCACCTCTACATGACCGGGCCCGCGACGGAAGTGTTTACGGGGGAGTGGTTGGGTTGAGACGACGACGAAAACCCACGGTTGGAAACCGTGGGCTTCGGCCGGGAGTTAGACGATGAGCATGGCGTCGCCGTAGGAGTAGAAGCGGTAGTCGTGGGCGATGGCCTGGTCGTACCACTGCTTGAGTCGGTCAAGGCCGACGCCGGGCAAGGCGGCGACGAGGGCGAGCAGCGTGGAGCGGGGGAGGTGGAAGTTGGTCAGGAGCATGTCGGTGAAGCGGAACTGGAAGCCGGCGTCGGGGCGGATGAACAGGCGGGTGTGGGTGGTGTAGTCAGTGGTGAGGGGGGCGAGGGGGTCGGGCAGGCTTTCGAGGGCGCGGACGCTGGTGGTGCCGACGACGAGGATTTTGCGGCCGGCGGCGCGGGTGCGGCGGAGGGCGTCGAGCGTGTCGGCGGGAATGTGAAGCCATTCCTCGTGGATCTGGTGGTCGGCGAGCGTCTCGGTGCGGATGGGCAGGAAGGTGCCGAGGCCGACGTGGAGCGTGAGCGTGGTGCGGTGGACGCCTTGCACGGTGAGTTGGCGGAGCAGGTTGTCGGTGAAGTGGAGGCCGGCGGTGGGCGCGGCGACGGAGCCGGGCACGTCGGCAAAGACGGTGTTGTAGCGGGCGGGATCGTCGGGGCTGAGCGGCGGCTCGTGGCGGGCCTTGCGGGCTTTTTGAATGTATGGCGGCAACGGCGTTTCGCCGACGCGGGCGAGCAGGGATTCGGTCGGCTCGTCGCCGAGGTAGCGAGTGCGCCACTGGCCGGGGGCGAGCGGTTCGAGCAGTTCGAGCGTGGCGGGGGCGTCGGTGAAGGTGATGCGTTCGCCGGGTTGGAGCTTGCCGCGCGTTTCGAACATGACCTGCCAGTGGGGGCGGGGGTCATCGGTGGTGGGGAGTGTGCGGAGGTAGAGGCCGTGCACCTTGCCGGCGGTGGCGTCGCGCGTGGCGTGGAAGGCGGCGGGAAGGACGCGGGTGCGGTTGGCGACGAGCAGGTCGCCGCGGTGGAGCAGGTCGAGCGATGGCAGGTCGCGGACGTGGTGGTGGCTGACGTTGCCGGTGTCGCGACGGCAGACCATGAGACGAGCGGCGTCGCGTGGCTCGGCGGGCCGGGTGGCGATGAGGTGGTCGGGCAGGTGGTAGTCGAGGTCGGCGGCACGCATGGGGGTTCGGCGGAGCGCTGCGGTGCGGGGTGGAGCGGGTCATACGCGTCGCAGGGATGTCGCAGGCAAGCTACACCCTTCGTTTAGCGGTGGGGCGCAGCCGCCGCGTCCGATGCCGCCTGCGCTTGACGTGCAACGCGTATAAGAGGGGCATGATAGCCCCAGGTGGCGGCAGAGCAACCAGGACGGCGGCGGACGTTGCGTGCGGACAACATCCGGCAGGGACGATGCAGCCGGCACGGACGGCGAACGGCGGTAAGTGATGATGGGCGAGGGCCGTATGGAGGGGGCGGGAGGTGCGGCATGGTGCGGCGCGACGTTCGCCGGTGGCGGGGCATGCGGATCGCGCCGGCCTGCCACTCGCCCGCCCTGCCGCTCCGGTGCACCACGCCGGAGCAGGTGGCGGTGCGCGCCTGCCCGGTGACGGTGCAGTATGTGGGGGCGGCGTATGCGGCGCAGGTGACGCCGGGGGTGGTTCCGGGGGTGGTGGCGGGGGTGGTGGCGGAGCAGGAGACGGGGCCGGGGACGGAGGGGTCTTGCGCGGCGGGCGTGTCGGGCAAGTGGCCGTGGCAGTTGCCGCCGGCGTCGACGCCGCCGAGCCCGCCGCCGGAGGTGGTCTATGTGCCCTATCCGATTTCGGCGTCGACGCGGATGGGCAACCTGCTCGACCTGCTGGCGTGAATGCGTTCCGGGTTGCGAGTTATTCATCTCGACGGCCGGGGGCGCGGTACAGTGCTGTGCGTCATGGCCCGGTCCAAGCCTGCATCCTCGCGGTCCCGTCGCGCCCGCGCCAAAGATGCGTTGCCGTTGCCAGCCTACCTGGCGACGCGCCGCCAACGACGCCGGGTCGTGGTCGCCGTGGTGGTGGCGGTGGTGGCGGCGTTGATAGTGGCAGATCGGGCGGGGCTGCTGCTGTATGCCGGCGACGACATGGCGCGGTACGACCGGCAGACGTTCCGCGTGGCGTATGTCGTTGACGGGGACACGTTGCATGTCGATGCGTCCGATGGCGATCAACCGGTGACGCGTGTTCGGCTATGGGGCATCGCTTCGCCGGAGATGGCCTGGCCGGAGTACGGGAAACTGGACGATGATCCATTCGCGCAGGAAGCCACCGACCTGGCACGCGAGTTGGCGGAGGGCGCGCAGGTGACGCTTGAACTGGAAGCGCACCGGCTGCGTGGGGAGTATGGCCGGCTGCTCGCACACGTGCATCTTGCAGATGGCCGATCGCTGAACGAAGAGATGCTCAAAGCCGGCCTTGCCAAGGCTGAGCCGCGATGGAGCCATGAGCATCTGGCCCGCTACGCGGCGTTGGAGCGTGAGGCCCGCGCCGCCGGCCGAGGGCTGTGGGCGAGGCCGTAAAGGTCGGACGACGGGGGTGACATGCAAAAGCCCACGCACGCGAACCGCACGTGGGCCTTGCTTCCGCCCTCCCCGCCACGGCCCATCTCCCCTCCGCCGTGTTCACCCCGCGGCGGACGCCCGGATCGTCCGCCACCTGGCCTGGCTTCCCGGCAGCCGCTCGCGGATGCAGCGGCTGTGGCGTTCGGTCAAATCGGCCGTTCCGCTTTGTCCGGGCGGTCCGGCGCGTTGGTGGACCGTTGTTGTTCCTTGATCGACAGCGTGATCGCCCCACTGTGATCGAGCACCTGCTGCAACGCTTTGAGGTCCGTCTGATGCAACTTGATCATGCGAGCCTGCTCCGTGCCGATTTGAAGCGTGAGGTGAGCGAAGCGGCCGTCGCAGTGTGCGGTGATCACCGCGCGGCGGTCGTCCAGGGGCACTTCACCGCGACGGTGATACTTGCAAAATACCATCCGCTGGTCGGTGAGCACCATGCCCGCCAACCCCTCGTCGCGCCGGCCGAAGTCGACGTCGGAGAGATAGAGGCGGAACAGTTCGCGCGGCCGCAGCTTGCACCAACTGCTGATTCGCTCACGGCAGTCGTGGCTGAGCGTCCGCCACGCTTCACCGTGCAGCAGCGACACCTCCTGTTCCAGCAGTTGATACTCCTCCCCACACACCCCGTTGACGCGGGCGAGCCACTCCAGGGCCGTGGCGATGTCGCCCATCAGCAGTTCGCAGGTGACGCCGCCGTCGCTGCGGTCGCGCGTTCGACAACGGATGAACAGATGCGCATACCGGTTGCTCACGTAGTACGGCATCGGCAGGTTGAACGGGTGCGGCAGCGCCTCGAGCTTGCCCATCGCACGCATCACGTGGCGCGGCGCGTGATCGCTCAGTTCGCGATGTTCGTGCAGGGCGTTGAGTTTTTCAAGCGGCATCGGCTGGCCGCGCTCGCGATCGACGAAGACGATTGGCCGGGCGATGAGCAGCCGTCGATCGGTCGAGCCGGAGAAGGCGCAGCGAATGGGCATCGAGGCGCGGAAGCCTTCGTGATCCAGCCAGCAGGCGTCGAAGAGAAACCGCACGCCCATGTGGTCGCAATGCTCGACGACCAGGCGCGGCGTCGGCCCTTCATCGTGCAGGTTCTGCGGGTAGCGGTTGGCTGCTTCGTCTGGCGCGGCCTCGGGCAGCATGCCGGGCGGCGCGTCGGGCGTCGGATCATGCACGTCCGACGCCGGTGGCTCGCTTTCCCATGCGTGCTCGTCCGCACGGTCGTCGTCGGGCGGTTCCATGGCGTGGGCCGCCGGCTCGTCGGGCTCCGCTTCGGGCGAGGCTTCCAGGGCGTCGGACAGGACGATGTGCGACCCCGCACGCCCCCGCGGCCGGCGCATTTCGCCACGCCAGCGGCGCAACGCCCGTTCCTCCATCTGGCGTCGCCTGTCGGCTTCCGCCGTGCCGGGGTTGAACGTCGCGGCCAACTGCTGCTCGATCATCCGCTGGCGTTCGCTGAAGACTTCCTCCACATCATGCTCGATCCACGACGAGATCGTCTCCTCCAGCAGCACCTCCTCCAGAGGCACCTGAAAATAGGTTCCGCACGCGGCGCAGCGAGCCCGGTGGCCGCCGGCGTTGCGGGGGACGCGTAACGGCATGCGACAGTTTTCACAACGAACCAGAGCATCCATGGCACCCACCTCGCTCCACCGCTCGAACGCGGCTCGACGTGATCGGGGGGTCCTTCTGCCGATGGGCTGCAAGGCTGCCGGGCGACGATCTGGCTTGACGTGTCCGGAAGTGAGCAGCCTTTATCCCAACGGCCACAGTCTCACGATGCATAAAACACGTTACCAGCAGCGATCGCCATTGCCAAGGATTATTGACCCCGAATCGCAGATGAGACAAACACGCATCGGCCGGGGCCTCCCAACCCGGTCGCCACCGGCCGGTCCTCAGCGCAGGTCTGGAACCGCCAGATGGAACTGAAGGATGTGGTTATCCGGAGAATCACTTGGGGTGCTTAGAGCCTCTGAAAAATCCTTCTCCCCTGAGGGGAGAAGGTGCCGGCGCAACCGGCGCCCCCGGAAGATGAGCGGTGAACGTGTGACGGTCGATCGACGCTCGGCCTTGCCAAGGGCGCAAGGCAACAGAACGCCCCACCCTCACCCCAGCCCTCTCCCTGGATGAGAGAGGGAGTCAATTTGGACGCGCTCAACATTTTTTCCCAAGCGCTTCACGATGCGGATGCAGACGCCTCGCGCCGTGCGCCGGCACGGGTGATGATCGGCGGTCAGCCCTGGCTGGGCTGGGCGGTGAAGGCCGATTCATTGATCTCCAACTGGCGCAGGACGTGCTGGATCCAGATCAACTGGCCCGCCGGCGCCCGTGCGTCGGCCTTGATGACCACCATCCGCGCCTGGCCGTTGTCCCTGGCGTCGCGCAGCGCTTCGTAGAGGCGTTCACGGTCGGGCAGGTAAAGCGTGCGACTGCTGACGCCGCTGAGCGCGAACTCGCCTTCCCGGCTGATCTCCACCGTCACCGCATCCCGGCCGGTGCGCAGCTCGATACCCTCGGCCTGGGGCAGCTCGATCGGGAAGAACGTGTTCTCCGCAAACGTGGTGGTGATGATGAAAAACAGAAGCAGCATGAAGATCACGTCGATCAGCGGCGTGATGTCCGCCCGATCGTCCTGCTCCTCCAGCGCCTCGGTGAGTCGTTTGATCGCCATGGCGGATGCTCCTTACTGAGGCTTGGGGGCGGCGGCAGGGACAGGGCGGGCCTGCTCGCGTTGGGCGGGGCGCTGATCGTTGCTGCCGCGCTCGGCGGTGTCGGATTCGGCACGCTTGCGCGCGGCGGCATACTGCCAGGCGACTTCGTCGATGTCAGCCTCGGTTTGCTCGGCATACTTGACGATGCGGGCGCTCAGGTAGCGGCCCGCGACGATGCCGGGGATGGCGATGACCAGGCCGAAAATGGTGGTGAACAGCGCGACCATGATGCCCTCGGCCAGTTCGCCCTTGTCAATGTCCGCGCCGACGGTGAGGACGTTGAACACCAGGATCATGCCGAAGACCGTGCCCAGCAGGCCGAGCAGCGGCGAGATGACCGCGACGGTGGAGATGCCCTGAAGGTTGCGCTTCAGCGGCTTGAAGTGCATGACGGTGGACTCGGTAAGGGCGTCGTGCAGCGCCAGCCCGCCGAGGCGAAACTTCCGCAGCCCGGCCTCCCAGGCGTCGCCCACCACCGTCTGAGACTGACTGGCGACCTTGCTCGCCTCATCGATCTTGTGCGCGGCAAGCAGGTCACCCACGCGCTTGGGCAGCTCGTCGTCGAGCACACGCTTGGCCCGCAGTGCGCTGGCGCGTTCGAAGATCAGCGTGATCAGCACCAGCGAGCAAAGCCACAGCGGGACCATCGGAACCGAGAACAGCTCGCCCCAATGCTTGGCGAGGACGGATTCGGTCAACTCCGCCTCGGCCGGATCGGCCGGGCCATTCTGAGCCAGCGCGGTCAGCGGGGTCAGCCACAGGGCGGCGACCGCAGGCGCCAAAGCTCGGGAAACGTACTTGCGCATTCAGAAACTCCTTCGTAATGGATTCTCACATCGATCGATCAACAGCAAAGCCCGTGGCGTGGGCTGGTTCAGTCGCCCCCGCTCCGGAACACCGGCTGGGCGAGGCTGTGCATGGCCTGGATCACACGGTCGCGCTCGCCGTAGGCGGTGCGCCGGTCCTCGTACTCGAGGATGAGCGTGTCGCCGGGCTCGGCGTTCAGCGTGTTGGGCTGCTTGGGCGTGTCCACGAGCTGCGTCCTGAACGAGCCGCGGAACACGCCGGTGTTCCGCCCGGTTTCCATGAGGTTCATGCGTCGCCGCGCGGCCGGCTCGCTGCGCGGATAGACCTCGACGGCGATCATGTCCACCTGGTCGGTATGCACATTCATGTCCGGGTCGTCGATTTCCACGCCCACGGCATCGCCAACCGTAATCGTGCCGGCGTCGTCGCGAAGGTTTTCGGCACTGACGAAGCGGGCCTCGGCGTCGGAGCCGAGCAGCAGGACATCGCCCCAGGTGATGGGCTTGTTGTACGTTTCCTGCGACTTGCTCAGCGACCACTGCTGGCTGAGGGCGTAGTCGAAGCCGAGGTTGACCGAGAAGTTCATCGCGATGGTCTGGCCGATGGGCAGGCGCGGCTTGGCCAGCGCGTCGATGCTGATGAAGCCTTCGACGGTGTAGCCCGAGTCGTCGATCCGGCCCGCGGCCTGGCCGTACTCGCCCGTCGTGTCGAGCCGATAGTCGTGGGGGGGAATATCCCGGAAGCCCCGGCCGATCTCGCTGAAGGTGGCCTCCGGGTCGCCGCCGAACCCGAAGGGCATCAGCGTCAGTTGCTGCGCGTAGGGGCTGTCGTCCATCGATTCGCGGCGGAGATTGTCCACGTCGATGAACACTTCCAGCAGGTCCCCTTCGTACGGCCGGTTCTCCGGCGGTTCGACCTCGGTTCGGCCTTCCACGCGGTAGGCGAAGTAGAGGCCTTCCGGTGACCAGCGCATCCACAGCGGGATGCCATCGTCGATGCGTTCGTCGTAGGGATTCCACCGCATGGTCATCGCGTGGCGCAGGTCGCCCCAGTCGCTGAGGTCGCCGTCGATGGTGACCGGCTGGTGCTGGTACTCGGCGGCGCCGAAGACCAGCCCCTCCTGCGTGGGCTCGGGGAGTTGGCGGTTGCGATTGTCGGTGTTGCTCTGCTGCTGGCTTCGCAGCTGGCCTTCGCCGTCGAGGTAGGCCAGGGCGGGGCGAGGCCCGCGCGTGGGGCGGACGAACGACGCGCCGCCGCCGACCTGGTCGATGTCCTCAAAGACGTTGCTTTCGCTCTGCCCTTCGCCGGCGCGCAGGGCATCGCGGTAGGCCTGGAGCTGTTCGTAGACTTCGCGATTGGCGGCGGCATAGTCGTTGTAGCCGTAGCCGTAGCGTGCGGCCTTGCTGTCACCGATGCCGGGCGGTTCGTCGGACGGGGGGCTGCCGTCGGGGGTGCCGCCGGTGTCCATGCCGCCCTGCATCGTGCCCTCACGGTTCAAGCCGGTCGGCGGTGCGCCGGTGTCGGCGCTGCCCATGAGGGTGCCGCTGCGGTTGACGGTGCCCATGGGTCCGCCGGTGTCGGGCCCGCCGGTCATGCCGCCCTGCCGCGAGAGGGGGCTCTGGCCCATGCCGGCGGTGTCGCCCGGGGGGTTGCCTTCGCCGGTCATGGCGCTGCGCGGGCCCGAGCCCATGCCGAGGCGGAAGTCCTGGGCCGGGCCCTGCGCGTTGGGGTTGGGGGTGAGTCCGCGGCCGGCCTGGAGGTTGCTGGCGACCTGGTTGAGCTTGTCGGAGAGGATGTCCATTCGCGCCATGCGCGAAGCCGAGTCGCCGGCGAGATTGTCGGCTTCGAAGTCGAACTCCGCAGCGCGCTCGACCGCTCGGCCGGCCCGGCTCGAAGCCCGGGGGCTGACGGCCTCGCTGGTCCGGGCGACGGTCTGCTGCGCCGCCTCGCCGCTACCGAGCATCTCGGCCAGCTCGCCCGCCGCCTGGGCGTCCGCCTCGCCGAACTCGTCCTGACTCTCACGAAGCGCCGGCTCCGTGTCGGGCGCGGCGTGGCCCGCCATCGCGTCCTGCAGTGCCTCGGACACTCGGCCACGCACCTGATCACGCATTGCCCCTTCGTTGGCGCCGATGCGCTCCAGCCGTTCGCCGATATGGTCCATCACCCGATCGGCCACGCGCGACGCGGCCTGCTCGCGCGTTCGTTCGCCGACGCTGCCTTCGACCGCTTCCCGCACCGCCGGCATCGCCGCCCGCGCCAGGGCGCGATCCGCGCCGTCATAATCGTCGCTGTCGCCGGCGTCATTGACCTGATCCGCCAGGTGCCGGACCTGCTCCGCCCGCTCGCCGAGCCGGTCGGCGGCGTGTTCGAGCGATTCACCCGCCTGCTCGCGCTGCCCGTCGCGCAGCGCGTCTTCCGCCTGTTGCATCGGCGCCTGTGCGTCCAGTTCCGCCAGCCGATCGCGCGTCGCCTCGACCGGCTCGCCCAAACGTGGACTCGCCTCGGCCGCGTCAGCAAGCGTCTGCTCGATCTCGCGGGCAAGCTCGGCCTCACGCTCCCGCGTCGCCTGCTGCCGGTCGGCGACGTCGGCCTCCTGCATCTCGTCACGGATCTCAAACTGCTGCTCTCGCAGCCGGTCAAGCTCCTTCGCCGCAGCCTCGAGCGCCTCGCGCACTTCACCAAGCCGACCGGACCGCTGCTCGCGCACCGCGTCGGCCAGCGCGTTGGCGATTTCCCATCCCGCGTCGTGGTACAGCTCGTGCTCGATCTGCTCGCGGTACGCGGGGGCGACGTCCTGCCGGACGAATCGTTCAACCTCGCCGAGCACCTGCCGCTCCTGCAGGCTCGCGAGCGCGTCGCGCAGCCTCTCAAAAACCTGCTCCTGCAGGTCCTGCCTCAGCTCGAAGGTCTCCTCCGGCGTCATCTGCGTCAACTGCTCGTCTTCCAGCCGCTCATCCACCACCTCGTCCACGGCTTCGTCGACCTCCTCGCGCAGCGCCTGCTCATCTTCCTCTTCAAGCTCCTCCTCAAACAGCTCGGCCATCTGCTCCTTCAACTCGTCCTTGAGCATCTCACGCGTGAGTTGCTCTTCTTCCTGCTGGGCCTGCTCGGCCGCGCTTTCACGCTGCTCGCGCATGCGGTCCATGGCCTGCCGCTGCTGCTCCTGGACCTGCTCGGTCTGGCTCTGGCCAACCATGAAGATCAGCGCCAGCAGCAGCGCGTGGACCAACAGCGACTTGACGAAGTGGGGCGTAAGGCGCGTGTTCTGTTGATGCATCGTTTCAGGTTCCTCGTGTCACCAACGGATGGGAAGCGATAAGAACAGACCAGTCCCATGTCGGCGTGCGTGGACGGTGCAGGGGGGGCTCGCGTACATAAGGGCAAAAAGCGAGGCGAAACACGAAAGTCCGCTGCTTCGCCACGATCGCTTCTTCACGGTGGTTCGAAATACCAACAGCGTGTCATTGTCCCCCGGCGCACCTGAACCAGGGGCTGCTACCCACGTTGTAGATTACACGTGGAAGCTCGGAGAGTCCAGCCCGGGCCCTAGCGAGCGCCCCCCTTCCCGAATCCTGATCCATCCATTGTGGGAGAATCCTGACGGCCCATGGTGGGCAGAAGGATTCGATGGATGAACAGAGCTTCTGAAAAATCCTTCTCCCCTCAGGGGAGAAGGTGCCGGCGCAGCCGGCGCCCCCGGAAGATGAGCGGTGAAAGTGTGGAGGTCGATCCGACGCACGGCCTTGCCAAAGGTGCAAGGCAACAGGGCGCCCCACCCTCAACCCAGCCCTCTCCCTGGATGGAAGAGGGAGTCGGTTTGAACGCTCTAAAGATTTTTATTTTGACGTCATACGAAAACAAACCGACATGATGAAAATGGGCCCGGCTGGATTCGAACCAGCGACCGAGGGATTATGAGTCCCCTGCTCTAACCACTGAGCTACAGGCCCGAACGTGGCCGCCATGTCGCGAGAGGTGGGGGCCAGCGGGTAGTATATCGGCCGAATGCTGCCGGGGCTGCTGGCACGATGTGGGCGGCGCGGTGTTGGCCGAATGGTTCGCTGGAGGCATGGCATGTCAGGTTCTGTCAATTGGTCGCGGCGGCTGTGCCCGGCATGGCTGGTGCTGGCGAGCATGATGGCGCTGCTGCTGGGGGCGGGCGGGTGCCGGCCGATGACGTTTGCGGTGGGCGTCGCGCCGGGCGATCAGCGGCTGACGCGGACGACGGTGGCGTCGGATGGCGGGTTCGGTAACGCCCGGATCGCGATTGTCGACGTGACGGGATTGATCATCAATGCGGAAAAGCCGGGCCTGCTGCAACCGGGCGAGAACCCCGTGGGTCTGCTGCATGAAAAGCTGGCGCTGGCGGCGGCGGACCGGCGGGTGGAGGCGGTGATTTTGCGGATCAACTCGCCAGGCGGCACGGTGACGGCCTCGGATGCGATGTACCGCGAGGTGCAGCGGTTCCGCCAGAGCACGGGCAAGCCGGTGATCGCGCTGATGATGGACGTCGCGGCCAGCGGGGGCTATTACGTCGCCTGCGCGTCGGATCACATCATGACGTACCCGACGGCGGTGACGGGCAGCATCGGGGTGATCGTGCAGACGATCAGCGTGAAGCCGGCGCTGGAGCGATGGGGCGTACAGGCGGAGGCGTTCACCAGCGGGGAGAACAAGGCGGCGGGTTCGCCGCTGGGCACGCTGACGGACGGGCAACGGGCGATGCTGCAAACGATGGTGGACGACTTTTACGCGCGGTTCGCCGCGGTGGTGCGCGAGGCGCGGCCGATGCTCGACGACGCGACGTTCGAACGGGTGGCGGACGGGCGGGTGATGACCGGCGGCAACGCGGTGGCGGTCGGCCTGGCGGACGAGGTGGGCGATCTGTACGACGCATTCGCGCTGGGCAAGGCGATGGTCGGTGTCGATCGCGCGGACCTGGTGCTGTACCATCGGCCGTTGGATTACGCCGGTTCGCCTTACGCGGCGTCGGCGAGCGGTGGGCAAGCGGGCCGGGCCACGGGAACGCAGGTGAACCTGATGCAGATCAATCTCGACGGATTGCCCGGCTTCGCGGGCGCGCCGGTGGGGATTTACTACCTCTGGCGGCCGGACGTGCAGTGAACGGCGGCGCGTCATCACCGGCGCATGGCGAGCCGATGAATGGAGGGGACAGACGAACGGATATGGCCCCTGTCTGACGGAACGGTGACCACTGAATGCGGAGACGCGATGCGTAAGGTAATCGTCATTGGCATGGGGCCCATCGGCGTCGGCTGCGCCCGGGCGGTGTTGGCCGAGTCGGGCATCAAGCTGGCCGGGATGGTGGACGTCGACACGTCGAAGACGGGCCAGACCGCCAGCGACCTGATCGGCAAGCAGGCGAAGATCGTGGACCAGCAGCACGAGCCGCGTGTGACGACGGACCTGGACGAAGCCTTGGCCAAGGAGCCGGCGGTGGCGATCGTGGCGACGGATTCGCAGTTCGACGCGATCGCGCCGCTCCTGCGGGCGTTACTCGAGCGGCAGGTGGCGGTGGTCAGTTCGTGTGAGCAGTTGGCGTGGCCGTGGTACCGACACGAGGCACTGGCGGACGAGATCGACGCGCTGGCGCAGCAGGCCGGCCGGCCGGTGCTGGGGACGGGCGTGAACCCGGGATTCGTGATGGACACCCTGGCGGTCATGCTGTCGTCGATGGTGCGTCGAGTGACGAAAGTGCGCTGCGTCCGTCGGCTGAATGCGGCGGTGCGTCGCGAGCCGTTGCAGGCCAAGATCGGCGCGACGCTGTCGGTCGAGGCGTTCCACGCCGCGGTGCGCGAGGGGCGGGTCGGGCATGCGGGGCTGGCGGAGTCGGCGGCGATGCTGGCGACGGCGCTGGGCGAGCAGGTTGAGCCGGAAAGCGTGGCGGAGACGATCGAGCCGGTGATCGCGGAAGCGCCAACCCAATCGCTGCTGGGGCTGATCGGGCCGGGCGAGGCGACGGGGCTGCACCAGGTGGCGCGGTGGTCGGACGCGGACGGTCGGCCGCGCATCGAGTTGGACCTGACCATGGCCGTGGGACTGGACGACCCGAAGGACAAGATTCTGCTCGACGGCCCGGTGCAGGTGGCGATGAAAATCAACGGCGGCCTGCCGGGCGACTCGGCGACGGTGGCCGCCCTGCTGAACCAGACCCGGCAGATCGACCGGCTCCAACCGGGCCTGCGCACGATGCTCGACACTTCGCCGGCGGGCTGCCGGTTCAAGTAGGCGGATTGCTTTCGCCGGCAGTCGCAGTTGCTACCATGGCGGCTCAATCCTGAAATGGAACCGACCCCATGGCCAACGACCCGAAGAAAATCGTGCTCGCCTACTCCGGCGGGCTGGACACCTCCGTCATCCTCCCCTGGCTCAAGGACCGCTACCCGGGCGTGAAGCTGGTCGCCTTCGCGGCCGAGCTGGGCCAGGGCGACGAGTTGAAGAACATCGAGAAAAAGGCCTACGCCAGCGGGGCCGACGAAGTCGTCGTCGCCGACCTGCGGCAGGAGTTCGCCGAGCAGTACTGCTTCCCGATGCTCCGCGCACATGCGATCTATGAAAGCGACTACCTGCTGGGCACGTCCATCGCCCGGCCGTTGATCGCCAAGGCCCAGGTCGAGGCCGCGCACCAGACCGGCGCCGACGCCGTCGGCCACGGCGCCACCGGCAAGGGCAACGACCAGGTCCGCTTCGAGCTGACCTTCAAAGCCCTGGACCCCAAGCTCCAGATCATCAGCCCGTGGAAGGACCACAAGTTCCTCGACGACGGCCTGACCGACCGCGAAACCGCCATCGCCTACGCGGAAAAACACAACATCCCGATCGATCAGAGCACGAAAAAGATTTACTCCCGCGACCGCAACCTCTGGCACATTTCACACGAAGGCGCGGAGATCGAAGACCCCGCCAAGGAGCCGGACTGGGAAAACTGCCTGGTGATGTCCGTGCCCGTCGAGCAGGCGCCGGACCAGGCCGAGACGGTGGAAGTCGGCTTCGAGGCGGGCAACCCGGTGACGCTGGATGGCAAGAAGCTGGCCGGCCACGAACTGATCGCCGCGCTGAACGAAATCGGCGGCAAGCATGCCGTGGGCACGACCGTGCTGACGGAAAACCGGCTGGTGGGCATGAAGTCGCGCGGCGTGTACGAAACGCCCGGCGGCACGATCCTCTACGAAGCGCACAAAGCGCTGGAGCAACTCTGCCTCGAACGCGAGCTGTACCACCACAAGCTCCAGCTCGCCCAGCGCTACGCCGAGCTGGTCTACTACGGCCAGTGGTTCCACCCGCTGCGCGAAGCGATGCAGGCCTTCGTCGACCAGGCGAGCAAGGTCGTCACCGGCACGGTGAAGGTGAAGCTTTACAAGGGTCGGGCGCTGGCGGTCGAGTCGCGCAGCGCGACGAGCCTTTATGACCTGGACCTGGCCAGCTTCGCGATGAAGGACTACGACGTCACGGCCGCGCGCGGCTTCATCGACCTGTTCGGCCTGCCGATGCAGGTGCGCGGGCTCAAGCAGAAACCGACCGTGTGAACGTGGCCATGGTTATCATGTGCCTGCATGTCATTTTTCTCTTGATCAGGAAAGCGAGTTAGCGTGATGAAAACAGGCTGGATCTTGGCGGCAATCGGCATCGGTGCGTTTCTGGGCGTGGTCGTGGTGTGCGGCGGGCTGGGGGCGGGCTTTCTCTACCTCGTATCCGAGGAGATGGAGCAGCAGCGTGGCCAGTTCGGCGTCGCGCACGGCGGATTTCAGAGTTCGCATGCGAACGTCGACTACACCCTCACCGGGCCGGACGAGGTGCGTGTGGGCGAGCCGGCCACTTTCATCGTCGAAGTGACCAACACCAGCACGAGCGAGCACCACAGCCTGTACAGCCTGGACCTGTACACCGAGCTGGTCGACCAGGGCGCGGTGGACGCTTCGCCTTCGCCCAAGCAGGACAACCCGGGCAGCAGCTATGCCGAGTTGGTGTATGAGCTGGACCTGCCGCCGGGGGCGACCGAGCAGGTGGAGGTCACGTTTCACCCCTCGCAGGCCGGGCAGTACAACGTGAACATCGACGCCTGCATCGACACGACTTTCGACTTCATCGAGCGCTTTCACGATCTGGCTGTGCTTCCGGCCGGCGGTTGAATCATCGCGTGGCCAGGAAGTGGCCAGGACAGCGTCCGCATTTGACACCCCGACCGCCGCGCGGGCGGCAAGGAATCTATTCGCCATGGCTCGCAAGCAGAAACAGACGACGCGCAAGACGCACAAGGTGCTGGTGGTCAGCGGCGGCCAGGCCAACGACGCCCGCCAGGCGGCCCGGCAGCTCAGCGAACACCTCGAACGCACCGGCCGGTTCCACATCAGCGCCGTCAGCGTCACCAGCAACGGCGTGCCGGCGCTGGCGAGCCTGGCCAGCAGCGACTTCGACGCCGTCGTGCTGCTGGCCGACGATCAGGACAAGCTGCCGGCCGCGCATGTGCAGGCCCTGTCGCAGTTCGTACACCACGGCGGCGGCCTCGTCGCCATGCAGGGCGCCCTGATGCTCGGGCAGACGCAACGCGACCTCGGCCAGTTGCTCGGCGCCACGATCGACAACCGACTGCCCAACGCCTTCGACTACCGGGTCACGCTCGACGCCGACGCCAAAGCCGCCGGCCACCCCGTCGCCACCCGCGCCGACGACTTCACCCTCCATGACCTGTTCGTCGCCTTCGAACCGCCCAAAGACGCCCGGGTCTTCGCCGCCACCCACCTCGCCGGCCGGCCGACCCCCACCGCTTACGAACGCCCGCTGGGCAAGGGCCGGCTCGTCTGCCTCGCCCACGGCGGCCATCCCGCCGCGCTCGCCAGCCCCGACGTCCGCCGCCTCGTCGAACGGGCGCTGCGCTACGTCGGCGGCGAGACCTACAAAACCACCCTCCGCGCGGGCATCCTCGGCTACGGCGGCGCGTTCAACATGGGCAAACGCCACGCCGAAGCCATCAACGCCCAGCACGGCATGCAGACCGTCGCCGTCTGCGATCTCGACCCCAGCCGCACCGAGCAGGCGAAGCAGGAGCTCGGCGACAAGCTGCGCACCTACAACAAGCCCGACCAGTTCCTGCTCGACGACAAGGTCGACCTGGTCGTCGCCATCCTGCCGCACAACCTCCACGCCGAATACTGCATCGCCGCCAGCGCCGCCGGCAAACACGTCATCACGGAAAAGCCGTTCTGCATCACGCTCGACGAGGCGGACCAGATGATCGCCGCCGCCGACAAGGCCAACACGCTGCTCTCGTGCTTTCACAATCGGCGGTGGGACGGCGACTTTCAGCAACTGCTCACCCTCGTCCGCCGCGGCGAGATCGGCGAAGTCTTCCACATCGACGCCGCCAGCGGCGGCTACGGCATGCCCCGCGCCTGGTGGCGGTCCAGCAAGGCCATGTCCGGCGGCGTGCTCTACGACTGGGGCGCCCACTACGTCGACTGGCTGCTCAACCTCATCCCCCAGCGCATCGTCTCCGTCTCCGGCAACCTCCAGAAGCGGTACTGGCATAACACCACCAACGAAGATTTCGCCCAGGTCCACATCCGCTTCGAAGATGGCGCCACCGCCACGCTCGAACAAGGCTCGCTGATCGCCATCAAACGCCCGGGCTGGCGCATCCTCGGCACGCGCGGCGGGTTGACCAACGACGGCCCGGGCGGCGAGATCACCATGGTCAAGCATGACGCCGCCATCCGCCGCGAATCCAAGCTCGCCGCCTGGCCCAGCCAGTGGGACAACTATTACCAGAACGTCGCCAACCACCTGATCATGGGCGAGCCGCTGGTCGTCACCGCCCGGCAGGCCCGCCGCGTCATCGGCGTCCTCCACCTCGCCGAGCAGTCCAGCCACGAAGGCGGCAAGCCCCTGCCCCTGCCCGGCGAAGACAGCCATACCCCCGACTACCATTTCCCCTGGTGAACGGGCATTGGGGATTGGAGATTGGTGAAAAACGCCCGCTCTGAGCGAGTCCGCGAGCGAAGAGCGGGATGAGGGGAATGTATGATGTGTGATGTGTGATGTGTGATCGATGATGTCAGCAGCGGCGGTCGATTCCAGATCACAGATCATCGATCACAGATTGATCGATCACCCCCATCCGGGGCTTCGCGGACTCAGCCCTCGGCTTAAAGTCTCCCCACACCCCACGCCCCCTCACTTCCAACTTGACCCGCCGCCGCCCCGGGCCGACAATAGCGGCTCTATCGGACCTTCCTCGATCCGTTGCCCTCCCCTGGATGACGCATGGCCCACCACATGATGAACCGGCTCGCTTCGTCTATCCGCCTGCGCCCGCGCCACCGTGGCTCGGCCGTCCGCGCCGCGGTCGTCGCGCTCGCTGCCGCCAGCCTCGGGTTCGCCGCAGGCTGCCAGCAGAAAACCGACACCCGCCCCGACAACGCCCCCCCTGCCGCCGTCTACAGCGGGCCGCAATACCTCCGCGGCACCGTCGGCTCCATGGCGTCGCTTCGCAACTACCAGCCCCTGCTCGTCTCCGGCTACGGCCTGGTCGTCGGCCTCGACGGCACCGGCTCGCAGGAAGTGCCCGCCTACCTCCGACAGGAGT
Source organism: Phycisphaeraceae bacterium (assembly GCA_040876735.1). Classification (GTDB taxonomy): domain Bacteria; phylum Planctomycetota; class Phycisphaerae; order Phycisphaerales; family Phycisphaeraceae; genus Natronomicrosphaera. The sequence continues at coordinate 2,473 of JBBDPC010000166.1, read as the reverse complement.
TGATCAATCGACTGCGCCAGATGGGCGTCGGCTCCACCCGCACGCGACAGAGCCTCCCCGACCACCTCCAGGCCTTCGGCCGAATGACCCCCGAACAGGTGCTCGCCGATCCGAACACCGCCATCGTCGCCGTCCAGGGGTTCCTCCCCGAAGGCGGGGTCCGCGGCTCGCGCTTCGACGTCCTCGTCTCCGCCCTCCCCCAGACCCAGACCCAGAGCCTCGCCGGCGGCACGCTCTGGACCACCGAGTTGGGCATCGACGGCACCAACCCCGCCCTCCCGTTCACACGCTCCCGGGCCGAGGCCCAAGGGCCGATCTACATCAATCCCTTCGACGACGATACCGACGACCAGGACAAGCAACGTTTTCTCCGCCAGGCTGTCGTTGTTTCTGGCGGGAAAGTCACGCTCCCCCAGCAGATCGAACTGGTTCTGAACCAGCCAAGCTGGAACCGCAGCCGCGCCATCGCCGACCGCATCAACGAACGCTTTCCCGCCGGGCCCGGGTCGCGGGTCCAGACGGCCGAGGCGGAGACCGCGCTGATCATCCGCCTCAACGTTCCCGAGCACTTCGCCACCGAGCCCGACCTGCTGATGGAGTTGATCGCTCACCTCTACATCCAGCGCGGCCCCGACTTCGAGGCTGAGCAGGCCGAACGGCTCGCCCGCATCCTGCGTGAGGATGAGAGCACCAGCCGACGGGTCGTCCTCGCCTGGCGGGCGCTGGGCAGGATGGCGATTCCCGTCCTGCGTAACTATTACGACGATGAGCAGCCCCACGTCCGCCTCGCCGCGCTCGAGGCCGGCGCGTGGTTGCTGGATGAACGCGCCGGCGTGGCGATGTCGGGGATGGTCGAGCACGACGACCCGGCCGTGCGCCAGCGCATCGCCGAGGCCCTGGTGCACCTGCCGCGCAGCGTCACCGGCTCGCGGGCGCTCAAGGCGCTGGTGAACGACCCCGAGCCGGCCGTCCGCATCGCCGCCTACGAATCGCTCGCCGCCATCCGCGACCCGCTGGTCGAGCGCATGCCCATCCGCAGCCCCGAAGGGCTCAAGTTCGTCATCGACCGCATCCCCGCCGACGAGCCGATGATCTACATCACCCAGGAACACTTCCCCCGGCTGGTGATCTTCGACGATCAACTCGGCTTCCGCTCGTCGATGTTCGCCCAGATGTGGGACAGCCGGCTGATGATCCGCACCGACGGCGAAGACGAACCGTTGAACGTCTACTACCAGCAGCCCGGGACGATCGAAGGCAAAACGTACGAAGTCTGGCCCAACGTCGCCTCACTCGCCTACCTGATGGCCAGCCGCCCCAACTTTGACGGCGCCGAAAAAGGACTCGACCTCACCTACAGCCAGGTGATCGAAACCATCTACCGCATGGCCCAGGACGGCGACATCGACGCCCCCGTGGAAATCAACGTCAGCCCGTTGGCACGCCGCGTCGCCGAGTACGAGTCGACCGCCGACGATCGCCGGCCCGAAGTCGACCCGGAAACGCCCGAACCCGTCCTCGGCCCCGACCCGGTCACCGACGGCGACTGGCTCGACCGCCCGGGCCAAGCCACGGGGAATGCGGGCGACAACCCCTGGATGCGCCGCCCCCGGATCGAGCGCCTCGGCGATATGAACACCGACCCGGTGATCGAACCCGACACCCGCCAGCCGGGCCAGACGCCGCCAGACGCACCCGTATTTCAACCACAGGATAACTGAACCGTCCGCGCCTTAGGGCAGTGAGGGGCCCTACTTATCGAGCTTTGAGCCGTTCGCCAGCGACAGGCCGAATGGACGGCAACATTCTGGCTGAAAGTCGTAAGCTGACGGCTCAAAGCTCAATCGACACGTTCCAACACCCGTGAACATCGCCCTGCACCCGGGCCTGACGCTCAGGCCCCGTGCGACGTTGGACGATTCGCTCACGAACGGCCGATAAACCTTGGGGGGATGATGGGACCTTGCCGCCGGCGGAGACCGGCCCCCGTCGTCCAGATCACAGCCACGACACGGAGGTCGACACGCACATGCGACTGGCAAAGCTCACTCTCGCCGGGTTCAAGTCTTTCGCGGACAAAACCGAAATCCGCTTCGACGCACCGCTCGTCGGCATCGTCGGACCCAACGGCTGCGGCAAGTCCAACGTCGTCGACGCCATCAAGTGGGTCCTCGGCGAACAGTCCGCCAAAAGCCTCCGCGGCGGCGCGATGATGGACGTCATCTTCAACGGCTCGTCCACCCGCAAACCCAGCGGCATGGCCTCGGTGACGCTGCACTTTGACAATCCGGTGGTGGAGGATCGGGGTGCAGCAGGGCTCGGGGATCAGGGATCGGGGTCCGAATCCCCAGACCCTGCCTCCCCCGCCGAACCCCGAACCTCGAACCCCGAACCCCATCGGCTTCTGCCGATTGATCTCGACCAGGTCGCCGTCACCCGCCAGCTCTACCGCGACGGCACCAGCGAATACCTC
>JBBDPC010000165.1:0-53975 GCA_040876735.1 Phycisphaeraceae bacterium | reverse complement strand
ACGTCGTCCAGCCCGGCGGCTCGAAGCGCGACGCCGACGTCATCGCCGCCGCCGATGAACATGAGATGGTGATGGTGATGACGGGGCTGCGGTTGTTCCTGCATTGAGGCGGGGATTGGGGACTGGGGGTTGGGGAAGATTTTGTTTTAACGCCCGCCTCTGAGGAGCGCAGTGACGAAGAGCGGGATCAGTGAGCAGTCGGCAACCCCTGATCCGGGGCTTCGCGGACTCAGCCCTCGGCTTTTACAGTTCTGCCCGAATCCCTACCTTTGCATCACCTTGTGAAACACGCCGCGCGGGGCGGGTTGTTTGGTCCAGAGTTCGAACTGCGCGGCGCCCTGGCGGACGAACATTTCGGTGCCGGAGATGGTGACGCAGCCGGCGGCTTTGGCCTGTTGGAGCAGCTTCGTCTTCGCGGGGTTGTAGATGGTGTCGAAGACGACGGTGCTTTCGCCCCAGCCGGCGATGGTGTCGGCGTCGCCGAGGGGAGAGGCGTCGACGTGGGGGTGCATGCCGATGGGGGTACAGTTGATGTAGATGTCGCAGCCGCCGGCGGTGAGGCGGTCGAGCGGTTGGGCGTGGACCTGGCCGGCGGGTTGTGCGGAGCCCGTGAGCTGCTGGAGGCGGGCGTTGAGGTCGTCGGCCATGGCGGCGGCGCGGTCGAGCGTGCGGTTGTAGACGGTGACGGCCGCGCCGTAGCCCGCAAAGCCGGCGGCGATGGCGCGGGCCGCGCCGCCGGCGCCGATCAGGCCGACGCGCTGGCCCGCCATGCGTTCGCGGGAGACGCCAAGGCTATCGCACACGGCATCGAGCGCGGCGGCATAGTCGGTGTTCGAGGCGTAGAGCGAGCCGTCGGGCAGCACGGTGAGCGTGTTGGCTGCGCCGATCATCTCGGCCAACGGCTCGATCTCGCCGCCGCGATGGCGGACGAAGCGGAGCAGGTTCTCCTTGTGCGGGATGGTGACCGACGCGCCGCGGAAGTGCAGGGGTGCGAAGTCCAGCCAGGCCCCGACGGTGGCCTTGAAGTGTTCGTACTCTGGCGGGATGGGCATGGGCAGGTAGACGCCGTTGTAGTCGATGGCGTCGAAGCCGGCGTTGTGCAGCGCGGGGCTGAGCGAGTGGCCGACGGGCCAGCCGATGACGCCGTAGACAGCCGTGTCGCGTCGCAGACTGTCCCAGCGGTAGAGGTGTTTGACGTCGTGCAGCGTGGGCTGGCCGGGGGCGGTGGCGGCGTCGGCGTCGAGGGCGGCGAAGCTGAGCAGGCCGGCGAACTTTTTCGCCAGCACGCGCGAGGGCAGGCCGAACTGACCCATGCAGAGGGCGATGGTCGGCTTGTACTGCTGCTGGATGATTTCGAATGCTTCGAGATTGTCGCGCAATGAGCGGGCGTGCCAGGCGAGCTTGATGACGCGGGCGTGCGGTTCGTCGGCCAGTTGTTCGAGCTTCTGGAGCAGGTCGCGCGGGCGCTGGTCGAAGTCGTGGCTGGAGAGGATCAGCCCCGGGCCGGCGGCGGTGTTGACGCGCGGGCCGAGCGTGTCGCGCAGGTTGGGTGAGCGTTGCCAGGCGAGCAGTTCGATGTCGAGGTAGGCGGGCGGATGGGTGGCGGCGGCGAGATGCTCGAACAGGGCGTGGCGGTGCGGCTCGTCGCCTTCGTATTCGCCGCCCTCCCAGGTTGGCCGGCAGGTGACGATGCAGGGCACGGGCGAGCGGGCGACGAGCGCGGCCACGGCATCAAAGTCGTCGGCGAAGCGGTCGATGCGGTACTCGACCATCTCGGCGCCGAACTCCGCGGCGCGGACCGCGTCAGCCAGGGCGGGCTCGAGGGAGCGGACGAAAATGGAGACGGCCAGGTGGGTCATGGGATACAGCTTCTGACTTCTGTTCGCCCACTCGGCCCGCCCACTTCAGTGGCCGGGAGAGCGGGGTTTGTACCTTTCCCGCCCACTGAAGTGGACGGGCCGGGTCGAGCATCAGCGCCAGGTGGAAAACGCGAGACTCGAAACTCGGAACCTGAAACTGTATTGTTTCGCCATGACCGACGCCAGCCAACCCTTGCTCGCCCGGCGGGTGGACGTGCCGTTGTGGCGGAACATCAGCTTCGTGCTGATGTGGTCGTCCGTCGCCGCGTCGGGGTTCGGCGACCGCATGATCCAGATCGTCGCATGGACGATGCTCGGCATCAACGAGCCGGACGCCGACGCGGCGAGCGTGCAGGCGGGCATCTACTTTTTTTTCTTCCTGCCCTACCTCATCTTCAGCCCGCTCGGCGGCTGGCTGGCGGATACGCTGCCGCGCAAGTGGATCATGTTCGGCTGCGACGAGGGGCGGGCGCTGATCCTGCTGCTGGCGTTCCTGCTCGTGCCCGCCGGGGCGGCGCGGGCGATTCCCGAAGACTATGTGCTGTTCAACCTCGCCGGCTTCGCGTTCCCGGGGCGGTGGGCGGTGTATGGCATCATCCTCGGCGTGGGCACAATGGCGGCGGTGTTCAACCCGACGCGCAACGCCGTCGTGCCGCAGATCGTGCCCACGCCGCACCTGCAAGCCGCCAACGCGATCATCCTCGGCCTGGCGGTGGTCGCCTCGCTGATCGGCATGGGCGTGGGCGGCTGGGTGATCGACGCCTTGGACTCGCTCCAGGCGGGCCTGTTCCTCGCCGTAGGCTCGTTCGCCGTGTCCGGCTCGTTCTTCATCTTCCTGCGCGTACGCCAGCACAAGCCTTCCGTCGTCCCGCCGCCGACCAACCAGCTTTACCGCCTGCTCCAGGGCGCCAGCTACATCCGCCGGCACCGCCCCATCCTGCAACTGGTGATCCTGGGCGTGCTCTTCTGGGCCAGCGCCAACCTGCTCATGGCCGCCGTCGCCGCGCTCAACGCCAGCTACTACGACCTGCCCAGCCCGCTGATCACCTGGCTGATCGACGTCGGGGGGGGCGGGAGCGATGATCGTGCGCTGGTGATGCACATCGCCGTGATGGGGATGGTGCTGGGGCTGGGCATGCTCATCAGTGCGATCGTGGTGTCGCTGTTCAACACGCGTCGCGAAACGCCGCTGGTGATGATGAGCTGCCTGCTGCTGGCGGGCCTTTCAATGCTCGCGCTGGGGCTGGTACACGCGTTCGAGTGGGGGCTGGTGTTCGCCTTCTGCTCCGGCTTCTTCGGCAACGCGGCGCTGGTCTACGTCAACAGTCAGACGCAGTCAGTCTGCCCGAACTACATTCGCGGCCGGGTGTTCGGCGTTCGGGAAATCTTCGGCACCATCTCGTCGCTGGTGGTCAACTTCACCATCTGGCGGCTGCCCGGGGCCGATGAGGTCATGGTGCCGGCGCTTTACGGGCTGGCCGCACTGTTTCTCGTCGGGGCGTTCTATGGCTTTTACCGCATCTTCCGCCAGGGCCCGATGCCCACAGCGGCGGCCAACGCGCTCTGGCGTTTGTGTCGCACGTACGTGCTGATCTGGCATCGGCTGGAATGGCGCGGCCGGCAGCACCTGCCCGACGCCGGCCCGGTCATCCTCGCGTCCAACCACACGACCGCCATCGACCCGCTGCTGATCCAGGCGGCCTGTCCGCGCGTCGTGCGGTGGGTGATGTCCGAGCGTTTCCGCTTCCGCCTGCTCGAACCGCTGTGGCGGACGATCCACCCGATCACCATCGACCCGCAACGTGCCGGGGCAAGCAAGATCCGCCAGATTGTCGACGCGCTCAAGCAGGGCGACATGGTCGGCCTCTTCCCCGAAGGCGGGCTTCAACGCGAGAAGCGCGACCTCAACCGCCTCCAGCCCGGCGTGGTGCGGATCGCCCAGCGCAGCGGCGCGGTGATCGTGCCGGTCTGGATCGAAGGCACGCCGCGGCGGAAGTGGATGCTCTTGCACTTCCTCCAGCCCAGCCGGTCGCGCATCACCTTCGGCGCACCATTCACCGTGGATGACGATGCCGAGCAGGAGAGGGTGCTCGAAGAGCTGCGCCAGCGTCTGACAGTCCTCAGTGACCGCGAGGCGTAGGGCCGGTCGCCGTGGCCACAGCCCTACTTGCCAGCCCTGCGAAAACCGCCGACACTACCCGCCACACCTGTTCCGCCACTATGAGGAGGCATGCAATCATGGGACGATCCGTCACGCTGTTCACCGGCCAGTGGGCCGACCTCGCGTTCGAAGACATCTGCAAGATGGCCAGCTCATTCGGCTACGATGGCTTGGAACTGGCCTGCTGGGGCGACCACTTCGACGTGCCTCAGGCGATCAAGAGTAAGAAGTACGTCAAGCAGCGGTGGGAGATGCTCGCCGACCACGGCCTCACCTGCTTCTCGATCTCCAACCACCTCGTCGGCCAGGCCGTGTGCGACCACATCGACGACCGTCACAAGGACATCCTCGATCCCGACATCTGGGGCAACGGCGATCCTGAAGGCGTCCGCAAGCGCGCCGCCAAACGGATGATCGACACCGGCAAGGCCGCCCGCGCCTTCATGGACGCCAAGCCAGACAAGAAAAGCTGGGGCGTCAAGCCCGCCGTCGTCAACGGCTTCACCGGCTCGAGCATCTGGCACGCCCTCTACGCCTTCCCCCCCACCAGCCAGGCCTATCTGCAAAAGGGGTTCGACGACTTCGCCAAGCGGTGGAAGCCGATCCTCGACGCGTACGACAAGGTTAACGTCAACTTCGGTCTGGAGGTGCACCCCACGGAGATCGCCTTCGACATCGCCAGCGCGAAGCGGGCCCTGGAAGCGGTGAAAAATCACAAGCGGTTCGGCTTCAACTACGACCCCAGCCACCTCGGCTACCAGGGCGTGGACTATGTGAAGTTCATCTACGAGTTCGCCGACCGCATCTACCACGTCCACGTCAAGGATGCGTGGTGGAACAAGGGCGACGGCACGGTGGGTGTCTTCGGCGGCCACACCGACTTCGCCGACCGCCGACGCTACTGGGATTTCCGCTCGCCCGGCCGCGGCGACACCGACTTCGAGCAGATCATCGTCGCGCTCAACGACATCAACTACACCGGCCCGCTCAGCGTCGAGTGGGAAGACTCGCGCATGGACCGCGAACATGGCGCGACCGAGGCGTGCGAGTTCGTCAAGCACATGGACTTCAAGCGCAGCGACATCGCGTTCGATGCGCAGTTTGATCGGTAAACAAAAAGCTCAACCACATGCCCTCCGAAGCCCACGGATTGAATCCGTGGGCTTCTGTTTTGAGGCGCACTGTTTACACTGCACCGCATGGACCTCACGGCCTGCAACCAGATCATCGTCTTCGGCGGCAGCTTCGATCCGCCGCACCGGGCGCACGTGGTCCTGCCCGAACAGGTGCGGCTGGCGATCGGCGCGGATGCCGTGGCATATGTGCCCGCCGCGCGGGCGCCGCACAAGCTCGACCGTGTGCAGACGGCGGCGGAACATCGGCTGGCGATGCTGCGGCTCGCGTTGGCGGACCGGCCGTGCGCGGTGGTGTTGACCGATGAGCTGGACCGCGCGGCCGACGGGCAGCCGAGCTACACGGTGGATACGCTCGAAGCGCTGCGGCGACGGCTGCCGGCACACGTCACCCTGCGGCTGCTGATGGGGGCGGACCAGGTGCGGATTTTTGATCAGTGGCGGGCGTCGCAGCGAGTGGCGGAGCTGGCCGAGCCGGTGGTGATGGTGCGTCCGCCGGAGACGAAAACGTCACTACTGGCGTCGCTGGACGATGAGGCGGAGCGGACGCGGTGGGCGCGGCGGCTGGTGAAGGTGGATCGGATGGAGATCAGTTCGAGCATGGTGCGCGAGCGCGTCCGCCAGGGCGAGCCGGTGGATGACCTCGTGCCGCCGGCGGTGGCGCGGTATATCGCCGAGCATGGGTTGTATCGCGAGGCGGAGTGAGCGTTTTCAACTCCCCTCCCTCTGGGAGGGGTTGGGGGAGGGGATCGCCGGCCGCTTGGCATCTACTGTTATTCAGGTGACGCAGGGCGTCCGGAGGCCGCCCCCCCCCCCCCCCCCCCTCGCCGGCCGCTTGGCATCTACTGTTATTCAGGTGACGCAGGGCGTCCGGAGGCACCCTCCCCCTGCCCCTCCCGGAGGGAGGGGAGTGCGGCGGCCGGCGCAGGGACAGCGGCGCACGGCTGTGCTAAGATTGTCTCTCTGCCGACCTGCCATTCCAACCGCCAACCCCGCCTGCGACCATGGAAACCGCTGTCTCATTTTTTGCCCCCCCTGCCGCACGAAGCGGCCTCTGCCTCGCCACGCTCACGTTGTGGCGGCGGGAGATGGTGCGCTTCTTCCGCCAGCGCAACCGCGTCATCGGCGCACTGGCGACGCCGGTGGTCTTCTGGCTGCTTCTGGGGTCCGGTTTGAACCGAGCGTTCGCGCCGGAGGGGGCCGGTGCGGCGAACGATGCGGATTCCATCGGCTACCTGGCCTACTTCTTCCCCGGCACGCTGGTGCTGATCCTGCTGTTCACCGCGATCTTCTCGACCATCAGCGTCATCGAAGATCGGCGGGAGGGGTTTCTGCAAGGTGTGCTGGTGGCCCCGGCGTCGCGGCTGGCGATCGTGATGGGCAAGGTGCTCGGCGGGGCGAGCATCGCCACGCTTCAGGGCACGCTGTTCCTGCTGCTGTGGCCGGTCGTCGCCGGCTGGCCGGGCGTAGGGCCGATGGCGGCGGCGGTGGGCGTGATGTTCGTGCTGGCGGTGGGGCTGACGGCTCTGGGGCTGTGCATCGCCTGGCCGTTGGATTCCACCACCGGGTTCCATGCGATCATGAACCTGTTTCTCATGCCGATGTGGTTCCTCAGCGGCGCGGTGTTCCCCATCGCCACCGCCCCGGCATGGTTGCAGGCAGTGATGTACGCCAACCCGTTGACGTACGGCCTGAGCACGCTCGCCTTCACGCTCCAGGGCGCGGACTCGCCCGCCATCGCTCCCCTACCGGTTGCAGCCAACGTGGCGTTGATGCTCGCCGCCTGCGTCGTGCTGGTGACGGCGGCGACGTGGCTGGTGGCGCGGCCGCGCGGGAACGGGCACTCGTGAGCCCCTGCGCGAAGCCGGACTGGTCACTTAAGGGACCAGCCCAGTGGAGCTCAGGCTTCTAAACTTTGCTGGTCGAGCCAAAACCATCAACATCAACCCACCCGAGATCCATCATCATGCTTCGCCCCTTCCTGTTTTTCATGGCCGCCATCGTCACGGCCGTCGTCCTCGCGGCGGGCATGGCATCGATCACCGTCTACATGCGCGGCGACACGTCTCCGCCGCCCGAGCGCGAGCCGGTGCCGGTGCTCTACGACCTGCCCGCGTTTGAGCTGACCAATCAGGCGGGGCAAGCCGTCGGCCTTGACGATCTGCAAGGGAAGGTGTGGATCGCCAACTTCATCTTCACCCGCTGTCCAAGTATCTGCCCCATGGTCACCGGCCGGATGGCGGACATTCAACGCACGCTTGAGCAGGAAGATCGTCTGGATGACGTTCGCCTGGTCAGCTTCAGCGTTGATCCGCAGCACGATACGCCGGAGGTGCTTCGCGAATATGGCGAGCGGTTCAACGCCCGTTTTGAGCGGTGGCAGTTTTTGACCGGCGACCACAACCGCATCTGGCGTCTGATCGAAGATGGCTTTCTGCTGCACGTTGCCGAGGCGCCCGAGGACCCGGCGATGCCGATCATGCACAGCGACAAGTTCGTGCTGATTGACCGCGACGGCCGGATTCGCGGTTACTACAGCTTGACGGATGAGCAAGCGAACGATGGCTGGCAACTGTTTGTCGACTTGCATGCGGTCATCAACGAACCCTGGCCGGGCGAGGGCGACGCCGCGCCCCCGGCCGCCGACGCCGAAGCAGCGCACCGATGATCGACCTTTCCTTCCTGCCCGCGGTCAATGCCGCACTCAACGGCGTCACCGGCGTGCTGCTGGTGGCCGGCCTCATGCTGATCCGCCAGCATCGCATCACCGCACACCGCAACGTGATGATCGCCGCGTTCAGCGTCTCGGGGCTGTTCCTGGTGACGTACGTGACCCACTACGTCTGGCGGGCCACGGTCGTCGGCGGCACGCACACGCGCTACCACGGCGAAGGCCTGCTGGCCGGGCTCTACTACGGCATGCTGCTGAGTCACATCCTGCTGGCGATTTTCGTGCCGGTGCTGGCGGTGACGCTGATTTACCTGGGGCTGACGAAGCGATACGCGACGCACCGCAGGCTGGCGCGCGTGGCGTGGCCGGTGTGGATGTATGTGTCCGTGACGGGGGTGCTGATCTATTTCATGCTATATCATTTCAACCCCGGGGCGTGATCTGTGATCGATGACCGACAAGGCCGGCCGTGAGCGAGAACTTCCAACCACCCACTGTGGAACAGATTGAGTCGCTGCTGGCGCGCCATCCGCTGCGTCCGCCGTCGCAGGTGGCGGTGTGGGCGCCGCTGCTGCTGTTCGCGGCGATGATGGCGCTGGTGCTGCTGGTGGGCGGGGTGTGGGGCGTGCTGTTGCCGTGGGCGGGGCTGGGGGCGATGTTCGGCTACTTGGTGCTGCGCGTCCGGCGGGCAAAGCTGATCGACCAACGCGTCACGCGGGCGCAGGAACTGGCAATGCTCCGCCACCACGACGAAGCGCTGGCAATGGGCTGGCGTCTGCTGCCCGCGGCGGAGACGACGCCGGGGCCTTACCTGCGGACGATGACGCTGCTGGGCCACTGTCTGGAAGAGCTCAAGGCGTACGAGGCGGCCATCGCCTGCTTCGACCGGCTGCTGGAGATGATGCCCAAGGACCACCCCGGCACGGTGCACCTGCGCATCCATCGGGCCATGGCGGCGCTCGGCGCCGAACGGCTGCTCGATGCCGACGACGCGCTGCGCCAGTTGCGCGGCACGATCCGTACCTATGCCCGCACGCCCGTGGCGGCGCTCTACCGCCTGGCGGAACTGATCCAGAGCGTCCGCACCGGGCATTACGACGACCCGCTCGCGGATGCGGACACGCTGCTGGACGACCTTCGCCCGCTGGGCATCGAAGCGGGCTATGGACATGCCCTGCTCGCGCTGTGCTACCACCGCGCCCGACCTGACACAGGCGACAGTGACACGGCCGACCCAGGCTCAGCAAACGCCTCGGCCCGCGATCAACACGAACAGGCGCGGGCCTGGTGGCGGCGAGCGACCACGTTGCTCTCACCCGAAGCGCTGGTCGCGCGCTTTCCGGAGCTTGCGGTGATGGAGGAGGCGCAGCGATGAACACGGCCGTACCATTGATTTCCAATCGCTTGGACGTGGCCATCGGCGGCGGGCATCAGCCGCTCAAAGGACCGTACCTCGGCGAGCAATGCCTGCGTGGGGCGGGCGTCCCGCACGCCGGCGGCCGGGACACCCGCTCCACGTTGTTGAGCAGAGTACCGTGGAAGACAACACCCGACCCCGCGGGCCCATTCCTGCTCGCCCAACCACCCGGGCGTGAGCCGGCCGATCCCCCCGGCGCCAACCCACCGCCGCCGCCACCTGCGGAGCCACAACCGCCGGACGATGACCAGGACATGAACAACGCCCGTGCCGAGACCGCACCGCCGATCAACCTCCCCTCGCGTATGATCGTCCCGCCGTTCGATCCGGGCCGGATGCGTCGCCAGATTGCGATCGACAGCCTGCTGCACTGGCTGGCGGTGCTTGTCGTGATGGCGGGATTGTTCGTGCTGCTGACGGTGATGGACGATGGCGGCTCGATGCTGAACGTGATCCCGGTGGTGCTGGTGCTGCTGGCGTGGATGATGGTGAACCTGATCAGCGCTCGCGTGTCGCGCGAGCTGCCGCGCCTCTCGGCTACGATCGCCGACGACCCGCCCACCGCCGAGCGCCGCCTGGCGGAGCACCTGCGCCGCCGACCGTTGCTGCGCTGGGTCCGGCTGATGCTCTACCACCGCCTGGCAATGCTGCGCCACCGGCAGCGGCGCTTTGCCGAGTCGGCGGCGATCTGCCAGGCGGTGCTCGGATATTCCATGGGACCGGCCCGCGAAGCACGGGCGCATCTGCTGCTGCTGCTCAGCGAAGCCTCACTGGAAGAGCACGACCTGGGCTCGGCGTACGGCGCGCTGAGCGAACTGCATCGCATGCGGCTGAGCCTGATCGAGGCGCTGCAACGACTGGCGTTGCAGACACGGTACGAGTTGCAGGCCGGTTATGATGACGCGGTGTTGCATCGGCGCGAGCAGAAGGTGCAACTGGCCGAGTTGATGCCCGCCCCACAGTGCAGTGCGGTGCATGCGATGCTGGCGACGGCGGCCGACCGTACACACGCGGCGTCGCTGGCCGGGTGGCTATGGGCACGGGTCGAGCTGCTCGCGGCGCCCGAGCAGTTGGCCCGGCTGCGGTCGGGGGAGTTTGGCGTGGAGTTGGTCGATGCCATGCCGCCGGCCACGCCCACGGATGGAATGGACGAAACCTTTACCAGCGATGAACGCTGAAAATGCCTCAACAAACCACAGAGGCACACGGATCGGCACTTAGCCCCGCAGCGCAGCGGAGGGATGCCGCCGATGACGCACGGTTGCCACCCCTCCGCTGCGCTGCGGGCTAAATGTCACACCACAAAGCAGTCTGTATCTTCTCTGTGCCTCGGCGCCTCTGTGGTTCATCCCGCCGAGTTGTATTTTTAGAAGTTCCAAGCGTCGCCCAAACCTGAAACCCAAGAGTGATTCCTTTGCTTGCCACACTGCTGCTTTACGAATGGTTCGCCGATCTGCCGACGTGGTTGCTGCTGTTGATCGCGGTGATCGCCATCGCCGCGCTGATCAAGGGTGCGGACTGGCTGGTGGAAAACGCCGCGGCCGGGGCGTATCGCCTCGGGCTGTCGAAAGTCATCATCGGGGCAACAATCGTCTCGCTGGGCACGACGAGCCCGGAGATGGCGGTATCGGTGATGGCGGCATGGTCGGGCAATGCGGGGCTGGCGCTGGGCAACGGCGTGGGGTCGATCATCGTGGACACGGGGCTGATCTTCGGCATCGGCTGTCTGATCACGCAGTTGCCCGCCGACCGGTTCGTACTCAGCCGGCAGGGCTGGGTGCAGATCGGCTCGGCAGCGCTGCTGGCGGTGATCTGCTATGCGGTGTTCTTCATACAGGGCGACGCGGCGGTGCTCGGGCGGTGGGTCGGCGTGCTGATGACGGCATTGCTGGTGGCGTACATGGTGATCTCCGTGCGGTGGAGCCGGCAACACCCGTTCGGCGAGCCGGGGATGCGGGCGGACGATGAGGGCGAGACGCTGCCGGGCGTGACGCATGAGACGGTGGAGGTGGAGACGCCCGCGCCGCTGCTGGTGCTGCTGGGCTGGGGGCTGCTGGGACTGGCGATCGTGGTCTTCGCCAGCGACACGCTGGTGGGGTCGGCAACGGTGCTGGCCGAGCGTGCGGCGGTGCCGCAGGTGGTGATCGCGGCGACGCTGGTGGCGTTCGGCACATCGTTGCCGGAGTTCGTAGTGGGGATGACCTCGATCCGCAAGGGGCACGCCGAACTGCTGGTGGGCAACGTGATCGGGGCGGACATCCTGAATGTGCTGTTCGTGATCGGCTTCGCCGCGCTGGCGGCGCCGTTGCCGATCGTGGAGGCGGAAGGCGTGGTGGGCCGGCACATCTTCCTCTGGCTGCACCTGCCGACAATGCTGCTGATGCTCGTGTTTGTCCGGCTGTGCATCGTGCGCGCCGGCCGACGGGGCGCATTCTCGCGGTGGATGGGTGCGCCGCTGGTGATCGCGTACCTGGCGTATGTGGCGATCCAGTTCGCGGCGACGGCGGGAACGGGATGATTCGTTCTTGTCACCAGAAGCCCACGGCGTGACGCCGCGTGCTTCGGTACGGGCTCACGTCGCGGACACGGGCTGGTTCGCGGCGCTCTTGCGGATCAGGCCGGCGAGGTTGAGACACTCGGCGACAAATGCGCCGAGGTCCTTCGGCTCGACCCGCTCGTCGTGCAGGAAGAATGCCAGCAGGTCCGCGCGGGCTTCGATGACCATGGCGCGGTTGTCCTTGAGCAGGGCACGGACGTCGTCGCCGAACACGCCACGGATGCGGTCATGCTCCCGGCCGAGCACGAGATTGTGCTCGCCGAACTTCGTGGTCGCGTCGAAAATCTTGTTGCGGTGGATGTGGCGGAACAGGAAGTTGTTCGGCAGCAGGCGGAATCGCGGCAGCGGCGTATCGAAGCCGCTGACCATGACGACCACTTTTTCCATCGTCTGATGGTTGGCGTTGCTGGCTTCAAAGCCGAGCACGACGTGGACGACCTTGACGTCGAACTCGTCGCTGGGATAGTGCAGCGCGCCCTTGATGGTGAGTTGGCGGGCGTACATGCTCATGTCGCCGAACACGTCGCCGACGGTTTCGGAAAGCGTTTCGAGCTGATCGCGGTCGTTGATCGGCTCAAACCCGGGCTGCTGCACGAAGGCGTGGAAGCTCTGCGTGCGATTTCGCCGGCTGTACCAGACGGCCGTGGCCCAGATGATTGCGACGATCGCCGCGCCGGCGCCAACCTGCAACGCCACGTCGATCCGGCCGCCCTGGGCAAGCGTGGTCCATGTTCCGAGAATGGCCTCGTGCATGTTTCGCATCCTTGAATCAGGTGAACTGCGCCGCCGAAGGCGAAAAGGCGATCGCCCGCTTCCGGAGCACCGACGCCAGCGCAACCGTGGTCTGGACAAACCGCTCCAGATCACGCGGCTGCGTGCGACTGTGATCGTACACGCCTGCCAGATTTCCGCCAACGACCGCTGCCAGGTTCGGGCTCTCCAGCAGCAACGCCTGCACCTTGTCGCTCAGCAGGTTCCGCACGCCCTCTTTATCGCGGGCGAAGACGTAATACCGTTCCGCAAACTTGCCCGGCGGAGCGCAATTGCCCCCCTGCCCGTGAATCGCATGACTCATCCAGTTGCTCGGCCGAAGCTCGAACGCAGGCAGCTTTCCCTCGAAACCGCGGCAGACAACCACGAGACGCTCCACAACCTCCGGCCCCACCATGCCGAGCACCTGCACCAGATAAACTTCAAACGTCTCCCGGTGGCCTCGCGCGGCATAACCGACATACACCCCCGTCGGACGCTGCCATGCCATCCGCATCACGTCCAGCAGCAACGGCATCAGCCCCTGCACCGTTTCGCCTTCCGGATCAAGCGAGGCGAAGCCGGCGCGTTCCGCCCATGCCACCAGGCGTTCCGTCTGCGTCCGCTGATGACGCAGCATCACCAGCACGGCCACAAACCCGATCACCCCCAGCACCACCGCGACGACGACCACGCCGGTCGGGTCGAAGTCCTCCGGCCCGGTTATCGATTGCCCGGTCGCCATCACGTTCATGTACCCGTTCATGCCGGCCCCTGCTGACAGTGCTCCCGTCCATTATCGCATGTTGAATGGAAGTAGCGGGTGAATTTCCATGATAGAACGCGGGGCGACTGGGGACACCCTCTCCCAGCCCTTCCCAAGGGGAGGGGAGCCAGCGGCGGTCACTCGAAGAGGAGGCGGTCGCCGTTGTCGTCGGTGCGGATTTTCATGCCCAGGTGTTCGCCGCCGGCGCGAGTGAGTTGCCGGCCTTTGCGGGTGCGGGCGAGGAAGCCGATCTGGAGCAGGTAAGGCTCGACCACGTCTTCAAGTGTGCCCGCGTCTTCGCCGAGCGTGGCGGCGACGGCTTCGAGGCCGACGGGGCCGCCCTGGTAGACCTCGCCGATGACGCGCATGTACTTGCGGTCGAGGTCGTCGAGGCCCAGTTCGTCGACACCTTCAAGTTGCAGGGCGTCGTCGACCACGTCGGGCGTGAGTTGGCCGTCGGCGCGGACCTGGGCGAAGTCGCGCACCCGGCGGAGCAGGCGGTTGGCGATGCGCGGCGTGCCGCGCGAGCGGGCGGCGATCAGTTCCAGCGACTGTTCGAGGTCTTTGTCGTTGTGTTCGGTGGTGAGCTTGAGCAGGCCGGCCGAGCGATGGAGGATGCGGAGCAGGTCGGTTTCGCTGTAGAAGTCGAGGTTGTGCGAAACGCCGAAGCGGGATCGCATGGGGCCCGAGAGCAGGCCGGCCCGGGTGGTGGCGCCGATGAGGGTGAAGGGCTTGATGGGGAGGGTGATGGTTTTGGCGTGCATGCCGGAGTCGATCTGGAAGTCGATTTTGAAGTCTTCCATGGCCGAGTAGAGGTATTCCTCGACGGCGACGGGCATGCGGTGGATTTCGTCGATGAAGAGCACGTCAGCCTTCTGAAGCTTGGTGAGCGTGCCGACGAGGTCGGCGCCCTTGGTGAGCGCAGGCCCTGCGGTGACGGTGAGGTGGGTGCCCATCTCGTTGGCGACGATATGGGCGAGCGTGGTCTTGCCCAGTCCCGGCGGGCCGTGCAGCAGCAGGTGCTCCATGGGCTCGTCACGTTCGCGAACGGCCTGGAGGACGATGCGCAGCTTCTCGACCAGCTTGGGCTGGCCGACGTATTCGTCGAGGCGGGTGGGCCGGAGCGAGAAGTTGACCGCTTCTTCCTGCGGTCCCGCCGATTCGCCGGAGATAATGCGTTGCTTGGCCATGGGTGGTGAATGGTAGCACGGCGAAGGGCGCCAGGCTGTAAGCAGCTTCAGTCTTGCGGGGCGAGGACAATGTCGAACGTACCGACGCGGTACGCGCGGTCACCGGCCTCGACGGTTTCGAGATCGATGATGAGCGAATCTTTGATGAACGGGTCGGTGGCCAGGTGAGGGTCGCCCTTGAAGTAAAGTTGCGTGATGACGCGTTTGTAGCCCGGGCAGCGAACGAGGTAGTGGATGTGCGGCGGCCGCCACTGCTGGGGAGCGATGCGATACGCGCCGGGGTGGATGGTCTCGTACTCGTAGTAGCCCTGCTCATCGACACGGAGGCGGGCACGGTTGAGGAATACATCCTCCTCCGGTGGATGACGGGGGTCGTCGTTGTCATACCGTCCCTTGGCGTTGGCTTGCCAGATGTCGAGCACCGCACTGGTGAGCGGTTGCCGCGTGTCGAAGCCCCATACCCGGCCGCGGATGAGCAGGACATCGCCGGGTTCCAGTGGTGGTGTGATCTTGCCACGGAACGGGGCCCCCGCACGGAAGAACGGGCCAAGAATATTTGGCTCGGTGGGCTGCCACGGGGCATTGTTGGGCGTGGGCGCATCCTCAACCGATTCACCGTTGCGCTGAAGGTAGTCACCGTAGGAACCAAGTTCGCCACTGTCGGGCGTCGGCTGAGCATTGCTGCGCAGCACAAGCACACCTGCGCCGGTGGCGAGGCCGACGAGACCGGTGCGGAGGAAGTGACGACGATTGAGATCTGGCATGGTCTGGCTCCGGAAAAGGTACATGACGAAGTGTGGCAAGACGCTGTATGCAGTCGCGGAGGTACGGCCACCGCTAAGCCGTGAGCGGCTATAAGGCGTCGCGATGGCGGATGATCTGGAGGACTTTGGCGGCGGTTTCCTCGATGGCCTGGTCGGTCACGTCGAGCGTGCGCCAGCCCTGCTGACGGAAAAGGCGCTGGCACCAGGCGACTTCGCGGTCGACGTAGTCGGGATCGGCATAGCGAGAGTCGACGGTGGCGCCACCGAAGGTCTGCCATCGGCGGGTACGGATTTCGCTGAGCACGCCGGGGTCGATGGTCAGGCCCACCACCTGCCCACGCGAGAGGGCGAGCAACTCCTGCGGCGGCTTGACGTCCATGGCCAACGAGACATTGGCGACCTTCAGCCCCTCCTGCGCAAGCAGAATACTGGTGGGCGTTTTGCTGGTGCGGGAGACGCCGGTGAGCACGACGTCGGCTTCGTGAAGGGTGGGCAGGCCCAGGCCGTCATCGTGGGTGATGGTGAAGTCGAGTGCGGAGATGCGGCGCTGGTACTGCGCATCGACCTGGTGCAGGCGGGTAAGGTCGGGCTTGGGACGCAGGCCTGTGGCGTCGGCGATGAAGCGGGCGAGGTCGCCGGTGAGATCGAAGCAGGGTAGGCCGAGGCGGTCGCAACGGCGGTGGACGCGGGCTTTGGCGTCGCGCTTGACCAGGGCATGCAGCACGGCCCCGGGCTCGGCTTCGACCGCGTCGAGCGCCTGTTCGAGCTTCGGCGCGGTATTCAGAAACGGGTGGAGGCGGACGTCCAGCGCTCCGTCGTGAAACTGCGTCAGCAAGGCGGAGAGGGTGTGGCGGGCGAGGTTGCCGGTGGAATCGGAAAGCGTGTGGAGAATGCGCAGCGGCGGTGCGGTGCGTTGTGTCGTGGGCCTGCGGCGTGGCTTTGATCCACCCATTCTCGCATCCTTCCATGGCCGGGCGGCGGCCGCCGGCATTGCATCACCGCAACAATTCCCTAATGTGTACCGCCTGAACCACCACGACACAAACCCGTCCTCGCATCAATCGAAAAAGGAACGCCCAATGCTCGAAACGCTTCAAACGCCCGGCGACACCTCCTGGTTCACACACGACCGCTTCGGCCTGTTCATCCACTGGGGCCTCTACTCGCTCGGCGCGCGGCACGAGTGGCTCAAGCACCGCGAGCAGATCCCCAACGAAGAGTACGACCGCAAGTACTTCAAGCACTTCGACCCCGACCTGTACGACCCGAACCAGTGGGCCGCCGCCGCCGCTCACGCGGGGATGAAATACTTCGTCATCACCACCAAGCATCACGAGGGCTTTTGCCTCTGGGACTCGAAGCTCACCGACTACAAAGCGCCCAACACGCCCGCCGGCCGGGACCTGCTGCGGCCGATGGTCGAGGCGTTCCGCATGCACAACATGCGCGTCGGATTCTACCACTCGCTGATCGACTGGCACCACCCGCAGTACGTGATCGACCCGCACCACGGCCCCTACCGCAACCTCTCCGAAGTCGAGCGCAAGAAGATGAACGAGGGCCGGGACCAGCGCAAGTATGCCGAGTATCTCCATGGCCAGACGCGAGAGCTGCTCACCGAGTTCGGCGACGTCGACATCCTCTGGTACGACTTCTCCTACCCCAAACCCGATGGCACGGGCAAGGGCAAGGACGACTGGCAGAGCGAAGAACTGATCAAGCTCATCCGCAAGCTTCAGCCGAACATCATCCTCGACGACCGCCTCGACCTGCCCGCCGACCCGCCCACCTGGGACATCAAGACCCCCGAGCAGGCGCAGCCGCGCGGCTGGATCCACGTCGACGGCAAGCCGGTCGTCTGGGAGGCCTGCCAGACCTTCTCCGGCTCGTGGGGCTACCACCGCGATGAGCAAAGCTGGCGATCCACCGAGCAACTGATCCAGACGCTCAGCGACTGCGTGAGCAAGGGTGGCAACCTGCTGCTCAACGTCGGCCCCACCGGCCGCGGCGAATTCGACGCCCGCGCGCTCGACCGGCTCAACGGCATCGGCGACTGGATGAAACGCCATGACCGCAGCATCTACGGCTGCACGCAGGCGCCGCCCGAGTTCGCCACGCCCCAGGATTGCCGGCTCACCTACAACCCTGAGAAGAAGCGCCTCTACGTGCACATCTATGCCTGGCCCTATAAGCACCTGCACCTCGACGGCAAAGCGTTCACCGAGCGCGTGGAATACGCCCAACTGCTGCACGACGCCAGTGAGGTGAAGCTGGGCATCGACAACTGGCACGCCCAGCACATCGGCGCCGGGAAAGGCAGCGTGACGCTTAACCTGCCACAGACCCGGCCGGACGTGGCAGTGCCGGTGGTGGAGTTGTTCCTGAAAGATTGAACCCAAAGCGCCGCCCGGACTGAAGCTCCCGGCTTGAACCCGTGGGCTTCATTTGTGTCCCACCATGCGTGCCCTCAAAGCCAACTATTTCCTGGGCTACGCGCTGATGGGCTCGGTGCTGCCCTACCTGCCGGTCTACCTGCGGACGCAGGAACTGACGAACACGCAGGTCGGCTACGTGCTGGGCATGGTCGGCGCGGCGATTTTGTTGAGCCCGGTGGCGCTGACGCTGCTGGCCGACGCTCACCTGGAAGGCAAGACGTTATTGGCGGGCATCTTCCTGGCCAGCGCCGCCACACTCGCCGCGCTGCTGTTGACGGAGGGATTCTGGCCGATCTTCGTCGCCCATGCGCTGTTCGCGCTGGCGTTCGTGGCGGTGATGCCGTTGCAGGACGGACTCAACTTTCAGGTGCAGGCGCAGCATCGCGCGGCGGGCAGGTCGGCCGTGCCTTATCACCGCGTGCGGGTGTGGGGGACGGTGGGGTTTATTCTGCCGTCGCTGATCCTCTACGTTGCCCTTGCGGCCGGGGCGCCGATCGGCGCGACGCTCGCCGTCGGCGTAGGCTTCGCTCTGCTCGGCGGCCTCAGCGCGCTGACGCTGCCGCGCACGCGCCCCCTCGCCCGCGGCGGCGCGCCCGGTGCCGACGTGCCTCCGCCGCCTGAAAACGCCAACTCGAAACTCGAAACCCAAAACTCGAAACTGTCTTCACGCCTGCCCACCACTGAAGCGTTACACGCCATGCTTCGCCCGCACGTGCTGATCTTCTGCGCCGCAATCTTTCTCGCGCACATGGCCAACAGCGCCTACTACGCCTTCTACCCGCTCTACCTCACCGAACAGGCGGGCATCGCCAACGAGTGGGTCGGCCTGATCACCAACCTCGGCGTCGTACTCGAAGTGTTTTTCATGCTCGGGTTCGGCTACCTGCTCGCCCGCTTCGGTGTCCGCTGGCTGATGGTGCTCGGCACCGCCGCCATGGCCGTGCGGATGGGCCTGCTCGCCGCCTGGCCCACGGTGTTCATCGCCGTCGCCACGCAGGTTTTCCACGGCCTGCACGTGCTGGTCATCCACGTCGCCCCAGCGGTATTCCTCAACCGCCAGGCGCAATCGCGCTACCGAAACTCCATCCAGGGCCTCTACGCCATGACCATCTACGGCACGGGCCGCATCCTCGGCTCCGTGCTTGGTGGGTGGGTCGCCGACGAATCCCTGCTCCACGTCTTCTACTACGCCAGCCTCGTCTGCGCCCTCGCCGCCGGCCTGTTCATCCTCTTCTTCCGCGACCCCGCACCCGCCGCCGGCCACACGCCGCCGTGATCGCCCTACTCATCCTCATCGTCATCTCCGAACAGCCGCTTGCGGCTCTGCGACGCATCGCCCGCACGCTTGGCCAGGATCGCCTCGCACAGCGCCACGTCCGCCGCCCGCGTCAGCTTCAGGTTCTCCGTCTCCCCTTCCACCACGTAGACCGGCTCGCCCAACGCCTCAACCAGGCTCGCATCATCCGTCACGCCCGCCGCATCAAACCGGCCTTCGCTCACCTGCGCATACGCGCGACGCAGCAATCCCACGGCAAACACCTGCGGCGTCTCCACCGCCACCAGCCCCGCACGCGGCACGGTCTCCACCACCTGCCGCACTTCGGCCCCCGGATCGCCCCCCGGATCGCCCCCCGCCTTGCCCGCATCGCCAAGGATCGCATCCAGCGGGTCGGCCGGCGGCTCGCTTGCCGTGTCGAGTTCCTTCACGCGCTTGAGCGTGCTGGTCACGGGCAGCGCGGGGATCACCGCGTCATGCGTCGCCGCCGCCGCGAACACGCGCTCGATCAGCGCATCGCTGGTCATTGGCCGCGCCGCGTCATGCACCGCCACATGCGTGCAATGGGCCGGCACCTCCGCCAGCGCCTTCGCCACCGTCTCCCACCGCTCCACCGTTCCGCCCGCGACGAGGCGCACCCCCAGAAACCGCAGCGTGTCGCCCCACCGCAGCGCGAACGCCTCCAACTTCTCCGGATGCACCGCCAGCAGCACGTCGCTCACCTCCGGCCGGCGCAGAAACAACTCGATCGCCCGCACGAACACCGCCTTGCCCGCCAGCGTCATCTCCACCTTCGACGGCCCCGCATCGTCGCCACCATTAAACCGCCGACCCACCCCCGCCGCCGGCAAAATCACCGCCGTCTTCATACCTGCATTCCGTTTCTCATATTTTTAGCCGCGCAGCGCACGCGGAGCGCGCTCCGCGTGCGCTGCGCGGCTAAACCCATGGCCTCACTTCACCACGATCACATACGGCATCAACGTCAGCGCCGGCTCGTCACGCAGCAGCATCACGCCCCCCATCACCCGCTGCACCGACTGCCACGCCGCCGGCCCCATCAGCTCCCGGCCAGCCGCCAGCCACGCCGACTGCTCCACGCCCACCCGCGGTGAACTTACGCCCAACAGCCCATCGAGAAATTGCCCCAGGCTCATCGGTGGTGGCAGGTGCACAATGTCATACTGCCCCTCTTCCAGCCCCGCACGCTCGGCCACGGCCGCCAGCGCGTCGCTAAGTCCGCCCATCTCGTCCGCCATGCCGTTGTCCACCGCCTGCCGACCGGTGAACAGCCGCCCTTCCGCCACCGCCTCCGCGTCCGCCAGCCGGTTGCCCCGGCCGATCTCCACGCGATCCAGAAACTGCTCGTAAATCCGATCCAGCCCCGCCTGCACCGCCTCACGCTGCTCGTCGGTGAACGGCTCCACGCTGTTGAACATGTCCGCCAACGGCCCCCGGCTGCGCCGATGCACGTTCACGCCCACCTTCTCATACAGCCCGCCGAGCACGATCTTGCCCCCCACCACGCCGATCGACCCGAGGATCGACTGCGGCGACACGTAAATCTCATCCGTCCCCGCCGCCAGGTAGTACCCGCCCGACGCCGCCATGCCGTCAATGCTCGCGAACACCGGCTTGTGCTCCGCCAGATCGCGCAGCGACTGCCAGATCACCTCGCTGGCCAGCGCCGAACCGCCAGGCGAATCGATGCGCACCACCACCGCCTTGATGTGCGGGTTGTCGCGAATCTCGCCCAACGTCTTGACCAGCGTACGGCTGCCGATGCTGTCGGCCGAGAACAGGCCGTCGCCGATGCTCGACTCGCCGCTGGTGATCGCGCCACTGGCGCGGACCACGGCGATCGCGTCGCGCCGCGTCGTCGGCCGGCGCTCCTGGAACAGCGTCTGAAACAAGGCGAACGGGTTGCTGCTTTGTTGCAGTTGGCTTTCGCCCCGGCCGAGCACGTCATCCCAGACGAAGCCTTCGCCGAAGGCGAGTTCGGTGGCGTCGATCAAGTCGCGATCGGTCAGCCGATCCACCACGCGGCGGCGAAGGTAGTCGACGTCGGACATCCCCCACGAGTCGCCGATGATCGCTTCGACCTCGTCGCGGTCGAGGCCGCGTCCCTCGGCGATCTGGCCGACGATCTGGGCGTACAGGTCGTCGAGCAGGCTGGACATGTTGCGGTCCCACGCTTCGCTCGGTGCACGCCGGGTCAACGGCTCGTCGGCGCCTTTGAACTGGCCCACCTGCATCAGGTCCGCCTGCACGCCGACGTTTTCCAGCAGGCCGCCGAGGTACATCTCCTCGATCGACAGGCCGGTCAGCTCCACCGCCCCCTTGTGCTGGAGCAGGATCGTGTCGGCCCGGGCGGCGAGCAGGTAGTCGAGCATGCTGTACGCCTCGGCGAAGGTGAGCACCTGCTTGCCCGCATCGCGGACGCGGGCCACGCCTTCGCCAATCGCGTTGATCTGCGTCAGCGACAGCTCCGGCTGATCGAAGTAGATCACCAGGCCCAGGTACTGCTCCTGCGTGGCCACCCGCTCAAGCTGGTGCAGCACGCCGGTGAGCGACGGCCCGGCATCTTCCTCGGTCAGCCAGGCGAACGGCGGCGGCCCATCGCGCAGCGGGCCGGACAGTTCCATCCAACCCACGACCGAGGCGGGCTGAGCCTCGTCGACCGCCACGTCCTCACCCGCGTCGGGGGCTCCGGGGGCGGGAGCTTCGGGGGCGTTTGCGGGGGCGTTTCCGGGGGGGGCGGCGTTGTCGGCGGCGGCCGGCATGGCGATGAAACCGATCACCACCACTGTGAGCCAGAGGTACCGGAGGCGGGCGGCGTGCGGGATGGGTCGGCCGTGGGTTGAGGTCATGACGTTTCTACTCCCCGGTGCGTGCGGGACACCGTTCAACACAGGACGTTCAAAGGCGGGCTAACGTCAGCCACGCACTACAAGGATAAGCGCCACGGCCTGATCTGTCGCTACAGACCCGGAACTGGCTTGCCTTCAAGGCAGAGGTGTTTCTCACAGAGGCCGCCAAGAGCGCAGATGAACACCGATAAGAAAGAGAAGAAACAGAAAATAAAGTCATGCTTCTTCTCTGATTCGCGTTGATCTGCGTTCATCTGCGTCTACTTCTCTTCTACTCCGATCCGTGTCCATCCGTGTGCATCTGTGGTTTCGTTCGCTTCTCCGCACTCCTGGCGGCCGCTGCGTGAAACTCCCCAGCCAGCGCATAAACAAGGCCCGCAGGCGAACCTGCGGGCCTTGATGGGTGGCCGGCCTGTTGAAACGGGGCGGACTTACCGCTCGACGCGCTTGATGGTGCAGCCCTTGGTGGGCGTTTCGGTGACTTCGATCTCTTCACCGTTCAGCAGTGCATTGAGCGTGGGCACGAGGTACTGCGTCTCACCCTCGCCCACGTCGGAGAGGCGGGCGGGGATGGTTTCGGGGTGGCCCATGTAGCGCAGGGTCTGCTCTTCGTCGATGATGAACAGGTGCGGCGTGGTGCGGGCCTGGTAGACGTCAGCGATCTTATTCTCGTCATCCTTCAGGATCGGATAGGACAGCTCCCACTCCTCGGAGTAAGCCTTGAGCGCCTCGACCGATTCGGTGTGGTTGGAGTTGATGCCGAGGAAGACGACGCGCTGCTTGCCCTCTTCGTCCACGCGCGACTTGAAGTCGTTGTAGACGCCCGAGATGATCGGCTCATACTTGCCGACCTCCCACGGGCACTGCAGGCTCTGCCAGTGCAGGACGACGATCTGCCCCTTGTAGTCGCTGAGCTTGTGCTTCTCGCCGTCGAGATCGGTCAACTCGAACTGCGGCGCCGGCTCACCAACCGTCGCCACCTTGGTCTTCTCGGCGGCGGCCTCTTCTTCCGCCAGTGCGGGCATGGCGGTACACGCGAGTGCGGCCACGGCGGCCATGGCGGCCATGGCGGCGAATCCTGTCAACCTTGTCCTGATCATCTTGCAAGTCTCCTGTTGGCGGTGCGTTGCGAATTTCCATCACGACGGCCGAGGTCGACGCGCCCCCTCGACATGGGCGATGGCTTGATCGATGCCCAGCTTCAAACGGATGCGACGGTCTCCCTTCAAACGGTGGAGAGCCAAGCATTATTTCCACCACCTCCTCTACGATGCACACGTGTACGGTGGATGGGGTGATTTCCTGCAAACGATCTCAGGGGCGTGGCGGCGTCGTGCGGTGTTCGCACCGGCATTGTGGATAATTCCCACGATTTTGACCTTTCCGCCGCCTTTTTTCGTATCGGCCGAACCCGCACCGACAGGCGGGGTATAGGTTCAACAACACGACGGCCAGGGCGGATTCAACGGCGCGGAGGCATGGGAACACCCGTTACTTCCGGTCACGACCAGACTTGCCGTCAGACACGAGGGCCGGCCCCATCGGATGCCCGCTGCGTGAGCGGGCGAGACGGAGCCGTTGCAAGGAGAAGCATGATGAAGGGTATGAAACTGATTGCCGGCGGCGCGGCGGCGCTGCTGTTCAGCGCCACGGGCCTGCTGTCCGGGTGCGAAGATTCGGGCGAGTTGCCGCCGGCGCTGGACGACGCCCCACCCGCCGAGCAGCCTGCGGAGCAACCGCCGGCCGAACAACCGGAAGAACTGCCCACGCTGCCGGCTCCGGAAGAAGGTGACGGTGGTAACGGCGACGGTGGCGGCGGCTTATGAGCCGACCGGCACGCATGCACGGTGCTGCAAAGCCCTTGCGCAACAGCCCCGGCCGAAAGGCCGAGGTTGGGAGCCGTACTGATGCGCGACGCGCATGGTCGCCGAACCCTGTCTTGCCGGGCAAGGCAGTTGCCGGGTGGCGGTGGTCCCGTTCAACCATGCACTGAAACATGACGCCGGGAACGCAAGGTTTCACTTGCCCGGCATGGCTTGCATCCCTACGGTCAGATATGGCTTTGCGCCGTCGAAACGGCTCGAGGCGACACGCAGGGAGTATCGAATGGGTCGTCATGGCACGACCCGACTCACACGGTTTCGCATTTAGAAAGGAAACGGATGATGCATACTTCAACGATTCGTCGCGGCCTGCTCGGCGGCCTGATGGCTGTGGCCCTGGCGGCTGGCGCTGCGGTGGTGACCACGCCCAGCGTGGGACAGGCCCAGGAGGCCGGCGGCGACCTGCGCGTCGGCACGTATGACCCCGAACAGGTGTTCGGCGCGTACCACGGCCGGGAGGCGTTCATGCAGCAGTTCCAGGAGCTTCAGACCGAAGCCCAGGCGGCGCAGCAGGAAGGCAACCAGGAGCAGTTGATGCAGATTCAGCAGCAACTCCAGCAGGCCCAGCAGGAAGTGATCGAGACGTTCCAGGGTGACGTCGAAGAGGTCATGCCTGACGTCGCCGAGGACGCCGGCGTGCAGATCGTCGCGGTCGAGGTGGTTTACACGGCCGAAGGCATCAACTCCGAAGACGTGACCAACCAGGTCATCGAGAAGCTCAACGAAGGTCACGACGCCCCTGAGCCGATCGTGCCGGAGATGGGTGTCGAGTAACGACTCGGTTCACACAACATGCCAATCGTCGCCCCGGCCACGCCGGCGCGACGCGAGCCAGCAGCAACGGCGGACCCAAACGGGGCCGCCGTTGTTTTTTTTGGGCGTGACGTGCGAAAAGAAAAACCCGCGACACGCTGCCCTTTTACGACTCGCAGGTTCGGCCACCCGTGGGAAGGCCTGCTGGTTGAGTGTGCTGACAGGTCGCGGGTTGTGTTGTCGGTCTGACTGACCCCTGATGCTATCGGCTCGCCCTCGCCTGCGCCGATAGGCGATTCCACCAATTGTGAAAATAATTTGTGTTGAAGCTCACGGCGTGACGCCGTGGGCTCCGGGGTCTGTCACGATCACTTGGAGGTTACCTCGGCCAGCCAGCGGCCCCACAGGGCGAGTTGGAGCAAGGCGAACAGGCGGTGCGTGTGATCCGCGCGGCCAGCGAGGTGGGCGTCGAAGTAGCGGCGGACCTGGGCGGGGTCGATGCCGAGGCGGTCGAGGTCGCCGGCGGCCAACCGGTCGGCGAGGTCATCCTTGAGCGTGGTGCGGAACCAGTTGCCGATGGGCACGGCAAAGCCTTGTTTGCGCCGCTGAACGATCGACTCGGGCAGGTGCCGGCGGGCGACCTGGCGGAGCAGGCCCTTGGGCTGGCCGTGGGGCATGAGCACGCGCGGCGGCAGGTGGCCGGCGAGGTCGCAGACCTGCGTGTCGAGCAACGGGCAGCGCACTTCCAACGCGACGGCCATCGCCGCACGGTCGACCTTGCGGAGCACTTCGTAAGGCAGGTAGTGGGTCAGATCCCAGCGCATGGCGGCGTGGACGGCGTCGGCATCATCCGTCGGCCAGTCGGGCACGGGCGGCGAGCCGGGGCTGGCGTGGGCGCTGACGTGGGGGATGCCGAGGTCGCGGATCTGGGCGTCGGTGAACAGGTGGATCATCTGCTGGTACTGCGTCGCCGGGCTTGCGCCGACGCGGGCGGCCTCGACGAGGCG
Organism: Phycisphaeraceae bacterium; assembly: GCA_040876735.1. Lineage (GTDB taxonomy): Bacteria > Planctomycetota > Phycisphaerae > Phycisphaerales > Phycisphaeraceae > Natronomicrosphaera. Next base: position 28,483 of record JBBDPC010000165.1, on the reverse strand, counting down.
GCGCAAGGCGGTGCGGGCGGCCTTGGGGTCGGGCGTATCCAGCATCGCCGGCGGCACGCAGCGCAGCCAGGCGCGGTGGCGGGCGAGCAGGCGGAGGGCGCGGTAGCGGTCGTAGCCGCCGAACAGTTCGTCGCCCCCGTCGCCGGAGAGCACGGCCTTGACGTGCTGGCGGGTGGTGCGGCAGAGCCAGTGGGTGGGGAGGATGGAACTGTCGGCGGTCGGTTCGCCGGCGACGGCCATGAGACGTTCGAGGTCAGCCATGGCGTCGGAGGCGTCGGCTTCGAGCACGGTGTGCCGGGTGCCGAGGTGGGCAGCGACGGTGCGGGCGTGGGGCGATTCATCGTAGCCGATGGCGGGCATGGCGACGCTGAAGGTTTGCAGCGACGCCTTGCCGCGGTCAAGCAGACAGCGTTGCGCCAGCGCGGCGACGAGGGAGGAGTCGATGCCGCCGGAGAGAAAACAGCCCAACGGCACGTCGGCCTCGAGGCGGGTGGCCACCGCTTCGTCGATCACTTCTTCCAAGGCGTCGGCCGCGCCGAGCGACGTGCTCGTGAGTGAGACCGGCGGCGGACGCCAGTACCGCTCCAGTCGACGGCGGCCGCGGCTATCGATGGTCAGGCCATGCGCGGGCGGCAGTTCTTCGATGCCGGCGACCATCGAGTCGGCGAACGGATAACCCACACGCAGAAAAGTGAGCATCGCCTGCGGGTCGATCGTCGGCGGCGCGGCGTCGCCCTGCCCGACGACGAGCGTGGCGACAAGGCTGGCGAAGGCGACCTCGTGGTCGCGCTGCTGCAGATAAAGCGGTTTCTTGCCGACGCGATCACGGGCGAGGAAGAGTTGGCGATGCTGTTCGTCGTAGATGGCGAAGGCGAACATGCCGTGGAGATGCTTGGGCAGTTGGTCGCCCCACTCGCGGTAGCCGTAGAGCAGGACTTCGGTGTCGGAATGGTCGGAGGCGAAGCGGTGGCCGCGGCGTTCGAGCTTCTGGCGCAAGGGGCGGTGGTTGTAGATTTCACCGTTGAAGACCAGGTGCAGGCCGGTCGCGGCGGGGCCGGGGACGGAAGCGGGCGGCAGGTGCATCGGCTGCGCGCCGCTGAGCAGGTCGATGATGGACAGGCGGGTGTGGACCAGGGCGCAGGCGTCGTGGCTGGAGATGCCGTGGCCGTCGGGCCCGCGATGGCGGAGGTGATCGCGCATCGCTTCGAGCCGGGCGGAGGCGGTCGGCTGCGAGGCGGAGTCGAATTGCAGGATGCCGGCGATGCCGCACATGGGGGGAGGAAGTTTCTAGTTTCGCGTTTCTGGTTTCGAGTTTTCACGCTGCCACCGGAGGCGAAGTTTAACGCCTTTGGCGACAAGGCAGGAAAACGAGACACCAGAAACGAGAAACCAGAAACGCTGCTTCACGCTCGTTCGAGTTCGCGGATGGCGCGTTTGTTGGCGATGCGGTCGGCGGGGGTCATGCGGTCGAGGATCAGCACGCCGTCGAGATGGTCCGTCTCGTGCTGCCAGACGCGGGCGGGCAGGCCCTCGGCGGTGAGGGTGAATGGCTTGCCCTGCTCATCAAGGGCGTCGATCGTGATCGCCAGCGGACGGGTGACCTCGGCGGTGACGTGGGGAATGCTCAGGCAACCCTCGTCGTGCGGCTCGGTCGCCCGGCTGGGCTCGCGGAGCACGGGATTGATATAGATGCGATCGTCGCCCGGCTCACCGGTGACGTTGGCCACGAACAACCGCCAGGCCAGCCCCACCTGCGGCGCCGCGAGACCGACGCCCTGCGCCTCGTGCATCAGTTCGATCATCCGCGCCGCCACGGCCCGCACCTCGCCCGTCACCGCCTCGACCGGCTTCGCCTTGCGGCGCAGCACGGGCTCGGGGTAATGCACGATCCGAAGGGTCTGCGGGTCCACGGGCATGGCCGAAATAGTAGGCACGATCGACATGCCCTACAAGGCGGCACCGCCGGGAAAACGGCATCAGCGGCCTAGAAGGCCCTTAGCCGGGTAATTCCAACCCGGTGAAGGGTTTGGCGCTTGACCCAACCCCGTCTGATTGGCATACTTGGAGAAGAATCCACGTCGCTTGGAGGAGGCGACTCCACGTTGAAGCACGTTGTAGATGGTCCTCGTCGTTTGTCCGACCGATTGCTCGTTTGACGCCTGCGCGACCGTTCGACGGTCGTTTCTGATCCCGCCCATTCAGCAGAGGGGCTCCGCTCAGTATGGCTACTATCACCAAAAAGGAACTTATCGACCAGATCGCGGACGCCACCGGCGAAAAGCGCGTGGTCGTCAAGAAGGTCGTCCAGAGCTTCCTCGACTCGATCATCGTCGAGTTGGGCAAGGGCAACCGCCTGGAATTCCGCGACTTCGGCGTTTTCGAAGTCAAGCAACGACGGGCACGCAAGGCTCAAAACCCCAAGACGCTTCAGGAAGTCTGGGTCCCGCCCAAGCGGACCGTCAAGTTCAAGGTCGGCCGGCTGATGAAGCAGACCCTCTCCCAGGACGAAGCCAGCAGTTCCGGCATGTCGCCCAGCCTCGACGGCCAGGCCGAGGCTGGGGTGTGAGCGGGGACGGCTGTCGATCACCAGCCGGGGGAAGCAAAGCGACAACATGGTTGGAAGACGACTTGGCATTATCGTCATCGCCGTCGGCGCTCTTGGTGTGCTGCTCGGGCTCGATGTGCCCGGGGGACAAGGTCCCGCATTGATGCTGTCGGGCGCGATTCTCATCGCCAGTGGTGTCATCGCCATCGCACTCACCGATTCACGCCGTAGCGACTAGCCGATCAAGCACCGCTCATGCTCGACCGCCTGCTCACCGAACTCCGCGACAACCTCGCCCGCCTCGATGCGCAGTCGCTCCGCCGGCAGCTCACCCCCCGCCCCGCCGCCGGCCGCATCGTACACGTCGACGGCCAGCCGCTGATCAACCTCGCCGCCAACGACTACCTCGCCCTCAGCCAGCACCCCCACCTCAAGCAGGCCGCCATCACCGCCATCGACCAGTTCGGCACCGGCGCCACCGCCAGCCGCCTCGTCACCGGCCACCTCGCCGCCCACCATGCCCTCGAACAACGCTTCACCACTTTCAAACACCCCCCCACCTCGAGGCCGGACGACTTCAATCGCCCGGCCCCACCACGAATCACCCACACCTCTCCCTACGCCTCACTCCTGCTCCCCACCGGGTACATGGCCAACCTCGCCGTCCTCACCACCCTCGCTGGTCCGGGCGACCTGATCGCCCTCGACAAACTCACCCACGCCAGCCTTATCGACGCCGCCCGCGCCACCTCCGCCGACGTCCGCACTTATCCCCACCTCCACCTCCCCAAACTCGAACGCCTCCTCGCCCGCCACGTCGCACGCCCCACGCCCCACGCCTCACGCCCTCCTCGCCGCTTCATCGTCACCGATGCCGTCTTCTCCATGGATGGCGACACCGCCGACCTCCCCGCCCTCGCCGACCTCGCCGACCGCTACGACGCCCTGCTCATCGTCGACGAAGCCCACACCACCGGCGTGCTCGGCGACACCGGCGCGGGCCTGGCCGAAGCGCAGGGCGTCGCCCACCGCGTGCCCATCACCATCTCCACCGCCAGTAAGGCCTTGGGCGGCCTCGGCGGCCTCGTCACCGCACCTCGCCCGGTGATCGACACGCTCGTCAACCATGCCCGCTCGTTCATCTACACCACCGCCGTGCCACCCGCACAGGTGGCCACGATCGACGCCGCGCTCGACGTCGTCCGCGACGAGCCGTGGCGGCGCGAGCGCCTGGCCGCCTTATGTCGCCGACTGCGCGTCGCCCTGCGCGAGCAAGGCTGGCCGTTGCCTGCCGCCTCCCATCCCACGCCGATCGTCCCGCTCACCGTCGGCCCCGCCGATGCCGCGCTCGCCCTGGCGGACCATCTCCAGTCGGCAGGCTTCCTGGCCGTCGCCATCCGCCCCCCCACCGTCGCGCCCAACACCGCCCGCGTCCGCCTGAGTCTGCGCGCCGACCTCGAAGACCATGACCTCGACCGCCTGCTCACCGCCCTCGCCGACGCCCCCATCCAACCACCGCCGACCGCGCAACCGAAGCCCACGGTGTAACACCGTGGGCAGACTATGATGGCGTGCATGATCGACCGCCTGCCCGCGCTGCAAACACCGGGACTGTTCATCACTGGCACGGACACCGGTGTCGGGAAAACGGTGGCCGCGTGCGCCATCGCCGCCGCGCTGCGTCAGCAACAGCCGCGCTGGCGGGTGGGCGTCTGCAAGCCGTTCAGCAGCGGCTGCCGGCGTGAACGCGAAGGTCTGGTGCACGAAGACGCCGAGGCGCTGGCCCACTTCGCCGACTGCCGGCTGCCGCTGGACGTCATCAACCCCATCCGCTTCACCGCCCCGCTGGCGCCCGCCGTCGCCGCCGAGCAGCAGGGCAAGCCGGTCGACTGGCCGGCGCTGGGCCGGGCGCTGAACGAGGTGGACCGCTACAGCGATGCGATGCTCGTCGAAGGCGTGGGTGGGCTGCTCGTGCCGATTGATCCGGACCATCCGAAAGTCACGGTGCTCGACCTGATCGTCGCGCTGCGGTTGCCGGTGGTCGTTGTCACCCGGGCCGGGCTGGGCACGCTCAACCACACCGCCATGACCGTTCGGCTACTGCATGACGCAGCATGTGACGTGGCGGGCCTGGTCATCAACGGTTACGACCCGGACGACGTCGGCGACGACCCGGCGATCACCACCAACCGCCGCTGGCTGACGAAAATGACCGGCGTGCCGGTGCTGGCCGTGTTGCCAAAGGCGGACCCGCGCGACGTGGCCCCGCAGCACGCCCGCCTGGACGCGGGCGTGCTCGAAGCGGCGGCAATGGCAGACTGGCTGGCCCTGTTGCGGCGCGGGCGTCACTAGCGCAATGTTCAATCTTCGGCCGCGGCCACCGCTTCGTCGGGCAACGCATTGGACACGATGATATGCATGACGCTGAGCATATGTTGGCTCTGTTAAAGCGGCACAAGGTAAAGACTGGCAAGTAAAATGTGAAGATGGGTAAGAACATGAAATCAACGTGATTTGAGTCTTGCATTATTGCTCATCCGGGTTAGACTGAACACGCTTGTTGACTGGATTCGGAGGGAGGCGATCACACATGTGATCGCGCACATACGAGGGGCCGAGGGGAAAACGAGAGGTGATAGCCGAGGGTAAAGCATCTCCATCCAAGGGGGAGATCACATAGTGCATTTGTGTGTCCCGTCGCCTGTCAGCTCACCGGCCACTGTGGTTGTGGGAGCGCAAGGTGTAGTAAGTGGATCGTCCATCAACTCGCAACAGACTTAATGGCAGCGATCATCAACGGAGGTCTTGAAGATGCGATCAGCGATCCCCTTGAGCGTGTGGACATGTTGGACGGTTGGCGTGATGGTACTCGGCGCCGGTTCGGCGCAGGCCGCGGCAGTCCACTACGAATTGACCGTGAACGGCTCATCCGGCCCGGTGAACGTCAACGAAGGCGATCCGCTGGAGGTCGAAATCTGGGCCACCGTCACCGGCAACACCCAGGACACACCCCACGAAACGGGCGAGGCCCTCGGGCTCGCGAGCTATCGCATGGACCTGATCACCGGCGACGCGACTCTCGTCGCCCCCGTGCAGGTCGGCGGTGAATGGGACGTCGAATATGAGCCGATCTACTTTTTCTTCGGCAACACCGCACTCGGAAATGTCTCCGGCGGCAATGTCGTCGGCCACGGCAGCGTCATCACGCCCTCGCAATTCAGCAACGAAGCCGCCCGCACCATCGCCGTGCAACGCGAACTGCTCGCCACCGGCCAGTACACCGCCGGCACCGTCGGCCAGACCACGCTGAGCATGGCCAACCTCGGCGGCAACGTCGTGTACTGGAACGAAGACGAAGAGGCGTATCGCTCGACCGACAGCGGCCTGACGTACACCGACGCCGGCCCGGTCCAGATCAACATCGTGCCCGAGCCCACCGCCGCCGCGATGCTGGGGCTGGCGGGCCTGGGGCTGCTGGCGCGCCGGCCGCGCCCGGTGGGTGGATGAGTCCAGGAGAACGCTCGTTCGCACGAGGCCGGTTTTCTGATCCGTGGAGGCGGAGAAAGAGAAGACGATGATTCGCACCCAAACCATGATCCTTGCAGCATCGGCACTGGCCGTGACCACGCTCGCGCCGCCGCAGGCGCACGCCTGGTACGTGTCGATGACCTACGACCCCGCCAACATCGACCATTTCCAACTCCGCCTCGCCGACGGCTACCAGTTCGCCAGCAGCCCCGTGCCCGACGGCTTCCTCGGCTTCAGCGCCGAGTATCCCGATCCAGACAACGAAGGCGAAACGAAGCGCGACTTCGAATTCGATGGCTTCAACTGGGACGTCGACTTCCTCAACGACAAGCAGAACCTCCTCGTCGCCCACGGCCCGAACATCGACAACGGCGAAGGCATGCTCAGCTTCGCCCTCTACTTCGACGGCGACCAGTTCGCCGACCCCGACGACCTGCCCCGCTTCCACTTCCAAGGCTACAGCGAAGGCACGCTCGTCTCCAACCACGACTTCTACCTCACCGGCCCGGACAACACCGACGCCATCCGCCTCGACGGCACCTGGCAACAAAGCACCCCCTTCGAAACCTACGACCACGCCAACCCCGCTCACGCCTTCAGCCCCGGCGACGCCGACCTCGACGCCGACATCGACGTCGACGACATGATCGTCTGGCAAAACCACTACACCGGCTCAGGCGATTTCGACAAGACGTGGACCGAAGGCGACTGGAACCACGACGGCGCCGTCGACATCGACGACGCGATCCTCTGGCAAAACGCCTACACCGGCACCTGGCCCGGCCCCGCGCCGCTGAGCAGCCGTGACGACGTCCCGGCCCCCACCAGCCTCGTCGCCACGCCCGAGCCGGGCACCGCCGCACTCGTCCTGACCGCCGGCCTGGGCCTGGCCCTGCGACGCCGAAGGGGGAAATAAGCACCATGCACACCCGACCTCGACGTGACAATCCGCCACGCCAGGCGATCGCCCGCCTCAGCCTGCTCGCCTTGGGCCTGCTGCTGAGCCTCGCCCTCGCCCGGCCCGCCGGTGCTGAGCCGGTCGTGGAAGAGTACCTCCACATCGAAGTGGACAGCAGCTACGACCTCGGCAGCGTGATCCCCAACAGCGGCGGCCTGCACGAGCCCGACGAGAAACTGGAAGTGCTCGTCGCCGCCAACTTCGCCCACGGCGGCCTGACGATCTCACTGACCGATCTCGAACATGAAGCGTCGGAGTCCACGATCTCCCGCAGCCGCGTCTCCGTCCGCGACTTCCAGACCGGCACCTTCCTGCCGCTCAACCAACCACGCAACGTCACCGGCCCGGCCAACCCGGGCATGTTCCAACTGGAACTGGAGTTCCGCGTGCAGGAACTGGACTACAGCTACTCGCCGGGCGAGTACAGCGGCGTGCTGACCGTGACCGTGGCGCCTGACTGAATCAAGACGAGGAGCGATTCGTGGTGAAACAGAAGCACACATTGATGGCCGCGACCCTCGCGCTGCTGCTCCCGCTCACCGCCGGCACCACGGCAGGTCAGACGAGCGATGAGGCGCGCGTGACGGTGAAAGTCGGTGTGGTGGAAGTTGCAGAGATTATGCTGGCATACCGAGGCGCGGCGGCACAACAGGCGCCGACAAGCAATGCGTCGCCGCCGTGGAGAATTCGTGCACACAATAATAGCCGGGCTCATGTGTGGTTCAACGGGAACATCACGACGAATCAACAGGTGACGCTCCAAATCGACTCAACAACACTGCAAAACGACTGGAGTGCCGGACTCACTGCAGGGTCTGTCGCATCAGGCGAGGAACCGCAGCCGGCCCCTGCGCTCGCGTCGATACAAGTGAATGAAACGAGAGACTTCCTTCTGACAATTACGACTCGCCAGGTTCCCAGTGGCGGCGCGGATTTACGTTCCTTTGATTTCAGTATGACGGGGTCTGGTGTCGGTGTGGCGGTAGAAGGTGTAAGCCCGCAGGGAGCTATTGGCACAGTCACACTTACGATCAACCCATCCTCGTGATCGCTAGGGGATAGTCGAGACAGGCACGAAAACGATATGGAGCACTCCGAGCCGACGACGAGCCCGTGATTAGAAACAAGAGGTGGCCACTTGTGGTGGTCGCAGATCACTACGCATCGCCCGTGGGAAGAAAGTCTTCCGGGGCACAACAGGAAAGGAGAGCGCGGATGAAGTGTACGAGACACATTATGGCAGGCATGGCCGCATTGGGCCTCGCTGCCGCCCCCGCCTTGGCGGATGAAACCGCCGTGGTGGAGGTGAACGTCACGGTGGCGGAGTACGTCAGCGTGGAGGTCGATGACAACACGATCGACCTGGAGATTCAGGACGATACAAGCCTCGCCAGCACCAATGGCAGTGTGTTGTGGACGGCGAACACGCCGTTCGATCTGTCGTTCGAACTGGACGGCGACATCATGCCGGGCACGTCGTTTTATGTGCTTGTCGACCCCGCCGACCTGAATGACCCGGATACCGACGCCGACGGTCAATGGCATCGTGAGCTTGACGGGACCCAGAGCTATGTCGGAGGCGGCCTGACGCCTGCCAGTTCTCCCGTGGTGCTTGATCCGCTGACCGGTAACAGCGTGGACGTGGTTTATGCCACGAAAGTCTACGGCAGCGAAATGCCAGACGCCTCGACGACGATCCCGTCGTTCGACATTATCTGGACGATCGCGGCGTCAGACTGATCGAGAGACTCTCCCGGCTGGCTGACGTGAGCGGGCAGCCGGTCGGTCTGGAAACGTAACCCGCTCAAGAGGACGCAATCAGGCCGTGACGTGTGTTCCGGCTGGACTTTCAAAACTCGCCCTTGGGGGGAAAAGAGACTTTTCCCGGGGCACCCTTTCAGAAAAGAGGAACGCAAGATGAAGACTTTGAAGCATGCATTGATGGGTATCGCAGCGATGGGCATGATGGCCGCGCCGGCGATGGCGCAGTCGAACCCGTGGAGCCCTGACCAGACCACCGTGCCGGTGACCGTGACGGTCGAAGAAATGATCGAGATGAACACGGGGACCGCGGCCGTCGGCCTCAGCATCGTCGATGCCGGCGAGAACCAGGGCTCGGCCAATGCCGTCGACCGGACGGTGAATTACATCTCGAACGTCGACATCGACGTGTTCGTGGAAATTGATGATGACATTCCCGACAACACCCAGTTCCACGTGCTGGTCAATCCGGCATCGAGCTGGACAGTGCCGGGCGATGCGAACGCCGAGAAGGTGATCAGTTGGCGCCGTGAACAAGGTAGCGGCTACATCAGTGCGACCGGTAACTTTGCCAACCAGGTGAGTTCGGCTGGCGTCGGTGATACCGTGCTGGCGTTCAGCGATGTCGCGTCGGCCCCGGGCCAACTCAACGACAACCAGATGCCGATTCAGTATTTCGCTGATTCGCGGAACTACATGCCTGAAGCTGGCGTGCAGCCGTCCTTCAACGTGGTCTGGACGATTGCCGCGCAGGATTGATTTGCCGCACTTCGCGGCTGGCAGGACACACGACGAGGAAAGCCTAACGGCTTTCCTCGTCTTTTTGGATCAATCCACGGCAAGAATGTTGGCCATCCAGGCTTCGTGTGCCGATAGACATTCTGATGATGATTCAGCCCCGTCAGTCGGCCTTACGCCAAGGCATCGTATGTCGCGGTGATCGCAGGTTGTGGCGATTGCTGATACGCGGAAGGGGCAGGACGCAGGATCGAAAGCAGTTGTGATGCAACGATGGGATTTTATGAAGTTGTCAAGCATGGTTCGCGGGAGCCTGGCTCTGGTCGTCGTGCTCGGTCTTCTACCCGCTATGCCAGTCTTCGGACAGGGTTTCCAGGTGAAACCGATGCGGATGGAACTGGCCGTCCCGGCGGGACGGACGGCTGAAACGGTTCTGGAACTGCGCAACACCACCACCGATGAGACGCGGGACATGGCGCTCCGCCTGGTTGAGCTGTCGCAGACGCCGGCGGGCAGTTGGCAACTGATCGAACCGGATTCAGAGACGGACGTGTCCCATCTTTCGTCCTGCCGATCATGGATCAGTTTCGACCGGCAAACAATCGATCTCGAGCCAGCCAGCACCGAGCGGGTCACGGTCAGTCTGGAAGTTCCACCCGGAGCCCGCGGCACCTATGTGGCGGGAATCATTGCCGAACAGCCCCCGCGTCCGGGAGCGACCGGCCTGGTGGTGCGTGTGCGCTTCCTGATTCCCGTGATCGTCGAAATCCAAGGCCGACCGGTGCGCCAACAGGTGGACTTGGATGACATGGAGATGATCTACCGCGAACCAGCAGACGGTTTGCCAGGCACAACGCTGGCAGGTATGCACGTTATCAATGAAGGGCGCACTTACTCGCGCATCCGCGGTGAGGTTCGCGTCGAGCGCCTCTCAGATGACCGTTGGCGGCCCGTTTCCCGCGTTGAGATTCCAGAACGCGGCATCATCCCCGGTGTGACGCTATCGCTGGGCGATGACCTGGAGCGGCGGCTGCCGTCGGGGACGTATCGGCTGCGGGGGGAGTTGTACGTCGATGGCCGGCGGGTCGCGCCGCTGGATAAGGAAATTGAATTTGAAGGTGATCCGGACGTGGACACGCTGGCATATGACACGGCGTTGATCCTGGAGCCGGCGGAAGTGGCGTTCGACGCGACGCCGGGGGCGGTGCGGACGAGCGTGGTGCGGGTGGAGAATCCGTCGGAAGACCCGCTGGAGGTCCGGGCCGAGGCGGTCTTGCCGTCGGGCTTGCAGGGGGTGGCGCTGGGCGAGTTGCGGGGGGACGCATTGTCGGCGGTGGAATGGGTGCAGGTGCGGCCGGACACGTTTACGCTGCGCGGCGGCGGCCGGCAGAACCTGCGGGTGCTGACGCGCGTGCCGCGGGAGGACGTGGACCATGCCCGGTACTACGCGCACCTGGTGCTGCACGCGAACTACGCGGACGGCCAGAGTGCCGGGACAACGCAAACACTGCTGACGGTGAGCAACGCAGAAGTTCCTGCCGAGCCGAAGGTGCAGATGGAACGGCTGGCGCTGGCGTCGGATGAGGAGTCTCGCTACATCGTGCAGACGCAGTTGAGCAACGTGGGGAACGTGCATCTGGACGACGTGCATGGCGAGACGGAACTGCTGGGGGCCGGGGCTCGGACGGTGACATCGTCGTCGCTGAGCGGTGAGGCGGGGATTCTGCTGCCGTTGGGCGTGCGTCAGTTTGGCGGAGAGTTGGATTTCGCCGACGTGGAGCCGGGGCAGTACATCCTGCAGGCGCGGTTGCGGTATGGGGAGGATGGTTCGGTGGTCAAGCGGCTGGCGATTCGTGTCGAAGAAGAGGAGGACGGCAGCAAGTCGGTGGAGATTCTCGATGACGAGGACCCCGACGCACTGGAGCTTGACGCGGCGGACGCGGATGCGGAGCCGGCGGCGCTGGACGCCGAAGGGGGCGAATGATGGCCGGTGGCTTTGATCGAAAGCGGGGGATGATGCGAATCGGTCACTGGGGGCCTGTGCTGCTGGCGGCGGGGCTTTGCGTGGCGCTGTCGGCCAGGCCGGCGGCGGCGCAGGAAGACGACGCAGCGGCGGAAGAGCTGCCGCGGGTGAGCAACATTTTTCTCGACACGGATCTGCGCAACGCGTTGCAGGATCTCGGCGCGCAGGCGGGGGTGACGATCATTCCCGACCCGAGCGTGGGCGGGATCGTGACCGCCGAGTTCGACGACATGCCGCTGGACCGGGCGTTGAAGATGGTGCTGGCGGGCACGGGCTACGCGGTGCTGGAGATGGATGACTATTACCTGGTCTACTCGCCGGCCGAGGGCGACGCGGCGTTCATGGAAGTGGCGCAGACGCGTCGGCTGAAGCTCGGGCATGTACCGGCGGATGAGGCGGTGGCGCTGCTGGCCCCGGGTTATCAGGCTTACGTGCGTGCGGACGAGCAGTCGAGCACGGCGGTGATCACCGCGCCGCCGGAGCTGCTGGACCGGATTGAGGCCGACCTGCGTTTGATCGACGCGCCGCCGGGGCACGTGCTGCTGCACGCGCGGGTGGTGGTGCTGGAGCATACGGACCTGCTGAACATGGGGGTGAAGTGGGATTTTCCGCAGGTGGCGGCGGGGACGTTTTCGGATGATTCGCTGCACGGGGGCGGCGCGTCGGGGGCGAGTTGGCCGTGGGGCATCCGCATCGGCTATACGCCGGGGCGCGATTTCACCAACGGGCTGCTGCTGACGCTGAACCTGCTGTCGCAGAACGACGAGGCATCGATCATCGCCAGTCCGCAGGTGCTCGGGCAGGACGGCCGGGATGCGGTGATCCGCGTGACGACGGAGGAATACTTCGAGATCGTGACCGACGGCGCGTTCGCGCGTTCGCAGTTGGAGAAGATCGAGACGGGCACGATTCTGAACATTCGGCCGCGCATCACCGACGACGGCGAGGTGGTGCTGACGATGGAAGTGGAAGTCAGCGACGTGGTCGCACGCGGGCAGTCGAACCTGCCGGTGGTCAGCCGGCGGATCGCCGAGAGCACCGTGCGGGTGGACGACGGCGGCACGGCGGCGGTGGCGGGGCTGATGGACGTCCGCAACCAGAACGTCCACTCCCGCACACCCGGCGCGGGCGATGTGCCGGTGCTGGGCGAGTTGTTCCGCAACCGTCGGCGACAGACGGACACCCGGCAACTGGCGGTGTTCGTGACGGCCAGCATCGTCGAATCACCCAGCGATGCGCGTGAGCGGGAGCACCCGGCCACGATCCCGGCGATCAGCTCCGAACAGTTTCGGCCGCTACTGGAGCAGGCCCTCGAAGAGGTCAACGCGAGCAAGCAACCATGATCGAGCAACGTTTCACCCCCCCGCTGTTGTGTGCCGTGATGCTGCTTGCCTGCGGCACGCTGTTGGGCGGATGCCAGAGCGCACAAGAGCCGGCGCGGGTGTCGGCGATGTCCACGTCGCATACCGCCGCGCTGGATGCGCCGCAGGTGGTGCGCATCATGCGTTACGCCGGCTTCAGCGATGAGCAGATTCTCGACCTCGGCACCGATGTGCGCAACGCGGTCGCCCAGGCCGGGGGCGCCAACATCCGCATCGGCGAGCGGACCGAAGCCTTGCTGGCCGTCGAAGGCCAGACCCTTCACGTCAGCAGCCGAAGTGGCGGCACGCAGCTCATCAACCTGCAAACCGGCAGGATCGTCGACGGCGCCACCGCGGAGAAGCCGGACGCGGGCATCAGCCAGCCGTAAAGCAGATTCATTTCATCTGTCGCGTTTCGCCCCACCGCCTACGGCGGGATGAAACGCGTGGGCGCATGGGCGAAACAGACTCCCTGAGAGTATCCGCTCCATCTGAATTGAAACGGATCAAGCGCGGGTTCATCGCGAGACGCGGCGCCTGTCTGATGGGAACTGAACAAATCAGCGCGACTGCATCTGGAGGACCTGGTCGTCGGCGTGGTAGCTGGAGCGGACGAGGGGGCCGGACTCGACGTGGCGGAGGCCGTGGGCTTCGCCGTCGCGTTTGTAGCGGGCGAACTGTTCGGGGGTGACCCATCGGGAGATGGGCAGGTGGTTGCGGGTGGGCTGGAGGTACTGGCCGACGGTGAGGATGTCGCAGGTTTCGTGGACGCCGGGGTAGGTGGCGTTGGGGAAGCTGACCTGCTGGATGCGGGCGGTCATGTCGGGCGCGGCGGCGGGGCCGGGGTGATCCCAGTGCGGGTTGGAGTGGGTGATGAACGAGCCGCCGCGCTTGAACTTCTCGGGTGCGGCGTCGGGGCGGGCGGCGCCCGAAACGGCATGGGCCGAAGCGCCGGGGGCGGGCGGGCTGGTGAAGCCGCGGTTGGGGTCGGGCGGCAGGTGGTGGTTGGGTACATCGGTTCCGGGGTTGGACTGGCCGACGCCGGCGACGCGCGTGCCGGTGACGACATCGTCGATAAGCTGGTCGATTTCGTCTTCGGTTTCGCCGATGCCGACCATGATGCCGGTCTTGACGGTAAGGCCCTGGGCCTTGGCGCGGCGGAGCAGTTCGATCGAGCGCTCATACTTCGCCTGCGGGCGGACGACGCTGTAGAGGCGGGGAACGGACTCGAGGTTGTGGTTGAGGATTTCGGGGCGCTCGTCGAGCACGAGTTGCAGGGCGTCCCAGTCGCCGCAGAAGTCGGGGATGAGCACTTCGACCTGCGTGCCGGGCGACTGGCGTCGGACTTCGCGGATGGTCTCGGCCCAGATTTCCGCGCCGCCGTCGGGCAGTTCGTCACGGTTGACGCTGGTGAGGACGAGGTGCTTGAGGCGCATGATGGCAGCGGTCTCGCCCACGCGACGGGGTTCGTCGGCGTCGTACTCCGGCGGCCTGCCGGTCTTGATGTGGCAGAAGCCGCAGGAGCGGGTGCAGACGTCGCCGAGGATCATAAGCGTGGCGGTGCCGCGGGCCCAGCATTCGCCGAGGTTGGGGCATTTGGCGGACGAGCAGACGGTGTTGAGGTTGTGCTCGTCGAGCAGGGAGCGCATGCGCTGATAGCCGGGGCCGCCGGGCAGCTTCGCGCGGAGCCAGTCGGGCTTCTTGCGCTTGACGAAGTCGCCGGGGTCGTTGGTGAGGATACGGTCGCTGAGGTTGATGCTGGTCACAGGTAGAGTGTAGTGGGTTCTGGGAGGAACGTGAAGGGGCGGTATTCCCAAACGCCCGCCTCTGAGCGAGTCCGCGAGCGAAGAGCGGGATCAGGGGACATGACAAATGACAAAGCTCAAATGGCAAATGAAAGCCGGCTCTGACATTTGTCATTTGGATTTTGTCATTTGAGCTTCACTGATCCCGCCCTTCGCTCGCGGCGTTCTTCAGGGGCGGGCGTTTGGGGTGGTCAGCGGCCCATGCGTGAGAGATAGCGAGTGAGGTAGCGTTTGGCGGCCCACATGCCGCCAACGGTGGCGAGCTTTCGCAGCGTGCTCACGCGGGCGACGAGCAGGCCCACGCCGAGGGCGGCGGTGGCGGAGAGGTAAGGATGATCGCGGAGGAAGCCGTTGACTTTGGCGGTGGTGTCCACGGTATGGGTCTCACTGGCTGCGAGCAGGCGGACCTTGGCGGCGGCGACCTCGTCCACAGGCGGCGCGGGTTTGGCCGGCGGCACGGCCGGTTCTTCAAGGGGCTGAGGGCCGGGGGCGGAGGGCGTGCTGCTCATGGGGTGCTTGCTTTCTTGTCACGCAGGTGGCTGGCGCCGACGAGGCCGACGAAGGCCACGAGTAACAATAGCCCGCCGAGGATGGAAAAAGCGCCGGGCGCGCCGACATGCTTGTGTAGCAGCAGATAGAGCGCGGTGAGGAAGAACGCCCCCGCAGTGAGCAGCATGGCCGCCACACCGATCAGCAGCAGCAGCGCGCCGGCGAGGCGGAAGATCGCTCGCCGGGCCGCACGCCCCTCTGCTTCGAGCAGATCCATGACGCGGACGATGAATTCGCTGACGGCCTTCAAGGAGATTCACTCACCTTCGGAAAATAATGCCCGCAACCATGCCCGCCACAAACGCCCCGGCCACCACGGCGATCGGCCGTTCCTCGACGTACTTCTGGAACTGCTCTGTGCTGGCGTCCCACTGCTGCTGAGCATTCTTGCGGGCCGTCTGGGCCGAGTCCCGGCCGACGTCGACCAGGGTCTGGGCGATCTCGCGAAGGTCACCCTGCACCTTCTTGAGGTCGTTGCGGAGCGTGTCCATTTCCTTGTTCAGGTCTTCGTTCTTGTTGTTTTCCGCCATTGGGGCGTCTCCTCAATCATGGGTGCGGCGGCTTGGGTGACCGGCGGTACGACGCTGTACCGCTGCGGGGGGTCGCCTGCCGGGCAACGCTCATGTGTTTGTTCTAGGCGGGATCGGGCGGGAATTCAAGAAGAAGCTGTGAAGCGAATCGCAAACGGCTTTTCAATTCATTCGCCGGTGTTGTCGCTGTCGCGCCAGTAGCCATAGGGTGTGATGCCGCGTTTGGTGGATCGGATGAAGGCGACGAACTCCTGGACGACCGGGTCGTGGCCGAGGGTCTGGTCGATTTTCTCAAGGGCGACCGGGCGGGTGTGGCCCTGGCGGTAGAAGATGCGGAAGGCTTCGCGCAGGGGGGCGATGTGGTCGCGCAGGCCGGCGCGGCGGAGGCCGATGATGTTCAGCCCGCCGACGCGCTTGCGGTGGCTGGCGACGCAGAACGGCGGGAGGTCATGGGAGATGCCGACGTTGCCGGCGAGCATGGACAGCCGGCCGACGCGGGCGAACTGGTGGACCGCCGAATTGCCGGAGATGATGGCGTTGTCCTGCACCTCGACGTGGCCGCCGAGCATGGAGCCGTTGACGATCATGACGTGCTGACCGAGCGTGCAGTCGTGGCCGACGTGACTGTGGACCATGAGGTAGCAGTGGCTGGCGAGGGTGGTCGGGTGTTCGCCGGTGGCGCGGTGGATGGTGACGTGTTCGCGGATGATGTTGTCATCGCCGAGGACGGTGCCGGCCCCGGGGTGGGCGGGGTCGAACTTGACGTCTTGGGGTGGGTAGCCGAGGCAGGCGCCGGGGTAGATGGTGTTACGCTGGCCGGCGGTGAACGGGCCCTGGATGAAGACGCCGGCGACGAGGCGCGTGCCCTGGCCGAGCGTGACGGGGCCGTCGAGGACGCAGCCGGGGCCGACGACGACGTCGTCGGCGAGCCGGGCCTGGGGGTCGACGGAAGCGGTGGGATGGATCTGCGGCAAGGGGTTGGGCTCCGGGGAGGCCGGTGAATGCAAGCCCGCTATGATAGGGTTTCGCTGACGATGTGCGATCCCGCCCCGCCGATTACCAAGCCTGACGCCGACGCTCTGGTTGCTGTGCGCGACCTGGGGCGGATGGGGTATGTGGCGGCGCTGGCCCTTCAGCGGGAGGTGAATGAGGCCGTCATTGCCGGGCAGGCCCCGCCGACGCTGCTGCTGCTGGAGCATGATCCGGTCATCACGGTCAGCCGGCGGCGTACGGCCCGCGACCACCTGCTCGCCTCGCCCGACCGCCTCGCCCGGCTGGGGATCGACGTGCAGGAGACCGACCGCGGCGGCGACATCACCTACCACGGCCCGGGGCAGCTTGTAGCGTACCCGATCATCCCCCTGCCGCCGTTCGGCCTGAACCTCGGCCGGTACATGCGGCTGCTCGAACAGGTCGTCATCGACACGCTCGTCCGCTTCCACGTCACCGGCCAGCGCATCGACGGCGCCACCGGCGTCTGGGTCACGCCCCCCACCACGCCCGATGCCTCACGCCCCACGCCCCACGCCAAACTCTGCGCCCTCGGCGTCCGCATCCGCAAGCACGTCACCATGCACGGCCTGGCCCTCAACGTCCACACCGACCTCTCCCACTTCGCCACCATCGTCCCCTGCGGCCTGCCCGACCAGGGCGTCACCAGTCTTCGTCAACTACTCGGCGACGCCGCACCGACCATGGCCGAGGCCAAGGCGGCCCTGACGCAGACCTTCATCGCCGCCCTGCGCTCGCGCCGTATGGATCTGTAGGGTCCGCGGTTCGTGGACCACGGCTTGCCGGATACACAAACGGTCCGCGAACCGCGGACCCTACACCAAGCTCTCGCACATCGCATGAGGAGCCGTCCCCCATCTCACCTCCGGCCATCCACCGGACGTAAAACGCGTACCGCTCCCCACACAAAGACGAGAACGGGACAACCGCCTCAAGGGTAAAGTCTTAGCGAGAGAGGCATACGTTGTCACGCCGCCCGGACAGGCAGCGTCAAACCACACCGACTCGGGGGCTGGACCACTCCGCGATGAACAATATCTTCGTCATCGGCTTGGACAAACTTAACCACCGCTGGCTTCAAAGACTCCCCAACGCATCGCAGTATCACTTCCACCAACTGCTCACGTTCGAGCAACTGCAACAAGGCCCCGACGTCCCGATCACCCGCCTCATCGACGAAGCTGAGGCACGCCTGGCCAGCTTCGAAGGCTCGATCGACGCGATCGTCAGCTACTGGGACTTCCCCGGCACGCTGCTGGTCCCCATCCTCACCCGACGCTTCAACTGCCCGGGCCCGACGCTCGAAGCGACGCTCAAGTGCGAGCACAAGTACTGGTCGCGCTACGAGCAGGCGAAGGTCACCGACGCGTGCCCCGCCTTCGAGGCGGTTAACCCGTACGACGATGACGCGTTCGAGAAGCTCTCACTCGAATTCCCCTACTGGGTCAAGCCGGTGAAATCGTTCCTCGGCCACCTCAGCTACCGCATCAAGAACGAAGCCGACTTCCGCCAGGCCATGCCGGTGATCCGTCAGAAGATTCCGCGCATCGGCGAGCCGTTCAATCACATTCTCGGCCTGGCGGACCTGCCGGAGGCGATCGTGGCCGTGGACGGCTACCACTGCCTTGCCGAGGCGGATATCTGGGGCACGCAGGGCACACTGGAAGGGTACGTCCACGACGGCAAGCTCCACAGCCACGGCGTCGTCGACTCGATCTGCTACCCCGGCACGACGGTCTTCTCCCGCCTGGAATATCCCTCCCGCCTGCCCGCCGAGGTGCAGCAGCGCGTGGCGGATATTGTGGAAACGGTGATACACCACCTCGGCTATGAAGATCGGCCGTTCAACGTCGAGTTTTTCTGGGATCAGGTGAACGACAAGCTCTGGCTGCTGGAGATCAACCCGCGGGTGTCGCAGTCGCACGCCTTGCTGTTCGAGCAGGTGGACGGTGTGTCCAACTTCCACGTGCCGGTCGAGTTGGCACTGGGGAACACGCCTACCATCCCGCACCGGGCCGGGCCCGCTGGTTGCGCGGCGAAGTTTTCCGTGCGGGCGTTCCGCGACGGCATCGTCCGCTCCGTGCCCACGGCCGGGCAGTGCCACCACGTCGAAGCGCTTTTGCCCGGCACGGTGGTCGAAGTCACCGTCCGCCCGGGCGACCGCCTCTCGGCGCTGCTGAGCCAGGACAGCTACAGCTATCTGCTGGCGGAGATCATCATCGGCGCGCCGGATCAGGCGCAACTGCTCGAACGGTACGAGCAGTGCCTGCGCCTGTTGCCTTTCGTCATCGAAGACATCGCCGAACCTGTGCCGACACTGGAGATGGGGCAACATGAAAATCGTGGAGCAAATGCCGCGTAAAGTGCGCGAATGGAAACATGTTGAGATTCCCATGCCCGACGGCGTCCGCCTCGCGGCGCGCATCTGGTTGCCCGAGGATGCCGAGGGCGACCCCGTGCCGGCGATTCTTGAGTACATCCCCTACCGCAAGCGCGATTGGACCGCCGTCCGGGATGCGAGCATGCAGCCCTACCTCGCCGGCCACGGCTACGCCTGCGTCCGCGCCGACCTGCGCGGCAGCGGTGACTCCGAAGGCGTTTACCAGGGCGAATACCTCGAACAGGAACTGGCCGACGGCGAGCAGATCATCCACTGGCTCACGCAGCAGCCCTGGTGCACCGGCGATGTCGGGATGATGGGCATCTCCTGGGGTGGGTTCAACGGTTTACAGATCGCCGCCCGTCGGCCGCCGGCGCTGAAGGCGATCATCACCATCGCCTCCACCGACGACCGCTATGCCGACGACGTGCATTACGCCGGCGGTTGTCTGCTGGGCGAGAACCTGTCGTGGGCGTCGACCATGTTCGCCTACAACACCGCCCCGCCGGACCCGCAGCTTGTCGGCGACCGGTGGCGCGAGATGTGGATGCAACGCCTCAAAGAAAGCGGCCTCTGGCTGGAAGACTGGCTGCGCCACCAGCGGCGCGACGCCTTCTGGAAGCATGGCTCGGTCTGCGAAGACTTCAACGCCATCCAGTGCCCGGTCATGGCGGTCAGCGGCTGGGCGGACGCGTACACCAACGCCGTGTTCCGCCTGCTCGAATACCTGCACGTGCCCCGGCTGGGACTGGTCGGCCCGTGGAGCCACAAGTATCCGCACCTCGGTGTGCCCGGCCCGGCGATCGGCTTTCTTCAGGAAGCGCTGCGCTGGTGGGACCACTGGCTCAAGGGCATCGACACGGGCATCATGCGCGAGCCGATGCTGCGCGCCTACGTGCAGGACAGCGTGCCGCCGGCGACAGGCTATCGGCAGCGGCCGGGCCGGTGGGTGGGTGAGCCGGTCTGGCCCTCGCCTTACATCGCCACGCGGCGGTTCCGCTTTTCGCGATGGGGGCTGACACCTGACACCGAGCCGGAGGAGCCCGCCGCGGCCGAGCCCGCCATGACGGTGCATTCGCCGCTGTCGCTGGGGCTGTTCGCGGGCAAGTGGTGTTCGGAAGCCGCCCCGCCGGACCTGCCGGACGACCAGCGCCACGAGGACGGCGGCGCACTGGTGTTCGACACGCCGCCGCTGCCGGAGGCGGTGGAAGTGCTGGGCCCGCCGATCATCGAGATGGAGTTGAGCGTCGACCGGCCGGTCGCCATGGTCGCGGTGCGGCTCTCCGACATTCTGCCCGACGGCAAGGCGACGCGCGTCAGCTACGCCCTGCTCAACCTCACCCACCGTCGCAGCCACGAGCATCCCGAGCCGGTGATGCCGCACGAGCGTTACCGCATTGCGATCCAGCTCAACGACATCGGCCAGACGTTCCCCGCCGGGCACCGCATCCGCCTCGCCTTCTCCACGACGTACTGGCCGCTCGCCTGGCCCCCGCCCGAGCCGGTTATGCTCACGATCTACCCCCACGCCAGCCGACTGCTGCTGCCGCAGCGCCTGCCGCGCAACGCCGACGAGCCGGTCGTCACGTTCGCCGAGCCCGAAGGCGCGCCGCCGCTGGTGATGACGCCGTTGCGTCCCGCCGAGCCGAGTTGGAAAGTCGTCCGCGACCTGCCAGCCGACGAGTCCTGCCTCGAAGTCGTCCGCGATCATGGGGCGTGGCGGGTGGACGACACCGACTGGACCATCGAAAGCCGGGCGGTCGAACGTTACACCGTCCGCCACGACGACCTCGGCAGCCTGCGTGGCGAAACGCACTGGCTTCGCCGCTTCGCCCGCGGGGACTGGTCGGTCAAGACGATCACGCGCACCGTCCTCACCTCCGACAGCACACATTTCCACCTGCTGGCCGACCTCGACGCCTACGAAGGCGAACGCCGCGTCTACTGCCGCACCTGGCATCGGCACATTCCGCGGGACCATCTCTAGTGTTCCGTCATGCGTCTTCTGGCGCGCACCAGCATCATGCGGCACTGGGAGTCGTAAAGACAAGACAAACCACGAAGGAGACGAAGGCACAAAGAGCACGAAGAAGAATGCAACGTGAAGTACGTGTCGAGGTAAAACTCGCCTGTGGCCCATCGCCCCGTATACCCCCGGAACGCGTGGGGCGATGGGGCTTACACTCCCTGCTGATTGTCCTTCAAATGCTTCTCTCTTCTCCGTGTCCTTTGCGCCTTCGTGTCCTTCGTGATTCTGCCTTTCTCTTCATGGCGTCCTGGCGATTCTCCGATCCGTGTGCATCGGTGTCCATCCGTGGCTTCAACTGTTTCGCGGTGGCTCCATGGCTCGCACTTGCCATAAAAAAGACCCGCCGGGTTGCGGCGGGTCTGGGCGGATCAGGTTGATGGTGGGTGGCGGGCTTATTTGAAAGCCGCGTCGTCTTCCGCCTCGGGCTCGGGGGCGGAGGCGGGGCGGGCGTCGCGCTGCGTGTTCGACGGTTCGCGGCGCGGCGGGTTGTCGCCGGCGGCGTCACGGGCGGCGGGGCTCATGGCGACGAGGTAGATTTCCACCCGGCGGTTGGCGTCCACACCGCCGGCGCGATGCGGCTCCACGGGGCGATACTGGCTGTAGCCAGAGACGTTCATCCGGGCGGGAGTGAGGCCTGCGCCTTCGAGCACGTCCTTGACCGCGATGGCGCGGTGGGCGGAGAGGTGCCAGTTGGTCGGGTGCTTCTCGCGTGTGGCGGGATTGGAGATCGGCACGTTGTCGGTGTGGCCGACGATGCGGACCTCGTACGGCGCGGCGGCGTCGGAGCGGAGCACCTCGGCGAGCTGTTCGAGCGAGCCGGCGGCGGCGTCGCGTACGTCGGCCGAGCCGAGGTCGAAGGTCAGGTCGCTGCGGAAGCGGATCATGCCGCGCTCCGCGTCGTAGCTCATCAGGTCGGGGTTGGAGGCGGCGAGGCGCTCGAGGTCGGCGTTCAGCTCTTCGGGCAGCGCCGCGGAGGCGCCAAGCTCGCGCAAGGCCTGCTCGGCATCGCTGAGCGCCTGGCGGAGCTGGTCGCGTTCGCGGCGCAGCCGGCCGAGTTCCTCGCGGACGGCGGCCTCGTCGCCGGCCTCGGCCTGAAGGGCGGCGATGCGGGCCTCGGCCTCCTCAAGCTGCTGCTGCAACTCGACGACCTGGTCCTGGCTGAGGCGGTAGGCCTCGCGCATCTCATCGACTTCCGTCTGTGCGACGCAGCCGGTCATGCCGAGCGTCAATGCGCCGAGCAACATCCATGTCGTGCCAAATCTCATGGGCCCTGATCCTTCCTGATCGAGTGGTTGACAACGTGCGGTCGTGTGACCGGGTACGCTTAGGGTGTCGGCAGCCTTCCGTTGGCCGGCCGTGCGGGTCGCGGTCACGTTCCAAGGGCGGGCCTGGGGGCGGTTCCCGGGGGATGCCGGGGGGCTTGGGACGAACCGTGACGCGATTGTACAACGAGCCCCGACGGCTTGAAAATCTTCGCCCGGACGGGGTATCACTTTTATCTATTCTCTATCGGACCCATGGGGCCGCAGGCATGAAGCGAAAATTGATCACGATCTACCGGGCGGCCGCCATTCGCGATGCGGGGGGCCGCGCCGCCCGCCCCGGGGCCGTGGCCGTCCGCGACGGCCGGGTGCTCGCCGCCGGCTCACCGGACGACATTCCCCGCCGCATCCGCAGCCACGCCCGCACCGTCGACCTGCCCGATGACCTGCTGCTGCCCGCCATGGTCAACGCCCACGCCCACCTCGACCTCACCCACGTCACCGGCATCCCCTACACCGGCGACTTCATCGCCTGGCTCAAGCAGGTCCGCGACGCCCGGCCGATCGAGCTCGAAACCGTCGCCGCCGCCGTCCACGAGGGCCTGCGCCTCTCTCGCGACGCCGGCGTGGGCTACGTCGGCGACATCGCCGGCTCGCTCGACGCCATCCGCGCCCGCCACCAGGCCCCCGCCGACCTCGCCCTGCCCGGTGTCAGCTACCTCGAATGCTTCGGCTTCGACACCGACGTCGACCTCGCCGCCGACCGCCTCGACGCCTGGCTCGACCCGCTGCCCTACGACGTCCCCGTGCCCGGCCACGTGCGCGGCGTCACGCTCGGCATCCAGCCGCACGCCCCCTACTCCGCCGGTCGCGCCCTCTACGACGCCGCCACACGACTCAGCCACCAACACATCTACCGCCTTTCCACCCACCTCGCCGAGTCGCCCGCCGAGCTTGAATTCGTCCGCGACGCCACCGGCCCCTTCGTCGACCTGCTCCGCGAACTCGGCAAGCTCCCGGCACACCTCAAACCCACCGGCCAGCACCCGGTCCACTGGCTCGAACCCAGCCTCCGACGCGGCCGCTGGCTACTGGCCCACTGCAACTACGTCAACGACGAGCACATCGCCATCCTCAAACGCACCGGCAGCTCCGTCGTCTACTGCCCGGTGGCCAGCGAAACGTTCGGCCATCCCGCCACCGGGCAGCACCGCTACCGCGACATGCTCGACGCCGGCGTCAACGTCTGCCTCGGCACCGATTCCCTCCTCTGCCAGCAGGGCGTCGACCAGCCCATGGGCATCCTCCCCCAGATGCGACGCCTCTACCGCCGCGACGAAACCGACCCCGAACTGCTGCTGGAAATGGCCACCACCCACGGCCGGCTCGCCCTCGAGTTCTCCGACACCGACGCCACTCTCCGCCGCGGCGCCCCGGCCGTCTTCACCGCCGTCCGCATCGACCCCGACAACGCCACCGACCCGCTCACACAAGCCCTGCTCAACGACGCCCCCGCCCGGGCCATACACGGCGAGATCACCGCGCCGAACGCGTGACACGGCCCCAGCGCTTCACTGCACCTGATACAGGTGCTGCGCTTGCTGGCGGGATCAGCGTCAGCTAGCTTGTCACCCACCGAAGTGCGTGACACGTGATGGAGCTGCGATGAGCCGGCCGAACCTGCTTGTATTTCTCGCCGACGATCAAGGCTATGGCGACGTCGGCTGCTACGGCGCGGCAGACCTGGAGACGCCGACGCTCGACCGTCTGGCGGCGCAGGGCGCCCGCTGCACGCAGTGGTACGGCGGATCGCCGGTCTGCTCCGCATCGCGGGCGTCGCTGCTCACCGGCTGCCTGCCGCACACCGCCGGTGTGCCGGGCAATGTGCCGGCAAGCTGGGAGGCGTCCGGGCTGGCGGCGGAGGCGCCGACGCTGCCGGAACTGCTGCGCGAGGCGGGCTACCAGACGTACATGTCAGGCAAATGGCATCTGGGCCAGGCGGCGGGCCAGCGGCCGCACGACCGCGGCTTCGACGACTGGTTCGGCTTCCTCCACGGCTGCGTCGACTACTACTCGCACATCTTCTACTGGCTCATGGCCGACGGCGGCAGCAGTCCCCGGCATGACCTCTGGCACAACGACGAAGAACTGGACCGCAACGGCCAGTACCTCACCGACCTGATCGCAGACCAGGCAATTGCCTACCTCCAGCGCGCGAAGCAGGACGGTCGGCCGTTTTTCCTCTACGTCCCATTCAACGCGCCGCACTATCCCATGCACGCCCCGGCCGATGTGATGGCCCGGTTTGCGCACCTCGACGAGGCCCGGCAACTGACCGCCGCAATGCTGTGGACCTACGACCGGGCGATCGAGCGCATCCTGGATGAACTGGATCGGTTGGGACTGGCCGAGGACACCTGCGTATTCGCCTCGGCGGACCACGGCCCGTCGCGCGAAACACGCAACTGGCCCGACGGTCGGGCGGAACCCTACCCCGGCGGATCGACGCAGGGCCTGCGCGGCGCGAAGTTCAGCCTCTTTGAAGGCGGCATCCGCGTGCCAGCGATCTGGCGCTGGCCGAGCGTCGTGCCGGCGGGCAGCGAAGTCGAAACGCCGTTGCATCACCACGACCTGCTGCCGACGTTCCTGGCCGCTGCGGGCATCGACCTTCCGCCTCATGTGGAAGGGCTCGACGTCCGCCCCGCCCTGGCGGGCGAGGCCGCGCCCGCGCGTGAGTGCCTGCAATGGGCGTACGCGAAGCAACAGGCGATCCGCCGCGGGCCGTGGAAGCTGGTCCGCCAGGCGGATCAGCCGCCAATGCTGTTCGACCTCGCCAGCGACCCGGCGGAACAGCATGACCGCAGCGCGGAGCAGCCCGCCGTGGTCGCCGAGTTGGTGAGCATATTGGTCCAGAGACGAGGTACGTCTTACAGCCAGACTTCGTGATTCAGCAACGGGTTCATCGGCCCCCGTTCGCTCCCTGCAAAGCCATCTCCCGAGGACCGATCTGGCTTGAACAGCGACGTCGATCCCCGGACATGCATGAGAAGTCTTCGAAGGTTGGACCAGAAGCAGGCCAACCCGCGCCGCACCTCCGCTGACGAACCCGTCGAGGCACACGTCGAGGTAAGAACGAGCTCAGGCATCGTCAGGCAGGTAGTGACGGACGCAGGTTCAGCGCCTGGCGGACGAGACGCCGGTGAACCGCATCCCTACTCCCATGGGCCAGCCGAGGCGAGCCATTTCGAGGGCATGAACGCTTGTTAAAAGCCAATGAAAGATCATATCTGCCTAAAAGAACAATTTTGGCATGTTATTTAGCGTGTCTAAAAAATCCTTCTCCTCCTGAGGGGAGAAGATGCCGGCGCAGCCGGCGGATGGGCGGAGGAGGGGTGAAAGTCACGAAGTCGATCGACGCACGGCCCTGCCCGTGTTGCAAGGCAACAGGATGCCCCACCCTCACCCCAGCCCTCTTCCCAGAAGGGAGAGGGAGTCAATTTAGACGCTCTAAGTGCGCAAGGCTCGATCGAAGCGCCGGATCAGCGGCGGCGTCAGGCCTGCCGTTCGGACGGCTCGTCATCTTCCTCACCGGTCGGGTAGTAGCCGGCCGAGTCGTCGGCGTCGGCTTCAGAGTCGGCCATCCGCTGGAGGGCTTCGATGGGATCGTTGATGTCGACAGTGGGAGTGTGGTCTTCCTCCGGGTCGTCTTCGATGGCGGGCAGGGTTTGTCCCGAGTCGTCGGCGGTGCTGACGCCGCCGGGGACGGCCTCGGAGCCGGTGCTGACCACGGCGGCCTCGGAGCCGTTTTCGTTGAGCACCGTGCGAACGGGCTCGATTTCCTCGGGCTGGCCGTCGATGACGACGGTGAAGACGACGGGGCCTACCATGACTTCATCGCCCGCCGCGAGAACCGCTTCCTGCACGCGGACGTTATTGTGGTAGGTGCCGTTGCTCGAGCCGAGGTCCCGAAGGGCGACCTGTTGCTGCTCACGATCGATCGTCAACTCGCAATGATGGCGGGAAACGCTCGAAAGCGGGATGCGCAGGTCGCAATCGGTCTTGCGGCCGACGATGACCCGGTCTTTCGTGATCTGAAAATCACGCCGGGCGCCATCGCTTTTAAACATCACCAACAAGACATCCATATGCAACCTCGTTCACGAATCAGGACAAGTTGCTCTTCTCGCCGTGAGTGTACCCCTGCGTCCGACCGGCATCAAGCATCAACAGGTGCCGATGTGGCGGGGGGAAACCCGCGGCTCCCGCTGGACGCGATCTACCTGCACGTCCCGTTCTGCTACCACAAGTGCCATTATTGCGATTTCTACAGCCTTGTGGACCAGCCCACCGGCAAAGGCGACCGGCAGGACCGGTTCACCGACGCCCTGATCGGCGAACTGCGCCACCAGGCGGGCACCTACGACCTTCGGCCTCGCACGCTCTTCGTCGGCGGCGGCACGCCCACGCTGCTCCGGCCGGAGCTGTGGCAGCGGCTCCTGACGGCCCTGGAGCAGTTGGGCACGCTGACCACGGTGGAGGAGTTCACCGTCGAGGCGAACCCCGAGACCGTCACGCCGGAACTGATGGCCACCCTCGCCGCCGGCGGGGTGAGCCGGGTGTCGATGGGGGCGCAATCCTTCCAGCCACGGCTGCTCAAGGCCCTGGAACGGTGGCATGAGCCGGCCAGCGTCGGCCGGGCGGCGGGCCTGGTGCGCGACGCGGGCATCGAGAACCTCAACCTCGACCTGATCTTCGCCATCCCGGGCCAGACGATGGCGGAACTGGACGCCGACCTCGACGCCGTGCTCGCCCTGGCGCCGACGCACCTGTCCTGCTACAGCCTGATCTTCGAGCCGGACACGGCCCTGACCAAGAAGATGCAGCTTGGCATGGTCCAGCCGATGGACGAGGAGACGGAGCGGGCGATGTACGAGCGGGTGATGGCCCGGCTGGCGGCGGCGGGGTTCGAGCATTACGAGGTGAGCAACTGGGCGAGCGTGCAGGGTGCGGGGGACGGGGATCAGGGATCGGGGGGTGGCGAGGGGGCGGGCACGTTGCCGAACGCCGCCCGCTGCCTGCACAACCTGATCTACTGGCGTAACGGCGACTGGCTGGGGGCCGGCCCCTCGGCGGCGAGTCACGTGGCGGGCCGGCGATGGAAGAACCAGCCGCACATCGGACGCTATCTGGCCGAGGCGCCGACGCCGCCGATCGTGGACGAGGAGCGTCTGCCCGAGACGCAGCGCGTGGGCGAGCAGCTCATGCTCGGCCTGCGACTACGCGCGGGCGTCCGGCTCGACTGGCTGGCCAGCGTCGTGCCCGCCGGCGATCCCCGGCACGCGACGATCGACGAATGCGTCGGCCACGGATTGCTCGAACGCACCGCCACGCACCTGCGCCTGACGCACGAGGGCCTGTTTCTCGCCGACGCCCTGATCGCACGCCTGTTGTGAGCAGTTCGCCAGCGGCCACCCGAAGCGGCGCGAGCCAGCACGGCTGCACGCAAGTGCGACATCTGACGGAGGTGGCACAGACGTCTCGCCTGGGCCACCGAATGTTCGGACGGAGCCTAATTTTCGGTCAACCAGAGGCCAAATCCCGCGGCCATCGCGAGAGCGAAGCCAAACGCGGCCACGTGATACCTGCGACTGCGACGGGAGGTCAAGTAAATGGCAAACGCCGGCACAAAGGCAATAAGGCACACCGCCTTGCCAGCAGCGCCAAGTAGAAATCCGCCGACGAAAACGATCACCACACAACTGATGACCATCCCCAGCAGAATGAGGATTCGCTTGAGTGCCGCCATCGCCACGCTCCGGGGCTGACCTTGGCTGCCTCACACCACCCCGGCCGTCCCGGTGGCGATCGGTTCGCTGACGAACTCGCGCGGGTCGGTCACCTTGCCCGTCAGGGCGCTGGCGGCGGCGGTCAGCGGCGAGGCAAGGTAGACGCCGGCTTCCTTGTGGCCCATGCGGCCGGGGAAGTTGCGGTTGGTCGTGCTGA
>JBBDPC010000164.1:27862-54212 GCA_040876735.1 Phycisphaeraceae bacterium | reverse complement strand
CCCCCCCCCCCCCCCCCCCCCCCCCCCCCCCCCCCCCCCCCCCCCCCCCCCTACAAACCGTACTCTTTCCAGCGTTTGTTGACGAGGGTGTTGATGGCGTCGGTCATGCTCAGGATTTCGGGGTAGTCGCGGACGGGGTGACCGCCGACTTCTTCGCCGGGGATTTTGGCGGTGGCGTCGAAGCCGATCTTGTGGCCGGCACCGAGGCGGGGGGCGGCGTGGTCGAGGATGTCCAGCGGGCCGTTGACGATTTCCACGTCCCGGCCGGGGTCGCAGTTGGCGCAGAGATGGAACAGCACTTCCTCGTGGTCGTGCACGTTCACGTTGTGGTCGACGACGACGATCATCTTGGTCCACGCCATCTGCCCCGCCCCCCAGATCGCGTGCATGACGCGCCGGGCCTGGAGCGGGTATTCCTTCTTGATCTTGATGAAGGCGCAGTTGTGGAACGCGCCGAACATCGGCAGGTCGTAGTCGATGATGTCGTGCACGATGGTCTTGAGCAGCGGCAGGAAGATGCGCTCGGTGGCTTTGCCGAGGTAGTAGTCTTCCTGCGGCGGCTGGCCGACGATGGTGGTGGGGTAGATCGGATCACGTGCGTGGGTGATGGCGGTGACGGTGAAGATGGGGTAGCGGTCGGGCAGGGAGTAGAAGCCGGTGTGGTCGCCGAAGGGGCCTTCGAAGGCCTCGGCGTGGGGCTTGAGGCTCGGGGCGTGGGGATGGCGGGGATCGTAGCCGATGACATCCGCCTCGGTGGAGACGTAGCCTTCGATGACGATCTCGGCGTTGGCGGGCACGTGCATGTCGATGGTCTTGCACTTGACCAGTTCGATGCCACCGCCGTTGAGGAAGCCGGCGAACAGCAGTTCGGAAATGCCCGGCGGCAGCGGCGCGGTGGCGCTGTAGGGCAGGACACTTTCGCCGCCGAGCACGATGGCGCAGGGCATTCCGCGCATCCCGGCCGGGGCTTTCGAGAATATCTCGTAGTAGCCTTCGCCGAGCCCCCCCTGCTTCTTGGCCTCTTTCCACGCGCGCCAGTGGCGGGCGCCGTCGTGGTGCATGTGCCAGTGCATGGCGGTGTGGGTTTCGTCGAGGAGCTGGGCGCGGTACATGCCGACGTTGCGCGAGGGGCGCGGGGTACCCTCGGGTTTGCCCGCATCGTCGGGGTGAACGGTGTAGACGCCGCCGAAGGTGATGTATCGGCCGAGGCCTTTGGCCGTGCCCGCCTGCTCGGGGGTCAGGTTGTAGCCCACCGCCTGCGGGTCGCCGTCGTGGGGCCAGCACTTGATGACCGGCAGGTCGAACAGGTTCACCTCGTTGCCCGTTTTTACAATCTCCTGGCATCGCCCCCGCTTGACGTACTTGGGCGTGAACGAGGCGATTTTCGCCAGTTCAAGCCCCTTTTTCATTTTTTCCATCAGCCCCGTCGGCGGCTCGGGCTTGACCAGCGCCGCCACGCGGGCCGCAAGCGCTTCGAGGCCCCCCGCCTCGCAACCCAGCGCCATCTCCACCCGCCGATAGCTGCCGAAAGCATTAATGAGCAAGGGCATAGCGGCCTTGCCCTCGGGCGTTTCGACGTGCTCGAACAACAGCGCCTTGCCGCCGAGGTCCGCGTGATGCGGATCGAACGTTTTGGCCGTCTCACTCACCTGCGCGGCAGGCGATTTGCTGACGCGATCAGCAATGGCGCTGATCTCGAGCATCGACGAAACCTTGGCCGAGACCCGGTGCAGTTCGCCTGCTCGGTCCAGCGCTTCGATAAAGTCCTGCAAGGTTGAATAGGGCATGATGGGGCAGATGATAAGAGGGAATGCCGATGAACGGAATCGCCGCCCACGCGCCGCCAGGGCATGACCGTTCCTTTTTTCTCACCGTCGATCGAACTTTTGCCAACGTGTGGGCCGTAGTGGCTCATGTTCGGCAATAGCTTTGACGGTCCGGAATGCTTAAGATGTTCATCTAATCCGTTGACCCCGCCGCAGAATCCCTACACACCCATACGAGAGACGCCGCCTTGTCCACTGCAAGCTCATCCCGCGCCAACGCCCGCTTTCAACGTCTGGGCATCGACTGGCCCATCGCGATCGGGCTCGGCGTGCTGCACGTCGGGGCCGTGGCCGCGCTGTTCTACTTTTCGTGGAGCGCGCTGATCGTCGCAGCGGTGCTTTACTGGGTCACGGGCGGGCTGGGCGTGACGCTCTGCTACCACCGGTTGCTGACGCACCGCAGCTTCAAGACGCCCAAGTGGTTCGAGTACCTGCTCACCTGCTTCGGCTGCCTCGCCTGGCAGGGCGGGCCGGTCACGTGGGTCGGCACGCACCGCCTGCACCACAAGCACTCGGACACCGACGACGACCCGCACACGCCCCGCCACGGCTTCAGTTGGTCCCACGTCTTCTGGACCATGCTCAAAGAACCCGAAGGCCAGCCCGCCGCCGACGCCGCCAAGGACCTGCTCCGCGACCCTGGCCATCGCTTTCTCAACAAGTTTTTCTGGCTGCCGCCGCTCGTGCTGGGCGCGCTGCTGTTCGCCGGCGGCTCGCTCGCGGCCTACCTGGGCCTGAGCACCAGCGGGCTGTCCTGGCTGCTCTGGGGCCTGGGCGTCCGCACCGTGGTGGTTTACCACAGCACCTGGTTCGTCAACTCCGCCACGCACACCTGGGGCTACCGCAGCCACGAGACCGACGACGACTCGACCAACCTCTGGTGGGTCGCTCTGCTCAGCTTCGGCGAAGGCTGGCACAACAACCACCACGCCCAGCAGCGCTCCGCCGCCCACGGCATGAAGTGGTACGAGTTCGACATCACCTACCTCACCATTCGCCTGCTCGCAAAGGTGGGCCTGGCCAGCGACATCGTCAAGCCCAAGTAACCGACACCGCCAAAACGGACAACCGTTAGCCGTCGCCTTCATGTCGACACGCAGTGGGTTGGGATCCGATCGCCACCCGCGTCGCCATGAAGGCGACGGCTAACTTCATCCGCCCAGTTCCTTCGACCGCCGCTCGGCCGCCTTGACCGCACTCACGAACGTGTCCAGACTTCCACTGGCCTCCAGATGCTGGATCGCCGCCTCGGTCGTGCCGCCGGGGCTGGTGACCTTGCGGCGAAGGGTGGCCGCCGTGTCGGGCGACTCGGCCAGCAGCTTCGCCGCTCCCTGCAACGTCTGCGCCACCAGCAACTCGGCATGCTCGCCAAGGCCCAAGTCGCGGGCCGCCTGCTCCATCGCTTCCGCGAGGTAGAACAGGTAGGCCGGGCCCGAGCCGGATACGGCCGTGATCGCGTCCATCTGCGATTCGTCCACCCGGATCGCCCGGCCACCCGCCTCAAACAGCTTCATCGCCAGCGCGTCGTCATCCGCTTGGGCATGTTCGCCCAGCGCGACCGCCGCCATCCCCTGACCGACCAGCATCGGCGTGTTGGGCATCACGCGCACCACGCGCAGCGCCCGCCCCACCGCCTGCTCGATCTTCGCCGCACGCTGGCCCGCCATGATGGAGACGACGATGTGTTCGTCACTCACGCACCCGGCCAGTTCGCCGCCGATGTCCGTCAGCGTCTGCGGCTTCACCGCCAGCACCACCTGCTCGCTGACCGTCACCGCCTCGGAGATCGACGCCACCGCCGCCATGCCCAGCGACGCGAACAGCTCCCGCCGGTCGCTGCTGGGGTCGACCGCCACGATCTGCCGGGCCTCGAGCACGCCCTTGTCGACCGCAGCGCGGGCGATCGCCTCAGCCATGTTCCCGGCCCCGATGAAGGCGAGTTTGTATGGCGCTTCGCTCATTGGAAACTCCCTTGGAGCGTGACAAGGTGACAAGGTGAGGGGGTGACAAGGTGACGTTGGTCTTCTTCACCTTGTCACCTTGTCATCCTGTCACCTTGTCATCTCCCCCTCCCGTTCCGCCAGCCAGCCGTCGCGGACCTGGCGGGCATGTTCGAGCATGGCGGTCAGGCCGGTGCGGTCGTTCTGATCCAGCACGCCGATGAGCCGGTCGAGCCGGTGGCCGAGCGTGGTCAGGGCGTCGAGCACCTGCTCGCGGTTGGCCATGAGGATGTCGGCCCGCATCGGCGGATTGCTCGACGCCAGCCGGCTGGTGTCGCGGAAGCCGGTGGAAGCAATGTCCAGCCCGCCCCGCTCGGCCGCGACAAGCACGAGTAGCACCGCCATCGCGTGCGGCAGGTGGCTGATGGTCGCCGTCTGAGCGTCGTGCTCGTGGGCCGACATGCGGATCAACGTCATGCCCAGGCTCGACCAGAACGCTTCGACCACGGCCAGCGCATCTTCGTCCGTATCATTCCCCGGCGTGATGATGCACGGCTTGCCCTGGCACAGGTCAGCCCGCGCCCCCTCGGGCCCCTGCTGCTCGGAGCCGGCCATCGGATGCGCGCCGACGAACCGCTCGGGATGCTTGAGGTGCTTCCGCGCCGCGGCGAGCACGCTCAGCTTCGTGGAGCCGACGTCGGTGAGCACCAGCCCGTCGTGCTCGTGTTCGGCGATGGCTTGGAACATGCGGTCGAACTGCCCCAGCGGGACGGCGAGGATGGCCAGGTCGCTGTCTGCCAGGGCTTCGCCGAGGTCGGTCGTGCCGTGGTCAAGGGCACCGGCGGCGCGGGCCTGTTCGAGCGTCTCGGCCCGGCGGGCGACGCCGACGATGCGGCCGGGGTAGCCCCCCGCCTTGAGGCCCAGGGCGACGCTCGTGCCCAGCAGCCCGGTGCCGAGGATTGCCACTTGTTTGATCTGGCTGATACGCTGGTCCATGCGGTTGCCCCTTCCGGCGATTGGCCGGTACGATAACAGGTTTACCAACTCCCCTCCCCCCGGGAGGGGTTGGGGGAGGGCGTCACCAGCCACCCCCATGCGACGTTCGCGCCGAGGATGTCAAGCGTCCGAAGGCACCCCCCGCCCCTCCCGGGTGGCGTGGAGAAAAAAGCAGAACCGCCATGAGCACGCTCAACGCCTACAACGGAATGTACGAGCTGGAGTTCGAACGCCCGCTGACCGCGCTCGAACGCCAGATCGCCGAACTCGAAGCCAGCCACGCCGGCGGTGGGGCCGACGCCCCGCCAGGCAGCCCGGACCTGGACTTCGCCAGCGAGGTGCGCAAGCTCCGCCAGTCGCACACCGCGATGCTCAAAAAAATCTACGCCAGCCTCAGCGCGTGGAACACCGTCAAGGTCGCCCGCCACCCCGGTCGGCCGCAGGCGATCGACTACATCCGCACCTTCGTCAAAGACTTCGCCGAGCTGCACGGCGACCGGCGCTTCGGTGACGACCCCGCCATCGTCACCGGCTTCGGCCGCATCGGCCCCTACAAGTGCCTGGTCATCGCCCACAACAAGGGCAAGGACACCCGCGAACGCATCACCTGCCACTTCGGCTGTGCCCACCCCGAGGGCTACCGCAAGGCGCTCCGCTGCATGAAGCTGGCCGAGAAGTTCAACCTGCCCGTCGTGACGCTCATCGACACGCCCGGCGCCTACCCCGGCATCGGCGCTGAGGAGCGCGGGCAGGCCGAGGCGATCGCAGTGAACCTGCGCGAGATGGCCCGGCTCAAGACGCCGGTCGTCAGCGTCGTCATCGGCGAAGGCGCGTCGGGCGGCGCGCTGGGCATCGGCGTCGCCGACCGGTTAGCCATGATGCAATACGCCTGGTACAGCGTCATCAGTCCCGAAGGGTGCGCGGCAATTCTGTGGAAGACCGCCACGCCCGAGACGAACGCCGCCGCCGCGGACGCCTTGAAGCTCACCGCCGATTACAACCTCAAGCACGGCACGATCGACCACGTCATCGAAGAACCGCTGGGCGGCGCCCACCGCAACCCCGCCGCCGCCGCCGACCGCTTGGAAAAATGGATCACCGCCTCGCTGCGCGAGCTCAAGCGGTACAAGATCGAAAACCTGTTGCAGAAGCGCTACGAACGGCTGCGCGCGGTGGGGGCGTACGAGAATGCAGGTTGAACGCATACCTACATTGTGGCAAGAAGCGCTCTGTACATGATCGATACACTTTCGGGGAACAAACCATGATTCGCTCAAGCTGCGTCATGCTCTGCCTGGCACTGGCTGGTTTGTTGGGTTGTAGTCGGATCGGTACACCAACTGAGCCCACCTTCAGTGGAACGTTCTATTTCCGCAATCACAGCGATTCAAAACTCACTCAGGTGACGGTTTCTGGCTTTGACCGGAATTCAGGCTTTGACCAGAATGGGTCTATTGGGAATCTGGTGGTGAATAGCCGGACGACCGCGGTAATGCATGAGCAACGGATACCTGCGGAGGCACGGTTGACTTGGGTGGATCCCGAGGGCGATTATCACGTGGCAACACTTCCTGTGCCGCCCCTTCCGACGGTGAACGGCAGCCCAGCCTCAGGCACGGATTATGGGTTGCTCTTCATATTTGAAGCTGACATGACCTGGTCCATCCACTGGGAGCCTAAGCCGACGCCCCCATAAATGTCCCACGCCTCTCTCCACCTGTGCAATCACACGATCGCTTCAGGTTCAGCTATGTCAACAGAAACGGGTTGGTCGCGTGTTCGTGGGCGATGGTGGTTTCGGGGCCGTGGCCGGGGAGGATGCGGGTGTCGTCGGGGAGGGTGAGCAGTTGGTCGCGGATGCTGGCCATGAGTGTGGGGCCGTCGGAGGTGGGGAAATCGCTGCGGCCGATGGAGCCGGCGAAGAGCGTGTCGCCGACGAGGGC
Organism: Phycisphaeraceae bacterium; assembly: GCA_040876735.1. Lineage (GTDB taxonomy): Bacteria > Planctomycetota > Phycisphaerae > Phycisphaerales > Phycisphaeraceae > Natronomicrosphaera. The sequence continues at coordinate 47,507 of JBBDPC010000164.1, read as the reverse complement.
GACGCCGTGGTCCGGCTGGTAGAGGCAGACGCCGCCGGGGCTGTGGCCGGGCGTGTGGCGGACTTCAAACGGGATGCCATCGAGGGTAAGCGTGTCGCCATGCTTGAAGGTGCCGGTGGGGTCAGGGGCAACGACGGGATTGGCAAGGACAATCGAGAGGTTGAGCATGGTGTCGCCGGGGAAATCGCGCTCGGCCTCGTGGATCAGCAGCGGCAGGTCGGGCCAGCGCCGGCGCAGCTCCGGCAGGCCGGCGACGTGGTCGACGTGGGCATGGGTGAGCACGACCTGTTGCGGCGTGAGGCCGTGCTCGTCGATGAACGCGAACATCGGCTCGGGCGAAAAGCCGACGTCGACCAGCCAGCACGCGCCGCTGTCGGTGTGCAGGACGTAGCAGTTGGTCATCCAGTCGCCGAGCGTGAACGTTTCGATGTGCAAGGTAGAAGGCATGGGGGGAGTGTAGTCGCGGAGCACTAAGCCGCAAGCGGCTTGAGAAGGAGGTGGGGGCTTGGCTGCGTTTGATTATTTTGGCGGCGTGGATTTCAGCGGCGGGCGGGAGCCGTTGAGCAACCTGTGGTCGGCGGTGGGTGTGGAGCGCGACGGGCGGTTGCAGATCGTCGACCTTCGGCCGCACGCGTTTCGCGATGACCTGCGGCACTTCGTCTGCCAGAGCGCGGCCGGGCTTGAGGCGGTTGAGGGGGAGCGTGCGTTGTGGGGGATGGACTTTCCGTTCAGCCTGCCGCGCGAGGCGGTGACGGGGATGATGCGCAGCGGCGAGCAGGCGACGTGGAGCGAGCAGTTGGCGTGGCTGGCGTCGCAGACGGCGGGCGATGTGGAGGCGATGGCGAAGCCGTACCGGCAAGTGATGCGGGCGATCGACCCGCCGGGGGCGATGGCGGCGTTGAACATCCGGCTGCTCAAGCAGACGGTGGCGGGCGGGCGGCTGCTGGCGGAACTGGTTCGGCAGGAGGGGGCGGCGGTGTGCCCGCAGATGCCGGCCGAGGGGGCGCGGTGCGTGTTCGTGGAGGTGTATCCGTCGGCGACGGCGAAGGACTTGAGCTTGACGGGGCGCAAGCCGAGCCGGCCGGGGCAGGCGCGGGCGCGGCCGGAGATGCTCGAGCCGTGGCTGCGGTTTGCGCATCCGAGCCTGTCGGCGACGGCGGTGACACTGGAGGACGCGTGGGATGCGGTGGTGGCGTGCCTGACGGCGTGGCTGGTGCGGGACGACCTGGGGCAGCCGGGACGGGTGGGGAAGCATGAGGCGGCGGTGGTGGCGCGGGAGGGGTGGATTTACCGGCATCCGGAGGCGGTTTGAGATGGGCGGGGGACCGGGCGACTGAAGTCGCCCGGCCTCGGGGGTCAGTGGATGAAGCTCTTTTTCTTTTTGCCGGCGAAGTAACTTTCGATGACGGTGGAACTGAGGTCGTCGCTGGTGCAGTAGTAGGCCATGCCGCGCGTGAGGCGGGTGAGGCGGTCGACGAAGCCGACCCAGTCCATGCCCCAGTAATCTTCAATCAACGCGAAGGTGGCGATGCGGATGCCCTGCTGCTGGCACTTGAGCGCCTCCTTGAGCGTGGCGGTGGCGGTGCGCTCGTTGGGCGGATAGAGCAGGTAGAGCATTTCGCCGCCGGCTTCGTTGGGTTCGACGTGGGCGGTGGGTTGGCCGTCGGTGATGACGAAGATCTGCTTGTTGATCGCGCCGCGTCGGCTGAGGATCTGCCGTGCCTGGCGGAGGCCGAGTTGGAGGTTGGTGAAGTGCAGCGGGATCTGGTCTTCGTTCTCGCGGGCCTGGTCGAGCGGGAGGCGGAGGCGGACCTGGTAGTCGCGGACGCTGATGGGCTTGGGCATGACCAGCGGCAGGTCGCGTTCGCGGATGCGTTCGGCCATGGAGTAGAAGCCGACGAAGTCGAGCGTGTCCTGCGGGAAGCGCTGCTGGATGAGGGCGGCCATGCCGAGAGCGACGCGTTTGGCCTGGTAGAAGCGTCCCCAGCGCATCATGGAGCCGGACTGGTCGATGAGGATGACGGTGGCGCAGTCGGCGGCACCTTCGGTGACGTGCAACTCGAAGTCGCTGGGGTTGATGTGAACGGGCAGCGACGGGCCGACGGCCTGGCCGGTCGCCTGCTTCTGGGCGAGCTGGCGGGCCATAGCATTTCGCATGGTGGCGGTGAGGTCGATTTCGCTGAGCGGGTCGCCGAACTCGTAGGGCTTGGTGCCGTCGGTGCGTTCGCTGGTGCGGCCGGGGCTGCGGGTTTCGTGGCCTTCTTTGGTGCCGCGCTTGAGGTTGGCGAAGATTTCCAGCAGGGCTTTGTGCTGAATCCCCTTGATCATGCGGGGCGTGAGCTGGAACTTGCCGTTGCCCTGTTCGTCCTCGGTTTTTTCGAGCAGGCCGGCGTTGATGAGGCCTTCGAGGTAGTCCTGGCCTTCTTCGTTTTCCAGTTGCTCCATGGCGTCGAGCGCCTGCTCGCCGTACTGGAGGATGAACTGGACGAGCTTGGGCTCGGGGAAGAGGCTGTCGGGGCCCTGGAACGGTTGGCCGTCGTATTCGCCGTACTGGAACTTCATGGGGTTATTGTAGGCGGCGCGGGAGGCCCACGCCCGGGGGGCGTGGGCTTTGAGGGTTACTCGACGGTGACGCTTTTGGCGAGGTTGCGGGGTTTGTCGACGTCGTGGCCGCGCAGGACGGCGGCGTGGTAGGCGACCAGTTGCAGCGGGATCACGGTCAGCAACGGCTGCAACGGCTCGGGCACGTCGGGCACGCGGAAGACGAAGTCGGCGTAGCGGTCGATCTCCTCGTCCCCCTCGGTGGCGACGGCGATGATGCGCCCGCCGCGAGCCTTCACCTCTTCGATGTTGGAGATGACCTTGTCATACTGCGAACCGCGGGTGGCGACGAAGACCACCGGCATGCCCTGGTCGATCAGCGCGATCGGGCCATGCTTCATTTCTGCGGCGGGCATGCCCTCGGCGTGGATGTAGCTGATCTCCTTGAGCTTCAAGGCCCCTTCCATGGCGATCGGGTAGTTGTACCCGCGGCCGAGGAACAGCCAGTTATCGCGGTCGACCACCTGCTGGACGCACTGGCGGATGTGGTCGGACTGTTCGAGCACGCGCTCGACGTACTCGGGCATGCGTTCGAGCTGTTCGATGTAATGGGCGACCGTGTCGGCGGCAAGGAACTTGCGTCGGCCGACGTACAGCGCGATCAACGTGAGCACCGCCACCTGCCCCACGAACGCCTTGGTCGACGCGACGCCGATCTCAGGCCCGACGTGCAGGTAGACGCCGGCGTCGGTCTCGCGACTGATGGTCGACCCCACTTGGTTGACCACACCCAGCGCCAGCGCCCCGCGTTCCTTGGCTTCACGCAGAGCGGCGAGCGTGTCGGCGGTCTCGCCCGACTGGCTGATGGGGAGGATGACCGTGCCGTCTTCGATGATCGGATTGCGGTAGCGGAACTCGCTGGCGTACTCGGCGCGGGTGGGCACCTTGGCGAGGTCTTCCATGAGGTATTCGCCGATCAGGCCCGCATGGTAGGCGGTGCCCTGGCCGGTGATGATGAAGCGCTTGGCGCGGACCAGTTCACGGGTGTACTTGCTCAGCCCGCCGAGCACGACCCGGCCGTCGCGGCGATCCAACCGGCCGCGGAAGCCGTTGCGCATCGACTCGGGCTGCTCCATGATCTCCTTGAGCATGAAGTGCTCGTAGCCGCCAAGCTCGATCTGCTGAAGGTCCATCTCCAACTCGGAGACCTGCTGCGTGACCGGGACGTTGTCGATGGTGGTGGTGCGGAAGTCGACGACCCACGGGCCGCCGGCGGTGGTGAGCTTGTCGTCGGGCCCGGCGCAGAGGCGGGCGACCTGGTAGTCATCGAGCGTGATGACCTGTGTGGTGTGGCTGATGATGGCGGCGGCGTCGGAGGCGACGACATAGGCGTCGTCGGCGATGCCGATGATCAGCGGGCTGCCCTTGCGGGCGCAGACGAGGGTGTGCGGCTCGGCGTCGCAGACCACGGCGATGGCGTACGCGCCGGTCACTTCGCGCAGCGCCCCCTGCACCGCTTTCTCCAGACCGCCGCCGCCACCGGCTCCGGGCCGGCCACCATCCGCGGGGCTTTCAGGCTGGTAAAGCTCAGCGATGAGCTTGGCGAGCACCTCGGTGTCGGTCTGGCTGGTGAAGACGTGGCCCTTGCCTTCGAGATATTTGCGCAGGGCGGCGTAGTTTTCGATGATGCCGTTGTGGACCAGCGAGACGCTGTGGCCGTCTTTGGTTTTGCCGACGTGGGGGTGGGCGTTGGCTTCGGTGGGTTCGCCGTGGGTGGCCCAGCGGGTATGGGCGATGCCGAGCGTGCCGCGGCAGTGGCCCGGCTGGTCCCGCAGCTTCTCCTCCAGCACGCTGACGCGGCCGACACTGTGACACACCTGCGTGCCGCCGTCCTCCGTCACCACCGCCAGCCCGGCCGAGTCGTAGCCGCGATACTCCAGTCGTTTGAGCCCTTCGATGAGCAAGGGCGTCACCTGCTTGTTACCGACGTAGGCGACAATACCACACATGAGAGTCTCCTGGGGGGGCGTGGAAACAGCGGATAACTGCCTCACGCGGGAATCAGAGCTTGCGAATGGGTGAGCCGTCCAATGACGCAATGTATAGCTGCGTAATCGACCAGATCCAGTTGCATATCCAGCACCAGCCTGCTTCGGCCGCATTATACGACGCGCCGCGCCTGCCAGGTGGCTTCGGCTTTTTTTGCCCGACCCTTGGCCCCGAATGTCCCATAATGGCCGTCGGGCGTGGGCACATGATGGACGAGATGCAGGTCGTCGTGCGGATCATCGGGCAGTTGCAGCTCCCACAGCCCCTGCCCCATCGGAAAGTTGGCGCTGGTCATGCATGGGGCGCCGGCGTTGACGCACGTCATGTGCGGCTCGGTCGCGCCGTTGCCCGCCGTGCCGTGGCGGCGGATCCAGTGCCAGGGCTTGTGGATGTGCCCGTGGACGAACACCACCCGGGCCGGGCACTGGTCGAGCAGCTTGTCGAGCTTTTCGGCCTCGGCCAGGTCATGCGCCCAGCTTCGCGGGGTGCCCGGCGGCGTCGAAGCGGGGTAGTGGCAGAGCACGAGCACGCCTTCGTCTTTCTTCATATTGCTCAGCAGTTCGGCGGTCTTGTCGAACTGTGGCTGGCCCAGTTCGCCGCGGGAGAAGACGATCTGCGGCCGGGCCGAGTCCAGCCCGAGCAGGTGCCAGCGGTCGGTGAGCTTCTGGTGATGCGGGAACGTGCGCGGCAGCAGCGAGCTCATGATGTTCTCCACCCGCCGGCTGCTGGCGGAGCGGAAGGTGTAACGGTCGTGGTTGCCGGGCACCATGAGCACGGGCGCGGTCTGGGCGAGCGGCTCGAAGTAGCGGACGATGTCGGAGAACTCGTCTTCGAGTGAGGTGGTGGTGACGTCGCCGGTGAGCAGGACGAGGTCGGGTTCGAGCTCTTGCGTGCGTTCGATGATCAGGTCGAGCAGGCTGTGGTTGAACCGGAATCGCCGGTTGAGCCAGAGGTTGGACTGACCCAGCAGCCGTTTGCCCAGCAGCCGGCTGTAGTGGACCTTGAGCCGGAACAGGTGGATGTCGCCGATGATCGCAATACGCACGAACTGCTCCCTTCGTCGACCCGGCGTGAGGGGGCCGACCGTTCACCTTAACGCATCCACCACTGCCAGAGCCAGAACAGCAGCGTCGCCACCGCCGACAGCACGAGACAGGTGGCGACGGGAAAGTAAAGCCGGACGTTGTCCGACTCGTACAAAATGTCGCCTGGCAGGCCGCGGAAGCCCAGCCGACCCAGCAGCCACAACCCCGCGCCGAACACGACCAGCACCACGCCGATCACCACGATGAGCTTGCCCATCGTTGCCATGTGCTCATTCTATACGCACAGCCCGAACACGGGGTTGGTCCGGTTGCCCAAAGATCCTGGCAATGAACAGCCTCGGCGAACGTTCAACCAGGGGAGGTGGGCGGAGGCTTCTGCCATGAAACGCGTCCACATCCATCTTCTACTTGATGTCGGATTGGCACTCGGCGCTCTGGGCCTGCTCTGGACAGGGCTGCTGCTGGTCACGGTGCTGCCGCAAGGCAGCCGTCAGGCGACTGTCTGGGGCCTGGGCCGGCACGACTGGGGCGATATCCACTTCTGGATTGCCGTCACGATGGTCGGCTTGCTCCTGGTTCACCTGGCGCTGAACTGGGCCTGGGTCTGCAACGTGACGCTCAAATTGCTGGGCCAGTCGCCCCGGGATGTGCGGGCATGGCGGCGGCAGTTGCTGGGTGTCGGCGTGCTGATCGTGCTGGCGGCGGGGATCGCCTTTTCCTTGTGGCTGGCGGCGACGGTCAAGCACGAGGATCCGGGCCCGCCGCGCGACGGCCGGGGCCGGATCGAGCGGACGCGGCCGGCAGCGGCGATGCCTGATTCACAACCTGCGCTTCACGGGATCGGGTCGAACCATGCGGCCGACCGTGCCTGACCCGGGACCAGGCATCCGGCCAACCCCGGTTTCCATGCGCCGACACCTGATTTGTCGCGACCGCCGCTGCAAGGCAACACCATCCCCCGACGCCAGCCCTACGATCGGATAGAGCGGTAACGGTGGCCGGCACACCGACGCCGCAGCGCCGTACGCGCTGGAGGCCTGAAGCTGCCGCCGATTGGATCGAACCGGAGCGAGTTCATGGCGCCTACGCCAACCCGATCACCTGCCGCCCCACCCCCGGGGCGAACGTATGACCGCGGGAAGAACCCACGAACGCCCACCACGGCGGCCAAGTGGACCTGCTGGGTGCTGGGGCTCGTGTTCCTGCTGCTGGCGATCCTCGGCCTGGCGGGCCCCGATCGCGTGCTCGGCGCGTTTGCCGTCAACACGCTCCACAGTTGGATTCACCTGCTCACCGGCGTGATGCTGTTCGGGCTCGGCTTCGCGACGGAACCGGTGGCCCGCGCGGCGTGCTGGGGCTTCGCAGCGGTTTACGGCGCGATCATGATCCTCGGCTTCGCCGGGGCGGGGTGGCTGATCCAGGCGCTGAACCTGAACATCGCCGATATCTGGCTGTACCTCGTGATGGCGATCCTGTTCGTCGCCGGTGCGGGCGCCTCGCACGCCCAGGAACGGACACGCCTGCAGACCATCGCACCTGAGCCGGGCATACGCCGGAGCCCGAGCCGTTGATTGTTCTTCCGTACCCACCACCCTCTTCAGTCCCAAGCAAGGAGGCCAACCATGCAACGACCCGCTGACGATCCAAACACCACGCGACACGATGTCCGCGCTCGACGCGAAGCCCACGAACGGCACGACGAGGGCACCGGTCCCGCCACCGCCGCACGCTGGACCGCCCGCGTGCTCGGCGCCGTCTTCATCCTCGTCGCCCTGCTGGGCTTCTTCGGCGACGACTACGTCCTGGGCATCTTCTCCGTCAACACGCTCCACAACTGGGTCCACCTGCTCTCCGGCGTGGTCCTGCTCGGCCTCGGCTTCGCCAGCGAGGCCGCCGCTCGCGCCACGCTCTGGGTCTTCGCCGTGGTCTATGGCTTGGTCATGCTGCTGGGCTTCCTCGGCGTCGACTGGATCAACAACGCGTTGGAGATGAACATGGCCGACCACTGGCTCCATCTGGCGCTGACGCTGGTGTTCATCATCGGCGCCGCTGTCTCCCACGCCCAGGAGCGCACCGCGCATCCCGAAACCGCCGCCGCCCATCGCGGCCGGCCATAAGCGGCGACGCCTCGCATCATCCCCGGCACCAGGCCACCCACGAAGCCCACGGCAACACGCCGTGGGCTTTTTTCTTGGTAGTGGGACACTTTCCCAGTGGGGCGGACGTCTCGCCCGCCCCACTGGGAAAGCAAAATGTCCCATTCCCTTTTTCTTGACGTCTGCCCCCTGCCCCACCATCATGCTCGATACACCGCAAGGCCGCGCACGCCAACGCCGGCACAACTCAAAGGGGGCTCCCATGGTCAGCCGTTTCGCCGTCACCTTCGCCGCCGCCTGTCTGCTGCTCGCCGGCCCGCTCGCGGCCGATGACATCGTCATCACCGAAATCATGTACGACCCGGCATCAGAAGAACGCTGGCCGGCCAAAACCGAATGGGTGGAAATCTACAACCGCGGCGATCGCACCATCTCCCTCGAAGGCTGGCACCTGGCCAACGAACGCGGCCAGACCGAGCCGATTTTGCCACCTCCCGAAGGCGAATTTGAGCAGAAGGTGGAGATCGCACCCGGCGAGGCCGTCGTGCTCATCCCGGGTAACCAGACGGTCGACAACTTCCGCGCCGCCTGGGGCGACGGCTTCCAGGTCATCCCCCTGACCCGCTGGCATCAGCCGGGCCTGCACCAGTTGACCAATCAGCCGAGCGAGGAGGCGGGCGTGCTCGAACTCCGCCGCACCGCCGGCGACATGGCCGACGCGGTCAACTACCACAACGAAGCTCGCTGGCCGGCCAACAAGCCCGACGGCCCGAGCATCTACCTGCTGCCGCACGCGATCAACACCACCGCCAACGACGACGGCGCCAACTGGGCCCGCGCCGACGCCGACCGCCACGGAGCACGTCACGCCAAATCCGAAGGCGGCTACGACCAGCGCGACGTCGGCTCGCCAGGCGTGGTGGTGACCACCGATGAAGAGGATGCGTCGGCGGGCGAAGCCGACACATCAGAGTGATGACATGACTCACCGTTGCGGCCGACCGGGAGCCGGGCGGCCGGGGAAACTTGACTGCTCCACTTCAATTCCGGAGAGTCTATCATGCGCCACCATCTCGCCTTCGCCGTTATAGTCCTTGCCACCGTGATGCCTGCCCTGGCGGACGAGCCGGCGGATCCACAGGTCATTGAAATCGAGCATCAGAAACCGGACGAGGTACAGGTCGACGCGCTGGGGTTGAAGGTGCATCGCTTCCACATCACCGTCCCGCGCGGTTACATGCTCAACGTGGAGCTTCGCTACCTTGACGAGGAGGACAAGCTCGACCCGCTGCGTTCCGAAGGCGCATGGTACCTCAGTAGCGACGGCTTGGATCGACATGAGATCTACATTGGTGAGTTTGATCCGGACGCGCTCCAGCCGAACCGTCGCTCGCTCGACCTGAAACTCGTCAGCTCTGAAGCCAGCCCGCGATGGATCAAGACGTGGAAGTCATCGGGCTCTTGGGGCTACGGCTTCATTTCACCCACCCGCGCGGGAGAGGACCTGCGCCTGTTCACCCGGCAGTTCACCCGCCCCGACTGGATGGACGACGAGGAAGCGGCGGAGCCTGGTCTGCGCCATCGCATGGAACAGTCGCTCGACGATCCAGACGATATCGAACGAGCCGAGGTCTTGCGTTTCGAACTCATCGTTCGCGCCGAGCCGGTGACGGAGGAAATCCGCCAACGCTTTTGGGCCGTGACAACTTTGCCCAAATCCAGCGCGACGTACCGCTACAGCCCCGCCTTCGACCGCCGCTTCTTTCCTTGGGACGAGCGGGACGATGCCGAGCAACAACAAGATGATGCCGACGAGGCGGACGCTGGGGACGAATAAGCGGCCCGCACGCTTCACCGCTGCCGGGTCAGCTTCGTGATCCGCCCGTCTTCGATCCACTCGACGATGTAGATGTTGCCCGCCCGGTCGAAGCAGCCGCCGTGGGGGCTGTTGAACTTGCCCGGCTCGCGCATGGCGTGCGGCACGTTGGGCCAGCCGTGCTTGCCGACGATGGTGCGGTTGTCGCCGAGGTGCTCGGCAACGAGTTGGTCGCGCTCGTCGTAAATGTTGATGAACGCGTGCAGGTCGGGCACGAGCAGCCGGCCGTCGGCGTGCTGGTCGAAGCAGCAGGGATGCTGCTGCTCGAACGCCTTGATGAACCGGCCGTCGAGGTGGTAGACCTGCACCCGGCTGTTGCCGCGGTCGGTGACGTAGAGCACGGGGGCGTCGACACCGGTGGCCTGCGGGCGTGCGCCGATCCAGACGGCATGGGGGCAGGCGAACCGGCCCCCGCCGGTCGAGCCGTCGAGCGTGACGAGGTACTGGCCTGTGCGGTCGTAGCGGTGGACGAGGCTGGAACCGTAGCCGTCGGCGACGTAGATGTCACCGTTGGTCGGCGACTCGGCGGCCCAGGTGGGGACGTAGTTGCCGCCCTCGGCGTAAGCGGGGTGGTCGGGCTTGTCGATGCTGAGGACGGTTTCGCCGGCGAGGGTGGTCTTGACGACTTCGCCGGAGTTCTGATCGGTGAGCCAGAGGTGTTCGACGCCATCATGGTCGACGAGCGTGAGGCCGTGGGCGCCGAGGAAGCGGTCGCTGGGGAACTCGGCCCAGGTGCGGACGAAGTTGCCGTCGCCGTCGAACGTGAGCACGCCGTGGCGTGACTGGTTGAAGACGTGGACGAGGCCCTGCCGGTCGACCGCCACGCCGTGCGTGTAGCCGAGTTGGACGCCGTCGGGCAGCTTAGCCCAGTTCGAGTTCCACGCGTAGGTTTCCGAGCCGGTGGCGAGGGTGTCGGTCATGGGAATGTCCTGATGATGAAGGATGCCTGGCGAACGCATGATGATGATGGAAAGCAGACGGCGTGGCAACCCCTGGTTGCCAGTGGTGACGCTTCGGGATACAAACGCATGTACGCCTTTTACCGGAGATGCCCGATGCCCGACAGCTACGTTGTATCGCTCGACAGCCACCGCCACCTGGTGACCGCCGCCTTCCAGGACCGCGGGTTCACCGCCGACGAGGCCGACGCCGCCGCCCGTTTCTGCGAGCTTGCCGCGTGGCATGGCATCAAGACGCACAACGCGCTCAAGGCCCTGCACCTCGACGACCACTTCGGCTCGGGCAATAAGCAACGCCAGGGCTGCGTCCCCGGCGCGACGCTCGAAAAGCTGCCGACCAAGTTCAAGGCCAGCGAAAAGTGGAACGCCAACCGCAAGCTCGGCCAGGCGACCGCCTTCGCCGCGATGGACCGCTGCATCGAACTCGCCGACGAGTACGGCATCGGGCAGGTCAGCGTCGACAACGCCTTCCACTATCTCTGGGGCGGCGGCTACGTCATGGACGCCGCGAAGAAAGGCTACATCGCCTATACCAACTGCACCGCCGCACTGGCCGAGGTCGTCCCGTTCATGGGCAAGTTTCCCACGCTCGGCACCAACCCGCACTCGTGGGCCTTCCCCACCACCGACGCCATCGGCTACCCGCTCGTGATCGACTGGGCCACCAGCACCGTCGCCATGGGCCGGGTCCAGCAGTTCAAGCGCGAAGGCAAGCAACTGCCCCCGCAGGCCGCCGTCGACAAGGATGGCAACCCGACGACCGACCCCGCACAGGTCGCCGCCCTGCTGCCGTTCGGCGCTCACAAGGGCTACGGCCTGTCGCTGATCAACGAAGTCGTCGCCGCGTTCATCGGCGGCTCCCTGCCCACGCTCCGCTCCCGACCTGAACAGGCCGGCGAAGGGGAAAAGACGACGCCCAATTTCTACTTCCAGGTCATCCATCCCGACGCGCTGAACTGCGGCGCTTTCGCCCGCGGCCGTGACCAGGTCCAGAACGTCAAGGCCGTCATCCAGGACATCCTCGGCCACGGCAACTCACCCCCGGAAGGTAACTGCCTGCTGCCCGGCCAGATCGAACACGACGCCGCCGTCGCCAGCGCCCAAGCCAACGGCCTGATCTTCTCCGAGGCGGAAGTGACCGAATTCCGCAAGCTGGCCGACGCGCTCGGCGTCGAATTCGACGCGGCAGCCACGACCACCGCCTGAACGCGAGCCTTCCCATGCCCGACATCGAAATCGGCCCCGAAACCGAAGGCGACAACAACTGGTCGTACGAGGTGCGCGTCTTTGACGCCGGCCGAACGCACGAGTACGCCGTCACGCTGAGCTGGTCCGACTACGACCTCTGGTCGCGCGGCCGTGTGCCCCCGTCGCAAGTGGTCGAGGCGGCGTTCCGCTTCCTGCTCGAACGCGAGCCGGCGGGCGCGATCCTGCCCAAGTTCGACTGCTCGGTCATCCGCCGCTACTTCCCCGAGGTCGACAAGGAATTACCCACGCTCATCTGAATGCCTCCACGCCGAAGCCCACAGATTCAATCCGTGGGCTTCTGACAGCATCACTTCACCCACCTTTCGGAAGCCGCGCCCATGACCGCCACCCCTTCGCCCATACCTCCTCCCGCCCCTTCGCCGCCGCCGCCCGATCGCGACGCCGAGCACCTCCGCCTGCTGGCAATCTTCCACTACGTGGTGGGCGGCCTTTCGATCGTGCTCGCCTTCTGCCCTTCGATCTACCTCGTGATGGGCCTGGCCATGCTCTTCGCCGGCGATGAATTCAAAGACGCCAACACCGGCGAACCGATGCCGCGCGAAGCGCAGCTCGCCTTCGGCTTCGTGCTTACGCTCCTGCCCCTGATTTTCATGATCGCCGGCTGGACGCTGGGCGGACTCCTCATCGCCGCCGGCCGGTTCCTGCAAGAGCAGCGCCGCTGGCTGTTCTGCATGATCGTTGCCGCCGCCAGTTGCCTGTTCATGCCGCTGGGCACCGTGCTGGGCGTCTTCACCATCATCGTGCTCAACCGCGACACCGTCCGCGCCCGCTTCAACCACGCCGCAACGCCCGCCACCGCGCCTCAGGGCCGCTGACACCCCGCTGTCACCGTCAGCCTTGGCCCGGCCCCCGCCGATCGGTTATACCTGTGCAGACCCATCCCATGGAGCGGGAGCGGGCGGAGCCGGGCGCGATCACCAGGAGGGTGACGAGCATGCCGATCGAGCGCGAATTCACAGGTTGGGACCAGCCCGCCCTGCCCACTGCCGTCCGCTGGCTCGGCCAGCAGTGCGCCCAGACCGACGGCACGTGGGACCTCTCGGACCTGACCATCGCCATCCCCGGCGCCGAGGCCGGCCGACGCTTGCTCGAACTGCTGCTCCGCGCCGCGGGTGACGCCCTCGTGCCGCCACAGATCGTCACGCCCGGCGAACTGCCCGAACACCTCTACGAACCCGCCACGCCCGTCGCCCGGCCGCTGCAATCCTTGCTCGCCCGGGTCGCCGCCCTGCGGGCCGCCGACCGCGCCACCGTGGAAGTGGTCGTGCCCCATCCGCCCGAAGCCGACGACTGGCCGCAATGGTGGTCACTGGCGATGCAGCTTGAGCAGTTGGCGGAGGACCTGGCCGGCGGCGGGCTGCGCGTCGCCGACGTGGTGCGCGAGTTCGACCGCCTTGCCGTCGAGCGCACCGTGCAGACCGACCAGCGCTGGCGGGCGATGGCGAAGTTGGAGCAGGCGTACAGCAAGACGCTCGGCCGGCTGGGGATGGTCGACCGCCACCAGGCTCGGTTCGACGCGATCGTTGAACAGCGCTGCGCGTTCGACGGCAAGCTGGTGCTGCTGGGCGTCGTCGACCTCGGCGTCACGCTCGCCAACATGCTCAAGCAGCTCGCCGGCCCGGTGACGGCCCTCATCCACGCCCCCGCCGACCACGCCGCCGGCTTCGACGCGCTCGGCTCGCTCAAGACCGACTACTGGCAGCGCCAGCCCGCGCCGCTGCGCGACGAGATGCTCCGCTTCGTCGACCGGCCGAACGATCAGGCCCGCGAGGTCGTGCGACTGCTCGCCGAGCAGGCCCAGGGGACGTACAACCTCGACGAGGTCACCGTCGGCCTCGGCGACGAGCGGCAGGCAGGCGTCGTCCGCCGCGCTCTGGAACTGGCGGGCCTGCCCACCCGCTACGCCGCTGGCAAACCGCTGGCCCAGTCACGGCCCGCCCTCTACCTCGGCGCCTTGGGCCGGTTCGTCAGCCAGCATCGCTTCGACGACCTCGCCGAACTGCTGCGACACCCCGACCTCGAACGCCATCTCGAACAAGCCACGCCCCACCGGCCTGGTCACTTAAGTGACCAGGCCAGCGCACCAACCGACGACCAGCCCTCCCGCCCCGTCGACCCCTGGCTCACCCTGCTCGACCGTTATGCTGCCGACCACCTGCAGGGCCGGGTCGACGGCCGCTGGCTGGGCGATCGGCAACGTCAGGCGCAGCTCAAGGCGATGTGGGACGCCGTCACCGCCCTGCTGCCCGCCGCCCCGCGCAACCGCAGGCCACTGCCGCAATGGAGCGAGCCGATCGCGGACGCACTGCGGGCCGTATATGGCTCGTTCCGCCTCGAACGGCACGACCGCCACCACGAAACGCTCATCCGCTCGCTGGAAGCGATCGCCCAGGCATTGCGCGAGCAGGCGGACCTCGAAGAGGACTCACCGCTGACGCCCACGCTCAACGCGTCGGAGGCGATTGCGCTCACGCTCAGCCGGGTGTCGCAGCAGACGCTGCCCGAGCCGGGCGGGCAGCCGGCCGTCGAGTTGATGGGCTACCTGCAACTGCCGCTGGACGACGCGCCGATGCTCGTCATCACGTCGATGAACGAAGGAGCCGTGCCCAGCGCCCACACCGGGGATGCGTTTTTGCCCAACACGGTGCGCAGCGCGCTGGGCCTGCCCGACAACGCCCGCCGGCTGGCCCGTGACCTGTTCATGCTTCACGCGATCGTGCACAGTCGGCCGAACGTGACGCTGCTCGCCTGCCGCCGGTCGATGGCGGGCGAGCCGCTGGCGCCCAGCCGGCTGCTGCTCAATGCCGACGAGGCCACGCTCGTCCAACGCGTCCGCCGGTTCTATGAAGACGACCACGACGACGCCACGCCCGCCGCGCCGCTGCTGATCGCGCCCGGCGAACGTGACCGCTTCCTCATTCCCTACCCGCCGCTGGATGTGCCGGTGATCGACAAGCTGCGCGTCACCGCCTTTCGCGACTATCTCGCCTGCCCCTACCGCTTTTACCTGCGCCACGTGCTGCGCCTCGAAGGGCTGGACGATCGCGTCGTCGAACTCGACGCCGCCGCGTTCGGCAATCTCGCGCACGGCGTGCTCGAAGCGTTCGGCCGAAGCGACATGACCGCCTGCGAAGCGCCCGCCGAGCTGGCCGAGTATCTCTCGCATCTGCTCGACGAGCGTGTCCGCCGCGACTACGGCCGCGACCGCCGACCGGCCATCCGCGTGCAGGTCGAACAACTGCGCGAACGGCTGCGCGCCTTCGCCGATCATCAGGCTCAGCTTGCCAGCGAGGGTTGGCGAATCATGGACCGCGGCACGGAGTCCGACCTTGCCGCCACCATCACCGTCGACGATCAACCGTTCACCCTCTCGGGCCGGATCGACCGCATCGACCACCACCCCGACCTCGGCTACCGCATCATCGACTACAAGACCGGCGACACCGCCAAGCGCCCCGAACAGACTCACCACAAGAAGGTGGACGGCCAACCGACCTGGACCGACCTGCAACTGCCGCTCTACCTCGACCTCGCCCACCCGCTCGGTGTGCACGGCAAGGTCGAACTGGGTTACATGAACCTGCCCAAGAAGCTCGCCGACGTTCGGCTGCACGTCGCCGCGTGGGACGGCGACGCACTCGACGACGCCCGCGCGACACGCGACGCCGTCATCCGCCATCTGCGCAATCACACGTTCTGGCCGCCCAGCGCGCCGCCGACCTTCGCCGACGAGTTCGTGGGCGTCTGCGCCGATGCCGCGCTGGACCGCAACACCATCATTGCCGCGAGCGCATCGGAAGGCAGTGCGACTTAAGTTGCACTGCCTCTATGGAGATTCAACGTCCGTGACTGAGCTGCTGCCCGTTCAACATGACGCCGACATGCGCCCGTCGCTCAACGTCGCGATGGACCCGCATCGGGTGATCCGCGCCTCGGCCGGGGCGGGGAAGACGTATCAGCTCACGTTGCGCTACCTGCGCCTGCTCGCCGCCGGGGCGGAGCCGGAGTCGATCCTGGCAACCACGTTCACGCGCAAGGCGGCGGGTGAAATCCTCGCCCGCGTGCTCGGCCGGCTGGCGCTGGCGGCGGATGATGACAAGGAGCGGGCGAACCTGGCGCGCGACCTTCAGGTCGAACTCACCGAGGCCGACTGCCAGGGGCTGCTGGCCCACCTTGTTCGCCGGCTGCACCGGCTGGCGATCTCCACCATCGACAGCTTCTTCAACCGCATCGCCAGCACGTTCCGCTTCGAGCTGGACCTGCCGCTCGATCCGCAACTGATGGACGAAGGGCACCCCGTCGTCCGCCAGCTTCGGCTGGAGGCGATCGAGGCGATGCTCGCCGACCACGACGACCTTGACGCCCTGCTCGACCTGCTTCGCCGGCTGCACCACGACACCACCGCCCGGCCGGTGATGCAGGCGATCGACGGCATCGTCACCAACCTCTACGACCTCTACCGCCAGGCGCCGCAGCGCGAGACGTGGGACAAGCTCGCCATCCCGCCGGGCCTGCTCCAGCGCGTCGACCTGATGGCCGCCATTGAAGCGTTGACCGGGGCCGCCGTTCATCTGCCCGGCGACAAGCGATGGGCGACGGCGCATGGCAAAAGCCGGGACACGGCACTCGACCAGCAGTGGGACGTTTTTCTCAACGTGGGCCTGTCCAAGGCGATCGCCGCAGGCAACGAAGGCTACTACCGCAAGCCGTTTCCGCCCGCACTGCTTGAAGCCTATGAACAGCTGATTGCTCACGCCCGGGCGAGTCAGATCGACCAGCTTCGCCGGCAGACCCTGGCGACGTTCGACCTGCTGCATCACTTCGACCATCATTACGCCCGGCTGCGCTCGCGGAACCAAGTGGTGCTGTTCAGCGACCTGACGCACAAGTTGGCGCACGACCTGCCGATGCGCGGCGAAGATCTGCTGATGGAGGTCTACTACCGGCTGGACGCGCAGGTGGCGCACCTGCTGCTGGACGAATTTCAGGACACCAGCCTGGATCAATGGCGGGTGCTGGCGCCGTTTGCGGAGGAGATTCGCGACCATGGGCCGGACCCGAACGCGTCGGGGCGCAGCTTTTTCGCTGTAGGCGATGCGAAGCAGGCGATCTACGGCTGGCGCGGCGGGTGTGCCGAACTGTTCGACGAAGTGGAGACGGCGTTTCCGGGAGCGAGCCTGCCGTTGAGCGTGAGCTGGCGTTCGTCGCCGGTGGTGCTGAACGCGGTGAACCGGGTGTTCGGAAATCTGCAACATTGCGATGCGCTGGACAAGGATGCGGCGGCGGTCGAGCGGTGGCAGGCGGGGTTTGAAAAGCACGAAGCGACAAAGAAGAACCGCGACCTGCCGGGATATGTGCGGCTGGTCACGTCGCGGCCGGAGTTGCCCGATGCGCCGAGTGCTGACGACGAGGATGCGGACGATCTCGATGCGCTGGCCGATGCGCCGCACGAAAGTTTCGTGGCCGAGCAGGTGCGGGCGATGCACGAACAGGATCGGAGCAAGAGCATTGCCGTGCTGGTGAGCACGAACAAGGCGGTGCACGGGCTGATCTACGCGCTGCGCAAGCTGGGGCTGCGCGTCAGCGGCGAAGGGGGCAACCCGCTTACCGATTGCCCGGCGGTGAACGCGGTGCTGTCGGCGTTGACGCTGGCGGACCACCCGGGGCACACGGCGGCGGCGTTTCACGTGGCGAACTCGCCGATGGGCGCGGCGGTGGGCTTGAACAGCACGGCCGGTGCGGCGCGGGCGGAGGTGGCGCTGCGGATTCGCCGATCGCTGCTGAGCGACGGCTATGCGGCGACGCTGACGAAGTGGGTGCGGCAGCTTGCCGGCTCATGCGAGCCGCGCAGCTTGACGCGGCTGATGCAGTTGGTGGACCTGGCGGAGCAGTTTACGCCGACGACGTCGCTGCGGTCGTCGCAGTTCGTGGCGTATGTGGAGGCGACGAACGTGGAGGAGCCGAGCCCGGCGTCGATCCGGGTGATGACGGTGCATGCGGCGAAGGGACTGGAGTTTGACGTGGTGGTGCTGGCGCAGTTGGAGCGGAAGCTGTCGGGGCGGTGGGAGGTGCTGATCGACCGGCCGACACCGACGGGCGAGATCGAAGCGGTGTACCGCAACCCGGACCAGGCGCTGCGCGACCAGGTGGCGCAGCTTGGCCCGCCTTACGAAGCGCAGCGTGCGGCGGAGCGGGCGGAGGACTTGTGCAACCTGTACGTGGCGATGACGCGGGCGAAGCATGCGCTGCACATGATCGTGAAGCCGAACCGGCCGAAGCAGGATGGTTCGCCGCGCAGCCTGGGGCTGTGCTTTGCGGCGATCGTGCGGGACACGCTGGCGATGGAAGATGATGATTATGCGGGGGAGCAGGTGTTGTATGAAGCGGGGGATGCGGATTGGGCGGTGAAGGCCCGGCGGCCGGACGCGAGCGAATCAGATGAAGACCCATTGTCTCCGGAGACGCCCTCCCCCGGCCCCTCCCAGGGGAAGGGGAGTGAGTTGAAGCTGCGGCTGGCGGCGCCGCCGGCCGGCTCGCGGCGGGCGTGGGTGACGGTGAGTCCGTCATCGCTGGAACATGGCGGACAGGTGCGGGGGTCGGAGTTGTTGAACCTGGAGGCGGGGCAGGCACGGCTGCGCGGGACGCTGATGCATGCGTGGTTCGAGTCGGTGGGATTTGTGGAGGATGGGATGCCGGACGAGGCGGCGCTGCGGGCGACGGCGCAGCGTGTGACGCCGGGCGCGAGCGAGGCGTGGCTGGCGGAGCAGATGCGGGGGTTTGAAGCGATGGTGGCGAAGCCGGCGGTGCGGGCGGTGCTCGAGCGGGATGGGGCGGATGATTTGTGGCGGGAGCGGAGCTTCGCGGTGGTGGAGGAGGGTCGGATGATGCGGGGGCAGTTCGACCGCGTGGCGGTGTGGCGGGACGCGGCCGGCCGGGCGGAGCGAGCGATGCTGGTGGATTTCAAGACGGACCGGGCGGACGCGGCGCGGGTGCGGGAACTGGTGGAGGTGTATCGGCCGCAGGTGGAGGCGTACCGGCGGGCGATCGGAAGGTTGCTGCGGCTGGAGGCGACAGCGGTGGCGGCAAGGCTGGCGTTTGTGGATGCGGGGGAAGTAGTGGCGGTGTGAGGGGGGAGTAGCCCACGGATGGAATCCGTGGGCTACGGAAAGAATCGTTTTAGAGTGAGCCTTTGGTGGAGGGGATGGTGTCGCCGGTGATGGTGACGGCCTGGCGGAGGGCGCGGCCGAAGGCTTTGAAGATGGCTTCGGCGACGTGGTGGTCGTTGTCGCCGCGGGGCACTTCGATGTGGCAGGCGAAGCGGCCGGCCTGGGTGATAGCCTGGAAGAACTCGCGGACGAGTTGGGTGTCGAACGTGCCGATCTTGGCGGCGGCGGCGGTGAACTGCGCGTCGAAGGCGAGGGCGGGCCGGCCGGAGAGGTCGATGGAGACGCGGGCGAGGGCTTCGTCCATGGGGACGGAGGCGAAGCCGTAGCGTTCGACGCCCTTCTTGTCGCCGAGGGCTTCGAGCAGGGCCTGGCCGAGCACGATGCCGACGTCTTCGACGGTGTGGTGGTCGTCGATGTGGGTGTCGCCTTTGGCGGTGACGTGGAGGGCGAGGTGGCCGTGGCGTGCGACGTGGTCGAGCATGTGATCGAAGAAGCCGACGGTGGTGGCGTTTTTGTAGTCGCCGGCACGGGCGGGGTCGAGGTTGAGTTCGACGGTGATGTCGGTTTCGTTGGTGCGGCGTTGGAGGGTGGCGGTGCGGTTGGGCATGGGAGGGTCTCGGGGGGCCGGGGAGCGGGGGGGGGG
>JBBDPC010000164.1:0-27852 GCA_040876735.1 Phycisphaeraceae bacterium | reverse complement strand
CGTGCGGCTGAAGCCGCACGGCCTCGGGCGCGGGGGATCAGAGGGCGGTGAGGAGCGCGTCGTTCTGGTCGGGGGTGCCGACGGTGATACGCAGCTTGTCGCGGAGGCGGTCCTGATCGAAGTATCGCACGAATATGCCCTGACTCTTGAGGTTTTGGTAGAGATCGCGGGCCACGGGGCCGGCGGCGGGCGGAGTGGCGAGCAGGAAGTTGGTCTGGCTGGGGAGCACCTGCCAGCCGCGATCCGCCAGCGCGGCTGCGAGGCGGGTGCGTTCGCGGATGACGTTTTGCCAGGTGACCCGGGCGGCGTCGCGGTGTTCGAGGGCGGCGACGGCGGCGGCCTGGCTGAGGGCGTCGGTGTTGTAGCTGTCGCGTGCCTTGTCGAGGGCGGCGATGAGGGCGGGGTGGCCCAGCCCGTAGCCGAAGCGCAGGCCGGCGAGGGAGTAGCCCTTGCTCAGCGAGCGCAGGAGCAGGACGTTGTCCAGCCCGGCCTCGTCGGCGAGCAGGCTCAGGGCATCGCCCTGGGCGAAGTCGACATAGGCTTCGTCGATGAGCAGCACGCCCTTGAAGCGGCGGGCGACGCGGGCGAGGGTTTCGGCGGGGTCGTATCGGCCGGAGGGGGCATGGGGGTTGACGATGAGGGCGAGCCGGCAGCCGGCGGCGTTGAGGCGGTCGGCGAAGTCGTCGGGCAACTCGAACGCGTCGCCGCGCGGAACGGTGACCCGCGGCGTGCCGTGAATGTCGGCGAGCACGGGGTAGAGCGAGTAGCTGGGCTCGGCGACGCCGGCGCCACCCTGGCCGGTGGAGCCGGCGGGGTCGCAGAAGACGGTGAAGGCGAGGCGGAGCAGTTCGTCGCCGCCGTTGGTGGCGATGACGTGGTCGGGGGTGAGGCCGTGCACCTCGCCGGCGACTTCGCGGAAGCGCTGGGCGCGGGGCAAGGGATAGCGGCGCAGTTGCTCGGCAGTGACGGCGGCGACGGCGTCGAGCACGGCGGGGGCGGGGGGATAGGGATTTTCGTTGGTGTTGAGCTTGACGACGCGCTGCGTCTGCGGCTGTTCACCGGGGACGTAGGCGGCGAGTCGACGGATGTTGTCGCGTTCGTAGGGCATAGAAGGCACATGTTCGCAAAGGGGGCGGCGCGGGTCAATCGACGGCGATGGTGGGCGGGTCGCAAGCCGGTACAATCGCGGGCCTATGCGTGATGCCGATGCAAGCGGAAAAACTGGCCCGCCGAGCACACGGTTGCCCAACGGCGTGCTGTGGACGGTGGTGGCGTTGTGGACGCTGGGCGTGCTGGTGGTGACGCTGGCGGTGACGGCGTGGCTGAGCGGGAGCACGTCGCGCGTGACGGGAGAGGCGTATGTGTTGCTGGAGTCGCCACGGTCGGAGTCGTTTGACGGCTTGAGCGTATTTGCGATCGGGCAGCAGCTTGAGTGGCCGGGCGAGTCGCTGTCGCAGACGCTGCGGCGGTGGCTGGACCTGGAAGTGCGGATGAGCGAGAGCGAGGAAGACCGTTGGGGCGAACGGCTGGACCGTCGTTCGCTGGCGCCGCCGGGCGTGACACTGACCGGGCCGGAGGCGGACCCGAACTATCCGCTGGACGAGCAGACGCTGCCTGCGGTGCTGATGCAGGAGGTGAGCCTCTACCCGCGTGAGGGGTTTGAGGCGGAGGTGGCGGCGGTGATCCGCGTCATGGCGTGGTTGGGGTGGGCGGACACGGTGGACCCGGACGATGCGGCGACGTCGCGCGAGGCGTTTGACGAGCGATTTGAAGAGGAACTGTC
Organism: Phycisphaeraceae bacterium; assembly: GCA_040876735.1. Lineage (GTDB taxonomy): Bacteria > Planctomycetota > Phycisphaerae > Phycisphaerales > Phycisphaeraceae > Natronomicrosphaera. The sequence continues at coordinate 26,069 of JBBDPC010000164.1, read as the reverse complement.
GGCGTTGTTTGACGAGGTACACTACGCGCCGCCACGATTGCACCGCAACGCGGCGCCGATGTGGGTGACGCTGTCGCCGGTGGTGCTGGGGGTGCTGGTGTGGATTGGCGGGGGGCTGGGGATTCGGCGCTGGTGGCGGGGGCCGAAGCCGAAGGGGCCGATCTGGGTGTGAGGAAGGGGCCAAGGGGCAAGGGGCCGAGGGGTCAAGTGAAGAAGCAGAAGGAGACTCTGTCTGTTCACTCGGCCCCTTGGTCCGTTGGTCCCTCGGCCCCTTTTACTCAGTTGCGGGAACTATCACCGCTCTTGTGCATCTGAAGGGGTGAACGCCGGTGTGATCTGACTGAAGCGATTCCGCTTTGCTTGGGAGGATTGTCGAGATGTCGATGCCACTGCCGCTGTCGTGCCGCCTGTTGGTCGCCGTATTCCTGCTGACCGGGGTTTTCGCGGCTGGGAGCGATGAAGTACGGGGGCAAGGGCGGGCGGTCGGCTACCTTGAAGACTTCGCGCTTGCCGACGATCGCGAGCGGGCGCTCGAGCAGCTTGTGCCCGGCTCCCCGGACTATTACTACTACCATTGCCTGCACCACCAGGCACAAGGCGAGCTGGACGAAGTCGACGAGTTGCTGGGCATCTGGCACGAGCGCCACCGCAACGACGGTCGCATCCCGATCATCCGCAACCGCCAGCTTCTGCTCGCCTACGACGTCGAGCCCGACGCCGCGCTGCGCCGTCTGCGCGACGCGCTGGGCCTGCACTACCCGCATCAGCGCGAACGTCCCGACGCCCGCCCCAACCGGCCGACGCAACTGGACCAGGACCAACTCACCCGCGACGCCATCTTCGCCCGCGCCCGGGATCACCAACGCCGCAACGTCGCCGGCTTCGATCGCTCGGCATATGAATGGCTCATCCAGCGGGACCTCAGCGACGACGAACTGCGCGACCTGCTCTCCCGCCTCGACCGGCCGGACTACGCGAACCTGCCCGCGCTGGTCGTGCGCGACCTACAGTACGAACGCTCGCGCGGCTTCGGGCAGCACGACGTGCACAGGCTGCTGACGCTCGAACAGCTTGCCGCCTGCCGGGAGCTGATGCCAGCCCTGATGCACGACACCACGTTCATCCAGACCTGGATGTCGAAGCTTCGGCCGGGCCCGGACGTGGACATCGTGCGCAACCTCGAAGCCCGGCGGGCGTACCTCAACCGGCTGTGGAACTTCGCCGAGCAACTCGCGCCGGCGCACAACGCGATCAAGCTGCATGTGCTGCATCACCAGTTGCAGCTCGACCGCCGGCTGGACGACTACAGCTTCGACCGCTTCCTGCAATACGTGCGGATTCCCCGGCAGGCGCCTTACGTCAACGAAAACTGGCTGCGCGATCAACGCCGGCAGCACGGACACACCGCCGACCCCTCGGCCGACCTGCAAGACGTCACGCTGCTGTCGCGTGTCGGCAACGATGAGCCACTGATCCGCGCCTACCTGGCTGAGCTGTTTCTCGAAAACGATCCGCGCGACGCGCTGCGCCAATACCTGCGCGAGGATTACCTCGACAAGCTCATCGCCGAGACGCGCCTCACCGCCGGCCTTGGCGATGCGGAGCAGTGGTACTCGCTGCTGAGCCCCGCCGAGGTGCAGGCGCTGCGCGACCGTGTGGACATCGACTTCGCCGCCACCAACCCGCAGCACGTCGAACCTGACGAGCTGGTCGCCCTCGCGGTCAACGTCAAGCATGTGCCGACGCTGCTGGTGCGCGTCTATCGTATCAATGCGCTCAACTACTACCAGGCGAAGAACCGGGAGGTCGGCACGACCATCGAACTCGACGGCCTCGTGCCCAACCATGCATCGAGCTTCGCCTATGACGCCGCGCCGATCCGCCGGGTGCGCCGCAGCATCGAACTGCCGCAGATCGACCGGCCGGGCACGTGGGTGGTGGAGATGATCGGCAACGGCCGCAGCAGCCGGGCGGTGGTGCGCGTCGGCCAACTGCGCTACACCATGGAACATGGGCCCGCCGGCCACCTGTTCCGCGTCTACGACCAGGACAACCAGCCGCTGCCCGACGCCACGCTCCACGTCGACGGCCACCAGTACACCCCCGACGACGCCGGCCGCATCGTCGTGCCTTATACCACCGACCCTGGCCGGCAGGCGGTCATCCTCGCGCATGGCGACCGCGCCACACTCGACCACTTCCAGCACGCCGGCGAACAATACCGCCTCGACGCCGGCTTCCACGTCGAACGCGAGTCGCTCAACGATCGCCAGCAGGCCACGCTCCTGATCCGCCCCACGCTTCGCCTCAACGGCGCGGTGCAACCGCTGGGCCTGCTCGAAGACGTTCGCCTGACCATCACCAGCCACGACCGGGACGGCGTCGCCAGTTCGCAGACCGTCACCGACTTTCAACTCGACGAAGATGGCGAAACCACCCACCGCTTCCAGGTGCCGCCCCGCCTGGCCAGCCTCCACTTCACGCTCGACGCCACCATCCCCAGCCTCAGCGAAGGCGAAGATGTGGACCTCGCCGCCAGCGACAGCGTGAAAGTCAACGCCCTGGCCGGCAGTGAAAAGCTCACCATCCCCCTGCTCACCCGCGACGGCGATGACTACCTGCTCGAACTGCGCGGCCGCAACGGTGAGCCGCTGCCTGACCGCCTCGTCACCGTGCAGGTCAAGCATCGTGACATCAGCAGCATGATCCACGCCTACCTCCAGACCGACGCGGCCGGCCGCATGCGCCTCGGCCCGCTGGCGGACGTCGAGCGCGTCAGCGTCCGCACGGCCGACGGCCTGGAGCAGGCATGGACGCTGCGCGATCCCGCCTACACCCACCTGCCCACCTACACCGCCGCCGCGGGCCAAACCATCCTGCTGCCATGGACCCGCCCCACCGACCGGCCCACGCGCGACGCCCTCGGCCTGCTCGAACTGCGCGACGGCCAACCCATCGCCGACCGCTTCGACCGCCTCGCCATCGACGCCGGCTACATCGTGCTCGACGCCCTCGAACCCGGCGACTACCAGCTCATCCTCAAGCACGACGACACGCGCATCGCCATCCACGTCACCGAAGGCGTCGCCCACGCCAGCCATCTGCTCGGTGAACAACGCTACCTCGACCGCACCGACCCGCGCCCCATGACGCTGCTCCAACCCACGCTCGACGACGCCGGCGATGCCGATGACGACGTCATCCGCATCCGCACGCACCACGCCGGGCCCGACACGCGCGTTCACGTCTTCGCCACCCGCTACCTCGCCCCGTTCCACCCCCACGACAGCCTGCGCGTCCCCGCCCGTGAAGGCGCGACCGTCACCCGCCTGCCCTTCGCCACCACCAGCTACGTCGCCGGCCGCGACATCGGCGACGAATACCGCTACATCCTCGACCGCCGCCACGCCCCCCGCTTCCCCGGCAACATGCTCACCCGCCCCGGCCTCCTGCTGAACCCCTGGGCCGTCCGCGAAACCGACACCGGCCAGCAGCAGCCCGGCAGCGGCGGCATGTTCGGCGACTCCGGCAGCGACCGCGGCCGCAGTGACGCCGGCACCGCCGAACAAGAAGCCGCACCCGCCCCACGCGAGCACGCGCCCGACCTCAACTTCCTCGCCAACCCCCCGCTCGTCCTCGCCAACCTCCGGCCCGACGCGGACGGCCTGATCACCCTCGACCGCGATCAGCTCGGCGACCGCCACGTCCTCCACATCGTCGCCATCGACGGCACGCACACCGCCTCACGCCAGTTCGCCCTCGACGTCATCAATCCCGCCCTGCGCGAACGCCGCCTCATCGAACCGCTCGACCCCGACGCCCACTTCACCCAGCGCCGCAACACCGACATCCTCCACCTCGGCGACACGCTCACCTTCCGCGACCTCACCGACGCCCAGCTTGAAACCTACGACTCCCTCGCCGACGTCTACCGCCTCCTGCTCACGCTCAACGCCGAGAACGACGGCGACGGCAAGCTCGCCGACTTCGCCTTCATCCTCGACTGGCCCATCTTCGACCGCGACCAGAAGCTCGATCACTACGCCCGCCATGCCAGCCACGAACTGCACTTTTTCCTCTATCACAAAGACCGCCCCTTCTTCGATGACGTCGTCCTGCCCTACCTCGCCAACAAGCGCGACAAGACGTTCATGGACCACTACCTGCTCGGCGACGACCTCGCCCGCTACCGCCAGCGCTGGGCATTCGCGCAGCTCAACACCGCCGAACGCATCCTGCTCGGCCAGGCGCAGAACGACCAGGAAAACGTCGCCCGCCACATCACCGACCGCTACCACCTCCTCCCGCCCGACACCGCCCGCGACAACCTGCTGTTCGACCTCGCCCTGCACGGCAGCGCCCTGTCCACCGACGGCATCGCCCGCGGGTTTGACGATTTCGCCGAACTGGATCGCGCCCGCCGGCGGGACCAGGCGGGCGGCCGTGGGGGCGGCGGCCTTTTCGGCTCGGGTCCCGTCCCCGACGACCAGCCGGCCCGCTCCGCCCCCCGGGAGGCAGCAGAAGCCATGGAGCAATTGGCCGATCTCGCACAGCGTGGTGACGACAATGCCTTCGAACGTCAGAGCAAGCTCGGCGTCGACGAAGCCAAAGACATGCGCGAGCAGGTGCGTCGGCTCTACCGCGTGGTCGCCCCCACCATGGAGTGGGCCGAGAACAATTACCACCACCTGCCCATCCACCAGCAGACTGCCGACCTCGTCCCCGTCAACGCCTTCTGGCGCGATTACGCGCAGCACGACGGCGTCGGCCCGTTCCTCTCCACCGAGTTCCCCGAGGCCGCGACCAACTTCACCAGCATGATGCTCGCGATGGCCGTGCTCGACCTGCCCTTCGAGGCCGACGAACACGACCTCGCCGGTGACGATGCCGACAATGAAGCCCCCGGCCGCGTCACCCTCACCGCCGGCTCATCCATCATCGTCTTCTACCGCCAGATCGAACCCGTCGGCCCGCCCGCCGACGACGCCCCCATCCTCGTCAGCCAGAACTTCTACCAGCACGACGACCGCTACCGCATGCTCGACAACGAACGCGTCGACAAGTTCATCACCGACGAGTTCGTCGTCCAGACCGTCTACGGCGGCCAAGTCGTCGTCACCAACCCCACCTCCACCCGGCAACGCCTCGACGTGTTGCTCCAGGTGCCCCAGGGCGCGATGCCCGTCCTCAACGGCCGCACCACGCGCAGCCACCACGTCGCCGTGGAACCCTTCCAGACCGTCAAGCTCGAATACCACTTCTACTTCCCCGACCCCGGCGACTACGCCCACTTCCCCGTCCACGTCGCCAGCCGCGAGAGGCCCGTCGCTGCCGCCGAGCCGGTGCGCTTCCACGTCGTCGCGGAGCCGACGCAGATCGACCGCGAAAGCTGGCCGTACATCTCCCAGCACGGCAGCGAAGAGCAGGTCGTCGAACATCTCCAGGCCCACAACGTCGAAGACATCGACCTGGCGCGCATCGCCTGGCGGATGCGCGACCGCGACTTCTTCCTCACCATCACCGAACTGCTCAACGAACGCTTGGCCTACGACGATACGCTCTGGTCCTACAGCCTGCTGCACGACCACCTGCCGACGATGCGGCAGTACCTCCAGTTCCAGGACCGCTTCGTGCAGCAGGCCGGCAGCTACCTCGACTCGACGCTGCTGCAGATCGACCCGGTGGAGCGCAAGGCGTGGCAGATGCTTGAATATGCGCCGCTGGTCAACGCCCGCGCCCATCAGCTCGGCCGGGTGCGGCAGATCGTCAACCCCGCCTTGCACAGCCAGTACCTCGCGACGCTCGACGTGCTCGCCCATCGCGCGGAACTGGATGACGACGACCGCATGACGGTGGCCTACTACCTGCTGTTGCAGGACCGCGTGGAGGAGGCACTGGCGTTCTTCGAGCAGGTCGAGCCGGACAATCTCGACGCACGGTTGCAGTATGACTATTTCACCGCCTACCTCGCGTTCTACACGCAGGAGCTGGACAAGGCCCGCCACGTCGCCGAGCGATACGCGGACCATCCGGTCGAGCGCTGGCGTGAGCGGTTCGCCACCGTGCTGTCGCAGCTTGCCGAGATTGAAGGGGCCGGGGGCCGGCTGGTGGATGAGGATGACCGGGACCAGCAGCATCAACGGCTGGCCGACACCGAGCCGGCGGTGGAGATGCACGTCGAAGCCGACCGCATCGAGCTGGCATGGGCGAACCTCGACGCCGTGACGGTCAACTACTACCTGATGGACATCGAGCTGCTCTTCTCCAGTGAACCGTTCGTGCAAAGCTACGGCGAACAGTTCGCGTTCATCGAGCCCAACCACCAGCAGACGATCGACCTGCCGGACGATGAACGCGCCACGACCATCGCGTTGCCCGAGCAACTGGCGGGCCGGAACCTGATGATCGAAGTGGTCGGCGGCCCGGTGAAGCGGTCGACGGCCTACTTCTCGAACGCGCTGGACGTGCGGATGGTGGAGAACTACGGCCAGTTGCAGGTCCGCCATCGCGGCGAAGCGGGCGGCGCGGCGGGGGTGTACGTGAAGGTCTACGCCCGCATGGCCGATGACAGCGTGCAGTTTTACAAGGACGGCTACACCGATCTGCGCGGCCGGTTCGACTACGCCTCGGTCAGTGGCGACCAGCAAGGCGGCGCCCAACGGTTCAGCATCCTGATCCTCAGCGACGAGCACGGCGCGGTGGTGCGCGAGGCCCCGGCTCCCGGGCGATGAGCGCCCTTGCAGCGGCCGACGCCGGGGCGCGTTATCTTCTCCAGCCATGCGCGTGCTGCTGCAACGGGTCACGCAAGGTTCGGTGTCGGTCGACGGCGAAACCGTCGGCCGCATCGGCCGCGGCTATGTCCTGCTCGTGGGCGTCGGCGAAGGCGACACCGAGGCCGAGGCCGACCGCCTGGCCGCGAAGCTGGTCCACCTCCGGCTGTTCCCCGACGAGCAGGGCCGGTTCGACCGCTCGCTGCTGGACGTGGCGGGCGAGGCGCTGGTGGTCTCGCAGTTCACGTTGTACGGCGACGCCCGCAAAGGCCGGCGCCCCAGCTTCATCCACGCCGCCCGGCCGGAGGTGGCCGAGCCGCTGGTGATCCATTTCGCCCGGCAACTTGAACGCCTCGGCGTGGCCCGCGTGGCCTGCGGGCGGTTCGGGGCGATGATGGACGTGGTGATTCACAACGACGGCCCGGTCACGCTCTGGCTCGACTCGGCCGATCTGTCAGCGTGACGGCGGCGGCGTGAGCGAGTGTCCGGCACCGGGTTGAACGACGGTAACTCACGCCGCATCCCCGCCTTGGGTGCCGGCAAATCACCCGGCCACGAGAGTGGCGAAAGCCGGGTTTTTCGCCTAAAATAAAGGTCTTGCCCCGCCCGGCTTCAGGCCGTGAGGCGCGGCCTTGACGCCCACAGATTCCCTCATGCCCGATGCCGGGCCAAAGGCATTCAAAACTCTATGGAAGATCGCACCTCGTACGATACGCGTCCCCCTGCTCCGAGCGAGACACCCGCCCCGGAAGCTGCGTCGCCTGCCGCCGTCGGCCACTACTCCGAGACCAGCATCAAGGTGCTTGAAGGTCTTGAAGCCGTGCGCAAACGCCCCGGCATGTACATCGGCGACACCACCGCCCGCGGTCTGCACCACCTCGTCTACGAGATCGTCGACAACGCCATCGACGAGCACATGGCCGGCCGCTGCAACACCGTCCACGTTAAGCTCAACGCCGACGGCTCCTGCGCCATCACCGACGACGGCTGCGGCATCCCCGTGGGGCCCTACGCCCACTCCAACCCCGCCCTCAACGGCCGGCCCACCGTCGAAATCGTCTTCACCGTCCTCCACGCCGGCGGCAAGTTCGACCATGACGCCTACAAGACCTCCGGCGGGCTGCATGGCGTCGGCGCATCCGTTGTCAACGCACTCTCGGAATACGTCGAAGTCGAAATCGCTCGCGACGGCAAGCTCCATGCCATGAGCTTCGAGCGCGGCAAGGTTTCCGAAGAGCTGCACACCCTCGGCGAACGCAAGAAGACCGGCACGAAGGTCGCCTTCAAACCCGACACCGAAGTCTTCCCCGACATCAGCTTCCGCTACGACACGCTCGCCACCCGCCTGCGCGAACTGGCCTACCTCAACCCGGGCCTGACCATCCATCTCGAAGACGAGGCGAGCAACAAAAACGAAACCTTCCACTTTCCCGAAGGCATTGCCGCGTTCGTCAAGGCGCTCAGCGACGGCAAGAACGTCATCCACAACGAGCCGGTCTACTTCCGCGTGGACGACGAAGCGCAGGGCCTGGTCGTCGAGGTCGCCCTGCAATACAACGACTCGTACAACGAGACGCTGCTCACCTTCGCCAACAACATCAACACCATCGAAGGCGGCACGCACCTGTCCGGCTTCAAGACCGCCCTCACCCGCACGCTCAACAACTACGCCCGCAACGCCAACCTGCTCAAGGGCGACGCCGCCCCCACCGGCGACGACCTGCGCGAGGGCCTGGTCGCCATCGTCTCCGTCAAGGTCTCCGATCCGCAGTTCGAGGGCCAGACCAAGACCAAGCTGGGCAATGCCGAGGTCGAAGGGTTCGTCAACACCAGCGTCGGCCAGCGCCTAGTCGCCTGGCTGGAAGAGCACCCGTCCGACGCCAAGCGCGTCGTGCAGAAAGGCGTCATGGCCGCGCAGGCCCGCGAGGCCGCCCGCAAGGCGCGCGAACTGACTCGCCGCAAGGGCGCGCTCGACGCCGGCGGCCTGCCCGGCAAGCTGTACGACTGCACGAGCAAGGACATCGCCAACTCCGAGATCTACCTGGTCGAAGGTGACTCGGCCGGCGGCAGCGCCAAGGCGGGCCGCGACCACCGCACGCAGGCCATCCTCCCGCTCAAGGGCAAGATCCTCAACGTCGAAAAGGCCCGGCTGGACAAGATCCTCGGCTTCGAGGAAATCCGCGTCATCATCCAGGCGCTGAACTGCGGCATCGGCACAGACGACTTCAACGTCGACAAGCTCCGCTACGGCAAAATCATCATCATGACCGACGCCGACGTCGACGGCAGCCACATCCGCACGCTGCTGCTGACATTCTTCTTCCGCCAGATGCCCGACCTCATCAAGCAGAACCGCATCTACATCGCCCAGCCGCCGCTCTACCAGATCAGCCGGGGCAAGAAGAGCGAGTTTGTCCTCAACGAAAAGACCATGAAAAACGTGCTCACCGAGCTGGGGCTCGACGAGGCGTCGCTTGTGGTCTTCAACGAAGATCGCACCGAGCAGCAGCGCATCACCGGCGAACGGCTGCGCAGCCTCTTCGACACGCTCGAACGCATCAACGAACTGGTCAAGACCCTCGAACGCCGCGGCGTGCAGTTCCGCAAGCTGCTGAGCCTGCGCGAGGAAGACCCCAAGGGCGAACGCCGGTTCCCACGCATTCACCTGGCTGTGCCGCACAGCCTGGAGTTCACCGAAGTCGGCGGCGATTACTTCTTCTGGTCCGAACAGGATGAAGACGCCTTCCGCAACCGGCACGGCCTGTCCGAGGCCGACCCCGACCTCGACCGCGTCACCGGCGAGACCGGCAACGGCCAGCCCGCCAGCGCCGCCGCCCCCGGCCAACCGCCCGCGCGGCGTACGGTTCGCCGCGAACTGCACGAGGTCAAGCCGCTCGAACAACTGCTCGCCCGCATCGACGAGCTGGGCCTCTCCGCCGACGACTACGCCATCCAGCGCGAGGAGTCGGTCACCGGCGAACTCCAGCCCACGCGCTTCGAGCTCAACACCGTCGACCTCAAGGGCAACCCCCACATCGACGCGGTGGTCAACCTCGCCGACTTCGTGCCTACCGTGCTCGAATCGGGCAAGCGGGGCATGGAGACGAAGCGCTTCAAGGGGCTGGGCGAAATGGACCCGGACCAGCTCTGGGACACGACCATGAACCCCGAGCACCGCGTGCTGCTTCGCGTCACCTGGGACGCCGCCAGCGAAGCGGAAAAACTGTTCAGCATTCTCATGGGCGAAGAGGTCGAACCCCGCCGCAAGTACATCGAAGAGCACGCCCTGGAAGTCAAGAACCTCGACGTATGACCCTCCCACGCCCGCCTCTGAGCAGCGCCGCGACGAAGAGCGGGATCAGGGGAATGACAAATGACAAAGCTCAAATGGCAAGTGAAAGCAACGGAAAGCCGGTTCCATCATTTGTCATTTGAATTTTGTCATTTGGGCTTCACTCATCTCGCTCTTCGTCGCGGCGCTGCTCAGAGGCGGGCGTGGGAGTGAGGGGGCCGGGCGTCTTGTGGTTGCCGGCCCTTCACGTTTTGCCGTAACATCTGCCCATCTGTTTCAGTGCGAGGTTCGTCATGACCTCGGCATATCGATGGCACTTGTAACCTTGGGGGATCTGATGCGAACGTTCATGCAGATGTTGCTTGTGGCGGTGGCCGCGCTGTGCGCGGCGGGGCCGGCGTACACCGCACCGCTGGCCGACCATGTGCCGGAGGAGGCGCTGGTCTACATCGGCTGGCACGGCGCGGACGAGGCGGCGGCCGGCTTCGAGCAGACGCACTTCAAGCAACTGCTCGATGAAACTCAACTACGCGAACTGGTCGGCTACACCCTGCCGCTGCTCGCCGAGCGGTACGGCCACAACGATCCGACCGACGGGATGGCACAGCGGGTGCTCGACGAACTGGGCTCGGTGGCGTGGCGTCGGCCGTGGACGTTCTACCTCGCCGGCGTCGCGGAGGGCATGATGAGCCCCGGCGGCCCGCCGATGCCGCGTGCGGGTCTCATCATCGCGCCTGGCGACGACCGTGATGCCATCAACGAACATCTGGCGATGTTGCAGGCGATGGGCCTGCCGATGCAGATCGCCGAGGCGGACGACATGATCCACCTCACCTTCGCCGACGCGCCCCCGGCCGAGGGCGCGCCGCGGCTCGCCGAATCCGAATCCTTCACGCAGGCCATGCAGCAACTGCCCGGTGAAGCCGTGGCGGTGGGCTACGTCAACGTGGATGGCCTGCTCGCGCTGGTCCGCTCGCAAGCCCAACTGCACGCCAGTCCGGACGAGCAGGAGGAGCTTGCCACGTTCATCGATGTGCTCGGCCTCGACGGCGTCCACACCGCCAGCTTTGCCGCCGGCTTCGACGGCCCGCGCTGGCTGACGCAGGCATTCGTAGATGCCCCCGCCCCACGCCGCGGCCTTGCGCAATGGTTGCTCGACGGTGAGCCGATCACCGATCGCCACCTCGCCGTCGCACCGGTCACCACCACCTGGCTGGCGACGATGCGCCTCGACCTCGCCGGCATGGTGGACCAGGCCCGCACCGCCACCGACAGGCTCGACCCCGCTTCGGCGGGCGAAATCGACGAGGCGATGTTCATGGCCAGCATGATGACCGGCGTCGACCTCGAAGCCGACCTGCTGCAAGGCCTCGGCCCCGTCTGGGTGATGTACCGCGACGCCAACGTCGCCGGCCCGACGAGCTGGCTGGGCATGGCGGTCGCCAACGAGCTGCGCGAGCCCGAGCGCGTCGCGGCCGCGCTGCGCAGCCTCGGCCAGGCCGCCCGCGACGCCGCCGAGCCGGATCACGAAAGCGAGCCGCACCTGCGCTTCGTCACCTTCGAGCACGCCGGCGTCGAGGTGCACAGCTTCACCGTGCCGATCATCCAGCCGACGTGGGCGATTCATGACGGCACGCTGCACGCCGGCCTGCTGCCGCAGTCGGTGATGGCGGCGATCGACTTCGCCCAGGCCGGCGGCCCCTCCATCCTCGACAACGAACGCTTCCAGGCCGTGCGCGGCTGGCTCGGCGCCCCCCCCGCCAGCGCCGTCACCTTCACCGACCTCGAAGCCACCGCGCCGCACACCTACGGCAGCACGATGATGATCGGCCAACTCGCCTCCTCCATCGCCATCGCGATGAGCCCGGCGGATGACGGCCGAGCCATGGCGCTGCTGCCGTCGCTGGGCAAGCTGATGGCCCACCTCGGCCCGGCGGGGCAGGTGGCCTGGGCCGACGACGCGGGCTGGCACAGCCAGTCGGTCAGCCCCTTCCCGGGCAGCCAGATGCTCGGCTACGAAGGCATGTTCGGCCCCTCCGCCCTCGCAATGAGCGCGAGCACCCTGCTGCCCGCCCTCGGCGCCGCCCGCTCGGCCACGCAGCAGACCCAGTCTCTCAGCAACGTGCGGCAACTCAGCGTGGCAGTTCACGCCTATGCAATCGATCACGGTGACCAGTTGCCCGACGAACTGGCGGACCTGTACGGCACTTATCTACCTGAGGCGAGCTTGTTCTTTGCGCCTGGAGTTCCCGTGGCTGCACCGGTGGAAATGCCCGGCTCGCCGGAAGATCAGCAGGTCGATTGGATCCGTCGCAACAGCTCCTATATCTTTCTCGGCGGTGAACTTCCTGACCGTCTCGAAGCGTTGCCGCGGCCGAGCGAAACGGTGATGCTCGTCGAGCGCCCGGAGCATGCCGCAGACCAGCGTATTGCCGTCGGCTTCGCCGATGGTCACGCCCAATCAATGCCCCTCCACGAAGCCCGCCGCCTCGTCCTCGAGCAGACCGGCAAGACGCTGGAAGAACTGCTCGAACGCCAGCAGACTTATACCGATGAATGATCGCCGCCACCTTTGCGAGAATCCCGTATGAGCCAGTTCCCCGAATCGCCCAATCCGTACAGTGCGTCCAACCAGTGGGAGCCGGCTTCCCCAGCCCGCCGGCGCGGCATGCCGTGGTGGGGCTGGCTGCTGGTCGGCATCGGCGCGGTCGTCTTCCTGCCCTGCCTCACCTGCGTCGGCTGGATCGCCTACGTCGGCGCGGTCGGCCCGGAAACGTCCGTCTACGTCGGCAACCAGACGCCCAACCGGTTCATCGACATCATGCACGACGTCGGCGCACTGGAAGCCGACGAGCAGTTGCAATACTTCTACTCCGACGCGGTGACGGACATCCGCAACGGCTTCTACTTTGTCAGCGATCGCCACGTCGTGATCTACATGGAAGATGCCGGGGGCGATCCGCTGACCATCATCCCCTTCAGCGAAATCGCCGACGTCACGCTGTCGCGGGACGAATCATTTCTTATTGACAGCCAGATTGACCTCGAACGCACCGACGGCCGGTGGTTCTCGTTCCCAGTCTCCAGCGAGCACGACCGCGACGTGCGCTTCCACGAAGCGATCCTGGCAGGCATGGAAGACGCACCTTCACCATGACCGATTACGACACGCACGACAGGTTTCGCCATGCGAATACTCAACTTCGGCTCGCTCAATATCGACCATGTCTTCGACGTGACCCGCATCGTCCGACCCGGTGAGACGATCGCCAGCCACGGCTACCGCACGTTCGCCGGCGGCAAGGGGGCGAACCAGTCGTTTGCCCTCGCCCGCGCCGGCGCGGCGGTGTGTCATGCCGGACGGGTCGGAGCGGACGGGCGGTGGCTGTGCGAGAAACTCGCGGCCGTCGGCGTGGACGTGTCGCCGGTGGTGGTGGACGACGCCCACTCCACCGGGCAGGCGATCATCCAGGTGGACGCGGCGGGCGAAAACGCCATCGTGCTTCACGCCGGCACGAACCACCGCATTGACCGCGACCAGATCGAACGCACACTGGCGGACTTCAGCGATGGCGATGTGCTGCTGCTGCAGAACGAAGTCAGTCATATGGCGGAGATGATCGACGCCGGCCGGCGGCGCGGCATGACGGTGGTGTTCAATCCCGCGCCGATGACCGAGGCGGTGCATGACTACCCGCTGGAACAGGTGGACGTGCTGATCGTCAACGAAAGCGAGAGCCGGGCGCTGAGCGGCCGTGATGATGCGCGGGCGATTCTGGAAATGCGGCCGGCGGGGCAGACGGTGGTGCTCACACTCGGCGCGGCGGGCGTCTGCTGCCGCGGCGGTGACGGTCGCTTGGTGGAGGCCGCCTCGCCGCGCGTCGAGCCGGTCGACACCACGGCCGCGGGCGACACGTTCATCGGCTACTTCCTCGCCAGTTGGACCGCCGGCGGGAAACTCGACGCATCTCTGTCGCGCGCCTGCCGCGCCGCCGCGCTCTGCTGCACGCGCCCCGGCGCGATGGACGCCATCCCCACTGCCACCGAAGTCGACGCGTTTCCCCTCAACGCCCGCAAAGGGAATGACGAATGACGAATGCGGGTTAAAATCAGCCGTCGGCAATCTCCCGCCCCGCTGCCTTTCACTCGTCATTCGAATTTCGTCATTCGTCATTTTTCCCCCGCCGGGCATTTCACGCTTCGTCCAGCAGTTCGACGCTGTTGAACTTCTTGCCTTCGAGCATCTCCAGGCTCGCGCCGCCGCCGGTGGAGACGTGGCTGACCTTGTCAGCGAGGCCCATGATCTCGATCGCCGCCGCCGAGTCGCCGCCGCCGATGATGCTCGTGGCGTCGTTGGCGCGCGTCGCCTCGGCGATCGCCTCGGCCACCGCCTTGGTGCCCGCGTCGAACGGCGGCTTCTCGAACACGCCCATCGGCCCGTTCCAGACGATCGTCTTCGCGTCGGCGACGGCGGCGGTGAACTGCTCGATCGACTTGGGGCCGATGTCCATGCCCTCGAAGCCGTCGGGGATGTCGCCCTCGACGACCTGCTTCTGCTTGGGGTTGCCGAAGTCGTCGGCGCAGTGCGTGTCCACCGGCAAAAGGATCTTTCCACCGGCTGCCTCCAGCATGCGCTTCGCGTCGTCGACCTTGTCCTTCTCGACGAGACTGTCGCCGACCTTCTTTCCCTTCGCCAACGCGAAGGTGTAGGCCATCGCCCCGCCGATGAGGATCTTGTCGCAGGTCTGGAGCAGGTTGTCGATCACGGCGATCTTGTCCGAGACTTTCGCCCCGCCGAGGATGGCGACGAACGGCCGCTTCGGGCTTTCGATCGCTTCCTTGAGGTAGGCGATCTCCTTCTCCACCAGGTCGCCGGCGACGGCGGGCTTGCCCTCGGCCTTCATCGCCTGGGGCACGGCCACCATGGAAGCATGATCGCGGTGGCAGGTGCCGAACGCATTGTTGCAGTAGATGTCGCCGAGCTTCGCGAGCTTGCCGCCGAACTCGGGATCGCCCTTGGTTTCCTGCTTGTAGAAGCGCAGGTTTTCCAGCAGCAGCACGTCGCCGGTGGTGTTCATCTCCCCGGCCAGCTTTTCGACCTCGGGCCCCACGCAGTCGGGCGCGAACTTCACCTGCCGGCCGAGCAGCTCGCCCAGACGTTTGGCGACCGGCGCCAGGCTGAACTCCGGCTCGGGGCCTGCGCCCTTGGGTCGGCCGAGGTGGCTCATCAGGATCACTGAGCCGCTGCGGTCGAGCACGCTGCGGATCGAGGGCAGCGCCATGCGGATGCGCCTGTCGTCGGTGATGCGTTCGCCGTCGAGCGGGACGTTGAAGTCCACGCGCATGAGCACCTTCTTGCCTGTCACTTCCACGTCGGCGATTGTTTTCTTGGCCATGGCGGACTCTCCCTCTGCGTGCCGGAAACGGCACGGCCTGGTCGGCGGATAATGGTTGCGGCCCCCCGTCACGTTGGAACGGGCATGATAGCGGATTTGGGGCGACGGCGCTGTGGAAGAGGCCGATGCAGGCCCACGCATGGAATGGATGGGTTTCGGGGGGCGTATTGGAAATGGGGCGTGCGCTGCCTTACATTTCACGCATGCCCGACCACGCTGCCATCCGTGACCTTCAAGAGCAAGCCGGCGCCGAGTTCATGAACTACGGGCCGCCGCCGGACCCCTCCGGGGGCGGGGGCGTGGAGATCGTGCAGGATTTCGGGCAGTACCCGGCCGAGTACGCCGCCATCCGCCAGCGCGTCGGCATCATGCACATGCCCCAGCGCGGCATCCTCCGCTTCACGGGCGACGACCGCAAAGACTTCCTCCACCGCATGCTCACGCAGGACGTCAACGGCATGACCGGCGGCGCCACCCGTCGAACCTTCCAACTGAACAACAAGGGGCGCATCGTCGCCGACGCCATCATCCATCATGGCGATCTCGACACCTGGCTGGAACTGGACCGGCTGGACGTGGCCGCGCTCAAGGAACTGCTGGAAGCCAAGCTGTTCGCCGAGGACGTGAACATCGAAGTCTTCTCCGATGAGCGGGTGGGCTTGGCGGTGATGGGGCCGGGGGCGATCCCGCTGGTGGCCGCGTTGCACGAAGGCGGGAGCGAGCCGGGCGCAATTGAGCCGGGCACGCATCATGTGCTCAAGCTGGTGGGCAGTCTGGTAACGGTTTACCGGTGGGACGACGTGGGTGTGCCGGCGTTTCGGCTGCACGTGCCGACGGCGGCGGCGGACGCGGTGTATGCGAAGCTGCTGGAGGCGGCGGGCTTTGATGCCGCGCGCGACGCCGAGCCGAACGCGGCCTATGCCGAGCAGCGGCGCGAGGGGTTGCGTGGCCGGCCGGTGGGCTGGATGGCGTACAACACGGCCCGGATCGAGGCGGGGTCGCCGTTGTTTCACGTTGACTTCGGGGCCGACTCCCTGCCCGGTGAGACGGGACTGCTGGCGCAGACGGTGAGCTTCACCAAGGGGTGCTACCTCGGGCAGGAGATCGTGGCGCGGATGCAGAACCTCGGCCATCCCAAGCGGATGCTGGTGGGGCTCAAGTTCGCCAGTGATGCGCTGCCCGTGGCCGGCGCGCCGGTGTATGACGCGGCCGAGGCGGAAGCGGGCGAAGCGGGGGGCAACGCGATCGGCGGGGTGACGAGTTCGACGCTGTCGCCGATGCTGGGGCAGCAGGCGATCGCGTTCGCGGTGCTCAAGTGGGGCAAGCACACGCCGGGCACGAAGGTGGCGGTGTCGGCGGAGGGGGCGATGGTGGAGGCGGAAGTGCATCCGCTGCGGTTTGTGGAGGCGCAAGGGTGAGGGGCCGCATCCGCGAGACTGGACGGGTTACTGAAGTGACCCGTCCGCGGGGGCGCGTAGACGTTACAGATCTTCAAGCTGGGCGACGAGGTCGGTGACGACTTTCTTGCCGTCGCCGAAGATCATGCCGCAGTTTTCCTTGAAGTAAAGCTCGTTCTGGATGCCGGCGAAACCGGGGCTCATCGAGCGTTTGATGACGAAGACATTACGGGCCTTGTCGACGTCGAGGATGGGCATGCCGTAGATGGGCGAACCCTTGTCGTGGCGAGCGGCGGGGTTGGTCACGTCGTTGGCGCCGATGATCAGGGCGACGTCGGTCTGCTCGAACTCGTTGTTGGCCTGTTCGAGGTCGAGCAGGTTTTCGTAGGGGACGCCGGCCTCGGCGAGCAGGACGTTCATGTGGCCCGGCATGCGGCCGGCGACGGGGTGGATGGCGTACTTGACGGCGACGCCGCGGCTTTCGAGGTTGTCAGCGAGTTCCTTGACGGCATGCTGGGCTTGCGCGACGGCCATGCCGTAGCCGGGGACGATCATGACTTGTTGGGCGGCTTCGAGGACGAGTGCGGCGTCTTCGGGGGTGAACTCGCGGGCTTCGCCCTGGGTTTCGCCGGACACGGCCGCTGAAGCGTCCGTGCCTCCCCCCACCCCGCCGAACAAGACGTTCATGAGCGAGCGGTTCATGGCTTTGCACATGATGTTGGTGAGGATCAGGCCGGAGCTGCCGACGAGCGAGCCGGTGATGATGAGGGCGAAGTTGCCCAGGGCGAAGCCCGCCATGGCGGCGGCGAGGCCGGAGTAGCTGTTGAGCAGTGCGACGACGACGGGCATGTCCGCGCCGCCGATGCCGATGACCAGGAGGATGCCCAGCGCGAGGGAGAAGAGAACGATGAGGATGAGGGCGAAGAGGAAGTCGGGTTGGGGGATGAGGTAGCAGGCGAGGATCAGCGAGCCGAGCAGCAGCACGGCGATGAGGGCTTTCTGGCCGGCGAACTGGATGGGGGCGGTGGGCGTGATCTTCAAGCCTTGCAGTTTGCCGAAGGCGACGAGCGAGCCGGTGAAGGTGACGCCGCCGATGAGCGTGGCGAGGCCGATGGCGAGCAGGACGTACCAGTCGAAGCTCGCTTCGGCAAGTTGTTGCACGACAGCGTCACTGGCCGGCGCCTGGACTGAACTCCGGGTCAGGTCAGCCACTTGGTCGATGCGTGTCCACTTGTTCGCATACTCCGCACACGCCACGAGCAGCGACGCGAGGCCGCCGAAGCCGTTGAGCAGCGCGACCATCTGCGGCATGGCGGTCATCTGCACCTTCAGCGCCAGGAACAGGCCGATGACGCTGCCCATGGCGAGCGCGACGCCGATCCAGAGGAAGCTGATGAGGTGGCTTTGCCCGGGCATCGCATTCTGGTTGACCAGAAAGAGTGTGACCACGGCGGCGATGAGCATGCCCACGGCCGAGACGAGGTTGCCTTGCCGCGCGGTCTTGACGTGCGAGAGCATCTTCAGGCCGAAGATGAACAGCACGGCCGCGAGCAGGTAGGCGAGGTTGACGACGTCGGTGGTGGTGATGGCGAAAGTGTGCATGGGGGCGATCCGATCCGGCCCTTCGGCGCTGCGCTTCTCAGGGCTCGGCTTTGGAGTCAAGTCAGCATCAGCGGGTGGGGGCTTTTTTCTTGTCGGCGAACATGCCGAGCATGCGGTTGGTGACGACGTAGCCGCCGACGACGTTGATCGTGGCGAAGATCACGCCGAGCGTGCCGAGGATGACGCCGACGTGGCCGAGCGAATCGGAGAAGCTGGCGGCGAGTGCGCCGACGATGGTGATGCCAGAGATGGCGTTGGAGCCGGACATCAGCGGCGTGTGCAGCGTGGAGGGCACCTTGGTGATGACCTCGAAGCCGATGAAGACGGCGAGCACGAAGACGACGATGCTGGTGACGAATGGGTCCATGATGCACCTCCGGTGCAAATGACGAATGACAAATGTTTCAATGACGAATGGTTCAGATCTTTCGTCATTCGAATTTCGTCATTCGTCATTTGTTTTGAGTTTCCTTGACCATCGCGTTGCGCACTTCGCCGGCATGGGTGATGCAGGCGCCCTTCTGAATCTCGTCGTCGAGGTTGAGCGTCAGCTCGCCCTCCTTGAGCAGTTCCTTGAGGAACGCGTGCATGTTGTTGGCGTAGACCTGGCTGGCATGCACGGGCACGAGGGCGGGCAGGTTGAGCGTGCCGACGATGGTGACGTCGTTGTCGGTGGTGTACTGCTCGCCGGGCCGGGTGGACTCGCAGTTGCCTCGGCCGTGCGCGGGGTCAGCGGCGAGGTCGACGATGACGCTGCCGGGGCGCATCTGCTTGACCACGTCGGCGAGGATGAGCATGGGCGGGGCCTTGCCGAATACAGCGGCGGTGGCGATCACTGCATCGGCGCCGGTGACGTGCTTGGCCATCAGTTCCGCCTGCTGTTTGCGTTGTTCGTCGCTCTGTTCTTTGGCGTAGCCGCCGGTGGTCTCGGCGTCGGCGGTCTGGAGAGGCAGCTCGACGAAGCGGCCGCCGAGCGATTGCACCTGTTCTTTTGTGGCGGGCCGTACGTCGAACGCTTCGACCACCGCGCCCAGGCGCTTGGCGGTGGCGATGGCCTGCAAGCCCGCGACGCCGGCGCCGAGGATGAACACGCGAGCCGGGGCGATCGTACCCGCCGCGGTGATCATCATCGGAAACATTTTCGGCGCACGCTCGGCCGCCATGACGACCGCCTTGTACCCGCCGATGTTCGCCTGGCTGGAAAGCACGTCCATCGACTGCGCCCGGCTGATGCGCGGCACAAACTCCATGGCGAACGACGTCACGCCCCGCTCGGCAAGCGTTCGCACCAGGTCCGCGTGCACCAGCGGCGCGAGCACGCCGGCGAGCATGGCCCCGGCCTTCATCACGCTCACCTGCGCCACGCTCGGCGGCCGCACGGTCAGCACCGCGTCGGCCTCGGCCCAGATGCCGGCCGGGGCGTCGCCGTCGCTGGCGACCACGGTGGCGCCGGCCTGGCGGTAGTCGGCGTCAAGTGCCGCGGCCCGTCGACCGGCGTCAGCTTCCACCACCACGCTCACGCCCGCATCCACCAGGCGTTTGACCACCTGCGGCACCAGCGCCACGCGCGTTTCATTGTCATCCGTCTGATTGGGTATGGCGATCTTCATGACGCCCCTCCTTCACCGTTGGCCCGGCTTGGCGTGAAGAAGCACAACATACCCAAAAGTCGGCAGACTGCCAGCGTCATCGGGCCGTTTTGTCCGATTGGGTCGCACATTTGACCGGATCGGCATAATGCCGCCCCTCTCTGCAACGTCGCGGCGAAGGCCTTATCATGCACGAGTATGCCCAGCTACCAGATCAGCACGCAGCAGCGAAGCCAGATGGTGGAGGTCACCGATCGCCTGCGCCAGGCGGTGCGCGACGCGGGCGTGGTCAAAGGCGTCGTGACCGCGTACGTGCCGCACACGACGGCGGGGATCACCATCAACGAAAACGCCGACCCCGACGTGGTGCACGACATGCTCGCCCAGCTCGATGAAATGGTCCCCTGGTCGCAGCCGTTCTACCGCCACGGCGAAGGCAACTCGGCGGCACACGTCAAGGCGTCCATGATGGGCTCGAGCGTCGCCGTGCTCGTCCGCGACGGCGATCTGGCGCTCGGCCGGTGGCAGGGCATCTGGTTCTGCGAGTTCGACGGCCCGCGCACCCGGACGCTCGAGGTGGCCCTGCACGGCTGACGCCCCACCGACTCACGCAATCTCCAACCCTCAACACAAAGCGATCAACACCATGCCCGATTACCCCCAGGTCACGCTCGAAACGTCCGAAGGCACGATGGTACTGGAGCTGTGGAACGACGTCGCCCCCGGCCACGCCGACAACTTCCTCAAGCTCGTCGACGACGGCTTTTACGACGACCTGACCTTCCACCGCATCATCCCCGGCTTCGTCATCCAGGGCGGCTGCCCGCGCGGTGACGGCACGGGCGGCCCGGGCTGGACGGTCGACGCCGAGTTCAACGATCGCCAGCATGAAAAGGGCGTGCTGTCGATGGCCCGCTCCGCCGACCCCAACTCGGCGGGCTCGCAGTTTTTTGTCTGCCTCGGCCGGGAGCACTGCCAGCACCTCGACCGGCAGTACACCGCCTTCGGCCGGGTGATCGAAGGGCTCGACGTGGTCGACAAACTCGGCGCCACCCCCCTCGCCGACCCCCAGGCCGGCCGGCCGAAGAACGCCCCGCGCATCATCAAGGCCCAGCGGAAGGGATGACGGGGTTTCCATAGCGACGCGCTTCCGGTCAATGAGGGTCAAGCGTCACGGGTGCTGCGTTCACGTCAGATACGTATACCCGTTGAGCCCATCCTCATAAAACCGCCGCAGCACGCGCGACTCCTCCAGCGTCAGCTTCTTCTCCTTCAGCGCCTGCTCCACCGACTTGCGGAAACTGCGCCGCAGGTCTTCCGGGTTGTACTGCACGTATTGCAGCACTTCGTTGACGCTGTCGCCTTCGACGATCTCGTCGATCACCGGCTCGCCCGCCTCGTCGAGGCTGACGTGCACGGCATTGGCGTCGCCGAGCAGGTTGTGCAGGTCGCCCAGCACTTCCTGGTAGGCGCCGACGAGGAAGGCGGCGATGTAGTAGTCGTCATGCCGGTACGGGTGCAGTTCGAGCACGGGCTTGACGTCGCGTTCGCCGATGAACTGGTCGATCTTGCCGTCGCTGTCGCAGGTGATGTCGGCGAGGATGCCCCGGCAGGTCGGCTCCTCGTTCAGCCGGTGGATCGGCATGATGGGGAACAGGTGGTCGATCGCCCAACTGTCGGGCATCGACTGGAAGATGGAGTAGTTGCAGAAGTAGGTGTCACTGAGCCCCGACTCCAGCCCTTCGAACTCTTCGGGCACGTAGGGCAGGTTGCGGACGATGCCGAGCACCTTGGAGCAGACGCCATAGTAAAGCCGTTCCGCCAGGCCGCGCTGTTCCAGCGTGCAGTAGCTTAAGTTGAACAGGTTGAGCACCTCGTCGCGCGCCTGCTGGGCGTCGTGATAATACTCGTGGAAGTTGTCTTCGTTGATGTATTGAAAACAGTCGAAGAGCATCTGCACCGGCTTGGGCAGCTTCTTGCGCTCGGCGGGCTTGATCGCGTCGGGCAGCTCGAACTTGTCGAACCCCGACCAGCCGAGCACGTTGAACACCAGCACGCTGTGGTAGGCCACCATCGCCC
This sequence comes from Phycisphaeraceae bacterium, assembly GCA_040876735.1. Taxonomy (GTDB): domain Bacteria; phylum Planctomycetota; class Phycisphaerae; order Phycisphaerales; family Phycisphaeraceae; genus Natronomicrosphaera. The sequence goes on along the minus strand of JBBDPC010000164.1, from coordinate 3,944 downwards.
GGCCCGACTCGCTGATGACCGTCGGGTGCGGCACGTTCGCCGCGTCGCAGGTCTCCTTGACGTGGTAGATCACGTCGTTGGCGTACTCCTGGAGCGAGTAGTTGATGCTGCTGGCGAAGTTGGTCTTGCTGCCGTCGTAGTCCACGCCCAGCCCGCCGCCGACGTCGACGTATTGCAGGCCTGCGCCCATGCGGTGCAGCTCGACGTAGACGCGCATCAGCTCGATGATGGCGCTTTTGATGTTGCGGATGTTGTTGATCTGGCTGCCGAGGTGGAAGTGGACGAGGTTGAGGCAGTCGAGCATGCCTTCGCTGCGCAGGTACTCGACCGCATCGATCACTTCCGAGACGAACAGGCCGAACTTCGAGCGCGGCCCGCCGGACTGCTCCCACCGCCCTGCGCCGCGGGCGGAGAGCTTGACGCGGACGCCGATCTTGGGCTTGACGTTGTGCAGCTTGGCGTAATGGGTGATGAGCTTGAGTTCAGAATACTTTTCGACCACGGGGATGATGTTCTTGCCGATCTTGGTCGCGAGGATGACAGCCTCGATGAACTGGGCGTCCTTGAAGCCGTTGCAGATGATCGGCGTATCGTCGTCCTTGACCAGCGCCATCACGGCGAGCAGCTCCGGCTTGGAGCCGGCTTCGAGACCGAAGCCGTGCGCTCGGCCGAAGGCCTGGATCTCTTCGACGACGTGGCGCTGCTGGTTGACCTTGATCGGGTAGACACAGCGGTAGCCACCGCGGTAGTCGTTGTCGGCAATGGCGGTCTTGAACGCGTCGGCGATCTCGGCGAGGCGGTGGACGAGGATGTCGGTGAAGCGGATCAGCAGCGGCGGCTGGATGTCGCGATCCTGCAAGCCTTCGACGAGCTGCTTGAGGTCGACCTCGCGCTCCGCACGTTTGTCGGGCCGGACGACGACGTGGCCCTGATCGTTGATGGAGAAGTAGCCCTGGCCCCACTGGTGGATGCCGTAAAGGTCGACGGCCGCGTCAAGCGACCACGGCAGGTCGGGCGCGTGCGGCGGGCGCAGCGCACGGTCGGAACGGGTGGGCGGCTGGGATTGGTCGTCGGTGGTGGGGGCGGGCTGCTGCGGCATCCGTCTCGCTCCAGGCAGGTTGCAGGTCAAGGGTCGGCCAGACCACAGGGGCGGAAACTGTGAGTGTACCCGCGGACCGGCGGGCTTTCTCCTCCGTCGTCCGAGAAAGCCGGGCCGATCGCCGGGGTCGGCTCTGGTACGATACCGCCATGCCGATTCGGAAGCTGCCCACGTTGCTGGTCAACCAGATCGCCGCCGGGGAGGTGATCGAGCGCCCGGCGTCCGTCGTGAAAGAGCTGGTCGAGAACAGCCTGGACGCGGGGGCGACGCGCATCGACGTCACCGTCGAAGACGGCGGCCGGGAGCTGATCCGCATTGCCGACGACGGCGGGGGCATCCCGGTGGACGAGCTGCCGCTGGCCCTGGCGGCACATGCCACGAGCAAGCTGCAAAGTGCCGAGCAGCTCGCCGCCATCCGCACGCTGGGGTTCCGCGGCGAGGCCTTGGCGTCGATCGCCAGCGTCAGCCGACTGCGGTTGAGCAGCCGGGCGACCATGGACGGCCGGGCCGACGAGGCGGGCGCCGTGATGGAAGCCAGCGGCGACGAGATCACCGGACCGGCGCCGGTCGCCTGTGCGCCGGGCACGGTGATCGAGGTGCGTGACCTGTTCTTCAACACGCCGGCGCGGCGGAAGTTTCTGCGCACCGCGTCGACCGAGTTCGGCCACATCAACGAGTTGATCCAACGGCTGGCGATGGTGCATTACGGCGTGGCGTTCGGGCTATCGCACAACGGGCGGAAGGTGCTGGACCTGCCCGCCGAGGCGGCGCGCGGCCGACGGTGCGTGGCGGTGCTGGGCAAGGACCTGGAAGAGGGGCTGCTGGCGTTCGAGCATGAAGACACGCCGGAGCGCGGCGGCATGCGGGTGTGGGGGTTGGCGGGTGTGCCGGCACTGGCGCGGGCGACGGGGAAGTTTCAGTACCTCTGCGTCAACGGCCGACCGGTGCGCGACCGGCAGCTCGCCCATGCGGTGAAGGAAGCCTACCGCGGGCTGATCCCGCCCGACCGGCAGCCGGTGATCGCGGTGTTCGTGGAGATGGACCCGGCCACGGTGGACGTGAACGTGCACCCGGCCAAGGCGGAGGTGCGCTTCCGCAATCCCAGTGCGGTGCATGGCCTGGTGCTGGCCGCGGTGCGGCAGCGGCTGCTCGCCGCCGATCTGACGCCAAGCGCGAAGATCAGCGGGCCGGCGTTTACGCTGCGGCCGACGGCGGAGCATGAGCAAGGGACACTGTTGGGGGGATCGGGGGGAGGGAATGCGTGGGGGAATCATCCGACGTCGGAGCGCCCGCCCGGCACGCCAACCTCGGCCGAGCCCGCTTCAGCGGGCGGGCGGTCGCCCGGGGCGGGTGCAACCTCGCAAGGCCTCTCCAGCGACGAGTTCGTCAACTATTTCCGCCGCATGGACCCGACGCAGAAGGGCTTCGTCTATCAGCAGGTGAAACAGGCGCTCGCGGAGGAATCGCCCGACGCTTTCACCGATGACGAGGGGGAAGCGACCAAGCCGCAAGCTTCAAGCCTCAAGCCGCTGCACATCCTCCAGGTGCACGAAAGCTACGTCGTCACCCAGGACGAGGAAGGACTGCTCATCGTCGACCAGCACGCGCTGCACGAGCGTGTCATGTTCGAGCAGTTGCGTCAGCGTGTGCTTGGCGATGGCAAGCCGTTGGAGAGCCAGCGCATGCTCATGCCGGCCGTGCTGCGCGCCGGGGCGAAGCGGCAGGCGTTGCTGGAGGAGCTTGGGCCGTTGCTGACGCGGATTGGTGTGGAGGTTGAGCCGTTGGGGCCGGACGCGGTGGGCGTGCAGGCGTTTCCCTCGTTTCTGTTTGATCGCAACGTCGAGCCGGTGGAGTTTTTGAGCGAGTTGCTGGACAAGGCGGAGGAAGGCGAGATCGAGGTCGAGGGGGCGACGGTCGGCGAAGGCGTGCTGCACGAAGTGCTGGACATGATGGCCTGCAAGGCGGCGGTAAAGGCGGGCGACCGGCTCACCGGCGCGGAACTGGAATCGCTGCTCGCCCAGCGCGACCGCATCGAGCGATCGAGCAACTGCCCCCACGGCCGACCGACGACGCTACGACTGTCGCTGCGCGAACTGGCCAAGCAGTTCGGTCGCAGCTAGCGGGCCAGCCGCAGCGCACTGTTTGACTTCGCCCTCAGCCACATCTAGCGTTCCCCTGCTTCCACCACGCCATTTGCAAGGCTTCCCCACATGACCAGCCACCCCACGCCCGCCACGCTCGGCCAGCTCAGGCAGACGCCCTACCGCTACCGCAGCGTCAAGCAGGAACTGCGCGAAAACCTCATCCGCCGACTCCAGGCGGGCCAGGAAGTCTTCCCCGGCGTCATGGGCTACCAGAGCACCGTCGTCCCGCAGGTCGTCCACGCCCTGCTCTCCCGACACGACATGCTCTTCCTCGGCCTGCGCGGCCAGGCCAAGACGCGCATGCTCCGCCTGCTGCCGGAACTGCTCGACGAATGGCTGCCGATCATCGACGGCATCGAAATCGCCGACGACCCGCTCCAGCCGATGACCAGCCTCGGCAAGCGAACAGTGCGCGAGCAGGGCGACGACACGCCCATCCGCTGGCTGCCGCGCAGCGAGCGTTACCATGAAAAGCTGGCCACACCCGACGTGACCATCGCCGACCTCATCGGCGAAATCGACATCGTCAAGCATGCCGAGGGGCGGTACCTGTCCGACGAAAGCACGATGCACTTCGGGTTGATCCCGCGCACCAACCGCGGCATCTTCGCGATCAACGAGTTGCCCGACCTTTCGCCACGCATCCAGGTGGGCCTGTTCAACGTGCTCGAAGAGCGCGACGTGCAGATCCGCGGCTACCC
>JBBDPC010000163.1:0-2060 GCA_040876735.1 Phycisphaeraceae bacterium | reverse complement strand
CATCTCGGTGCGGATGTCCATGAGCGTGTCGTTGGGCGGGACGGGGAAGTAGCCTTCCTTGAAGCGGTTCTTGTGGCCGAGGTTGCCGCCTTCCTCGGGCTTGTCGGTGTTCCAGATCGCTTCGGGCGAGTCGATTTTGAAGAAGCTGTGCTGGGGGTCGGAACTGTACTGGACGTTGTTGAAGACGAAGAACTCGGCTTCGGGTCCGATGAAGGCGGTGTCGGCGAGGCCGATGGCCTTGAGGTAGGCCTCGGTCTTCTTGGCGATCGAGCGGGGGTCGCGGGTGTAGTCTTCGCCGGTGACGGGATCGGCGATGTCGCAGACGAGCACGAGGGTGGGCTCTTTGAAGAACGGGTCGACGAAGGCGGTGTCGAGCACGGGGCGCAGGAGCATGTCGGACTCGTTGATCGCCTGCCAGCCGCGGATGGATGAGCCGTCGAAGCCGAAGCCTTCTTCGAGCGAGTCCTTGTTCAGTTCGCTGATGGGGTAGCTGGTGTGCTGCCACTTGCCGGGGAAGTCCATGAACCGCAGATCGAGCATCTTGCAGTTTTTCGTTTTGGCAAGCTGGATTACTTCGTCGGGCGTCATCGGGGGGCTCCTCGTGGAACGGGTCGCGGCGTGGGGCGATGCCGTGGCCGGCGTTCCTCCGCGAGGCCGGCCCGGCGACTTTTGTGGTAGCAGCAGAATAAAGGATGATTACTTTTATTGCAAGAATTGACTCCAGTGCCTTGTAAAAAAGCACCAGAAGAAACCATGACTAATTTTTGTGGCTTCCCGGTCTCCGGCTGTCTGAGATTTCGGTAGGTCGTTGATGGGGTGGGGGTTGGGCGCAGGAGGCAACAGACGCCGATGGGGGGCGTGAGCGTGTGGCGGCCGGGAGTGGGATCGTTTCAAAAGGGGGGCGGGCTTCGGCGCCTGCCCCACTGGGAAAGCCGGGGGGCTATGGGTTGGTGGAGGCGGCGGCGGGGGCGGGCTCGGCGTCGGACTCGCCGAACTGGTCGTCGACCTGCTTGAGGATGGCGACGGTGGGGTCGCGGTCGTACTTCCAGTCGTCGAGGGTGATGCGTTGTTCGCCGGCGTTGGCCTGGTAGTGGACGACGGCGATGCCCTTGGTTTTCCAGCGGGTCTTGTCGACGCGGCGGAGCGACTCCCACGGCGCGTGCTGGCCCCAGCTTGTGTGCAGGCCCTGTTCGTCGGCGGCGATCCAGCGCCGGCCGGCGCGGACGAAGGCGATGCCGAAGACCAGCCCCAGCGGCAGCGTCAGGGCGGCGCAGAGGTACTGGATGAAGATGTCGCGGTCGGTGTAGGCCTTGGGGTTTTCCGGCCAGCCATTGGCCTCGACCTCCGCGATCCAGAGGTCGCGCCACTGTTCGGGGTGATCCTGCTCAAGCTGGATGCGGGTCTCGTAAATGTGCTTCCGGGCCGGGTACTTGACCGCCGCGTCATAGAGAAACCACCCGCCGAAGGCGAGCAGGGCGATGGCGATGATGCCCAGTCGCCAGCGGTATCCGGAGCTGATGGATGCTTTGACGGCCATAATTCGGTCCAATTCCCGGGAAATTCCTGGCATTTCAGATCAGATCCATGCCCTGCATGGGGCGGTTACGTGACCTGGTTCAGCGCCCGCCGCCACCAGTGTACAACGGCGGCGCGAGCCCCGGGCTGGCGAAGCAGGCTGGTGTAGCCGCCTTCATCGACGCGGCGGCGCGGGATGCGGGGCAACGGGCGTTCGCCGTGTAGCGCCCAACTGAGAAACGCCTCGGTTTCGGCGATCATCTGTTCGCGCGTGTCCAGCGGTCTGCGGTGACGTCGGCGGTCTCCCACGCCATGCTTCCTCATTGTGAGAAAAGGGGATCAAAGTTGCTGCCGTCGTGAAACGAGCTTCTCGGCGGCCGACCCGGCGAATCAACGATAGGCGCTGTCGGGTTTGAAATGCGCAAGCGCACCATCGCCACGGCCCATTGTCGCTTCCCGCCTGTTAATTTCAACCCCGGCGTCGCCGGCCTCAGGGTAAGCGCATTTGGCGCTTTTCCCGGTGGGGCGGGCGTCTCGCCCGCCTT
>JBBDPC010000162.1:10619-11419 GCA_040876735.1 Phycisphaeraceae bacterium | reverse complement strand
TAGACGCCCCACCACTTGAAGCGGTTGGCGACGTCGTCTTCCTCGATGGCGTCGTAGTCGCCGGCCTCGGAGTGGCGGATGAGGTCCTGGAGGACGTCGTAGCCGTCCTTGGCCTTTTTGAGCTCTTCGACTTTGTTGACGCGTTTGACGGTGGCCATGGGGGAAATCTCACTTCAACACAGCCGTCGGCAGCGAGTACGCGGCGTCGACGGCGGTCGGCGGTGCGGGTTGGTGCGGGTTGCGTTGAGGCGGGGCCTCAACAAGGGATACAACACAATGCTGAATAGGCCACTATAGCGGCAGGGGCGTGGGGTGGGCAAGGGGGGAGCATCGGAACGCCCCTTCCGGGGGAGGGGGTGGGGGGTGCCTTCGGATGCCTGGCGTCATCGGCGCAGGTGGAGCATCAGGGTGGCCGGTGATCCCCTCCCCCGGCCCCTCCCGGGGGGAGGGGAGTCGGAATCAGGCATCGTCGTCGGTTGTGGGGGCGAGGGCGGCGATGCGTTCGCGGGGTGAGCCGATGGCGGTGAGGCGGAGGCCGAAGTTTTCGCCCACCTTGACGGCCGCGCCGGTGCCGGCGGGCTTGTTGTTGACCAGCAGGTCGAGCTGGTCGTCGGCGCCCTTGCTCAGCTCGACGATCGCGCCGGGGCCGAGGGCGAGGACGTCGTCGAGCGACATTTTGCGCTGGCCGATGCGGACGATCACGGGGACGCGGAGCTTGAGGATGGTCTGGATGTCAGGCTTCACAGAGGTCTTATCGGTCAGGGGCGGGGCGAGGCTGTAACCGGGGGGGCGGGGGGGGG
>JBBDPC010000162.1:0-10609 GCA_040876735.1 Phycisphaeraceae bacterium | reverse complement strand
GGTTTAGGAAGTTGCCTATTGCCAATAGCCCCACGCGGAAGCGTGGGGTTTTCGATCGCCGGACGCCGTCAACCCCACGCTTCCGCGTGGGGCTATTGGGGCAGACCGTCATCTTAGAGTTCGATGCGGGGGTCGAGCCAGACGTAGGCGACGTCGACGGCGAGGTTGAAGAGCACGAGCAGGAGGGAGTAGACGAGCACGACGCCGAGGATGAGGAACTGGTCCTTGTTGCGGACGGCGTTGACGAAGTACTCGCCGAGGCCGGGGATGTTGAAGACTTCCTCGACGACGAACGAGCCGGTGAGCACGGCGGCGGCGGCGGGGCCGAGGAAGCTGAGGACGGGGAGGTAGGCGACCTTGAGGGCGTGCTTGAACAGGGCCTGGCGTTGGGAGAGGCCCTTGGCGCGGGCGGTGCGGATGAAGTCGCTGGACATCACGTCGGCGAGGCCGAGGCGGACGAGGCGGGCGATGTAGGCGGCCGGGGCGACGCCGAGCGTGACGGCGGGCAGCAGCCAGCGGAGCATCAGCGCATCGAGGCCCGGCCCGACGGTGCCCGGCGGAAGCTGGAGCACGAGGGCGACGAACCCCACCAGCAGCACCGAGCCGGTGACGAACGCGGGCAGACTGATGCCGACCAGCGCCATCACGAGGCTGGAAAAGTCGAGCAGCGAGCCCGGCCGCAGCGCCCCGAGGATGCCGGCCGCGCTGCCCAGCGCCAGGGCGAGGATCATCGCCAGCAGGCCGAGGCTGGCACTGACCGGCAGGCCTTGGGCGAGGATGTCGTTGACGCGCTGGTCGCGGTACTGGAGGGAGGGGCCGAAGTCGCCGCGGGTGAGCAGGTTGGTGAGGTAGCTGCTGGCGAAGGCGGTGCGGCTGTGCATATTGTACTGGCGCTGCATGGCGGCGGCGATCTCCGGCGGCGGCCGACGGCCTTCCGGCGCTTCGAGCGGGTTGCCGGGGATGACCCAGACCAGCAGGAACGTGACCAAAAAGATCACGATCAGGATGACCGGCAGTTGCAGCAGACGCCAGAAGATCAGGTGGGACATGGGGGGGGCGGGGGTTGGGGGTTCGGGGTTCGGGGTTGGAGAAATCTTAAGCCGAGGGCTGAGTCCGCGAAGCCCCGGATGAGTGATTGCTGATTTCTAATTGCTACATCAGAAATCAGAAATCAGCAATTAGCAATTCCTTCCCCCCTCATCCCGCTCTTCGTCGCTGCGCTCCTCAGAGGCGGGCGTTTTTCTCTGATCCCCAATCCCCAACCCCTACTGCTTCACCCGCACGTTTTCGAGCGACCATTTCGCCCAGGGGTTGGCTTCCAGGCCTTCGAGGCGATCCGGGTCCCAGAGGTTGACGAACTCGTACTGGAAGAGCATCGTCATCGGCTGCTCGTCGAGAATCAGCGCCTCGGCGTCGCGCAGCAGGGCCATCCGCTCGTCAACGTCGGCGGTCTGCGCCGCCTGGCGCAGCAGGGCGTCATACTCGGCGTTGGACCAGCGGGCGTCGTTGTTGCCATCGTCGCTGATCATGCGGTCGAGCCAGCTTGTGGGGTCGGGGTAGTCGCCGAACCAGGAGGCGCGGGCGATGATGAAGTCCTGGTTTTGCAGGCGGTTGGAGAAGGCTTTGGAGTCGATCGCCTCCAGCGCGACGGTGACGCCGAGGTGCTGCTCCCACATGCGGCGGACGGCCTGGGCGATGTCGCCGTGCTCGGCCCCGGTGTTGTAGAGAATGCTCAGGCCGGCGAGCCCTTCACCGCCGGGATAGCCCGCCTCGGCGAGCAGTTCGCGGGCGCGCTCGGGGTCGAACGTCACGCCGTGCTCGACGGGCGGGTCGTACGCGGGCATGGCGTCGGGCGGGATGTAGCTTTTGGCCACCGGCTGGTTCATGCGCGTGACGCGCTGCACGATCGCCTCGCGGTCGATCGCCATGGCGAACGCCCGGCGGACGCGGACGTCGGCGAAGGGGTTGGGCCGGCCGTCGGGAAGCTGCGGCAGGCAGTTGAAGTTATAGAAGTAGGTGCCCGCCATGGTCTGCGTGTGCACGTCGGTGCGGCCGGCGTCGGCCATCAGTTCGGCGGCCATCGCGCCGCTGGGCACGCCGGGCCAGAAGTCGGCGCCGCCGCGGCGGTAGACGGTCATCGCGTTCTGCGGATCGCTGACGATGCGTTCGAGGATCGAGTCGTTCCGCACGGCGTCGGCGTTCCAGTAGTGCGGGTTGGCGGTCATGTGCAGGTACTGGCGGAACTGTCGGCCGGCGAGTTGGTAGGGGCCGTTGCTTACCACGCGATCCGGGTCGGACCAGTAGGCGGAGTCCATCCGCCACATGCCGCTGTCGGCGTCGAGCGTCATCGCCTGCTCGACGCTGGCCTGATGCACCGGATAGAACGTGACGAAGGCGACCAGATCCAGAAAGTAAGGCACGGGCTGGGCGAGGCGGACCACCAGCGTGCGGTCGTCTTCCGCGGTCAGCCCCACGCTCTGCTCGAAATGGTCACGCGCGAGCTGCGAGACCTGCTCGGCCGCGGCGGTGTCGCCCCCGCTCGAGCCGGCGGCCTCGCGCACCTGCGCATACTGCTGAAGCTGGTCGGTGCGCCAGTTGAAAAACGCTTCGGCGCCGTCGATGCGGTAGAGCATACGCGAGTACTCCGCCGCGAGGTCCGGCAGCAGGGCGCGGCGCCAGGCGAAGATGAAGTCGTGCGCGGTCACCGGGTCGCCGTTGGACCAGCGGGCGTCGTCGCGGAGGTGGAAGGTGTAGGTCAAGCCGTCGTCGGAGACGGTCCACCGCTCGGCCACGCCGGGCTCGGGCTCGTGCGTGGCGTAGTCGTGACGGACCAGCGGCTCGAACATCTGATCGACCACCCGGATGTCATGCATCCAACTGATCCGCTGCGGGTCGAGATCGTTGTGCCCGTCGCTGGTGGTGAGGAAGACGACGTCGGCCTCGGGCTCGCGGTTGCAGCCGACGGCGAGCAGGCTGGCGGCGACGAGGATGACGGCAAGCGTGAGGGACCATCCGTGGTGCATGGGAGTGTTCCGTCTTGGAGAAGAAGATGAAACCAACTGTTTTGTTTAGCCCCGCAGCGCAGCGGCGGGGTGGAAACCATGCGTCACCGGCGGCCAACCCTCCGCATGCGCTGCGGGGCTAAACACTGATCCGTGTGAATCCGTGCGCGTCTGCGGTTCCTCGGGCTGTTCGGGCGTCGGCGTCGGCGGCACGGGCGTGAAGGGCGACAGCTCCGGCGGGAGCAGGAACAGCACGGCGGCGGCGATCACCGCGAGCAGGATCAGCACCAGCACGATCAGGCGTATGGGGCTGACCGGTCGGCCGGGGCCGGTCGCATCGTGCAGCGCCTGTTGTTGCACGGCCCTGGCGACCTCGCCCTGCTCGGCGACCTTGCGCTCGAGGTCGAGGTAGCGCTGCTCGTCTTTTTCCGAGCCCTTGCGGGTCGGCGCGGCATAGTAGCCCTGGCCCTCGCTGCGGGGGACGACGTAGAAGATGCGGCCTTGCTCGTCGCGGATGGCGCGGCCGAGGTCCTGGTCGCGGACTTTCACCGGTTGGCCGGAGTAGGGGCTGCGGACGATCAGTGGCATGCGTGGCATGTTACCGCGCCGGGCGAACAAGGCGAAAAAGTTCCATCATGCCCGCCCGGCCCGCCGGTTGTGCATCGGCGTGGCCGGCACCCCAACATCTTCATCTTCGGTTCGCTGGCGTGGCGTGGGGGCTCGGTCATCGGCGTGGTCCACTGAAGTTATACGTTCAAGGCTGGACAAAAACCGTGCCGATGCAGCGGGAGCCGAAAGGCATCGGCCAGGGAAGTCGACTTGGAGACGTCGGCATGACAGTCCCACAGCCAGCGGCGTCTGCAAGGAGGCGGGCTCGCGGCGGCATGGAGTAGACCCCGCGATGAGCAAGCAGCAGATGATCGAAGCGATCCGTGAACGCAACCGTTCCGTCTCCAGCGACTACCTCGTCAAGTTCGACGAGGCCGCGCTTCAGAGCTACCTGCGTCGGCTGACCGACGTGCTCGGCCACCGCGGGCGCGACAGCCGGTGGGTGCGCGAAGGCGGCAGCCGGGCGATCGTGACGCGCGTGGCGGTATGAGATGGACCTGTGAACATGGCCCCGCTGCGCCACCATCGCGGGCGGATGAATGACCGCGCTTGTGGGCCGTGAGGTGGGCCCTTTGGTGGGACGGCTTCGAACTGTCACCGGTTCGAGGCCGTTTTTCGTGGAGCCGTTAGCCGTTAGCCATTAGCTGTCAGCAAGCAGCCGAAAGAGCCGTGGCTCACCTGGCTGAAGCTAAAGGCTGATCGCCAACGGCTGACCGCTTGCCGCTCACGACGGGCCGTGCGTGTCGGCCGAGGCGGGGACGCCTTCGGCGTTGGCGGGGAAGGTGAGGGTGAACGTGGTGCCCTGGTCCAGTTGCGTGTCCACGTCCACCTTGCCGCCGTGCTCTTCGACGATCTTCTTGATCACCACCAGGCCCAGGCCCGTGCCGCGCATGCCCTTGGTCGAGTGGAACGGCTCGAACAGCCGGCCGACGGTGCCCGGGCTCATGCCTTCGCCGTTGTCCGAGACGATAATCTTCACCTGCTCCTGCTGCGGGTCGTATTCGCTGCGCAGGCTCACCACGCCCGACTCCGGCTCGACGGCGTCCAGCGCGTTGTTGAGCAGGTTCAACACTGCCTGATGCACGCCGCTGGCATCGGCGGGCACGGGGGGGATGTCGTTGGCGACGTCGCTGATCAGCGCCACTTTCTTGTTCTCGTACTGCTTCTGCACGAGCATCACCGCTTCGTTGAGGATGCCTTCGAGGTTCACCATCTCCAGCTCCGGCTTGCGCTGCTTGGAGAAGGCGAGCATGTTCATCGTCAGCTCGTAGATGCGTTCGAGGTTGCGGGCGACGATTTCCCAGCCGTTCTTGACCAGGTTCATGTTGCCCTTGCGCAGGCCCAGCTCGACCACGTCCGCCCCGCCGCGCAGGCCCTGGAGGATGTTCTTCACGGAGTGGGACAGGGAGGCGACGGTCTGGCCGACGGCGGCGAGGCGTTCGGCCTTGAGGCGGGCCTCGTAGTGGTTGAGGTTCGCCATCGCCAGACCGGTCTGCACGCCGATGGCGGTGAGCAGGGTGAGCTGGTCTTCGGTGTAGGTGTAGTTGGCGATCTGGCTGTCGAGCTGGATCACGCCGTAGAGCCGGTCCTTGAACTTGATGGGCACGCACATCGCCGAGCGGATGCCCAGGTTCTGCACGCTGTCGCCGGTGGAGAAGCGTTCGTCGTTCATCGCGTTGGAGCTGAGCACGCCGACGTTTTTCCGGGTGACGTAGCGGACGATGGTCTTGCTCACCGCGATGCCTTCGGGCGAGGTGTTGTCCGGGTTCGCGCGATGGCGGACCACGACCGGCCGGGGGGTGTCCTCCGGGCTGTCGGTGAGCAGGACGAAGCCGCGGTCGGCCTGGAAATACTCGAAGATCAGGTTCATCACCCGCTCGAGCAGGTCCTGCTTGTCCGTCACCGAGCCGATCAGCGCGGTCAGCTCATAGATGACCTTGAGCTGAAACACCGCCGCCTGCGACGGCTCGGGGACGGCCATGATCATCGAGTCGTCGTTGCTGGCGATGGTGTGCTCGACGTTGACGCCGATCTCCCCCTTGTCCGCCATCCGCACCGCCGAGGGCGCCTCCGCCCGCGCCACGTCCTGGCCGTACACCAGCAGCGTCGTGCCCGTGCGGATCTGGTCGCCCGGCCGAAGCTCCCGCCGGTTGCGCACCCGCACGCCGTTGACGAACGTGCCGTTGGACGAGTTGAGGTCGCGGATGAACCACTTGCCCTCGTCCGGCGTCAACTCCGCATGCCGACGCGAAATCGTCTGGTCCGTCAACGGCAACGACTCGCTCGACCGCCCGATCATCTGCGGCTCATGGTCCGGCAACTCGAACCGTCGGCCCTTGTCAGGTCCCTGAATGGCAGTCAACACCAGCACTGGCTCACTCCGTTCGCAATGACGAATGACAAAGCTCGAATGACAAATGATTCCGGAACATTTGCCATTTGGATTTTGTCATTTGTCATTCACTCATTCCCAACCGCTGTTTCCACACCTTCAACTGCTGCTCGAACCCGCGCACGCCGCCGTTGCCCGACGACTGGTAGCGCTTGACCACGTTGGCGGCGCCGAGCCATTCATACACATCCTGCTCCACCGTGGTTCGCTCGCCGCACACCGCGTTGAACTGCTCCAGCGACAGTTTGCCAAGCTGGCCCAGCCCCTCGGTTTCGCAGGTCTGCACCAGCTTGCCGACGAGTTGGTGAGCCGTGCGGAAGGGCACGCCCTTGGTCACCAGGTAGTCCGCCAGGGCGGTGGCGTCGAGGTAGCCGCGGTCGAGGCCGGCGGCGATGCCCTGCTCGTTGAAGGCGGCGGTGCCGACGATGCCGGCCGCGATGTCCAGGCAGTCGCAGCATGAATCATAGGCGGCGAAGAGGTGGCGTTTGTCTTCCTGCAGGTCGCGGTTGTAGCCGATGGTGATGCCCTTGGTCATGGTCAGCAGGGCGACGAGTTGCCCGGTGATGCCGCCGCTGCGGCCGCGGATCAGTTCGAGCATGTCCGGGTTCTGCTTTTGCGGCATCATCGACGAGCCGGTGGTGTATCGGCCGTCGAGCTTGAGGAAGCCGAACTCGGTGGTGCAGTAGAGGATCCACTGCTCGGCCCACCGGCTGAGCGTGTTGGCGGTCATCGTCAACGCGTAGGCCAGGTCGATCGCCACGTCGCGGCTGGCGGTGGCGTCGAGGCTGTTCTCGCTCGGCGGGCCCACGTCCAGGGCGGCGGCGGTGTGCTCGCGGTCGATCGGTAACCCGCTGCCGGCGATCGCGCCCGAGCCCAGGGGGTTGCGGCGGTTGATGTTCACCAATGTCTGCAACCGTCGCTGGCAGCGATCAAACGCGGTCGCCCACGCCAGCAGCTCGCCGCCGACCACGATCGGCTGCGCCCGTTGCAGGTGCGTGTACGACGGCATGACATACCGCCCGTCGCGCTCGGCCAGTGCGACGAACGCGGCGCAGAGTTGCTCGTGCTTGGCGGTGAGTGTGTTCGCCGCATCGTTGACCCACAGCAGCAGGTCGAGTGCGACCTGGTCGTTGCGGCTGCGGCCGGTGTGGAGCTTGCGTCCCGCGTCGCCGGCCTTTTCGACCAGCGCCGCTTCGACGCACATGTGCACGTCTTCCAGCTCTTCGTTCCAGCCGGGCCAGGCGTCGCCCTGCTCGTCGATCTCGCGTTCGATGTCGCGCAGGCCCTGCTCGATCTGCGTCAGTTCGTCGTCGTTGAGCAGGTCGACGTGGCGGAGCATGCGGGCGTGGGCGAGCGAGCCGTGGATGTCGTGTTTGTACAGCCGGCGGTCGTAGTCCAGCGAGGCGACGAAGCGGGTGGCCAGCGGGTCGGCGGCGGAGCCTTGGCCGGCTTTGGCGTGCTCCCATGGCTTGGCGGTGGTGGGTTTGGCGCTCATAGCCGGACAGTGTAACGCGAGCGGTGGGGGCCGGCTTCGATTGAGCCTGGAGCCGTTCGCGTTAAGCCGTCATCCAGAAATAGCCCGTCCGTTCGGCCTGTCGCTGGCTCATGGCTTAAAGCGGACGGCTCGAGGCTCAAGAGGTGTGTGGGCATGAAAAAGCCCGTGCACAGGCGGGTGCACGGGCTTTTCGATTTCGGCGTCGGTTGCGCTGCGTCAGGCGGCGGCTTTGACTTCGACCAGCTCGATTTCGAAGGCCAGGTCCTTGCCCGCGAGCGGGTGGTTGGCGTCGAGGGTGATGTCCTCTTCCGAGACGTCGGTGACGCGGACGGGGATGGGTTGGCCGTCGGGCTGTTGCATCTGAAGCTGCTGGCCGACCTCGGGCTTGAGGTCTTCGGGCAACTGGGTGCGCTGGACCTTGACGATGGCCTCCTCGCTGCGGTCGCCGTAGGCGTCGGCGGCGGGGATGGTGGTGGTGGTTTTCTCGCCGGGTTCCAAGCCTTCCACCGCCTGCTCGAAGCCGGGGAGGATCTGGCCTGCGCCGAGTTGGAATTCGATGGGCTCGCGTTCGACGGAGGAGTCGAACACCGTGCCGTCGGCGAGCTTGCCGGTGTAGTGCACCTTGACGGTGTCGCCTTGCTTGGCCTGTGGCATGGGATTGCCTTTCATGAGTCCGGATGGCCGATTGTTCAAGCCGCCCGCGAAAGGTGCGGACGGCACGATGAGCCATTGTAGCGCAAGATGCCCGCTGCGCCGACCGTTGGCCGCCGGGGCGGGGGGCGTGGGCAAACTCGCGCCGGTGTTGACCAGGCTGCTGCGGCCGCGCTACGCTGCTGCGGCGACGGCTGAACACGTGGGTGGGCCATGCAAATGAGAGGACGATCCGATGTGGCAAGAGTTGTGGCGAACGATGGGCACGCTGGCGATCCTGATGGGCCTGGGCCTGGGCGGGGCGAACCTCGTCGGCTGCGAACAGGAGCCGGACAACGGTGTGCAGGTGGAGACTGAGGACGGCGTTGACGTCGAGACGGATGCGCCGGGCGACGAGTGAGGCGGACCTTCATCGGATTTTGTGCGCCATGAAGCCCACGGTGTGACGCCGTGGGCTTCGGGCGTGGGATGCTTTCAAAGTGGGGCGGGCTTTGGCGCCCGCCCCACTAGAAAAGCAAAGTACACCACGGCCTGGGCTTCGGCGGCCTAGTCGCGTGCCGCTGCGCCGGTTTCGCCCGGCAGGTGCTGGCGGAACCAGACCTGCGCCAACCGGGCGGCTTCGTCGAGCGTGCCCGGCTCCTCGAACAGGTGCGTGGCGCCTTCGACCAGGCTCAGCCGGTGCTCGGCCTGCAACTGCTCGGCGGCTTCCTGGTTCATGCCGATCACCGGCTGGTCACGGCTGCCGACGATCAACAGCACGGGGGCACGCACCTGCGCCAGCGCCGCGCCCGCCAGGTCCGGCCGACCGCCGCGCGATACCACCGCCTGCACCGACTCCGGCCGGGCCGCCGCAGCCAGCAGCGCCGCGGCCGCGCCGGTGCTCGCGCCGAACAGGCCGATCTGCATCGCCCGGGTCGCCGGCTGCGCCAGGCTCCAGTCGATCGCCCCGGTCAGCCGCCGGGCGAGCAGGGGGATATCGAACCGCAGCTCGCGCGTGTACTCGTCCACGCGATGCTCGGCCTCGGTGAGCAGGTCGAACAGCAGCGTGGCGATCGACGCTTCATGCAGCACGTCGGCGACGAAGCGGTTGCGCGAACTGAACCGGCTGCTCCCGCTGCCGTGGGCGAACAGCACCAGCGCCCGCGCGTCGTGGGGGATCACCAGAAAGCCCGGCAACGCCGTGCCGTCGGTTTGGATCATTACTTCCTGTTCGTGGCTGGCTGCCTTGGGATTCATCGCCATGCTCCCACTTGCTGATGCGTTCGAGCGGCTCGACCGCTATTCAAACCTTAGCTCGGTGATCGCTGGAGTCTCCCCTCGCCCGGGTCGGGACATGGATTTCTGCGAGTACGCGGGTTGCGGCGTGCGTGGCAGAGGCATCCACGCGCAGACGCCCACGGATTGAATCCGTGGGCTTCGGAAGTCACTGGCGCACGGGCAGGCCGGCGGCGGCGAGTTGCTGCTTGGTTTGGGCGATGGTGTACTCGCCGTAGTGGAAGATGCTGGCGGCGAGCACGGCATCGGCGCGGGTCTGCTGGAGCACGTCGATCATGTGGGCCGGGCTGCCGCATCCGCCGCTGGCGACGAGGGGGACGTCGACGGCGTCGGCAACGAGGCGGGTGAGTTCGATGTCGTAGCCGGTCTTGACGCCGTCGGCGTCCATGGAGGTGAGCACGATTTCGCCGGCGCCCAGTTCCACGACCTGCTGCGCCCAGGCGACGGGGTCGAGCCCGGTGGGCGTGCGGCCGCCGTGGGTGTGCACCTCGAACACCAGCGGCTCGCCGGCGGGCCCGCACCGCTCGCTGGGTGTGCCGTCGCGGCCGGTGCGCTGCTTGTAGTCGTCGGCGGGCACGCGCTTGGGGTCGATGTTCACCACCGTCGCGCAGCGGCCGAACCGGCGGGCGGTCTGCTTGACGATCTCGGGCGTGACGACCGCGGCGGTGTTGATGCTCACCTTCTCCGCCCCGGCCTGCACCAGTTCGGTCACGTCGTCGATCGTGCGGATGCCCCCGCCGACCGTGAACGGCATGAAACACTGCTCGGCCACCCGGCGGACCACGTCGTGCATGATCGCCCGTTTCTCGTGGCTGGCGGTGATGTCCAGAAACACCAGCTCGTCCGCCCCTGCGGCGTCGTAGGCGCGCGCCACGTCCACCGGGTCGCCCGCGTCGCGCAGATCGACGAAGTTGACCCCCTTGACCACCCGGCCGTCGTGAACGTCCAGGCACGGAATGATGCGGTGACTCAGCACGGGGGGGAGTTTATCAGTTTCCAGTTTCGGGTTTCGAGAAAACGCCCGCCTCTGAGCGAGTCCGCGAGCGAAGAGCGGGATGAGGGGGGGAAGAGATTTCTAATTGCTGATTGATGATTTCTGATTTGAACAATTAGCCATCAGCAATCAGCCATCAGCAATCAGCCATCAGCAATCAGAAATCAGCACCCCTGATCCGGGGCTTCGCG
>JBBDPC010000161.1:0-57220 GCA_040876735.1 Phycisphaeraceae bacterium | reverse complement strand
CTCGGCCTCCATGCCGAAAAACGATGCTAGGCAGGCCGTGAGACAGAACCTAGTGTCGCGTAGTGCCGCCGGCAAATCACTGGCGAGTTGCCCATCAGAGCGGAAATCTTGAAAGACTCACGCCGTTCTGCGCCAGCTGGCTGCCGAACGTGTGCCGGTAGTCCAAGCACGTCCAAGGCAGGCCGGCCTCCTTGTTCGCGTCGCGCAGGTCGGCGGAGAAGTTGTCCGGGTCCCACCATGTGCCCCAGGGGCTGGGGAAGAACCAGCCGTGATCCGAGGCCGGTGGGGTGTAGCGGTCGAGGTGGTCGCGCAGGGCGCGGCTGATGGGTACGGCGCTGTTGTGCTTGGTCTTGGGCTGCCAGCTGCGGCTCGCGATGGTTTTGGCGCGAATGCGAATCAAGCCGTGGCCCTCGGATGTACCCCTCTGGAAATTCATATCGTCAATTGTAAGCCAAAGCAGCTCCTCCCGCCGCAAGCCGGCGTAAATGAGTGTGGCGACCATGGCCTGCAACTGCGGCTTGAAGCGGAGAGCGTGCAGCTGCGCGTCGGTCTGCGGGAGGGTGAGGAAGCGGATGGTCCCGGGGGCGGGGGCGGCTTCCTTGTAGGGGCGGACCTGGCGAGCGGGGTTGCTTGGTGAGCAAGCGCCGCGTGCCTGCGCATGCGTCATGAAGCGACGGCTTGCGCCAGGCCGGGATGATCGTCGGCCGTTCGTGCCATCTCCCGTAGCCGTTGAATCTTCTGGGAGCGAACCGGGCTGTAGATCCAACGACGAGCGGTGCGGGCCATGTGGTAGTTGCTTCCCGCAACCTCGTTCGCGGAGACGGCTCCGAAAGAGACACCCCGCTTCGCATGCCGGTGGGCCCACAGCACCAGCTTGTGCGACAGCGGCACGGCAACCGTGACCTCCGGATCATGCAGCGTGGCGGGAACGAACTGCTGCGTCGTGGCATCGTGTCGGCCGATGACGATCGGGTTGTCGCTGGTGACAAAATGCTCGCCGGCGGGGGCTTGCAGCACCAGCCAGTGCATCTGCATCAGCCGTGTGGCGAAGTACTCGGCGGCGGCGCGCAGCCGGACGCCCCAGCGGCCGGTCGGGTACTGCGGCGGGTCGGTCTTGCTGGCCTGATCGAAGGTCGCGTCCATGATGCGTTCCACCCTCGCCAGCAGTTGCGGGTCGGCCTTCCCCGCGGCCGTCAGGCGAGAGACGTGGGCGAGCAATTGTTCCAGCAGTTCTTGCACCAGCAACTGCTCATGCCGCTGGCCGTCCACGACCGGCTGCGGCTGTCGCACCAGGATCATGCCAAGGTAGAGGCTCAACAGCTCGCGCATGGCCGGCCGTTCCAGCGTGCCTGGCAGGCACGCCAGCAGGCCGGGCCCCCACAGTTCGGGTTCGTTCAGCCAGGCGTTGAGGGCCGTGGCGGTTGCACCGCGTTCCTGCCAGACGGGCGGGCAGCGGTAGGTGGTATAGCCGTGGGTTGCGGCGGCGATGCAGCGGCAGCGTCCGCCGGTCGTGGGATAGGCCCGCAGCCGACCATCCGCGCGTGTGACGAAGCGATTGAGGTAAGCGCAGGGCACGGTGGGCGGCGGGGCATCCTTTGTTCGTGGCGCCATGGTGCGTGGCTCCTTGAGGTTGGTGGGAGAACGGGGTTCGGCTCGGGCGGGGGCAAAGGCGCCGGCGGGTCTATTCAACCCACCGGGCCGAGGCGAGACAGACAGCATTTAGAAAATGATGCATGCGGTCCGGGGCTCGCCATTCGCGTGTTGGACGAGCGCTTCCCCGCTGCCGCGGAGAATCTCGGCCAGTGTCTCCAGGCCGTCGCCGGCTTCGCGGATGAGTTCGGTCTGGCTGTGTGTGCTGCTGTACACGTCGTAGTACCACTTGGGATGACGTAGGCCCCCGCGGCCACGTCGGAAGCGGAGTCTCCCTTGAACTCGCCTTTCTCGTCGTAAATGCCCTCCAGTTCGAGAATGGGGCACGCGCGGTCCACTTCATCCAGAAACGTTTTCAACGTCATGGCCTGTTCTCCTTGTATCAATCGGGATCAACAAAACCGGTCCATCTATGCCCGCCGGCCCAGTGCCGTGGGCGAAAGCGTCAGGGTTGGGTGGGTTCCTCGGCCGGGAGGACGGCATCGGCGAAGGCGGCCGGCACCGGCAGGCCCTTGGCCTCGTACACCCGCCGGGCGGTGGCCTTGAGGATCGGCGGCACCTCGACGTGGCCGGCGGCCAGGATCTCAGCGATCTCAAGATCGCTCATTTCCTCGAACGGCTTGTCCAGCCCCGCCGGCCCCTGGGCGCGGAGGGTCGCGTCGGCTTCCAGCTCCACGCTCTGGGACGGCTTGCCGAAGCAGCGGTCCATCACCTCCCGCGCCGCCGTCACGTCGCCGGCCCTGGCCTTCTCGATCAGAACTTTGACGATGGCGCGCAGGTCTTTCTGCGTGACCGCCTCCAGCATGACCGCTTTGAGTTTGGCCACTTTCTGGATGTGCGGATTGCCGGGCCCGCCGGCGTTGCCTTTGACGAACCGGCCACGGGCATCCCGACCGTTTGCCCCGTTTATTGACGGTGAATTTGCCATGATCGACTCCTAAAACGCGGTACGTTGTGCATGCGTCGGGGAGGATGTGTCTCAACCGACATCGCGCATGATGGCCTGCGCGGTTTTTTCGTTTCGTTCTGCGTAGATTTCCGTGATTTTGAGGTTGCTGTGGCCCAAGATGACTTGCGCAGCTTCCGCGCCGTGTTTGGCTCGGATCGCCGTCGCGGCTGTATGGCGGAGTTGGTGGGGCGACCACTGGGGCACACCGGCGGCTTTGCAGGCACGGTGGATCGCGCGGCGATAGCTCGCCGTGGTGTAGTGGTCGTTGATCGTGCGATCGCTCTTGGTGGGCGTGGGCAGTTGGTTCGGCCGACGTCGACCTTCAGCGCCACAGCGTTTCCCCTCGGCATTCGCTTCGCGCGGGCAGAACAGTGGGCGGTCGACCGGCCGCCCCGGCCCCATGAACAAGCGCAGGATCCGCTGCGCCCGCGGGCCGAAGTAGATATTGCGGTCCTTGCCGTGATGGGCGGTTTTATGGGCATCAGGCCGGTACACCCACACATCATGGCTGGTGTCGAGATCGACGGCTCGCAGGCGAACCAACTCGTTTGCCCGGGCGGCTGTGAGGCGTTGCAACTCGATCAGCCCACGAACCGGCCGAGTCAGGCGGTGGCGGACGCGACGGACATGTTCCCGCGGGACAGGCTTGACGTTCCGGCCTTCCGGTACGTCCGCTTCGCCCTTGCGCAGCGCTTCGACCGTCTGCAGCCGGCGGTAGATGCGTTCATCACACAGCTCATGACTGGCGGCCCATTTGAACGTCGAGCGGATCCATCGCACCTGCTCATTGATGTAGCCGCGGGACCAGCCCCTGGCGATCATCCGATTGCGGACGACCCGCAGCCGTTTGGGACCGAAGCTGTCGACCGGCTCTCGGCCATAGAGCCGGCGGACGAGGCGCAGCGCCTGCCGAATGCTGGAGGTTTTGCCGGGCTGGTATCGACGCTTGACGTGTCGCCAGTAGGGCAACACGACTTCGCTGACGGTGAGGGTGGCGCCGGGCTCCGGATCGTGGGCCGGCTCGGGCAGTTCCCGTCCGTTTGCGAGCCACTCGGCAATGAGGCGGTCGTATCGCTCCCGACTCGCGGGGTCGTCATAACGGCCCAGCCAATGGCGTCGGTCGTTGAGCTTGACGAAGGCCTGGCCCTTGGCGTGCCGGTGGAGTTTGGGAATTTTTTTCGTGAGGCGCGGCATTGTGCGACGTTCCAAGGTGCGGTTGACCGTACCTTTCGTCGCCACACCGCCGCGAAGGCGGGATACTGCAAATCGCAGTACTGGCAAGACTTTATCTGAATGGGCCCGGCAGGATTCGAACCTGCGACCTCACCCTTATCAGGGGTGCGCTCTGACCAACTGAGCTACGAGCCCGGTTTCGGGCGGGGCGTAATCATAACGGGGCGGTGCGAGGCAGGCAAACGACTGGCGAATCGTACGGGCAGCGAACACGAAAACGGCGTCTGCAACCGGTGACTCCCGGGTTCACACGCTTATCGCCCGGCCTGACTGGCCTGCGCCCCCGCGAGGTTTATTCGTCCACGCGGACTTCGATCGAATAGTTCGGCGCCTCACGGGTGATGGTGATGTCGTGCGGGTGCGATTCGACCAGGCTGGCGCCGCTGACGCGGACGAAACGGGCGTGCTCGCGAAGTTCGTCGATGGTGTGAGCGCCGCAGTAGCCCATGCCGGCCCGGAGGCCGCCGACGAGCTGGTAGACGTAATCGCCCAGCGGGCCACGGTAGGGGACCCGGCCTTCAACGCCTTCGGGGACGAGCTTGCCGCGTTCGGTGACGCCCGACTGGCCGTAGCGGTCGGCGGAGCCGCGCATCATGGCGCCTTCCGAGCCCATGCCGCGGTAGGTTTTGTAGCGTCGGCCCATGTGGATGATGGTTTCGCCCGGCGCTTCGTCGAGGCCGGCGAACAGGGAGCCGAGCATGACGGCGGAGGCGCCGGCGGCGATGGCCTTGGTGATGTCGCCACTCTGGCGGATGCCGCCGTCGGCGATGATGGGGATGCCCGCTTCGTCGGCGGCGCGGCAGGCGTTGAAGATGGCGGTGATCTGCGGCATGCCCACGCCGGTGACGACGCGGGTGGTGCAGATCGAGCCGGGGCCGATGCCGACCTTGATCGCGTCTGCGCCGGCCTCCATGAGGTCGCGGGCGCCCTGCTCGGTGGCGACGTTGCCGGCGATCACGTCGATGTCGTAGCGGGCCTTGATGGCTTTGACGGTTTCGATGACGTTGCGCGAGTGGCCGTGCGCGGAGTCGACGACGACGAGGTCGACCTCGGCCTTGATCAGGGCGTCGACACGGTCAAGCTGATTGACGCCGACCGCTGCGCCGACGCGGAGGCGGCCGCGGTCATCGCGGCAGGCGAGGGGGTACTGTTCGAGCTTGGCGATGTCGCGCATCGTGATCAGGCCGGTCAGCCGCATGTCCTTGTCGACGAGCAGCAGTTTTTCGACCTTGTTTTCGTTGAGGATGGCCTCGGCCTGTTCGAGGGTGGTGCCGGGCGAGGCGGTAACGAGGCGGTCCTTGGTCATCACCTGGTGCAGGGGCTTGTTGTCGTCGGAGAGGAACATCATGTCGCGGCGGGTGATGATACCGACGACCTGGCTGTTGGGTTGGCCGTCAACGGTGATCGGCACGCCGGAGATGTTCTGCTCGCGCATGAGCTGGCGGACACGGCTGGCGGGTGCGTCGGGCGCGAGGGTGACGGGGTCGGTGATGATGCCGTTGGCCGAGCGTTTGACCTTGACGACCTCGCGGACCTGTTCGTCGGCGGTGAGATTTTTGTGGATGACGCCGAGTCCGCCTTCCTGTGCCAACGCGATCGCCAGGGCCGCCTCGGTGACGGTGTCCATGGGTGAGGAGAGCACGGGGACGTTAAGGCGGATGCGCCGCGTCAGTTGGGTGGAGACGTCGGTCTCGGTGGGGACGACGTCGCTGCGTGCCGGGCAGAGCAGGACATCGTCGAAAGTGATGCCGTCGGTGATGATTTTGGCTTCCATGGCACACTGTTACCGGATGCGTGGGCATTCGTCAAGGTAGGGGGGCGGCGGGGGGTCGCGTCAGGGATCATAGGTGGGGTCGGCCGACTTGGCAGGCGGGGGCGGGTGCGGTACACTTCGGGGCTCAACGATTTGCCGTCGCCCCGGCGGCTGACGACCGGGGCATTTAACCCGAGACGGAGTTTCGCATCATGGCCGAGTTCAAGCGTTTCGCCCCCACATCGCGGACGAAAGTTGCCAAAGCCAGCAGCAATGGCAAGGTGTACGTCGATTACCGTCAGGCCGACGATCTGCGTCGGTTCATGACGCCCAACGGCAAGATCCAGAGCCGGAAAAAGACGGGCCTGAGCGCCCACGAGCAGCGACTGGTCGCGCAGGCGATCAAGCGGGCGCGGTATATGGCTTTGCTGCCGTACACCAGTGCGACGCTGTAGCGGATGGGTCACGTTTTCTGCGAGTACCGCAATCGACTGGGCTGGTCACGGAAGTGACCAGCCCGCTTTTTTGCGCCGGGGGGACGGGGGTGGTCCGGGGGCTTATGGCGTGGGCTCGGGGGGCATGATCAGCCAGAGCACGAGGTAGGCGATCATGCCGGGGCCGACACCGGTAGCGGCAGTCACGGCGACGTAAATCACGCGGACCAGCGTCACGTCCCAGCCCAGCCACTTGGCCAGGCCCGCGCAGACGCCGCCGAGCATGACGTCGGTTGTTGACCGGGTCAGGGGACGGGCGGGATCAATCATGAGTCTCTCCTGCGGATGGTCGCGGGTTCAGGCAGACGCTACTTCACCGTCACCACAATCTTACCCATCGTATGCCGCGTCTCCTGCTGCCGATGAGCCTCGGGCAGTTCGGCGAGCGGGAAGACGTGGCTGACGTGCACCTTCAGCTTATCCGCCTCGACCAGTTCCGTCACCGTGCGCAGCGCTTCGCCCTGGCCGGCGAGGCGGGTGTGGTGCAGCGTGGTCGCGCTCATGAACTCCAGCGCCAGCGTGGCGCTGCGGCTGAACAGCTTGTGCACCGGCGCGTCGGCGGGCGGCGGCAGCAGCGTCACCAGCCGGCCGTGCGGAGCGAGGCAGCGCATCGACTGCACGAACACGTCGCCGCCGACCGTGTCCAGCACCACCGGGCACCCCCGGCCGTCCGTCGCCTCACGCACCTGCTCCACCACATCCTGCTCGGCGTAGTTGATGACCACGTCCGCCCCGAGCCGGGCACACTGCTCGATCGACTCCCGCCGGCTGGCGGTGGTGATGACCCGGCAGCCGTGCAGCTTCGCCAGTTGGATCGCAATGTGACCCACGCCCCCGGCCCCGGCGTGGATCAGCACCGTCTCGCCCGTGTGCAGGTGGGCCCGGTGGTGCAGCGACTCCCAGGCGGTGATCGTCACCAACGGCAGTGCCGCGGCGTGAGCATGGTCCACATTGTCCGGTTTCGGCCCCGCCAGCCGTTCGTCTACCAGCACCCACTCCGCGTTCGCCCCCGGCCGCACCAGCGACGGCGAGGCATACACGGCGTCGCCTTCCTTGAACAGCGTCACCGCCGCGCCCACCCCGCGCACCACGCCGCTGACGTCATACCCCAACACGAACGGCAGTGCCAACCGCTCGCCCAGCCCGTGCTGACGCATGTGGCAGTCTTTCGGGTTCACCGCCGTCGCATGCACCTCCACCAGCAGATCCCGTTCGCCCGGCGTCGGCTCGGGCAACGCCCGCATCTCCAGCACGTCCGGCCCGCCCAGCTTCGGCACCACCATCGCTTTCATCGCAACGCTCCTTCATTCTGCTCACCACCCTACATCACGAGGCCGTGCGACTGAAGTCGTACGGCCCAACTCCACGCCCGTTCTGGTCCGTCCGTCTCACTCACGCTATGCTGCGGACTCGGCCCGGTCCGGCCGGCGGGGTGGAAAATGAGCAAGCGCAGCGTCATCAGCATCGGCAACTTCGACGGCGTCCACCTCGGGCACCGCGCCATCCTCGCCCATGCGCGGGCGTTGGCACGCGAGCGCGACGCCGAAATGGTGGTGCTCACCTTCGACCCTCATCCCGCCCGCACCCTGCGCCCGGGCACGGAGCCGCCCCGGTTGACCAGCGTGCACGAAAAGGTTGACCGCCTCCAGGCCGCCGGCGCGGATCGCGTTGTCGTGCTCGAACCCACGCCCGCCATGCTCGGGCAGACGGCCGAGCAGTTCGTCGAGAAGATCGTCGCCGACTTCGCCCCGCTGGCGATCGTGGAAGGCCCCGACTTCCGCTTCGGCAAGGGCCGGGTGGGCGATCTGGCGATGCTGGCCGAGCTTGGCAGGCAGTTCGACTTCGAGTTGATCGTCGAGCCGCGGGTCGAGGTGGCGCTGAGCGACTGGGCGGTCGTGCCGGTGAGCAGCTCGCTGACGCGCTGGCTGGTGGGGCATGGGCGCGTGCTCGATGCGGCACGGCTGCTGGGCGGGTTGTTCGAGTTGACCGGGTCGGTGGCGACCGGCGAACAGCGCGGCCGAACCATCGGCGTCCCGACGGCCAACCTCGATCCAGCCGCCTACAGTGATCACATCGTCCCCGCCGACGGCGTCTACGCAGGCACGGTCACGGTTCCAGACGGTCAAACGCACCCGGCCGCGATCAGCGTCGGCGTCAAGCCCACCTTCGGGCAACGCCAGCTTGTCGTCGAAGCTCACCTGCTCGACTATGCGGGCAACCTCTATGGCGAAACGGTAACCTTCCGCTTCGCCCGCTGGGTGCGCGACCAGTACCCGTTCCCGAACCTCGACAGCCTGACCCGGCAGATTCACCGCGACGTGGCGCTGACCCGCCACTGGCACGAACAAGGCCTGCTCGCACCGCCAAAGCACGCCCCGCGACGGGCGGGATGAACCACCGTCGCCTGACATGGACGAACCAGACAGCCCTCGCAGCGGATTGCCTGCCGGGACCTTACCGTGAAACCTGCAACCTCTGACACCACCATGAGCGACTACACTTCCACGCTCGACCTGCCCGCCGCCGCCGAGATGATTCGGCAGACACAGGGGCGCATCGTCGTGCTCACGCATGCCAAGCCTGATGGCGATGCGTTCGGCTCGGTGATCGCCCTCGCGGCCGCTCTGCGCGCCACCGGCCGGGACGTGCTGCCCTGCTTCGTGCCGCCCGTCCCGGTGAGCCTGCTCGAACTGCGCGGGTCGATGCTGGCCAACGTCTACGACGACACGCTCGACCTCTCCGGCGCGGGCTTGTACGTGGTCCTCGACACCGGCGCGTGGTCGCAACTCGGCGACATGCGCAGCGTGATCGAAGCGAACCTGCCACGCACGTTGATCCTCGATCACCACCTCAGCGGCGACATCCCGGCCCCTGCCCGCTACATCGACGGCCGCGCCGCCGCCGCCTGCGAAATTGTCGCCCAATTGCTCGACCATCTTCTCGACGACCCGGCCGCGCTGAGCGAGAACACGTCGCACACCATCAGCGATGCGCTGTTCGTCGGCATCGCGTCCGACACCGGCTGGTTCCGCTTCTCCAACACCCGCCCGGAGACGCACGAACTCGCCGCCCGGCTGCTGCGGCAGGGCGTGGATCAGTCGGCGCTCTACCAGGTGCTCGAACAGATGGAACGACCGCAGAAGCTGGCGCTGCTGACGCGGGCGCTGGACAGCCTGAAGATGCTCGCCGGCGGACAGGCGGCGGTAATGACGCTGCGCGTCTCCGACTTCGCCGAGACCGGAGCATTGGAGGAGGAGACGGAACGGCTGATCGACGTGCCGCAGCAGGTGGGGACGATCCGCGTGATCGTGCTCGTGTCGGAGAAGCGTGACGAGGAGGCCGACGGCGAGCCGGCCGTGGTCACGCGCATGAGTTTCCGCTCCAAGGCGGGCCGCGATGCGGTCAACGTCGCCGAACTCGCCAGCCGGTTTGGCGGCGGCGGCCACGCCCGCGCGGCCGGCGCGAAAGTCAACGCCCCCGCCGCCGAGGTCGTGCCCCAGGTCGAGCAGGTGCTGCTTGAAGCGCTCAACCACCGTTGAACGTGGCGGCAGTCCATCACCCCATGCACGAGCCAGCGTGAAGCGACTACAATCGCGGTCTTTCCGGCTGCGCATCGGGTGACTTATTGTGCGGGGTGACATTCGCGGTGAAGGAGCGAGCATGATCGAGATCGGCATCAACGGAGCGGGCGGACGCATGGGCCGCCGGCTGGTGGCCCTGGCAAGCGAAGACGACGCGCTGCGCGTGGTGGCGGCTCTGGAACGGCCCGGTCACGAACTGGAAGGCCAGGACGCGGGCGTGGTGGCGGGCGTCTCGCCGTTGGCCGTGCCCCTAGCGTCGCAGATCAGGCGGAAGCCGAAGGTGATGATCGACTTCACCGTGCCCGAAGCGTTCCGGACGGTGCTGCGCACCTGCCGGGAGCAGAAGATCGGCCTGGTCGTCGGCACCACCGGGTTGACGGACGACGACCACCAGGCGATCGACGCCGCCGCCGCGGAGATTGCCGTGCTCCAGGCGCCGAACATGAGCCTCGGCGTCAACCTGCTGTTCGCGCTCGCCGGCCAGGCCGCCGCCCGCCTCGGCGACGACTACGACATCGAAATCGTCGAAGCCCACCACCGCTTCAAGCTCGACGCGCCCTCCGGCACGGCCATGGGCCTGGCCGAGTCGATCTGCGCCGCCACCGGCAAAAGCGTCGACACCGATCTCGTCCACGGCCGCCACGGCGAGCAGCCACGCCAGCGCGGCGAGATCGGCATGCACGCCCTGCGCGTCGGCGACGAGGTCGGCCGACACAGCGTCCACTTCGGCACGCTCGGCGAAGAGATCACCCTCGCCCACAAAGCCTCCACCCGCGACGTCTTCGCCCGCGGCGCCCTCCGCGCCGCCGCCTGGCTCGCCGACAAGCCCGCAGGGCGGTACCACATGAAGGACGTGCTGGGGTTGTAGATGAAACCCGGACGGGTCACTTAAGTGACCAGTTCAGAGGACGCTTCGGTTTCGCCTTTGTCCTGCTCGACAAACAGATCGATCCGCTCCCACGGGCCCCACGTCCACCGCGCCCACATCGTCACGCCGACGATGCAGATGTACACCGTCGCCGCCGTCCACGGCCCAACCGCCCCCAGCGCCGGCCACCACCAGGCCGTCACATACCCGCCGCCCACGAGCACCACCCCCGCCGCCAGCGCCGCCACATACGCCGGCCAATGGTTGTCGCCCGCACCGCGAAGCGCGCTGATATGCGTGATGCCCAGTGCGTCGAACACCTGGAACACCGCACACAGCAGCAGCAACCGGCCGGCCCATGCGATGACCTCCGCATCATCACTGAGCAGCCCCGCCAGTTCGTGGCGCAGCAGCAGATAGCTCACCGCGATCAGCCCCATGTAAGCCACGGCGAACCCGGCCGCCCAACGGGTGACCAGCCGGGCGTAGTCCGGTCGGCCGCGCCCGATCGCCTTGCCCACCGCCGCCGTCACCGCCACGCCCAGCCCGACGGCCGGCATGAACGACACTTCCAGAAACTTGAACGTCAGGTTGTGCGCCGCCAGTTGCACCGTGCCGAACCGGCCGACCAGCAGCAGCGTGAAGATGGTGAACGCGAAGATGTCCACCATGAACTGCAAGCCCGCCGGCACGCCCAGCCAGACCACGCGGCGCATGCGGACGAAGTCGGGTCGCCACGTCCGCCGGGTGTGGAACGCGGCCGCCAGCTTCGGGCGCAGCATCCAGCCCAGCAGGATCAGCGTCTGCAACACGGCCGCGAGGTTGGTCGCCCAGGCGGCGCCGGCAATGCCCATCGCCGGGAAGCCGAAGTGGCCGAAGATCAGCGCATAGTTGGCGACTGCGTTGAACACATTGCTCGCCACCATCGCCCAGAAGCCGACCATCGGCTTGTGGATGCCGTTGAAGAAGTTGGTCACCGCATGCCCGGCGAGCATCGGCGCCAGCCCGAGCAGGCCGATCTGCACGTACGTGACCTCCATCGCCTGCACCGCCGGGGCGTGCCCGACCCACGCGAACAAGCCCGGCACGACAAGCCAGGCGGGCAGGGCAAGCAGGCCCAGCAGCAGGCTGAGGTGAATGCCTTGCCACGCGTAGATGCCGCAGGCGCGATGGTCGTTGCGCCCCAGCGACTGTGAGACAAAGGTGCTCACCGCCGTGAGCGTGCCGAAGCCGAAGGCGATCACGCAGAACAGCAGGATGCCGGCGGGCATGATCGCGGCCTGCGCCTCGGTGCCCAGTTGCGAGACCATGATGAAGTCGACGAAGCTCATCGCCGTGCGCGAGACCATCGACGCGATGATCGGCATCGCCAGCAGCAGCAACGCCACCGGCACCCGCCAGCCAGTGGGCAGCGGATCGGTGGATTCGGGGGCAAGTTGGGAGGTGTGATCGCTCATGATTCGGGACCATTGCTGAAATCGGGCATCGCCGCACCTGCCTGGCACGGCTGCCGCTTATGGGTGTGAATTGGGGAAACGTTCAATCGCAGCGGCGCGACAGCGCAACGCTCGCGCACCGCGCTCTTGCGACTACAAGGAGGGGAAGATTGGCAGGTGACTCATCGCATGGCGTGCAATCTCAGCGGATCGAAAAGCGGTCGCCCGCACCGGAAACTGCGGACCGTGTAACTATACCACCCGCCGCTGGAAACGAAAGAGGCTGAAGGCAATTTTCGCCGCGTGCCTCGCCGGGTAAAACGGAATAGGATAGACGCTCTGACAGACCTTCTTCCGCAGGAGATGCGCCCATGGACACCGCCGCCTTCACCGCTCCGATCACCGCCGACGCGCCGCAGGGCACGGGCACGGTCCGGGCATTCATGGACAAGCATTTCCTTCACTTCAACAGCCGGGAGACGGTCGCCTCGGCCCGCGCCTTTGATGCGCACCTCCAGGCGGGCGGAAAGATGATGGTCACCCTCGCCGGGGCCATGAGCACCGCAAAGCTCGGGCAGATCCTCGCCCGGCTCATCCGTGCCGACAAGGTCCATGCCATCACCTGCACCGGCGCCAACCTCGAAGAAGACCTGTTCAACCTGCTCGCCTACAACGACTACGAAATCGTCCACGACTGGCGCGCCCTCTCGGCCAAGGACGAAAAAGACCTCTACGACCGCGGCATGAACCGCGTCACCGACACCTGCATCCCCGAAACCGTCATGCGCCACATGGAGCGCCAGCTCATCGACCGCTGGAAGCAGGCCTGCGACACCGGCGAACGCCAGTTCGAGCACGAATACCTCTGGGACATCTTCCGCGACGGCCAGCTCGAAAAGCATTACCAGATCGACCCCGGCAACTCGTGGATGCTTGCGGCGATGGAGAAGAACCTGCCCATCTACTGCCCCGGCTGGGAGGATTCGACCACGGGCAACATGTTCGCCGCCGCCGTGTTCCGCAAAGAACTGCCGCATCACCAGTGCGTCAAGACCGGCACCGAAGCCATGGAACACCTGATGCACTGGTACCTGGACAACTGCGGCACCCCCGGAAGCAACAATCCGGGCAACCCCAGCGTCGGCTTCTTCCAGATCGGCGGCGGCATTGCCGGCGACTTCCCCATCTGTGCCGTGCCCGCCATCATCCAGGACCTCCAGCGCGACGACGTGCCCTACTGGGGCTACTTCTCCCAGATCAGCGACGCCGTCACCAGCTACGGCGGTTACAGCGGAGCCGTGCCCAACGAAAAGATCACCTGGGGCAAGCTCGACGTCGACACGCCCAAGTTCATGATCCAGAGCGACGCCACCATCGTCGCCCCGCTGATCTTCGCCTACGTCCTGGGCGATTAGTTTCATACATTTTTAGCCGCGCAGCGCAGCGGAGCGCGCTCCGCGATCACCGTCAGTGCGGAGCGCGCTCCGCTGCGCTGCGCGGCTAAGTTGAACACGGCTTACAATCCCGTTCATGGGTCTGCCACACGACATCGCCTACACCGCCGCCGCGCTGGCCAGCGCGCCCGTGTGGGGCTACCGCCTCTGGCGGACGGGCAAGTGGCGCACCGACTGGACCGGGCGCTTCGGCCACGGCGAGCCGGTCACGCGCAACGGGCAACGCCGTCGGCTGCTGATTCATGCCGTCAGCGTCGGCGAGGTCAACGCCATCCGCAACCTTGTCGACCTGCTCGCACGCGACCACGCCGACCGCGTCGAACTGGTCATCAGCACCACCACTGACACCGGCCACGCCCGCGCCTGCCAACTGTTCGCCGACAAGCACACCGTCGTCCGTTACCCGCTCGATTTCACTTTCGCCGTGCGCCGCTTTCTCGACCGTGTCCAGCCCGATGCCGTGGCATTGGTGGAACTGGAGATCTGGCCCAACTTCGCGGCCGCGTGCCAACGGCGCAGCATTCCGCTGGTGGTCGTCAACGGCCGGCTGAGCGAACGCAGCTTCGCCCGCTACCGCCTGCTGCGCCCGCTGGTGCGCGCCATGTTCGCCAGCCTCGCCGCCGCCGCAGTGCAGACACCCGCCTATGCCGAGCGGTTCGTCGCCATGGGCGCCGGGCCCGACGCTGTCCACGTGCTCGACACCATGAAGTGGGACACCGCCAGGGTCGCCGACGACGTGCCCGGCAGCGACGCCCTCGCCGCCGACATGCACATCGACCGCACGCGCCCGCTCGTCGTCGCCGGCTCGACCGGCCCGGGCGAGGAACGCCTGCTCATCGACGCCGTCCGCGCCCACTGCCCCGCCGACACGCAACTGCTGCTGGTCCCCCGCAAGCCCGAGCGCTTCAACGAAGTCGCCGCCCTCGACCCCAATATCATCCGCCGCACCGAACCCCGAACCCCGAATCCCGAATCCCGAATCTTCCTCCTCGACACGATGGGCGAACTCCGCAAAGCTTACGCTCTCGCCACCGTCGTCGTCGTCGGCCGCAGCTTCGCCGGCCTCGGCGGTTCCGATCCGATCGAGCCGATCGCGCTGGGCAAGCCCACCCTCATCGGCCCCGACCACCACAACTTCGCCGACGTCGTCGACGTCTTCGAGCAGGCCGGCGGCATCGTCGTCACCGCCGAGCCGGGCCCGGCCATCGCGAAGATGCTCGCCAACCCCGCCCAGGCCGCCGAACTCGCCCACCACGGCCGGGCCGTCGTCCGCTCCCGCCAAGGCAGCACGCAACGCCACGCGAACCTGCTGTTGCAGATGCTCAACCTTGCCGATACTCCTACTGCAAGCTCGCCCCCGTGCCCCTGACGGCCAATGCCACGTACCAGCCCTCAGCGACCAGCCATCAGAAATCAAAAATCAGCCATCAGAAATTCCTCACCCATGCCTTCCACCGAACTCCGCCAGACCGTCCTCCGCTCCGCCCGCCGCCTGGTCGTCAAGGTCGGCACGGGCCTGCTCACCACGTCCGACGGCCGCAAGCCGGGCCTGGACCTGAACTACATCCGCCGCATCGCCCGCCAGATCGCCAACCTCCGCGCCAAAGGCTACGAGATCACGCTCGTCGTCAGCGGCGCGATCGGCGCGGGCTGCCTCGAACTCGGCCTCAAGCAGCGCCCGCGCGACGTCGCCGACCAGCAAGCCGTCGCCGCCGTCGGCCAACGCAAGCTGATGGCCCACATGCACCAGGCGTTCGGGCGGCACAAGATCAACGTCGCCCAGATGCTCGTCACCCGCGGCGACTTCGACGACCGCGTCCGCTTCCTGAACATCCGCAACTGCATCAGCCGGATCCACGACCTCGGCTGCGTGCCGATCATCAACGAGAACGACACGGTCGCCGTCGACGAAATCCGCTTCGGCGACAACGACCTGCTCGCCGCGCTGACGACCAACGCCATCCGCGCCGACGCCCTGGTGCTGCTGACCGTCGTGGACGGCCTGCTCGACGTCGACGGCCGGCGGGTCGACCTGATCGACAACGTCACCGACACGCTCAGCCTCGCCCGTCGCGGGACCAGCCAGTGGGGCACCGGCGGCATGCTCTCCAAGCTCGAAGCTGCCCGCGTCGCCACCGAGGCCGGGGAGATCGCCGTCATCGCCAACGGCCGTGAAACCAACGTGCTCGCCCGGCTGCTCGACGGTGAACCGCTGGGCTCGGTCTTCGTGCCCGCCGCACGCAAACTCGACAGCCGGCAGCGCTGGATCGCCCTCGCCGCCCGGCCCGCCGGCACGATCACCATCGACGACGGCGCCGCCCGTGCCGTCACCGCACGCGGCAAGAGCCTGCTCGCCACCGGGGTCGCCGACCTCACCGGCCGATTCGAGCGGGGCGACATCGTGCTCGTCCGCGACCCGCGCGGCCGGGAACTCGCCCGCGGCCTGACCAACTACAGCGCCGACGAGCTGCGCCTGATCCAGGGCAAACGGTCCACCCAGTTCGCCGCCATCCTCGGCCGTGAAGCCTACGACGAAGTGATCCACCGCAACAACCTCGTGGTGCTCACCCCCGCAGTCGCCGCCATCAAGTAAGAAGGATGCACACGATCGGCATTTAGCCCCGCAGCGCAGCGGAGGGCGCGGGCGCCATGCGTCACCGGCGGCCGCGCCCTCCGCTGCGCTGCGGGGCTAACGGGGCGGCGGCCTGCTCTGTGGTTCATCTCGCAGCAGGAATTTCCCGGTTCAGTGATCCGCTCCGGTGGTCGATAACGGCAGCAGGGGGTAAGGGAGCGGTTTGCGTTGATTTTGTGTGCCATTCAGGATGTTGAGCCGGGGATGGCCCTCGCGGCGGCGGTGTTTCATCCGGCGCGGCCGGACCGTGAACTGCTCGAGCCCGACGTGGTGCTCGAACCGCGCCTGCTGCGCCGGCTCAAGCAGATCGGGGTGCGCGAAGTGTGGGTGCATCACGACGCCGCAGCCGACCTCGACCGCGTGATCGACCCCACCCTCGGCCGGGCGAGGCGGGCGGCCTACGAGCAACTGAAGGGTGACTTCAAGCAGCTTTCCGACCAGACGTTGACCACCGCCCATATCCAGAACTACCGCAAGGTGGTGATGGACCTGGTCTGCGAACTGACCGGCGGCCGGACGGTGGCGGGACTCACCGAGCAGCTCGTCGGCGGGCCGACGGGACTGTTTACGCATGGGGCGAACGTCGCCTACATCTCCGTGCTCATCGGCTTGGAGCTGGAAACCTATGTCGTCGGCCAGCGCGACCGGCTCAGCCACGAACACGCCCGCGACCTGACCAGCCTCGGCATCGGGGCGATGCTGCATGACATCGGCAAGGTCGCCTTGCCGCAAGACCGTCGCGAATGGCACGAGCTGAACGTCGCCGAGCAGATCGCTGCCAACAAGGCGCAGCACAACAATGACGAGCCGGCCGACGACCCGCTTGCGCAGTATCACCACCACGTGATCGCCGGCTACCAGATGCTGCGCGGCTCACGCGCGCCGGCGCCGGCGACACAGGTGGTGCTCAACCATCACCAGCGCTGGGACGGCTCGGGCTTTCCGGACATGAGCGACGCCACCGACCGCCGCCGCGAAGGCACGCAGCAGGGCGAGGCGATTCACATATTCAGCCGCATCGTCGCCGCGGCGAACGTGCTCGAACACCTGCTCCGCGACGTGAACCACAATACGCTTCCGCCGGTGGCGGCGCTGGCGGCGCTGGCGTCGGGCCGGTTCGAGGGATGGTTCGACCCGGTGGTGCGTGACGCGGTGCTGCGTCGGTTGCCGCCGTTCGCCATCGGCACGCGTGTGACGCTCAGCGATGGCCGGCTGGCGGTGGTGATTCGGCCGAGCGTGGAGCAGCCGTGCCGGCCGACGGTGCGGTTGATCGGCGAGGCGGACCGTGCGGAAGACGGCAGCTATGTGACGGTCGACCTGCGCATCACCCCGGAACTGAGCGTGGCCGCGTGCGGTGGACACGACGTGCGCCCATACCTGTTCACGCTCGACGAACGCAAGCCGTTACGCCAGCAGCGTACGGCGGGGTGAGCGCGAGGCGAAGCCGCAAGCGCTACTCGGCAGGCGGCTCGCTTTGTCGTGCCAGGGCGGGCAGGGCCGCGGCGGGGGCGGTGATGGGGCGCAGGTGCGTGCTGAAGCGGAACGGGCCGGGCTTGAGCCGGTAGCGTTCATTCAGAGCCGGCCCGCAGCTTGCACTGCCTACGCCGTTCTGTGCGTGGTCGAGGTGGAGCGTGACGAACGGGCGTGGCGTCAGTTCGCTGGTGTGCGCGGCACGCGCGAGATCGTCGACCGTGTAGCGATGGGCCGAGAAGTTGATGTGTGGCTGGCCGAGCGCGAGCAGGCCCACGCCCGCGGCATTGCGGAGGGCGACCCACCGCACCTGGGCCCGGTTGCCGTTTTCCTGCGGGTAGACGTAAGGCGTGTAAAGGTCATCGACGCTGGCGTGGTAGACGCCGACGCGCGAGGCGTAGTGGCTGTCGGCGTAGCTTTCGCCGGGGCCGAGGCCGTGCCAGGCGACGTGGTCGAGTTCACCGGGCATCGCGAGTTCCAGGCCGAGCCGTGGCAGCATCTCCGGCCAGTCGCCGGTGAAATCGCCTTCCACGTCAATGGTGACTTCGCCGCTGCCGAACAGCGTGTAGCGATAGCGGCAGTTGAGGCCGAGGCTCTTGGCCGGCGGCGCGATGCGCGTGTCGACCGTGATCTGCGTGGCTTGTTCGCCGAGCGTTTCGACCTGCACGTTGTTCACGCGATGCTGGAGTTGGTGAAGGCGGGCCTGTTCCCATTCCCGCTTGAGCTTGCCGCCGCCGGCGCCCTTGCGTTCGTTGTCGATCGGGGCGCGCCACAGTTGCAGGCGTGGGCCGTGCGTGAGCAGGTCGACGCCGGCGAAGCGCCACGCGGTGAGGCTGCCGAAGACGGGGTCGAACGCCAGTTCGGCGTCGCCCGCGGTGAAGCGCAGCATCGTGCCTTCCTCGTGCCGTAGCAAGGTGGGTAGGGCGGTGCGACGGCGCGGCGCGACGGCCGGGGCCTGCCACGGCAAGGCAAGTTGCGTCGTTGAAAGTTCATGGCCCGCGTCGGCCCAGTCGGTGGCGGCGGCAAGCGTGAAGGTGAGGTTGAACTGGTATTCCGCGCCGGCGACGAGCGTGGCGGGCTGCTTGATCGGCAGTTCAATCGTCTTGCGTCCGCCGGGGCGGATGCGCGGCAAGGGCGCCTGCCCGCTTTGCACGATCTCGCCGTCGCAGGTCACGTTCCATGAGAGGCGCAGGTGGTCGAGTGTCGCGAAGTCGTAGCGATTGGTGAGGCGGACACGGCCGCGCTCCAGATCGCCCGCTTCGACGTGCACCGGCTCAAGCACTTTCTTGTATTCGAGCAGGGCCGGCGACGGGGTGCGATCGGGGAAGATCAGGCCGTCGGCGATGAAATTGCTGTCGTTCGGTTCGTCGCCGAAGTCGCCGCCGTAGGCGAAGTCTTCTCGGCCGTCGGCGAAGCGGCGGCGGATGCCGTGGTCGATCCACTCCCAGACGCAGCCGCCCTGCAGCCGTTTGTGTTTGTAGAACAGTTGCCAGTAGTCATGCAGGTCGCCGGGGCCGTTGCCCATGGCGTGCGAGTATTCACACTGGATGAACGGGCGGGTGGTGTAGACGGCGGGCGCCAGTTCTGTGTTGTAGTGGGTGATCTTGCCCTGGCCGCGTGCGATGCGTTCGACCTCCTCAAGGCTGGCGTACATCTTGCTGAAGACGTCGCTGACTTCGAGCGTGCCGTCGCCTTCGTAGTGCAGCAGACGGGTTGGCTCGTGCTCGCGGGCCCAGGCGGCCATGGCATGATGGTTTCGGCCGAGGCCGGACTCGTTGCCCAGCGACCAGATGATAATGCTCGCGTGGTTCTTGTCGCGCTCGATCATGCGCTGCATGCGTTCGACATAAGCCGCTTCCCACACCGGGTCGTCACTGAGCTGGCTCCAGTTGCCCACGGAGCCGAAGCCATGGCACTCGAGGTCCGCCTCGTCGATGACGTAAAGCCCGTACTGATCGCAGAGGTCGTACCAGCGCCGGTCGTGGGGATAGTGAGCGGTGCGGACGGTGTTGATGTTGTGCCGCTTCATCAGCCGTACGTCTTCGAGCATCGTCTCCAACGGCACCGCCCGGCCGAGGTCGGGATGCCACTCGTGGCGATTGACGCCCTTGAGCATGACTGGCACACCGTTGACCAGCAGGTTGCCGTCTTTCATCTCCACCTGCCGAAAGCCGATCCTTACCGGCACGACTTCCAGCACGTCGCCGGCGTCACTGAGCAGGCGCACCAGCAGCGTATAGAGCGTCGGTGTTTCGGCGGTCCACTTGGCGGGGTCGCTCACATTGGCTTCGAACGACAGGGTTGTTTCACCTTGCCCGTCGACGCTGACGTCGCTTTGCACGGGGGTGCCGAAGATGTCGGTGCCGAGCGGATCGAGCAGGCGGAGTTCCAGCCGGTGGCCGTCGACGCGATCCGTGAAGCGGTTGGCCAACGTGGCTCGCACGTTCAGGGTCGCATCGCGATAGCGGTCGTCGAGCGCGGTCTGCACCGCCACGTCGTAGATGTGCAGCTTCGGCAGCGTGAGCAAGGCGACGTCGCGGAAGATGCCGCTGAGCCACCACATGTCCTGGTCTTCGATGTACGTGCCGTCGCACCACTGGTAGACGCGGACGGCCAGCACGTTCGCCCCGTCGCGCACCTGGTCGGTCACGTCGAACTCGGCGGCCATCCGGCTGCCCTGGCTGTAGCCCACGGCTTCACCGTTGAGGTAAACGTGGAACGCGGCGTCGACACCTTCGAAGCGGAGCACGAAGCGTTGGTCGTTGCGGCGCTGGCTGACGTGGAAGGTCCGCCGGTATGAGCCGGTGGGGTTGTCGGTGGGGATGCGCGGTGGATCGACTGGGAAGGGATAGATGACGTTGGTGTAATGCGGCTTGCCATAACCTTGCATCTGCCAGTGGCCAGGCACGTCGAGCGTGTCCCAGTCGGTGTCATCGAACGTGAGTTTGTGGAAGTCGGCGGGAGCGAGGAGCGGATTGGCGGCGTAGTGGAACTGCCACCGGCCGTTGAGCAGCGTGCGCCGCGGCGAGGGGGCAAACGGCCCCTGCATGGCGGTGGCATCATCGACGTGGGACGTGATCGCCGCGCGGGCGGGGAGGCGGTTGATGGCGAGGGCGGTGGGGTCTTGCAGAATGTCGAGCATGTTGCTGGCCTCGTGCAGAAGCGTGTTGCATGGATTCGAGGGAGCCAGCATAGCGGGTTTGCGTGCGATTGCAGGACGATCATGGCGAGGATGGTGTCGCGAGGGCAGACAACCACCGCGTGCCCGATCGCAGCCCCTGCCGGTTGGTCTGATAGCGAACGGATCGGCCGGTGCGTGTGGCAGTGATGAGGCGAGCTTCACGCAAGATGCGCAGATGGCCGGCGACGGTGGCGTTGCTGCGGTGGACGAGTTGGCACAACTGGTCGAATGAACGCGCCTGCTCGGCCGACGCGGCAACGATCTGCCGACGGATCGGGTGAGCCAGGGCTCGAAATATATCGCGCTCGTCGCTGCGGGTGCGGTAGGGTCTGCTCATAAGTTGGTTTTCGTCGAAAACCAACTTATTGTCAAG
Organism: Phycisphaeraceae bacterium; assembly: GCA_040876735.1. Lineage (GTDB taxonomy): Bacteria > Planctomycetota > Phycisphaerae > Phycisphaerales > Phycisphaeraceae > Natronomicrosphaera. The sequence goes on along the minus strand of JBBDPC010000161.1, from coordinate 36,146 downwards.
CACTTTTGCAGGCATACCCCTGCTGTGGGGCGGAGGCGAGGACACGGACAGGCCGGCGGCGGACGCTTCCGGCGCGGCAGGCGCCTTCTGGACCAAGACGTGGCACGCCCGCAACGCAACAACGCCCCGACATGAGTGCCGGGGCGTTGCGCAGTGGTTGGGTTGTCGTGGTCACGTGGACCCGATCAGGCGATGCCGTCTTCCTTGGCCATGTGCACCATGAGGTCGATCATCCGGCTGGAGAAGCCGAACTCGTTGTCGTACCAGCTCACAAGCTTGAAGAACGTGTCGCTGAGGCCGATGCCCGCGCCGGCGTCGAAGATCGAGCTGTAGCGCGAGCCGATGAAGTCGCTGGAGACGACCTCTTCGTCGGTGTAGCCGAGCACGCCCTTAAGCTCGCCTTCGCTGGCCTTTTTCATGGCCTCACAGATGGCGTCGTAGCTGGTGGACTTGCTGGTGCGGACCGTGAGGTCGACGACGCTCACGTCGGCGGTGGGCACGCGGAAGGCCATGCCGGTGAGCTTGCCCTTGACCTGCGGCAGCACGAGGCCGACCGCCTTGGCGGCGCCGGTGCTGGCGGGGATGATGTTCATGTAGGCGTTCCGGCCGCCGCGCCAGTCCTTCCGGCTCGGGCCGTCCTGCGTCGGCTGCGTGGCGGTGACGGCGTGGATCGTCGCCATCAGGCCCTCTTCAATGCCGAAGTTGTCCTGCACCACCTTGGCGATCGGCGCCAGGCAGTTGGTCGTGCACGAAGCGTTGGAGACGACCGTGTGCTTGGACTTGTCGAACTCCTTGTGGTTCACGCCCATCACGAGGGTCTTGACCGTCTCGGGCGTCTTGCTCGGCGCGGAGATGATGACGCGCTTCGCGCCGCCGCCTTCGACGTGCTTGACCGCATCGTCGTAGGTCGTGAACAGGCCGGTCGACTCGATGACGTAGTCGGCGCCGACATCGCCCCACGGCAGTTGGGCCGGGTCCTTGACCGAGAAGCACTTGATGGTCTTGCCGTTGACGACGAGGTTGCCGTCCTTCGCCTCGACCGTGCCCTTGAACGGGCCGTGCACCGTGTCATACTTGATCAGATACGCCAGGCCGTCCGCTTCGACCAGGTCGTTGACGCCGACGAATTCGACGTCCGGGTTGTCAATGCCGGCTCGGAGCACAAGGCGACCGATACGACCAAATCCATTGATGCCAATCTTCAGAGCCATCGCTCACTCTCCATCCCTGTTCGGGTGATTTGTGGAAACAGACCTACGGTGGGTATGTCAGGGGAGGACGTACGGACCGCCCGATGCCAAGGTAGGATGTTCATCCAAGCTGTCAAGTTGATGCGGCCGGCCCGCCGCCGCTTGCGGCTTAGCGCAGCGCCGCCCGCTGCACGCGCATGAGCTGCTTGATCCCCTTGCCCGCCGCATCGAGCAACGCGTCCAGCTCCGCCCGGCTGAACGTCCCCTGCTCGCCCGTGCCCTGTACCTCAATGAACTGCCCGCGATGGTTCATCGCGATATTCATGTCCACTTCCGCACGCACGTCCAGCGGATAGTCCAGGTCCAGGTAAACCTCGCCATCCACCACGCCCACGCTCACCGCCGCCACCGGCCCCTTGAGCGGATCGCGGTCGATCAGCCCGCTCGCCTGTGCCGTCGCGATCGCCTGCGCCAGCGCGACATATGCTCCCGTGATCGACGCGGTGCGCGTCCCGCCGTCGGCCACCACCACGTCGCAGTCGCAGGTGATCGCCAGGCCCGGCATCTTCTCCAGGTCCACCGCCGCCCGCAGCACCCGGCCGATGAGGCGCTGAATCTCCGTCCCCCGGCTGTCCGGGCCACGCCGCTTCCGGTCGGGCGTCGAGCCGGGCATCATGTTGTACTCCGCCGTCACCCAGCCACGCTTGGGCTCGCCGGTCTGCGGGTCGAGCAGCCAGCGCGGCACGTCGGTGGTAATGCTGGCCGTACAGAGCACCTGCGTCTCGCCTTGGCGGATCATGACGCTGCCCGCCGCGGCCGTGCGGTAAGGCTCGATGGTGGTCGGACGAAGCTGGTTGCGCTTGCGGGGTTTGGCTTTGGGCATGCGGCGTGTGTAGCAGAGCGGCGCCCAGCGAGCAACCTGCATCAGCTTCGGCTACCCGTGATCAGATGTCGGCCGAGCTTCTCAAAATCTCCGCGAAGATCTGTGGGGAAACGCCTGTTTGGGTGACTCAGCCAACGCTCGGCCAGTTTTTCCCACGTATCGCGGCGGATGTCAAAGTATGTAAGCCCAAGGAGCCACCGTTCGGGATGTCGTCCCGTCGGAAACCCTTCCAATCGCAACACGTCCTTCTCCAACCACTCGATCAGGGGACCGGCCGAACTTGTATCGACCTTCCGCGGATCGGATGCGGCGATAAGAATCAGCAGGGCAAGCACCATAAACCCCTGCGTTTCGTCAATGTCCGGAGGATTCGGCGCCAGCCACGCCACAAACCGCCGTGCAGGATTGATATATTCCTTGCCGAGCGCAGTAGCACTGGCCACGAACTGTGCGAGCGTGTCCGTCTCGCTAGAGATGTTGCTTTCCCCGTCCGCCATGGCATACAAGAGCACCGTACAGCAAAACAGTCGCGCAAGGTGGCCTCGCCTGCAAGCTTCAGGGTTGATCCGTTTCAACTCGTCCGGCTCGCTCCACTTGGTCAATTCAAGCACTTCCTTGGGCGCCCAGTCCAGCGGTCTGCTGATGACCCCTTGCCCTTGGATTCGACGCAGTGCTGCAAGATGTTCGCTGGCGTCCCGGCCATAGTCCGCGAGTGCGATCTCTTGGAGTATGTCACCTGGGATGCGTAGGCGCAACTTGTCAAGAAGCAAGCTGCGCGAAGGCGCAAGTGACGATAGATCGGGAAGCGGGCTGGGTGGTTCGACGGGCATGGAAGCCCCCATGATACCCGCCAAGCGGCAAGCGGCGTCACCCCGCTGCGGCGGCGACCATCTCGGGGATAGCGGTACGCAAGGCGGTGACGATGGCGTCGCGGGAGGTGTGCTGCCAGGGGTGGGACAGGTCGCCACCGCCGTCGCGGAGGTGATCGAAGGTGGCGACGATCTGGCGCATGCGGGCCGGGCTTGGCGGCGTGGTGCGCCAGATGCGGATGGCGTCATGCGGGGTCGGGAGCATGTCTTCGCCGTCGTAGGCGAGTTCTTCGAAGAGCTTTTCACCGGGGCGGATGCCGGTGTGGGTGATGGCGATGTCGACGTCGGGTTCGTAGCCGTGGGCGCGGAGGAAGCGGCGGGCGAGGTCGACGATGTGGACGGGTTCGCCCATGTCGAGCAGGAAGACTTCGCCGCCCTGGCCGTGCGGCTGAAGCCGCCCAGCCTCGGCACCCGAAAGGGCACCGGCCTGGAGGACGAGGCCGGCGGCTTCGGGGATGGTCATGAAGTAGCGGGTCATGTCCGGATGGGTGACCGTGATCGGGCCGCCGTGGGCGAGCTGGTTGGTCCAGATCGGCAGCACGGAGCAGGCCGAGCCGAGCACGTTGCCGAAGCGGACCATGGAATAGACGGTGTCGCTGTGCTGGTTCAGGTGCTGGATGTAAAGCTCAGCCAGCCGCTTGGTCGCGCCCATGACGGAGCTGGGGTTGACCGCTTTGTCGGAAGAGATCATCACAAAGCGCTGGACGCCATGCGCGTCGGCGGCGTCGGCGAGGGCGCGGGTGCCATAGAAGTTGTTTTCCACGGCCGCAGCAGGGTGGTCTTCCATCATCGGCACATGCTTGTGCGCCGCGGCATGGAAGATCACGTCGGGGGCCAGTTCGCCGATGCGCTCGAACGTGCTCTGGCGATGAGTGACGTCGTGCAGCACCGCTTTGCGTGGCAGCTCGGGAAAGATGCGGGCCAGTTCACGGTCGATTTCGAACAGCGCGTTTTCCGAGCGTTCGAGCAGCACCAGCTTCGCCGGCTTGAACCGGCAGACGATGCGGGCCAGCTCCGAGCCGATCGACCCGCCCGCCCCGGTGATGAGCACGCAGCGGCCGGCGAGGCAGTGGCGGATGGCGTCGTGATCGAGCGGGCGCGGTTGACGGTTGATCAGTTGAGCGGCGTCGAGGCTCCCGGGCATGGCAGGCGAGGCTGGACCGGTGGGGGGGCCGTCGCCGAGGTGGCGTTGCGCCGTCCGCCCCGCAAGCTGGTCGGCGAGCGTGGGCATGAACCGCCAGGTCACGCCGAGGCGTTCAAGCTGCGCCCGGAGTCGGCGCATCGCATCATCCATTGCCAGCGGCAGGCTGACGAGCACCAGTTCCACGCGTTCCCGGCCGATGACGTCCGCGATCTGATCGAACGCCCCCAGCGAACGGACGGTCGTGCCCGCCTCGCCTTCGGGCCGGATCGTATGCGGAAGCAGGCAGCCGACGATGCGCGGCCGCGGGCTGGCCAGCGCGAGCGTATGCTGGAGTTGCGCTGCGCTCATGGCGGTGCCGACGAGCAATGTGCGAGGCCCGCGGGCCGCGGCGACGTCTGCCGGCGCCTCGACGGAGCAAGGCCTGGCACGCGACATGGCAACGGGCGTCGGCGGCGGTACGGCGCTCATGCCGGTGTTATCGGCCAACGTCCGCCGCAAGCTTCAAAGCCGGCCCCCGATTTCGCACACGCCTTTTAAACCCGCTACACTGGCCCTTTCGACGCGAGCACCGAACCTTGCACGCTTGACCGTACTTGCACAACTTTGAGGGAGCGACCCCGCTATGGCCACGACGCAGATCGGCGCCCAGATGTTCACCCTTCGTGAATACTGCAAGACGCCCAGCGACATTGCGAAAACCTGCAAGAAACTGTCCGAACTCGGCTTCGGCGCTATCCAGGCATCCGCCGGCGGCTTCGGCAAGATCGACGCCAAGGAACTGAAAAAAATCCTCGACGACACCGGCCTGGTCTGCGCCGCCACCCATCGCGGCCTCGATGAAATGCGCGAAGGCAATGCCATCGTCGACTGGCACAAAACCGTCGGCTGCGAACTCACCGCCGTCGGCGGCTTCCACGGCAAAACCCGGGCCGAGTGGCAACAGTTCGTCGCCGACTACAGCGCCGTCGGCCCCACGCTCGCCCAGCAGGGCCTGCGCGTCGGCTACCACAACCACAGCCACGAGCTCGCCCAGATCGACTACGATCCCAAGCAGATGGACCCGAAAAACGTCCCTCTGCAACTGCTGCTCGACGAGCTCGATGACAGCATCTGGTTTGAAATAGACACCTACTGGATCGCCCACGGCGGCGCTGACCCCGCCGCGTGGATTCGCAAGTGCAAGGGGCGCATCCCTGCCGTCCACGTCAAGGACATCACCATCATGCCCGACCGCGAACACAAGATGTGCGAGGTCGGCGTCGGCAACCTCAACTGGCCCGCCATCGTGGACGCGTGCAAGGACGCCGGCGTGCAGTGGTATCTCATCGAGCGCGACAACGGCGACCTCGACCCGTTCGAAAGCCTGAAAATCAGCCTCGACAACCTCCACGCCATGGGCATCCAGTAAACGCCGGCACCGGCTGAGCGACCCGCCCGCTCGCCCGCAGAGCGGAGCGAACAAACCATCCCGCGCGGAGCGGCCGGGGCCCGGCGATTGACGCCCACGCCCCGGAAACTACAATCCGCGCCTTACCCTCACCCAGGAAAAGTCCGCAAAAGACCGAGGAAAGCACCACTATGGCCACCGCCACACGCAAACGAACCACCAAGAAAAAGACCACCACCCGCAAGAAATCCACCCGCCGCGCCGGCCGCAGCGGTGACAAAAAAGTCTACTACTTCGGCCCCAGCAAGTCCGACGGCGACGGCTCGATGCGCGAGCTGCTCGGCGGCAAGGGCGCCAACCTCGCCGAGATGACCTCCATCGGCCTGCCCGTCCCCCCCGGCTTCACCGTCACCACCGAAACCTGCGCCCGCTACTATGAAGTCGGCGGCAAGCTGCCGGCCGGCCTCATGGACGAAGTGCGCGACAACATGAAGCGCATGGAGCGCGACACCGGCAAGACCTTCGGCTCCGACACCGACCCCCTGCTCGTCTCCGTCCGCTCCGGCGCCGCAGCCTCCATGCCCGGCATGATGGACACCGTCCTCAACCTCGGACTCACCGACAAGAGCCTCGACGGCCTCCAGACCGCCACCGGCAACACACGCTTCGCACTCGACGCCTACCGCCGGCTGCTCAACATGTTCGGTGACGTCGTCATGGGCGTCGACCACCACGCCTTCGAAGACGAATTCGACCGCATCAAGAAAAAGCACAACGCCAAGACCGACAACGACCTCGGCGTCGAAGGCATGGAAGAGCTCGTCGCCGCCTACAAGGCCGTCTACAAAAAACACACCGGCGAACAGTTCCCGCAAGACCCCTACGTCCAGCTTGAAAAAGCTCTCGAAGCCGTCTTCAAAAGCTGGAACACCCCCCGCGCCATCCGCTACCGCCAGATCAACGAGATCACCGGCCTCAAGGGCACGGCCGTCAACATCCAGACCATGGTCTTCGGCAACATGGGCGACGACTCCGGCACGGGCGTCGCCTTCACCCGCGACCCCTCCACCGGCAAGAACGAGTTCTACGGCGAGTTCCTCGTCAACGCCCAGGGCGAAGACGTCGTCGCCGGCATCCGCACGCCCAAGCCGGTCAAGGAAATGCCCAAGTGGGACCGCCGGTCCTACGACCAGCTCATCAAGATCAAGACCAAGCTCGAGAAGCACTACAAGGATGTGCAGGACCTCGAGTTCACCATCGAGCGCAAAAAGCTCTACATCCTCCAGACCCGCAACGGCAAGCGCACCGGCCCCGCGGCAGTGAAGATCGCCTGCGACATGGTCAAGGAACGGCTGATCGACCAGGAGACGGCCATCCTCCGCGTGCCGCCGAACGACCTGAACCAGCTCCTGCTGCCGTCGCTGGACCCCAAGGCCAAGCGTGACGTGCTCGCCGAAGGGCTCCCCGCCTCGCCCGGCGCGGCTGTAGGCAAGCTCGCCTTCACCGCCGAGGAAGCCGCCGACCGCACGCACGCCGGCGAAAAGGTGCTGCTCGTCCGTCGCGAAACCAGCCCGGAAGACATCGACGGCATGCACGCCGCCCAGGGCATCCTCACCTCCACCGGCGGCATGACCAGCCACGCGGCGGTCGTCGCCCGCGGTTGGGGCAAGCCCTGCGTGGCCGGCGCTGGCTCGATCCACATTGACGAGAAGAAGCGGAAAATCACCGTCAACGGCCGCACCTTCACCACGAAGGACACGCTCACCCTCGACGGCGGCACCGGGCAGGTTCTCGCCGGCGAAGTGGCGACCATGGAGCCCAAGCTCTCCGGCGACTTCGCCACGCTCATGAAGTGGGCCGACAAGATGCGAACCCTCAAGGTCCGCACCAACGCCGACACGCCCGAAGACTCCGTCCGCGCCCGTGAGTTCGGAGCCGAAGGCATCGGCCTCTGCCGCACGGAACACATGTTCTTCGAAGGCAGCCGCATCAAGGCGATGCGCGAAATGATCGTCGCCGAAACCGAGCCCGCCCGTCGCAAGGCCCTCGACAAGCTGCTGCCCTACCAGCGCGAAGACTTCATCGGCATCTTCACCGCCATGAAGGGCCTCCCCGTCACCGTCCGCCTGCTCGACCCGCCGCTGCACGAGTTCCTCCCCCACGAGGCCAAGGCGCAGGAAGAACTCGCCAAGACGCTCGGCATCAAGCCCGCCAAGCTCAAGCAGCGCGTCGCCGAGCTGCACGAGATGAACCCGATGCTCGGCCACCGCGGCTGCCGCCTGGCTGTGACCTACCCCGAGATCCTGGAAATGCAGGTGCGGGCGATCGTCGAGGCCGCCATCGAATGCCGCAACAAGAAGATCCAGGCCAAGCCTGAGATCATGATCCCGCTCGTCGGCACGTCCGAGGAACTGGAACTGCTCCGCGGCCTCGCCGAGCAGACCGTCGCCGCCGTCCGCAAGGAGCACGGCTTCAAGGGTCGCCTCGACATCTCCATCGGCACGATGATCGAGATCCCCCGCGCCGCCCTCACCGCGGACGACATCGCCAAGCATGCCGACTTCTTCAGCTTCGGCACCAACGACCTGACCCAGCTCACCTTCGGCTACTCCCGCGACGACGTGGGCACCTTCCTCGGCGACTACCTCGCCAAGGAACTGCTGCCCAAGGACCCGTTCCAGTCGCTCGATGCCACCGGCGTGGGCCAGCTCGTCGCCATGGGTTGCCAGAAGGGTCGCAAGACCAAGAAGGACCTCAAGCTCGGCATCTGCGGCGAGCACGGCGGCGACCCCGCGTCCGTCGACTTCTGCCACCGCGTCGGCCTCGACTACGTGAGCTGCTCCCCGTTCCGCGTCCCGATCGCCCGCCTCGCCGCCGCCCAGGCCGCGGTGCGCAACGCCAAGTGACGCAACACCCTTCGGCCGCCCCGGCGACCGTTGACAACCTTGCCCCCAACCCCCGCCGCCCACTCCGATGGCTTGCCATCCCGAGTGGGCGGCGTTTTTTTGCGCCGTCCCCACCAGTTGCGGAGTTCGCCCCGCTGGCGTACACTTTCCCACTCGCGTGCAAAACCGTGATGCTGAACCGCTCTGGTTCGGCCGACCATTCACGGGGTGTAGCTCAGCTTGGCAGAGCGCTTCGTTCGGGACGAAGAGGTCGCAGGTTCAAATCCTGTCACCCCGATTCGGAAAGCCCTGAGTCGCAAAGATTGAGGGCTTTTCTTATGCGCCTGGGCCACGCCAGATTGATCCTGTCCCTGATGATGGAGTCGGTGCGACGACGGGGGGGGCAGAGACTCGGGCGGCGACCTGAGCATGCAGGAGGGCAGTCGGCGGGACGGGACACCGGTATCATCCCTTCCATCCGCGATCTTCCAACGTAGGCGTCTTGCGTGTCCGGCAACGGGCGGTTGCTTTGTTTTTTCAATTCCGCATACTATCCTGCTTCACTGCTTCGGTTCCCGGCTTGGGCTCAGTCACGCACAAGTGCAGGAGAAGGGGTGGCGTATGGGTCACCGAACGCCGAAGCAGTGCACAAACACCGTCTTTTGTGCGGTTGGAGAGGTGACCGAGTGGCTGAAGGTGCAGCACTGGAAATGCTGTGTGCGACTTGTTCGCACCGAGGGTTCGAATCCCTCCCTCTCCGCTTGATTCGTGACATACTCCGTAAACCCCTGCCATAAAGGGGTTTGCGGAGCATGTTCTTTTTCCAAGACCCCTGTTGTCCCGGTTCTGTCCCGGTCCGCCGCCGCCACCGGTGCGGCGAGGGTGGCGGCGGTCAGGCCGGTCAGCAGCAGCAGCGTGGCGAATCTCAGGTCACGTTTCATCTCGTAGATTTCCGCTGGCAGGTGAATGCCGCGTTCACGCGGCGGGTGGTTCGGAGGCGTGGTCTCACGCCGCTCCGTGGTCGTCGTTTTTTAGCGACAGCGGCGAGCCGAACGGCACCTTGGCCATGAACTGCTGCGACTGTTCGCTGCTGAGGTGATAGTAGATCACGCCCATGGTCTTGGACCCGTATGCCCTCCCTGTGTGCAACCCATCAACCGGGATTTCTCTCGAAAAGATCGCGCCTTCTTTTAACAGTGACAGCGGCTGAAAATCGCAAGTTCGTGCGCAGCGTAAGTGACGTGTGGTAGCGCGGTTGACCCTGTTAAACACTTTTTTGAGGCGGTCGTTGCTGCGCGCGAAAAGCGCGAACTGGTGCGAGCCCCGTAGAGGGGTCGAACGCTACGAAATGCATGAGCGGCGACGTGGCGGCGTCCGTCCTGCAACTCACCGTTGCGGTAGAAAACCTGCCAATCGGGGTTGACCCGATCATCGCCATGCCACCGGGAGGCACACTCACGTTGACCCGCGTCGCATCCCCGGCCCCATACTGCCGCGACTTCTCGCCGGATGATTACACGCGACGAGGACGCCGACGCGTCAGCACCAGCAGCGAAGCCCCCAATACGACGAGGCTGCCAGGCTCTGGAACCGCAACAAGCGTCAATTCCCCGCTCGTGTAAAGGCTGGAGTCATTCCAGACCAGGCCCGGGGCCGACTGGACCTGAAAATGGCCGTGGGGCGTGAGCCCCTGCCAGTCAAAGAGCTGGATCGTCTGCCCGAGCATCGCCTCCAGTTCCGCCTCATCCATCGTCGCCGTCTGCAATTCGAGCACACCGGCAAGCTCCGCAGCGTCGTCGGCGTTGACATGCATCACCGACGACCACGGCAAGCCGTCCAGAACGATTGCAAGCCTGCCCGCGGCTGCGATCCGGAAGCTGTCATTGATGACGATGGGGATGGCACTGGCTTGTGCATCCCCGGCATAATTCCAGATTCGAAGCGTTTCGCCGGCGCCGATGTTCAACCCGCTAATCGTTCCGTCCGGGCCGATGGTGTTGCGCAGGACGGCCTGATCGAGATTCGCAAAGCGCGACCCGCGCAGGTCGGCCCCGGTGAGGTTCGCGCCGCTGAGGTCGGCATGGCTGCCCTCCTCGACCTCACTGACCCCAACCCCGTCGCCGCGCTCGCTTGTGACCGCCGTCGGGCCCGACAACGTCATCAGCGACAGTCCAATGGTCCCCTCATCCAACTGGGCCTTGGCAAAGCGGGCGTCGGTCAGGCGCGCGCCGCTGAAATCGGCGCCGCGCAGGTCGGCGAAGGCGAAGTCCGCGCGGGCAAGGTCGGCGTTCACCAGCAGGGCGTCGACGAACCGGGTGCTGGCAAAGTTGCCATCGCGCAGGTCCGATTCGCTGAGGTCGGCGCCGTTGAACTTGGAATTCCGGAAATAGCCGAGCGAGAGGTCGGCTCCGCGGAAGTCAGCTTCGCTGAAGTCGGACACGCGCAGATACCCGCCCGAGAGATTCTTGCCGGCAAAGTCGACCTGCCGGAAGTCGCCGATCAGCGACACGTTGCGCAGGTCGCCCTGCTTGTAGCTGGCGGTGGCATAGAGTTCCGCCAAGCCGAAGCCGGAGGCCCGCAGGTCGGCGCCGGCGATGATCGCATCCCGGAAGCCCGCGCCGGTGACGTTGGCAAATTGCAGGTCAGCGTTGCTCAGATCGGCCTCGGCGAAGTCGGTGTTCTGCAGGTTCGCCTGCTGGAACATCACGCCGCGCAGGTCGCTGCCGCTGAAATCCGCTTCGCCAATCCGGGTCCGCTCAAAGCGGGCGCCGGCCAGTTGCGCCCCCGACAGGTTGAGGCCGGTGAGGTCAAGGTTGGTCAGGTCGATCGCGCCGAACTGCCCCGTGGCGTGCGTGGCGGTGCTTTCAACCATCGCCACCGTCAGGCCGCCGGCAGCCTCCAGATTGGCATTTTGAATCACCGCTCCCTCAAGCACAGCGTTGGACATCTGGGCCGCCAAGAGGTGAACGCTGCGGAGATTGGCTCCGGTCAGATCGGCATTGTTGAAGTCGGCGAACTGGAGGGATGCACCCTCCAGGTCGGCCTGGGCCAGGTTCGCACCGATGAACGAAGCCCGCGAGCCCTTCACGCCGCGAAGATCGGCCTCACGCAGGTCGGTATGATCCAGCTTGGCACGGCCAATGCCCGCATTGTGCAGGTTCGCCTGCACCAGGCTGACGCCCGTCGCATCGGCCCGCGTCATGCTCGCCTCGCTCAGATCGACGCCGTCAAGGCGGGCGTCGATCAGCACACTCTCGCTCAACTCCGCCTCGCTCAAGTTGGCGTCGCGCAGGTCTGTGCCGGTGAGCACCGCCCGCCGAGCCGAGAGCCGGGCAAGGTTCGCGCCGCGGAAGTCGGCATCGACCAGGGTGCTGTCTTCCATGAGCGAATCGGGCAGGTCCATGCCGGCAAACTGCCCGCCGCTGAGGTCCAGGGTGCGCACCCGCAGGCCGCCGAGCGTTGCCTGCTTGTAGCTGGCGGTGCTGTAGATCTGTTCCAGCGTCAGGTCGGCGGCATTGGGACCGAAGGCGGTTCGGGTGATAATTGCATCTTCGAACACCACGTCGGCCACGGACCCGTTCAGGTAGGCCCGGGTGAGGTCGGCCCCGGTGAAGTCCACCCCCTCGATCAGGCTTTGGTCGAAGCTGGTCTGCTGCAGGCCGGTGTGGCTCAGATCCATGCCCGTCATGTCGCTTTGCCGGAAGTCGACGCGGCTGAGGTCCAGCCCCGTCAGTTCCCAGTCGCGCAGGTCCAGGAACTCGAGGTTGACACCGTGAATCTGGCCGGACTGGTAGCTGGCGGTGCTGTAGATCTGCTCCGGACGCAGTCCCCAATCCCGATTGGGGTCGGTGGAGGTCGGCAGCGTCACGTCGTCGATGATCGCGCCGGTGAAATCGGCCCCCGCGATGGTCGCCGCCCTGAGCAACGAGCCGGTCAGGTCGGCGTTGACGAAGCGGGCGTTGGTGAGGTCGGCCACAAAGAAGCCGGCGTCGCGGACCGTCGCGCCGCTGAAGTCGGAGCCGGCGAGTTCCGCCTGCTGAAGGTTCGCGCCGGTGAGGTTGGCCTGGCGGAAGTCAGCGCCCTCGGCGTCGGCGCGCAGGAGTTGTGCCTGACTCAGGTCCGCCCCTTGCAGGTCGGCCCCGGGCAGGTAGGTGTCGGTGAAATTGGCCAGCGTCAGATCCGCCTGTTGGAAGCTGGCCAGCGCCAGGTCGCTCTCGATGAATGTCGCCTGGCGCAGGTCCTGGTGGGCAAAGTTCCACCCGTTCATCTCGTTCTCGCTCAGCGTCACGCCGGCCAGGCTGCCGCCGTTGTAACTGGCGGTGCTGGCCAGTTGCTCGAACGCGAAGCCGCGGGAGGTGGCCCGGAACAGATCGGCGCCGGTCAAGATGGCCCCGTTCATCTGAGCGTTGTCCAGCAGCGTTTGCCGCATCCTGGCGTTGGTGAAGTTGGCGCCGGTGAGGTTGGCGTCGCCCAGCCAGGCCGTGGTCAGGATCGCGCCAGTGAGGTCCGCTCCGGCGAGGTTGGCCTGGTAAAGCCCGGCAGACTCGAGGTTGGCGTCGCGCAAGTCAGCGCCGCCCAGGTCGGCCAGCTCCATCTCGCTGCGGAAGAGCCTCGCCCCGCTCAGGTTCTGGTGCGCCAGTTGCCAGCCGATCATGTCGTGGCCGCCGAGGTCCACGCCTGTCAGATCGCGCTGGGCGTAGCTGGCCGTGCTGTAAAGCTGCTCGGCGGTCAGGCCTCCCTCCTCGGTGGAGCGGCCCATCTTCGCCTGACGGATGATGGCGAGGGTGAAGTCGGCGCCGTCGAACGTGACATGCCTCAGCCGGGCCTCGCTGAGGTCCGCGCCGCGGAAGTTGGCGCCGGTGAGATCGGAATAACTGAGGCTAGCATCGGTGAGGTTCGCGTTTTCAAAGTCGGTCTGCGCCAGGTTGGCGCGCTGGATCATGGAGCCGCTGAGGTCCAGCCCGGCCAGTTCCCACTGGCTGAGGTCGTTGTCGCTGAAGGTCATGCCGGGCATGGCGCCGGCCTGGTAGCTGGCGGTGCTGTAGATCTGCTGGGCGGTCAGGCCGTGGTCGGTGGTGCCGCTGAGGTCGGTGTGGCGCACGGTGGCGTTCTGGAAGACCGTCTGATCCAGTGTGGCGTTGGCGAAGCTGGCGCCCTCGATCGAGGCGTTGCGGAAGTCGACGCCGGTCAGGTCGACGGCGTCGAAAACGGCGCGGTCGATGGTGGCGCTGTGGAAGCTGGCATTGGCCAGATGAGCGTTCCCAAACCGCGTCCGCTCCACATATGCGTTGCTGAAGTCGGTATCGGTCAGTTCAGCGGCTTCAAACAGCGTGCCGCGCAGGTCGCTGCCGACGAACGAGGCGCCGGTGAGTTGGGCGCTGGTAAAGCTGGCGGTATCCAGCACGGCGTTGTTGAAGCGGCCGGCTTCAACTTTCGCCCGGACGAAGTTGGCCAGGGAAAGGTCGACATCGCTGAAGTCGGCGGCGGGGAGCAGCGCATCGGTCGCTATGGCTCCGCGCATATAGGCTTGCGTGAAGTCGGCATTGTGCAACTGGGCGCGGGAGAAATTGGCGTTGAGCATGCTGGCGCCGCGGAAGCTGACATCGTCGCCGACGACATCCATGAACCGGGAGCCGTTGCCCAGGTCGGCCCGATCGAAAGTGACCTGGTCCATCGTCGCATGCTCGAACCATGAGCCGGCAAAGGGGCCCTTGAGAATCGCGTCGGTGAAGTCGACGTCGCTGAAGGCGGCGTTCTGCCAGCGCGTACTGACGAGCGACGCCCCTGTGAAGTCGATGTTGGTCAGCGTGGCATCGTTGAATGTCGCGTTCTCGGCGTCGATGTGGCGGGCGTTGAGCACGTCGACGAAGATGGTCTGGTCCATGTTGCGCAGTCGAGCCTGGTAGACGTCAGCGCCGGTGAGATCAGCGCCGACCATTCGGCTGGTCTGGCTGTTGCGCAGGTTGGCGTCCCGCAGGTCTGCACCGTCGAGATGACCGGTGGCGATGGAGTCGCTCATGTCGGCTCCGACCATGACCGCGTCGATCAGTTTGGTGCTGGCCAGAACCGCGCCGCTGAGGTTCGCGCCGCTCAAGTCGGCCTGGGTCAAGTCGGCACGACTGAGATTGCCCAATCGCAAGTCGGCCCCGCGGAGATCGGCGTCAACCATCGTGGCCGATCGCAGGTTGGCCTGACGCAGATCGGCGTCGGCGAATATGGCAGCGGTCAGGTCCGCATGCTCCATCTGAATGCCGAGCAGGCTCATGCCGGCGAAATCGGCGCCCGCCAACAGGGCACGCTCGAAATTAACCTCGTCCATCTGTCCCAGCGTATAGCTGGCGGTGCTGTAGATGGCCTGGAGGGTCAACCCACGGTCGAAGGCATAGGCGAAGTTGGCCCCTTCGATGCGGGCGTCGGTAAAATCGGCGCCATCCAGATGGCTGTTGTAGAAATCGACCATGCGCAGGTCGGCGGCGGTGAAGTCGACGTCCTGGTAGTTGCCCCGACTCATGTCGGCGCCCATGAAGTTGATGCCCGAGAGGTCCCAGCCGGTGACGTCAGCGCCGCGCACGTTGACCTCGCGCAGGTCGGCCTCGGCCCAACTGGCAGTGCTCTGAAGCGTCGCCAGGGGCAACCGCCCCAGCCACGAGCCGAGATTGGCGCCGCGCAGGGTGGCGCCGGCGAGCGTCGCGTCGGTCAGGTCGGCCGTGTTGAGCCAGGCGCCACTCAGGTCTGCGCCGGTCAGGTCGGCATGAGTGAGATCGGCACTGGAAAAGTTCACCCGCGCCAGAGTGGCCCCGGTCAGGTCGGCCTCGCTCAGGTTCGTCCACTGCATCACGGTGTCGCTGAGGTCGGTCCCGGCCAGCACGATGCCGGTCAGGTCGTTGCTTGAGAGCGTGAGTTCCCGAAGGTCGCCGTTGGCGTAGCTGGCCGTACTGTAAAGCTGTTCGTACGTCAGGCCATAGTCGAAGGCCCAGGCAAAGTTGGCCCCCCGGATGATCGCTTCGCCAAAGTCGGCGCCGTGGAACAACGAGCCGGGGGCGGCGGAGGTGCTGATCTGGAGGCTGGCGCCGGTGAGGTCGGCGTCACGCAGGTCTGCGTCGGTCAGGTTCGCGCGGCTCAGGTTGGCGTTGACCAGGCGCGCTGCCCGGAGGTTCGCGCCGGTGAAGTTGTTCGAGGACAGGCTGCTGTCGGTCAGGTTCAGTCCTGAAAAATCCCAGCCGATGGCGTCGTTGGCGTGGAAGTGCAACCCGCGCAGGTCGCCCACCTGGAAACTCAGCGTGCTCCGAAGCTGCGCTTCGGTGAAACCATGCCGCACCGTCGCGCCCAGTGTCGCACCCTGGATCCACGCCCCGCTGAAGTCGGCCCCGTCCAGGACGGCCAGCGTCAGGTTCGCTCCCGACAGATCCGCGTGGCTCAGGTCCGCGCCGATCAGCGACACGTCGCGCCAGTCCGCATGCCTGAGATCAGCGCCGTCCAGAGCGGCGCCGTCGAGCGTGCTGTTGCGGGCCAGCGACAGCCGAAGATCCGTGCCCGAGAGATACGCTTGCGACAGATCGCGGTCGGACAGGTCGGCCAGGACGCCAGCGCCCACGCCCCAGCCGTCTGTGGTGAACTGGTCCGACGCCTCCCGGCCTTGGGAAGGTTCGTCCGGATCGACCCACTGCCACTGAAAAATCTGGGCGCCTGCAGAACCCGCAGTAAGAACCACCGCGGCCACCAGCGCCGCAGCCTGTCCGGGCGATACGCTCAACCTCATCGTGGTCCCCTCACTGCTGGATAGATGTGTGGTAAGACTTGTGGGGGGCAAAGCGGCGACGCACCGGAAAATAATTTCGCGCCCCTCAGGGATCTGACTCAGCGCCCGCGGCCGTACTCAAGCGTTTCCCGCCCCGCCTTAATCAGCGGGTACACCGTTGTGTCTGGCCGTTACATTAATTCGAAAGAATGTGAACTCGGAGCATGCTTCTCAGCGACAGGAGCCTTCCCCCGCCATCTGGGTGAACGCCAAATTCGATTTCAGTCGGCGTCCACGCCCGCCAGAGCCAAAAATGTCGCCTGCTTTATCGTGTAATCTTATGGTTTGACGTTTCCGCCGTCAATATCGATTTCGGTTGTTCCCCCGGCCCGGCGATGTCTGCTGGCGTTGGTGGAGCCATTGCAGGGAGCCCGACACAGACGAGGCGGCGAATCTGGCACAACACGCCGGACGCGTGCGGCATTCAAGCAAGACGGCGCCAGATCGCCATCGCGCCTCTCGCCTGGCGGGCCCGGCATGTCGCCGTGTCGCCTGGGCGGGACGGTGACGCGCGTCTGGGACCTGGAACCGGGCAGCAGGTGGCGGCGCTTCAGCACCCGGAAGCGTCGGTCGTGGTGGATGTGGAACCGGTGGGCGAGCAGGCGGTGGTCCGGCATGGCCGCGATGGCGTGGCATTGTGGGATCTTCAGAAAGGGCAACTCGTGACCAACCTCCTTGGACACCGCGGGACGGTGCTCTTCGCGGCCTTCCCGCCGGACGGGGCACGGCTGGTGACGATGGCGCACGATGGCACGGCCCTGCTCTGGGACGTCGAGTCGCTGACCGCCGACCCGGACCCAGCACCCTCGGACCCCGCGCCCCCGGAAGATGAGCGGTGAACGTGTGGCGTTCGATCGATGTACGGCCTTGCCAAGGACGCAAGGCGACAGGACGCCCCACACTCACCCCAGCCCGCTCCCTGGAAGGGAGACAGTCAATTTATACACTTTAAGTATGTTTCATATAGTCACTTACGCTCACGCCAAAAGCTCCGGAAATCCCAGGGCTTTTGGTGTTCCTCGAACCCACAGTAGGTAGAGCGTGGTCATGGCGGGCCTTCCGTCCGCCGAACGGTTCGGATATTTCCGGTAGGCACGATCCTACGCCTCGGCCTGCCGGCCCATCTTCGCCTCGACACGCCGCTCGAGTTCGTCGGGGGCGACGTCCTCGACGTGCGTGGCGAGGAACCAGACGTTGCCGAACGAATCCTTCACGCCGCCCATGCGATCGCCGTAGAACTGGCTCGCCGGCTTCATGATCGATTCGGCACCGGCCTGCAGCGCCCGCTGGTACGTCGCGTCGGCGTCCTGCACGTACAGGTAGAGCGAGCCGGGCGTCGGCGGCATCTTGTCGCACGCCTCGGTCAGCATCAGACGCGAATCACCGATGCGAACCTCGGCATGGCCAACCGTGCCGTTCGGCCCCGGCATGCGCATGATCTGCTCGGCGTCGAAAGCCTCCTGGAGAAACTCCAGGAACCGATCCGCGCCCTCGACGCTCAGATAGGGCGTGATCGTGTGGTAACCGTCGGGAATGGGTTGGACTGCCATGGATCTGGCTCCTTGGGTTGAGGCCGTGGCCGGAAGGGAAAGTGAGATCTGAATGCTGTCCAGCTCTACGGTCGTGTTGCAGTCATTGTAAATCGACCCGGCTGTGCCAACCCCGGAAATTCATCAATTGCTCCACGAGCGAAATCGGTAATGCCGGCCTCAAGGCTACAGCTACCTGATCCACCCATGCCTGGGGGCATAACCCAGTACAATCGTTCCCCACGCCGCCGAGGCGGTCTCGGCGGTGGCCATCTGGGTAAGGTCGGCTTCGGGGTCGAAGTCACCGCAATCCTGGAGTGAAGACAGTGGCCGGCAAGACGTCCAAGAAGTCAGCGAGGGCCGCCAAGAAGCCCGCCGCCAAGCGGGTCGCTGCCAAGCCGGTCCTTCTATCAGGCGGCAACCCTCAGGTCGCCAAGGGCTACGGCGACGCCCCCGTGCAGACCTACCTCGCGGCCATGCCGGGCTGGAAGCGCGACGTCGGGCGCCGCCTCGACGCGCTGATCGGGCGCACCGTCCCCGACGTGCGCAAGGCGGTCAAATGGAACTCGCCGCTGTACGGCGTCGAGGACGAGGATCAGGGCTGGTTCCTCAGCTTTCATTGCTTCACGAAGTACGTCAAGGTGGCTTTCTTCCGCGGCGCATCGCTGCGTCCGGTCCCGCCCGTCGAGTCCAAGCACAAGGAAGTGCGCTATCTGCACATCCACGAGGGCGACCCGCTCGATGAAGCTCAATTCGCCGATTGGGTGAAGCAAGCCAGCCAGTTGCCCGGCGAACGAATGTGAGCGGCCAGGGCAATCCGCGTGCGTTGCGTGAGAGGAAATGCCGCGCTTTGCAGCGGTGGGATTCTTTCGAGGGAGCGGCTGTCCCCGTCTGGAATGCGACCACCCGCAAGAAGAGGCGGGGCAAGGCCCGACCAGGCCACGGCCGGCATGTGGCTGATGAACGTCGACGGGGTGTGGAGCCGGCGGATGAGCCGGCGGCGCGACCGCTGCCGGGGATGCTTGGCCGAGGGATAGAAGGCGCGTTGGCGTTGCGGGAGGAGGCGCAATCGCTGCGTGGTTACTGCCGTGCGTTCGCTTCTGCTTCGCGTCGCGGACGACGCGACACCATGGCCACCGCGCCGGCGGCCAGCAGTGCGAGCAGTGTGGGTTCGGGCACCAGCGTCACGTTGTCCAGAAATCCCGTGTCATCTCCGACGCGGTACTCGCCACGAATCCGAAGCGCCTGCAGATCGCCGAGCACGCTTTGAAACTCGCCGGCGGTCGCGGGATCGCCCGTGCTGTTGTTGCGCCAGTCAGCGTTTTCGTCGAGCACGATGGTGTAAGGCGTCCAGGCGTCTTCGTCCGGGTGGCTGTAGAAGTTGGTCGCCAGCGTCAGGCCGCCGGGGCCGACCAGGGCGATGTCCGGCCAGAGCGTGCTGTTGTAGGTGTCGAACGCCGTCGTACCGCTGTTGGGGTACGCCTGCATGAGGTCGAAAGCAAGCTCCTGGCCGTAGGCTGCGGACTGAGCGCCGAGGAACTTGTCGGGAGCTTGGAAGTACCACACGCCGCCGATCACGTCGTCCACCGCGGAGATATGACCGTCGGGGTTGCCGCCGGTGACATTGTGGTCGGGCACAATAGAGCCCGACTGCGCATCGCCGGTGATGCGCCAGCCTTCGTCGTCGGCCTCGAAATCACTGATTACCGCCGCCTGGCTGGTGGTCACGCACATCGCCAAGGCGACCATCAGAGCCCCGCCGCGGCCGAGCCAGGCCCCCGGGACGCGACCGGGGCCAAGGTTGAGAAAGATGAATCGACCGACCTTGCAATTCGCCATTGCCACCCTCCTGTATCGCGACATTCGACATCCCCTCGGTTTTCCCCGCGACCGTCACCCACGACCGCAAACTACATTACCGTGTGAACGGCATCGTGCATAGTGGAACATGGTTCCCGACCGCGCCAGATCCGCTTTGTGAACAGGCAGGGCGGCCGTCGGTCCACATACGCCCGGTCACTGGAACTGATTTCGAAAGACGACGGGCCTGGACGATCTGATGACAATGCTTTGCCCCGTGCCCATGCCGGGGGCCCGCTGCCTACGGCGGAGCGACGCGCGACACCTGAAATGAAGCCGCTTTGAACAGGGCATAAAAAAACCCGCCCCGGATTTTTCAATCCGGGGCGGGAACGACTTTCTCCCCAGCCGTAAATGACCTGCCGGCAGCGGGCTAGGGCTGCGTGGGCTCAAGGTTACACTCTGCCGGCAGGCCTACTAGAGGGTTTGCGTCCGTCTGTCCGCCTTCACAGGCTTGGTCAGACCATCGACGCCGGCGGGGGGTCGGTCGTGTTGTCAGCGACGCTCGACGATGCATCTTGCTTGCCGTCCTGCATCGCCGCCACACTTTACGCGGCCATTGTGGCGAGGCCAGCGCCAGGCAACGATTTCGTAAGGATTACGCGCGAACCTGACCGATTGTCAGAAATGCCCCGATGCTTTGCAGAACGTACTCACCCGCCGTCGCGTCGGCGGACCCGGCATCTAGAATCGCGACCCGCCCATCCCCAGCAGTTGCCGCACAACGTCCCCGGTCGAGACTTCGTCCAGCCGGTCGCGCACCTCGGCTTCCACCTGCTCGTAGTCGCGCACCGCCGGCGGCGGGGCAAGCTCCACCGGTTCATCGCCTTCCACCGGCGTCAACCCCAGCGCGCCGCCACCGGTCACCGTCACGATCCAGCGACCCTCCTCCAGCCGGCGGTAGACCGCCTTGCCATGGCTCACGTTCGGGGCGTCCCAGTCGACTTGTCCCAGCGACGGGTCGATGACCACGCCTCGGGTCGGCGGCGTCGTGTCGTCGAACACCCGGCGAATCCACAGCCGGCCGTCCACGACCACATAGTCCACGTACACCTCGCGGCGCGGGTCCAACTCCGTGGGAATCGTCTTCAGCAGTCCCTCGGCGGTCCGGATATGCACGCTCAACGCGCCATCTTCCACCACCAGTTCTGTCACCGCTGTCCGCCGCACAGCTTCGTTGTACTGGCCGCGTAACTGTTCGTACTGGCTGCTCAACTCTGTCAGGCGGTGGCGGTAGACCTCGGCCGCAAGCTGGGCCTGTGCCAGGCGGAATCCCGCATAGCCCGCGACCCCCAGCACCGCCACCAGCCCCACGGTCGCCGCCACGTTCAACAGCCGTTCAAACGGAAACAGACGCATGCGCAAACTCCACGTTGCCTTCTCATCGGACCTGCTGTTTCTTATCGGCCCATGCCGCCCCCTTGCAACACCGATCCGTGTTTCGCCGCCCATTCACCCTGTGCTCTCACGCAGGGGGCGTGTCCGCAAGACGAAGCGGTGGATCAGGCATCATCTTGCTCCCGTCTCGCCACTTCCCGCCCTCGTCCATTCTTTTTATCCGGGCTGCCCGGCCTGTAACGCCTGTGCCGGAAAAAACGACCGGATAACAGGGGCGGACGGGCTAAACCGGGGCGACCAAACCTCCGATGCATGAAGGGCGGCATCATCCGCGCATGATCCGCCGCGCCTGAGCCGCCCCGAACCGGCCTCACGACCCGAGAATCGCTCCTGAACCGTCAACGAGAGGCGAAGCAGACGTATGGCCTTCGGCTTTTCCAGAACACGGCACTCCCCGATCGCGATCGACTTCGGCGCTGACAGCCTCAAGTTGCTCCAGATCATTCCCGGCCAGCCGCCGCAGCTTCTCGCCGCCGCGGCCGCGGTCCTCCCCGCCTCCGCCCGGCAGGACGCCGCCGCACGCGACGCCTTCCTCGCCGACGCGCTGGCCCGGCTGCTCAAAAGCCAGCCCTTCAAGGGCAAGCGGGCCATCTGCTCGCTGCCTGCCTACCAGACCGTCGTGCAGCACCTCGAACTGCCGCGCAGCGAAGGCGACAACCTCCAGACCGCCCTCGAACAGCAACTCCGCCAGCGCCTCGACATCGACGCTCGCCGCATGGTCGTCCGCCACGTGCCCGTCGGGGCAGTCAATCGGCAGGGGGGGCAGCAGATGGAAGTGCTCTGCCTCGCCGCGCCGCGCGACGTCGTCATGCGCTACATCACCATCGCCGGCAAAGCGAAGCTCGACGTCGTCGGGATGCACAGCGAACCGATGAGCCTCTGCAAGGCGTTCGAGCAGGCTGACGCCGCCGGCCAAGGCGCCGCCGCCGGCAAGGCCGTCTGCTACATCGACATCGGCGCGGCCTGCACCAAGGTCATCATCACCGCCGCCGGCCAACTCAAGTTCGCCAAGACCATTCACGCCGCCGGCGATCAGATCACCCGCCAGGTCGCCGCCGCCGGGCAGATCGACTTCGATCAGGCCCGCCAGCAGCGCGTTGACGAGGCCGCCGGTCGCACGACACAGGCGATCGACGGCGACGCCGGCTCTGCCGAGCACGCCATGGTCGCCGCGGCCGCCGCGCCCATGCAAGCCCACGCGGCACACGACGACGCCCGCGCCGCCACCGGCATCCCGGCCCTCGACGCCCAGGTTGACGAGGCTGCCGCACCCGCCGCCGCGGCGAAGTCCGCGGCCTCGACGTCCGTCGCCGCCGCCGCTGACACCATCGAAACGCTCGTGGACGAGTTGCAGCTTTGCCTCCGCTACTACCAGCGGCTCTGCCCGGACATGCCGGTCGACCGGCTGGTCTTCCTCGGCGGCGAGGCCCGGCATGTCACGACCTGCCAGAGCATCGCCCGCGGCGTCCGCATCGCCGCGCAACTTGGCGACCCGCTCGCCCGCGCCACCCGTGTCACCCTCGGCAAGCCGGCCGTGGGCGTAAACCTTGACGACCCGCAACCCGGCTGGGCCGTGCCGTTTGGCCTCTGCCTCAGCGAAGCGAACTTGTGAGTTTCTGGTTTCAAGTTTCTCGTTTCTGGTTCCGCAATGTCCGCAACTGGAAACTCAAAACTCGAAACCTGAAACCGCGAACGGAGTGAGCAAGCAATGTCTGGAAACATGAGCTTCCTGCCCGAGGATTACCTCGAGAAGCGCGCCGCCCGGCGGACCAACCTGGTCTGCCTGACGCTGTTCGGCATCGTCATGCTCGGCCTGATCGCCGCGTTTGTCGTCAGCAGCCGACAGGACGTCGAGGTTCGCGAACTGCATCGGCAGGTCAACCGCGACTTCGAAGAGGCCGCTCGCCGCATCGAGCAACTCGAACAGCTCCAGCGACAGAAGCAGGACATGGTGCGCAAGGCCCAGGTCACCGGCGTGCTGCTTGAGCGCGTGCCGCGCAGCCTGCTTATGGCCGAGCTGATCAACCACATGCCCCCCACGCTCAGCCTCACCGAACTGGACCTGAGCACCAGCGTCATCCGCACCAGCGCCCGCCCGCGCACCGCCATCCAGCGCGAGCAGGAACGGCTGCAGCAGGCGCAGGCCGCCGGGGAATCGCCTCAGATCGAGGTGCCTGAAACCGAGTTGACGGTCAACCTCATCGGCGTCGCCCCCACCGACGTCGAGGTCGCCATGTTCATGACCTCGCTGAGCAACCACGAGATGTTCTACGACGTGAACCTCCAGTTCTCCGAGCAGACCACGATTGAAGAGCAGACGATGCGGCAGTTCCGCATTGAAATGAAGATCGACCAGGAGATCGACTTCAACGAAATCGAACCCACGCTCGTCAGCCGGGAGCTGAAGAGCAACCCCATGAGCGACCAGATGCGCATTGACGCGTCGGGCGAGCTGATCGCGCCCGGGGCCCACGTGCAGCCGGCGTGGGACGACCAGTAACGCAAGACCGCACTCCCCCAACGTCCCGGCCGGATGGCCGGGGTGGCCAGCCGCCTTCGGAGCGACACCCATGAAATTCGGCACCCGTGAACTGATCTTCGTCCTCGTCCTGCTGGCCATGCCGGTGGCCGCCTGGTTCTTCGTCTTCCAGCCTCGCCACGAGCAACTGGAAGAGGCGCGCCAGGAGATCGTCGCCAAGCAGGCCAAGCTCAAGCAGCTTGAGGCCGCCACCGTCAGCATCGCCAACCTCGGCCAGGAGATCGACAAGCTCGCCGAGGCCATCGAGATGTTCGAGGAAAAGCTGCCCGCCCAGCGCGAGGTGGAAGTCATCCTCAAGGAAGTGTGGGAGATGGCCACCGCCCACGACCTCACGCCCCGCAGCGTCCGCACCGAACGCATCGTGCCCACCGCCCACTACGCCGAACTGCCGATCAAGATGGTCATCATCGGCGACTTCGACGGGTTCTACAGCTTCCTGCTCGACCTCGAAAAGCTGCCGCGCATCACACGCACGCCGACCATGACGCTTCGCAAGGTCCGCAACGAGGAAGGCAAGATGCAGGCGGACGTGACGCTGAGCATTTTCTTTGAAAGTAGTGAATCGTCCGGCGGCGGCCGTCCGTCGGCAGGAGGACGCCGGTCATGACCCAGCTCAATCCCAACGAACCCAACCCCGCGAACAGCACCGGCGACGAAGAGCCGAAAACCATGTCGCTGCTCAGCGGCGTGGCCAAGGGAGACGATCTCACCGAAGCCGAGCGCCTCGAACTGGAGGGCGGCACGGCCGGCTCGCGCGGACCGATGGGGCAGGGCGCGATTCTGATCGCGCTGGTCGTGCTCATCGCCGGCGGCGTGCTCTACGGCATGCGCCTCGCCCAGGGCGAACTCACCGACGGCGCCAACCAGCAGATCGAAACGCGTATCGAGGAGACGCTGTCGCGCCTCTCGCAACCGGACACCATGCGCGACAATGACCCGTTGGCCGAGCAGAACCTTCAGGCTTTGTTCGACGACACCGACGCGATCGTCGCCATGTTCGCTGCCGACCGCACCGCCAGCCAGGTGCCCATCGACTACGTGCAGAAGAATCCGTTCACGCTCTACAGCCCCGCGATCACGCCGGAGGAAACGGTCGAAGAGGATGCCGGCGCCGACGAAGAGGCGCTGCGCGCCGCGCGGCGGGTCGAGCTGGAACGCGAGATTCAGAACATGCAGCTTCAATCCGTCATGGGCGGCCGAAAGCCGGTCGCGATCATCGACAGTGAGTTTCTCCGCGTGGGCCACACCATCGGCAGCTTCACCGTGGAGCAGATCTCCTCCGATGACCTGACCGTCGTGCTCGAACACGAGGGCGAGCGCTTCACGTTGAGCATGAAAGATCGGTAAACCGTTCCACGCGTGTAGCCCACTCGCGTTTCCGGAACCTGAAACTCGGAACCTGCCCGCATGGCTGACGAGCGCGACAACAACGGGTTTCACATGATCCACTCGCTCCCCGACGAGCCGACGGCGAACCGCGGCGCCTCGCTGAGCGACCTGTGGACGCCTGACGACGAGCCGGCCTCTGCTTCGGTCGACAACGACCTCGGCCAGGCGTTGCTCGACGCCGGCGCCCTCACCGCCGCGCAGCTCACCAACGCCCGCAGCGTGCTGAAAAAGTCGCCCGGGCGAGGCCTTCCCAGCGTGGTAATGGAGCTGGGCGCCGACGAAGTGCGCGTGCAGACGGTCGTGGCCCAGTTTGCCGGCATGCCGTTCGAGCGCATCGACCCGGCGGGCGTCGACGCGCTCAAGCAGATCCAGAAGCTGGGCATGGAGTTCTGCCAGGCCAACGGTGTGCTGCCTTTGCGCGTCGTGGGCGCGCGCGTGCTGGTGGGCGTGACGCAGCCGGACAACCTGCTCGCCATCGACGAACTGCGTCACAAGCTTGGCCAGTCGGTCAAGCCCATCGTCGTCTGCCCGAGCGACATCACGGCGTTCATCGAGAACCACAAGGAAGAGCAGGTCGAGGATGAAGTCGAGGTCGACGAGATCATCGGCGACATGGACGAAGATGACGTGGAAGTCGTCGAGTCCAAGGAAGAAGACCTGGACCTTGAGAAGATGGCCGGCGAATCACCGGTCATCCGCCTGGTGAACTACCTGATCTTCAACGCCGTCAAGGAAGGCGCCAGCGACATTCACATCGAACCGCAGGAGAAGCGGTTGCAGGTGCGCTATCGCATCGACGGCGTCCTGTTCGACACGATGAGCCCGCCGCACCACATGCACGCGGCGATCATCTCCCGTCTCAAGATCATGGCGAACCTTGATATTTCCGAGCGGCGATTGCCGCAGGACGGGCGCATCCGTGCCGTCGTCCACGGCCGAAAGCTCGACCTGCGTCTGTCCACGTTGCCCACCGCCGCGGGCGAAAAGGCGGTGCTGCGCATCCTCGACACCCGCTCGATCCAGGTCGGCCTCGACGAGCTGGGCATGGACGAGGACGCGCTGCTGATGTGGAAACGCCAGATCGACCAGCCCCACGGCATCCTGCTCGTCACCGGGCCCACCGGCTCGGGCAAGACAACCACGCTTTACGCCTCGCTGGCGCAGATGGATAAGCGGAGGCTCAACATCTCCACCGTGGAAGACCCGGTGGAATATCACCTCAACGGCATCAACCAGACGCAGACGCACGAACGCATCGGCATGAGCTTCGCCGCCGCGCTCCGCGCCCTGCTGCGGCAGGACCCGGACGTCATCATGGTCGGCGAAATCCGCGACAGCGACACCGCACGCACCGCCATCCAGGCATCGCTCACCGGCCACCTCGTGCTCTCCACGTTGCACACCAACGACGCCCCCAGCTCCGTCACCCGGCTGATCAACATCGGCGTCGAGCCTTACCTCATCGGCGCCGCGCTCAACGGAACGCTCGCCCAGCGGCTGGTGCGCAAGATCTGCACCAACTGCGCCACGCAAGTGCCCCCCGACGACGTCACCGCCAACCATCTGGCGATGCACGGCATCTCGCTCGACGAGGTGCTCAAGGGCCAGGGCTGCGACAAGTGCCGCAACACCGGCTACGCCGGCCGGGTGGGCCTGTATGAGCTGCTGCTGCTCGACGACACGCTGCGCGACCGTATCGCGGGCAATCCCAACGTCACCGAGTTCCGTCGCACCTGCGTCGAGCGCGGCATGGTGACGCTGCGCGAAGACGGCTTCCGCAAGGTCGCCGCGGGTTTGACCACCGTTGAAGAAGTGCTCCGCGTCACGGAAAGCACGATCTGATTTCTACGTGATGTTTACCGCATCAGAAGCCCACGGATTCAATCCGTGGGCTTCGGTATGTGTGCGCCCACCACCATCAATAACAACGGCCTCGAAGCGTAAGGTTCACGCCGATCAGCTCGACGCTCAACCTTACACTTCGAGGCTCGCATTTCCCCTGCGCCCCGTTGGTCACGATTCGCGATGCGATCGTGGTGATATCTATGTCGGCAAGCCCATCGGTGGACTTGAGCGCATCAATTACGTGCGACACGAATGGCAAGATATTTTCAGCGCGACTCTTCCAGTTCGACTTTCATCGACAGGAAGTCCATCAGGTCTTTGAGCGAGATGACACCCACCAGCCGGTCGCCGTCGAGCACCATCAGCCGTGACCGCTGGTTCTGCGACATGGCGGTCAGCGCGTCCAGCGGGTCCTGGTTGAGCTGGATGGTGTTGCTCGGGCCGCATCGTTCGTAAACGTCGGCGACGTGCGTGTCATGCCACTTCTCGCGGGGCAGGTCCTTGATCTGGTTCAGCGTGAGGCAGCCGGCGAGATGGTCGCCATCTTCCACCACGGGAAACATCTTATAGTTGTAGCGGTAGAGGTAGTCGTCGACGAGGCGGTCGATGGGCACGTCGGGTGTGACGGTGACGGGGTTCTGCTTCATGAAGCGCTGGAGCGACTCGCCCTCCAAGGCCCGCCGGGCGAGCAGCCGCTGGTACGACATCTGCGCCGCACCGCGCAGGAACATGCCGATGAGGAACCACCAGACCGCGCCGATGATATTGCCGAACAGCAGTTGCACCACGGCCAGCACCATCAACACGATGCCGAACCCCGAGCCGATCTGCGACGTGATGCGCGTCGCCTTGTGCAGCTTGCCCGAGTAGGCCCAGATCACCGACCGCAGCACCCGGCCGCCGTCGAGCGGAAAGGCGGGAATCATGTTGAAGACCACCAGTGCGATGTTGATGATCGCCAGATAGCCGATCACCGACGTGACCGGCACGCCCAGCCCCACCGCGTGCCCGCCCAGCCAGAGCAGGCCCGCGACAATGCCCACCGCAATGCTCACGATCGGCCCGGCCACGGCGACCCAGAACTCCGCCTTCGCGCTCGGCGGCTCGTCGGTCATCTCCGCCACGCCGCCGAAGATAAACAGCGTGATCCCTTTCATCGGCAGGCCGAACGACTCGGCCACCTTCGCATGACCCAACTCGTGCAGCACCACGGACGCGAACAACCCCATCGCCCCCGCGAACCCCATCGCCCATCGCATGCCCGGCTGGTCTACCAGTTGCGGATAAAACTGCTCGCTGCCGAACAGTCCCTCCGCCAGCGACCAGGTGATCAGCACGACAATGATGAACCAGCTCAGATCCACGCGGATCGGAAAGCCGAAGAGATTGAACAGGTGAAAGCTGGGTCCGAACATCGTGCAAGGCTCCGCCTTTTTCTTCTTCTTCCGTGCCTGACACTCTAGCGCGGCTGGGCAGGGGAGCCAAACGGTGGCGGTATGGTTCTTTTCTTACGGAGACGGCAACGACCGCACAACGGTGTCCAGCCAGTGGGGATCGAGGTGACCGGCGCGCAACGCCTCACTCACCACCCCCGTCGCCCGGGCGCGCAAGGCGTCGGGCTCAAGCGGCGGCTCTTCCGAGAGGTAGCCATGGTCGAGGAAGTAGTCGCGCAACTGCTCGGTGTTCTGCTTGCGCCACCGCTTGACCTCGCCGGCCTCCAAGGCTGCCAGCAGCGCGGCGGCGTCACCTTGCAGCGACTTGGCCAGCGCGGTCACTTCGTCGATGAATGTCTCGCTGACACAGCCGGCATCCTGGAGCACCGCCCGGTCGACCGGTCGGCCGCGCCCGATGCGCCAGGCGGCGCAGACTGCCTCGATTGCCGCCGCCGCGGCCGGGGCCGTTTTCAGCGTGCCGTTGCCGTGGCGCAGCAGGCCCGCGCCGCCGTGGGCGAGCACCACGCGCAACTGGCCCCACGTGGTGATGCCCATGCACAGCAACTCGTGCAGCTTCTGAGGGTCGTGTACGACGTGCCAGAGGTGCAGGTCGTCAGCGGTCGGCTGCATCGGGTCGATGGCGGGCACGTGCAGCGCCTGGCCGTACTGCTGCCATGAGGCATCGCCCGGCGGCGGCGGCTCGAGCCGTTCCACGCTCGCCAGTTCCAGCGGCCGCGCGGTGGCGACGCTGCGGCCGCGCACGTGGGCGAGGTCGATCACGCGGTGTTCCACCTCGGCCTCTTTCAGCCGGGCGATCCACTTGCCCGCCTCGTCATGCTGGGCCGTGAAGCAGAAGACCTGCCGACCGTCGCGGGCGCAGGCGATCACCGCGTCGATCACCGCCGCCGCCCGGCCGTCGTCGGTCGTGCCCAGCAACTCGTCGAGGATCAGCGGCAGCCGGGCCGACTCGTCCTGTTCCATGAACGCCAGTCGCACGGCCATCAACATCTGCACCCGCTCGCCCAGCGACAGTTCCGTCACCGGACGCACCGCCTTGCCGCCGACGCGGGCGCGGAAGCTCGGCGAACCGTCGCGGTCGTCCACCTCAAGCTGCAACGCGCCGCGCGTGATGCGCACCAGCAACTCGTCCGCCCGGCGGAACACCTCCGGCCGACTGCGCTGCACCGCTTCCTGCCGCACCCAGTCGGTCAGCGTCGCGCCCACCATGGCCGCACGATTCGCTTCCCGGGCCCGAGCCAGCGCGTCCGCCGCCGCATCGCGCTGTTGCAGCGCTTCGCCCAGTTCGTGCCCCTCCTTGGCGGCCTGCATGTGACTTTGAATCGTTGCGATCTGCTCCGACAGCGTTTCACGCCGCTCGGCCAGGGTGCGCTGGCTCTCGATCTCCCGCTGCAGCGTGGCAAGATCCATCTCCAGCAGGTGCGGCCGGTCGGCGAGCGCCTCGGCTTCGCGATCTCGTTCCCACTGCGCCCGAGTCAATTCGCTTTGCAGTTGCTGATGTTGCGGGCGCAGTTCCAGCCAGGTGTCGAGCGTTGGCTCGTCCTGCTCCGACAGGCCGACGCGGTCCAGCAGCTTCCGCCGTTCGGCACGGGCGGTTTCGATGGCTAGCTCGGCTTCGGTCACGTCGCGTTGCGCGGCGGTGGACTCCTGCCTGGCCGTAGCGCGACGTTGCTGCCGGGCGGCGAGGTCGTCGATCGCCTGCGTCGCCGTCTCGGCATCGTCGGCCGAGGCGTAGCCATGCTCGGCCAGTGCCGCGTTGATCGCCTTCGCCAGTTCGTCCGCTTCACGCGCCAACGTGGCGATCGCCGCCTCGGCCCCGTCCGCCGCCGCCGACTGGTGCTGCCACGCCACCAGGTTCTCCACCAGCAACGGCAGCCACTCGTCCTCCAGCGACAGCGACACGCCCAGCTTCTGCTGCAAGGCGTCGCGTTGCTCGGCCAGCGCTGTTTGTTCATGCTCAAGCTGCGTCTGTTCGTGCGCGACTTCCGCCAGCCGTGTCGCCCGCGCGTCCGCCAGGCGACGCTGCGCGAGCAGCCCCGCCAGGCGATGCACGTATGCACTGACCGTCTGGGCATCCCATGCCGCGGGCTCGGGCAGCTCGGTGCGCTGGAAGCTGCGCTGATGCGCGTTGCGGTCGTCGCCATGCGTCCTCGGCCAGGCAAGCAGCGCCACCGCCGGCCCCACCAGCGCCGCCACCACCCACGTCCAATGCACCAGCGCCGCCAGCAGCACGGCCAGCACCACCGCCACGCCCGCCAGCGTCGCCAGCCCCCACATCTGCCGCCGATGCTTCGCCGTCGCCGCGGGCGTCGCCAGCCAGTGCGCCAGCGCCGTCATGCCTTCACGCAACTGCGTCTCGCTGAGCCCCTGCACCTCGGCCGGCTCCGCCTGCTCCAGCGTCCGCCGCCGCTCGGCCAGCGTCTGCTGCTGCCCCCTCAGCCGGTCGGCCTTGCGCGCCAGG
This sequence comes from Phycisphaeraceae bacterium, assembly GCA_040876735.1. Classification (GTDB taxonomy): domain Bacteria; phylum Planctomycetota; class Phycisphaerae; order Phycisphaerales; family Phycisphaeraceae; genus Natronomicrosphaera. The sequence continues at coordinate 5,518 of JBBDPC010000161.1, read as the reverse complement.
CGCATCACGTCGTCCAGTTCGATGCCGTCGAGTGTCGCGGCGGACGGCGGGTCGACAGTCAGACGCTGGCGGGTGCGGTCGGCCTGTGCCCTGGCATTCGCCGCCTCCTGCTGACGTTGACGCAACTCTGTTTCGAGCGTGGCGAGTCGGCGAGCCTTGGCGTGGAGGGCTCGCAACAGGTCGGGGTCGATGCCAGTCTCGGGTAGGCCGGCTTCGTCGAGCGTCTGCGCCGCGTCGGCGAGGCGACGGGCGGCGTCGCGCCGTTTCTGTTCATGTTGCGCGTGGCGGGCGGTCAGCGCGTCGAGCGTCTCGCGTTCGTTGCCGAGCAGGCGGGCGACGCCTTCGGGCAAAGCGGCGAGCTGCTGCTCCAGCGACCGGCATTGCTCGCGGGCTGCGTGGCAGGCGCGGGCCCTCTCCAGCAGGGCAAGGTTGCCCGCGGCGACACGCGCTTTTTCCCGCTCGGCGATGAGCTCGGTGAGCTGTTGCGCTTCGTCGTCGACGGCCTGCTGGCGGCGCTGCGCTTCGGTGACGGCGGCGAGGGCATCGTCCACGGCCCGGCGTTCGGTGGTGCGGGCGCGCGGCCGGTCACGGTAGCCTAGCTCGGCCGCGGCGGCGTCGAGGTCGAAGCCGCCCTGGCTGGCGTCGGCGATGGCCTTGGCGAACGCCTGGTCGTCTTCCTTGATCAGGTCGTCGAGGGCGAGCCAGTAGCGGCGGCGCAGCTCCGGCGGGCCGAACGAGGGGCCGGCCTGCGGCTGGCCGTCGCAGGTGCAGGCGGCGTCGCCCGCGTCGATCTCGATCCGCCACGGCTGCCCGGCATGCCGGAACCGGCCGGTGACGGTGGGGCGGTCCAGGCGCGTTCGCCCCGGCCAGAGCAACTCCTGCACCACGCGCGCCGTCGTGCTCTTGCCGCAGCCGTTGGGCCCGTGGATGACATTCACCCCCGGCGACAGATCGCGCAGCAACCACCCCTGCCCGCGTCCGATGCCCAGCACGCGGTGGATCTCAACCTGCTCAAGATGGACCGCCTTGTCATTCACGTCCACATCGCTCACGTCGTCTGGCTCAACAGCTCGGTCAGCAGCGACCGCGCCTCGTGGGCCAGGTGCGCTTTCACGTCATCATCGGTCACCGTCGGCGAGGCGAGGTTGGCGAAGTCGCGGTGGCCGTCCACTTCCGCCAGCGCCTGCCGCGTCTGCCGGATCAGTTGCGTGACGGTTTCGCCTGGTTCAGGCTTGTCCAGTTCCAGCAGCAGCCGGGCGAGGGCGCCGGGGGCCGTGTGACTGTCCGCATGCTCGGCCAGGTCGATCGGCGGCAGCGCTTCGATGGTCAGCTTGTCCACGCCCACCATCGCCTGGCCGATGCGCAGGTCCAGATCGGCGACGATCGCTTCGGCCGTCTGCCGTGCCTGCCGCGCCAGCGTGGTGCGACCCGCCAGCGTCAACCGCAGGCTGATCGCCCGCAGCGCTTCGCCGCCCGCCTCGGCTGCCGCGTTCGCCTCGCGCTTGATCGCCTCAAGCAGCCGCGTCTCCAGGTCCTCCGGTTTGTCAACGCCGTCGAGATCGACCGTACATCCGTTGTAGAACGCGCTGGAGAGCGGCAGCAGCTCCGGCACGCTCAATCCGCCGCGCTCGACGTTGATCAGCCACGCCCCATGCGTGCCCGGCTCGCCGGGGTCCAGTGCCTGCAACGAGCCGGGATACAGCACCCACGGCCGGCCGGTCTGCTCGATCAACCGCGGCGCGTGAACGTGCCCGAGCAGCCAGCCGTCCACCGCCATGCCTTGCAATCGCACCAGGTCGAGCGGGGCGTAGGGGCTGTTCGCGTCGTCCAGGTCGCCATGGACCATGCCCAGGACGGGGATGGTTGCGTCGGCGTCGAGGGTGTAGCTTTCCACGGGGCTGTTGCGCACGCGTCGGCGGGGAAATGACCAGCCGTCGAGATGGACCGCTGCTTGCCCGTTCTGCTCCAGCGTCACCCGTTCCCATTGTCCGCCTTCGCCCAGCAGGGTGAACGCTTCGCGGTCCATCTGCCGCGCCAGCCGGGTGAGCACGTCGTGGTCGTGGTTGCCCGCCACGGCGATGGTTCGGATGCCCGCGGCCGAGAGGCGGTTGATGCCTTCCTCCAGCGGGCCGATCGCTTCCCAGAAGCGGTTGTCCGCGTCGGCGATGTCGCCGCTGAGGCAGACCACGTCGACGCGCCGACGCACCGCCACGTCCACCAGGCGCAGCCAGGCCCGCGCCGCCCGCGTTTCGTCCGCCGGCAGGCTTGCCGGCAGCCGCGACGAGGCCCGCCCCATGTGAATGTCACCTGCCAGCAGCAGTTTCATCAGCTTGACCGTTTGCGCATCGCGGTTCACCGGAACGTTCCACCAAAGGAGTATCGTATCGCAATGCCAGGTCGATGACGATGGCTCGATGACAACAGCATGGCAGGGGGCTGCTGCGATCATGGTTTGACCGGCTGCTCGATGCTCGCGAGGATGGCCGGCGATGTTGGCGGCGACCGTCCGCGCAGGTTTGACGGTGGGTGTCAGTCAAGCGAGATGGAAAGGATGTGGGATGGCAGAGCGATCAGGCAGAGTCGGCAAGGTGCTGGTGACGGGCGCGGGGGGCGCGGTGGGCCGGCCCGCCTGCGCGGAACTGGCGCGGCGGGGGCATTCGGTGCATGGGCTGGATCGGCAGGCCGAGCCGCCGGCGGACTGGGCAGGCGACGCGTGGCATGTCGGCGACGTGGCGGACGGCGACGTGGTGCGGCGGGCGATGGCGGGGATGGAGGCGGTGGTGCATCTGGCGGCGACGCCGGACGATGCGCCATTTCTCGAACAGTTGCTTGAGCCGAATGTGGTGGGGCTGTTCAACGTGATGGATGCGGCCCGGCAGGCGGGGGTGAAGCGTGTGGTGCTGGCCAGCAGCATGCAGGTGGTGTCGGGGCTGCGGGCGAAGCTGGACAAGCATGAGGGGCCGTTGCGGACCAGCGACGGGGCTGCGCCGACGAATCACTACGCGTTGACGAAGGTGTGGGCGGAGCAGATGGGGGAGATGTACGCGCGAACGTATGAGATGTCGGTGATCGCGGCGCGCATCGGCTGGCTGCCTCGCAATCCGGCGGACGCGGCTCGGCTGGCGCGGCGCGGTGCGGAGGAGGCGTACTTGAGCTGGAACGATGCGGGGCGGTTCTTCGCCGACGCGGTCGAGGCGGAGGGCGTGACGTACGCGGTGCTGTTTGCCGTCAGCGCGGGCAACGGCAAGCAGTGGTACGACCGGGAGACGCCGAGGCAGGTCATCGGTTATGAAGCGAGGGACCGGTTTCCGGCGGGCTTGCCGTTTGAGGTGGGTGGTGAAGAATGAAGGCGGCCGACGGGATTCGGCAGAGGTGGGGGAACAAATATGCCTACCGCGCATCCAAGGTCGTAGAAGGGCGGGGTGACGGACCGGAGACGATTCCACGTCAGATCGGAGGTCGGCCATGCGATGTGTCCTGCTGATCGTGGTGGCGGTATCGGGAGTGATGCCGGGCACGGCCGGTGCATTCCAATGGATCGCCCCGCCGAACCCGCCCGAGCCGACGCGGGCCGCCCTGCTTGAAGCGGCCGGCGTGGCGGACGCCGACGCCGCGGCCCTGCAGGAAGCGGCCTTTGAGCTGCTCGGGCGTTCCGCCTTCCCGCTGGATACCGACCTGCCCCACGAACGGCAGCGCGAGTACCAGGCCGCCATCGCCGAGGCATGGGCCAGCACGCCCGCAGCGCAGATTAACGAGTGGAAGCCGCGTCCGAGCGAGGAGGCACTGGAGGAAACGTTCGCCTCACTGCGCGAACGCCGACTGGCCGATCCGGTCCGTCACATGGATGCGGTGCTGCGCGAACTGGGCGAAGAGGGTGGCGCGGCGCAGGTTGAGCCGCTGCTCACCTTGGCCGACCAGGCGCACACGCCGTGGGGCCGGTGGAAACCCTTGGCGGCGGCGCAGGAGATCCTCCATCGTGTCGAGCCGGCGGACGTGTTGCCGGAGCGCGCCGCCTTGGGGGGCAAGTTCAGCGCCCGGCTGCCGCTTTTGATCCGCGATCTGCCTCCGGACAAGGCGGGGGCCTGGGCGGCGGCGATTGTTCAGCTCTATGAAACGTCCGAATCGCCGTGGCACAGGCTCGACCGGCTGCCGCTGTCGACCCGGCTGTGGCTGGCGTGGAGCCTCAGTGACACCGAGCCGGACCGAGCCCGGCAACTGATCGAGCCAGGCCTGAGCCACGTGGACCCGGCCTTGCGGTTGATGGCGGGCCTGGCGCTGGCGCGGATGACCGATGATCGGCCGCCCTATCGGTTGACCGCCTCGCCTGCCGACACCGCCGCGGCGCGCCAGGCCTGGGTAGACGAACTGGCGAAGATCGATCTCGTGCCGCCACAGCCTTTTCAATTCGTCGACCCGCTGGCGCTGCCCGCCCCCGTGCCGGGCGAAAATAACAGAGGAAGTGACATGATTTGGCTCGACGCGCAGGCACAGGTGGTTGAGCGAGAGCGGAACGTCGGGGGGCATGCCCTTCGCGTGCTGCCCGACGGCACCTTCCTCGCGACGCTAGGTGATGTGCCCTCGTGGTACCACGGCATGCCGGCGGCCGGTCTGATCGCGCCGACGGGCGAGCCACTGGTACGTCTGACGGGCGCGTTCAACACCACTGAGCCGGCGTCGCATGGCGGGACGTTTCAGATCCATGGCCGCCGCGGCCGGCTGGTCGTCGAGACCGACGTTTTCGGTCGTGTGATCTGGGCCTGTCGTTCCAGCGAGCAGGTCAGTTTCGCGGGACCTGCGGAGCGCGGGGGCGTGCTGCTGCTGCGCGACGGCAATGCGGAGGTCGTGGATCGTCGCGGCCAGACGATCTGGGCTGTTGCGTATGAAGGTGATTCCCGGTGGGCGGCTGTCATCGGCGAAGGTCGGGTGATCGTGTGCGGCAAGCAGACGGTCCGGATCATCGACCGCGAAGCCGGCGTCGTCCAGACGCTCGACGGGTTTACCTCGCTGTCGCGGTTGCGCTACCACCCCGACCGGCCGTGGATGATCTTCGACGCCGCCCGCGAGATCGTGATCTACGACCCCCAGGCCGGCACACGCCACGCATATCCACTGCGATGAATGAACCGAGCGGTGCGCGAGCGGTGGACGTCAGAGCGTCACGCGGGCTGTGCAGCGCCGACGGCGGCGGTGATTTTCTGCGCGGCGTCGGTGAGGTCTGTGCCGATCTGCATGGTGGGGATGTCGCCGCGTGCCTCTTCGAGCAGCTTGCGGGCCGCTTCGACGTTCGTGCCTTCGAGGCGGACGACCAGCGGCACCTTGAAGCCGACGGACTTGGCGGAGCTGATGATCGCGCGGGCGATGCGATCGCATTGCATGATGCCGCCGAAGATGTTGACGAGCACGCCCTGAACCTTGTCGTCGCCGAGGATGATGCGGAACGCTTCGGTGACGGCTTCTTCGGACGCGCTGCCGCCGACGTCGAGGAAGTTGGCCGGCTCGCCGCCGTGGAGCTTGATGA
>JBBDPC010000160.1:0-2162 GCA_040876735.1 Phycisphaeraceae bacterium | reverse complement strand
AGGCTTCGCAGATGAGCTGCATGTCGATGTACTCGATGCCGTTGTGCACCATCTTGACATAGTGGCCCGCGCCGTCCGCGCCGATGTGCGCGGTGCAGGGCTCGCCCTCGGTGATCGGCTTGCCGGGCTGGTAGTCTTCGTAAGGCTTGCCGGACTCGGGATCGACCTTCGCGGCGATCGCCTTCCAGATCGGTTCGAGCTGCTGCCACGCTTCCGGTTCACCGCCGGGCATGAGCGACGGGCCGAAGCGAGCGCCGACTTCGCCGCCGGAGACGCCGGAGCCGATGAAGTAGAGCCCCTTTTCTTTGAGCGCCTTCTCGCGGCGGATGGTGTCGGTCCACAGCGCGTTGCCGCCGTCGACGATGATGTCGCCTTTTTCCAGCAGCGGGATGAGCCCGTCAATCACCGCATCGGTCGGCCGGCCCGCCTGGACGAGGATGATGATTTTGCGCGGGCGCTTGATCGCTTTGACGAAGGCTTCGATCGTCTCGCAGCCGATCAGCCGGTCGCGCGAAGGCTCTTCTTTGTTGGCCTGCTCGATGAAGTCGGTCATCTTCGACGTGGTGCGGTTGAAGACGGCGACGTGGTAGCCATGGTCGGCAATGTTGAGCACGAGGTTCTGGCCCATGACGGCGAGGCCGATGAGTCCGATGTCAGCGTTGGGCATGATGATCTCCACTGGGTTCACTGTTTTTGACGGGATAACAGGATCGGCGGGATGAACAGGATGGGATGTAGGTCAGGCGGGGGTGTTGCCAATGCTTTTGCTTTCTCCATCCCCACGCCTGTCGATCCGGCCGATCCTGTTATCCCGTCAAAATCCGACTGCCATTGATGTTTCAAAACTCGTTCGCCTGCGCCAGCGGCTTCTCGCCGTTGAGCAGTCGCAGCAGGTTTTCCGTCGCCATCACCGCCTGGCGTTCGACGCTTTCGAACGTGCGCGAGCCGATGTGTGGGGTGACGATGATGTTGTCCACGTCTTGGAACGGGTGCGGCGTCTGCATAGGCTCGATCTCCAGCACGTCGGCGCCGTAGCCCAGCAGCTTGCCGCTTTTGCACGCTTCGGCGACGTCGGCTTCGTTCACCAGTCCGCCGCGCGAGCAGTTGATGACCATCGCGCCATCCTTCATCGTGGCGATGCGGGTCTTGTTGATGAACTCGCGGTTCTCTGGCGTGAGGTTCATATGCAGGCTGACGATGTCCGCCTCGCGCGCGACCTGGTCGGCCGTGTCACACTTGCGCACGTCGTGCTCGTCTACGAACGCCTCGTCCCAGTAAACGTCGTAGGCGATCACATCCATGTCGAAGGCGCGGGCCCGTTTGGCGACCTCCTTGCCGATGCGGCCGAGGCCGAGGATGCCCACCGTCTTGCCTGCCAGTTCGCTGCCGGTGATGCGCTTCCAGTTGCCCGCCTTGACGTGGTTGACTTCGACGACGAGGTGCTTGGCCAGCGCGATCATCAGGCCGAAGGTGTGTTCGGCCACGGTGGTGTGGTTGACGCCGGGCGTGAAGAGGACGGGCACTTTGCGTTCGGTGGCGGCGGCAACGTCGACCGAGTCGAGCCCGATGCCGTACTTGGACAGGCATTGCAGGCGGGGCAGGGCGGCGTCGATGACCCGGGCGGTGATGGCGTCGTCGCCGTGGAGCAGGCCGTCGAAGCCGCCGTTGCTCGTGACGAGTTTGAGCATTTCGTCTTCCGGCAGCGGGCCGCGTGCGCGGACGACCTCGTAGCCAGAGGCTTGGAGCAGGTCGTGATGTTTGCCGGGGGTGTCCTGGTAGGACGTGGTGGTGAGAAGGATGCGCTTGGGCTGGCTGGCCATAGGGAGGTTCGTCCTTTCGTCGTGGATAAGGCGGGAGCACCACACGGTTGATCGAGCTCCCGCTCACCGTGCAGCACGTCCCTCCTGACATCGCCTTTTCCCGTTTTTCCCGGGGACGAGGCGACCGACGACCTCCGTGCTGGGATCATTGAAAATAGCTGTTACATCGGGGCTGTCAACTGCTCGGCGGGGGGCGCCGGCTGCCCTGGCCCTGAGCAAAGAGTTTCGCGCAGAGGCCGCCAAGAGCGCGGAGAGCGCAGAGAAGAAAATGAAACCCCGGATGGATGCGGATCGGACTTTAGCCCCGCAGCGCAGCGGAGGGGTGGCCGCCGATGACGCACG
>JBBDPC010000159.1:51695-58272 GCA_040876735.1 Phycisphaeraceae bacterium | reverse complement strand
CCGAACCCCGAACCCCGCGCCTCACGCGCTTTCGCGGTCGATGATGCGGTAGTCTTCGCGCTCGCCGCGGCCGATGACGGGGTAGTCCTTGCGCAGCGGGTAGGCGGGGTAGCTTTCCCAGAGCAGGATGCGGCGAAGGTCGGGGTGGTGGTCGAAGTGGATGCCGAACATGTCGAACACTTCGCGCTCCATCCACTCGGCCCCGGGCCAGATGTCGGTGACGCTGTCGACGTGGAGGGCGGGGTCGTCTTCGACGCCGTGCGTGTCGAGGGTGGGCTCGAGGTAGGTCTTGACGATCAGCCGGCGGTTGTCGCGATAGCTGACAAGGTTGTAGACCACGGCGAACCGGCCGGGCTGGGCGCCTTCGACGTCGCTGGCGGGATAGTGGAGGTAGTCCACGGCCGTGACGTCGGAGAGAAAGTCATAGGCGCACTGCCCGTCGTCGTGCAGGAACCGCATGACGTCGTGCAGGTCCTCCCGGGGCACCACCAGCGTGGTCTGGCCGCGGAACTCGGCGGCGAAGAAGGTGCGGTCGGGAAACTTCTGCTTCACCAGCGGCAACGTCGGGTGGTCGAGGTGGGGCTTGTCCATCGTCGTGATTCCTGCAAAGCGTCGTGAATGCGAAGCGGGGATTGTAGAGAAAAAGCGGCGAGGGGGGCAAGGGAGTTTCAAGTGAAAGAAAAACGCCCGCCTCTGAGCGAGTCCGCGAGCGAAGAGCGGGATGAGTGAAGCTCAAATGACAAAAATCAAATGACAAATGTCAGAACCGGCTTTCCGTAGCTTTCATTTGCCATTTGAATTTTGTCATGGGTCATTCCCTGATCCCGCCCTTCGTCGCGGCGCTCCTCAGAGGCGGGCGTTAAGAAGCAAAATCTTCCCGAACCCCGAAACTACACTTTCTCCATCATCGTCTCGATCAGCCGGTCCCACTTCCCGGCCAGGTCGGCCCACTCGTAGAGCAGCGTGTCGGCGAGGCCGACGGTGTCGTGGGTCTCCAGCAGGGCTTTGACTTCCTGGAGCTTGGCCAGCAGTTCACTGGTGATCTGCTCGAACGGTTCGCCGTCGACTGTGAGCGTGTTGAGGTCGATGCCCAGCAGCACGGCGGTGTGCAGCACGGCCTGTTGCGTCTGGAGCCAGGTCTCGATCATCTCGCGGACGCCGGTCATCGCCTCGGCGCCCTCGTCCTTCTGCAAGTGCTCCGCCGCCCGGGCCTGCGTCTGTTTCACCTCGGCCAGGCGCGGGCGAATCTGCTCCAGCGTGGTGCGCGCCAGCTCGCGCGGGTCGGCGGAGTAGAGTCGCACCTCCCGCTCGGCCACGGCGATGTCGCCCGCCTGGTCGAGTTGTTTGGCATTGACCGCTTCGCCGTCGACCTGCACTTCCACCACCACGCGCCCTTCACGCTGGGCCTGGTCGCGCGCCGCCACCAGCACGGCCGCCAGATCGTTCCCACCCAGTTCCGCCGGCTCGTCATCGAGGAAAATAGCCATGAGGGCATGATAAGGGATTCGAGCGCGGGGGTTGGGGATTGGAGATTGGGGGTTCGGGATTGGAAAGATTTTAAGCCGAGGGCTGAGTCCGCGAAGCCCCGGATGGGGGGATCGATCAATCTGTGATCGATGATCTGTGATCTGGAATCGACCGCCGCTCTCTGACATCATCGATCCCACATCACACATCCCACATTCCCCTCATCCCGCTCTTCGCTCGCGGACTCGCTCAGAGGCGGGCGTTTTTTCCGAAACCCCAATCCCGAAACCCCAATCCCCAACCTCCGCCTTCCCTGCTACCATCCGGGCCACAGGAGCCGCACCATGTCCGACCCCATCGTCGTCCTCGACGGCCACACCCTCACGCCGCACCGCCCGCACGAACCCGCGCCGCCCGGCGAGCCGAGTTGGGACGCGATCGCCCGCCTCGGTCAACTCACCGTCCACGATCGCACGAGCGACGACCAGATCGTCACCCGTGCCCAAGGCGTGCCCGTCCTCCTGACCAACAAGACCCCGCTCGCCGCCGACACCCTCGCCCAACTGCCCGACCTCCGCTACGTCGGCGTCCTGGCCACCGGCACGAATGTCGTCGATCTCGACGCCGCCGGCGAACGCAACATCACCGTCACCAACGTCCCCGGCTACAGCACCGACTCGGTCGCGCAGCACGCCGTCGCGCTGCTGCTGGCCCTGGTCAACCACGTGGCCGGGCACGACGCCGCCGTGCGCGACGGGCAATGGCAGCGCAGCGGCGACTTCAGCTTCACCGTCGCACCGCTGACCGAACTGGCGGGCAAGACACTGGGCATCGTCGGCCTCGGCGCGATCGGCCAGCGCGTCGCCCGCATCGGTGACGCCCTGGGCATGCGTCTCGCCGCCGCCTCGCGCCGACCCGACGCGCCCCGGCCGGGCATGGAAGGGCTCGACGTTCAACACATGCCGGTCGACGACCTGCTTGCCACCGCCGACGTGCTCACGCTCCACTGCCCGCTCACGCCCGACACGCACCACCTGCTCGACGCCGACCGGCTCGCCCGCATGAAGTCCCACGCCATCGTGCTCAACACCGGCCGCGGTCCGCTCATCGACGAGCCCGCCCTCGCCGCCGCTCTCCACGCCGGCCAACTCGGCGGCGCCGGGCTCGACGTGCTCGCCAGCGAACCGCCCGACGCGCACAACCCCTTGCTTACCGCTCCCAACTGTTTCATCACGCCCCACATCGCCTGGGCCACCCGCGAAGCCCGCACCCGTCTCATGCAGATCGCCGCCGACAACCTCCACGCCTACCTCCAGGGCGAGCCCACCCACGTCGTCACCACCTGACCCGTGCCCCCAAGCCGAGGGCTGAGTCCGCGAAGCCCCGGATCCCCCGGATCCCCCCGGATCCCCGAATCCGCCACGATGCCGCCTACCACGCTCATCCTCGCCGCCACTCGCCCCGAACTCGCCCCCGCCGTCGCCACGCTCGGCCTCCGCTGGCACGGCCGTACGCAAGCCGAGGGCGACCACCACCACGGCCGCATCATCGCCCACCTCACCGGCGTCGGCCCCGCCCGCGCCGTCGCCACGCTCGACCAGCAGTGGGCCCGCACCCCGCCCGACACGGTCATCAGCCTCGGCTTCGCCGGCGGCCTCGCGCCGCACCTGCCCGCCGGCCACGTCGCCATCATCCACACCGTCACCCACACCACCCACGACCGCCTCGATCTCACCCCCCAACCCCCAATCCCCAACCCCCAATCCCCGCCTGCCGCCACACTGCTCACCCTCAACCGTATGGCCGCCACCGTCGCCGACAAGCGCGACCTCCACCAACGCTTCGCCGCCGACCTGGTCGACATGGAGACGCACCCGCTGGCCGTCCGCGTCCGCGGGCTTGCCCGCGAGGCAGGCCGGCCGGTGCGTTTCCTCGCGCTGCGGGCGGTGAGCGATCCCGCCGACGTCGCGCTGCCGCCCGAGATGCGCCACTGGGTCGACGCCCAGGGCCAGCCCCGCGCCGCGGCCGTCCTGGCCTGGCTCGCCCGCCATCCGCACCGCCTGCCCATGCTGATGCGCCTCCACCGCGACACCACCCGCGCCGCCCGCGCCCTGGCCGCCAGCCTCCCCGCACTGCTCACCCCGACTCCGAAGCCCAAGCGCTCCGAGCGTGGGTAGCAGGGGGGGCAGGATGTAGTCCAAAGCTGTGCGGTCTTGCCTTTCTCAGTGGGGCGGGCGTCTCGCCCGCCGACAGGCCACAGGCCTGTTCGAGTGCTTTCCGGCGCTCCGGCATGGCGGGCGAGACGCCCGCCCCACTGAGAAAGGCGAGACGCCCGCCCCATGCGAAACCCCACCCCATCCGTTATTCTGCCTCTGATCTTCTTCAACCTCACCTCCGGAGCCGTGCCATGAGCCAATCGCCGCCGCCCATTTCCCCGCCCCCCCAGGCCGCGCCCCCGATGCCTCACGGCAACGCCGGCCCCCAGACGTCCGGCCTCGCCGTCGCCAGCCTCATCCTGGGCCTCCTCAGCTACGTCTGCTTCGGCTTCTTCGCCTCCATCCCCGCCGTCATCTGCGGCCACCTCGCCCGCGGCCGCATCAAACGCCAGCCCGACCAGCATGCCGGGGCTGGCCTCGCCCTCGTCGGCCTCATCCTCGGCTACCTCAACATCGTCCTCTGCATCGTCGCCATCGCCGTCGCCATCGTCCGCCTGCCCGCCGCCCTCGACCAAGCCCGCACCGCCGCGTACCAGACCCAATCGATGAGCCAGCTCCGCCAACTCGGCGTCGCCGCCCTCATCTATGCCAGCGATCACGACGACGTCCTCCCCCACACCTGGGACCAGTTCGACAATTACATCTACCCCGGCTTCTCCACCCAGCAGGGCCAGGTCCCCGACCTGCTGCTCGTCCCCAACGCCACCGACACCAGCCAGCCCAGCTACGAGTTCGTCATCACCGAACCGACTGTCACGACCGACATCCAGAACCCGTCGCAGACCATCTACATCCAGGAACGCGAGCCGTTCTGGAACGGCCGCCGCAACGTGCTGTATGCTGACGGCAGTGTCCGCACCGTCGACGAAGCCACCAACCCCTAAGCCCCAATCCCCAACCCCCAACCCCGAGCCTCCCCATGACCCAACACGCCACCGAATATGAAGTCATCGCCGACTACGCCAACAAGTGCGGCGAAAACCCGCTCTGGCATCCCCTGGAGAAAAAGCTCTACTGGGCCGACATCCCCACCGGCCGGCTGTTCCGCTACGACCCGGCCACGAACGAACATGAGCAGGTTCACCAGGATCGGCAGATCGGCGGGTTCACCTTCCAGCCCGACGGGGCGCTCCTGCTGTTCCGCGATAAGGGCAACGTCGTGCTCTGGCGCGACGGCGAAGTCCGCCAGACCATTCTCGAAGAGATCCCCGACGAACGCGAGACACGCTTCAACGACGTCATGGCCGACCCCGAAGGCCGGGTCTTCTGCGGCACCATGCCCACCAAATCCCGCAAGGGCCGGCTCTACCGCCTCGACCCCGACGGCTCCTACCGCATCCTGCTCGAAGGCATCGGCACCGCCAACGGCATGGGCTTCACCCTCGATGGCACGGGACTCTATTTCACCGATTCGCCCACCCACACCATCTGGTTGTTCGACTACGACCGACGCACCGGCGACATCACCAACCAGCGCCCCGCCGTCCAGACCGATCCCGCCCACGGCGTGCCCGACGGCATGGTCGTCGATGAGCTCGGCGACATCTGGTCCGCCCACTTCAACGGTTCAGGCCTCTACCGTTACGACGGAAAAACCGGCCAGTTGAAACAGAAAATCGACCTGCCCGCCCCCAAGACCACGAGCCTCATCTTCGCCGGCGACGACCTCCAGGACCTCTACATCACCTCCGCCGGCGGCGGTAATAAAGACAAAGACGGCCCCCATGCCGGCGCCCTGTTCAAACTCCGCGCTGACACCCCCGGCCGCCCCGAATCCTTCTCCCGCATCGGACTCTGAAAAATGACAGGGTGACAAGGTGACGTTGGCTTTCTTCACCTTGTCACCCCCTCGCCTTGTCACCTTGTCATCCGCCCCCTCCCAAAGGAATGACCGTGACCACCACCCAACGCATCTACCTCCGTGACATGGCCCCCGCCCAACTCGTCCAGGGCGTCTTCGCCATTCACAACTGCCAGCTCGGCATGACCCGCACGGGCAAGCCATACCTGCGCTGCCTCGTCGGCGATCGCACCGCCCGCAAGCCCGGCCGCATGTGGTCCGCGTCCGAAGAACTTTACAACTCCCTGCCCACTGACGGTTTCGTGTTTCTGGAAGGCGAAACCCAACCCTACCAGGGCGAGATGCAGATCATCATCCGCTCCATCGAACCCTACACGCCCACCGCCAATGAGCTGCGCGACCTGCTGCCCTGCACCGAGCATGACATCGACCAGATGTTCGCCGACGTCGTCAACCTGCTCCACTCGATGCGGCACGAACCGCTCAAATGTCTCGCCGACCGCTACCTCGAAGATGGCGAGCTGATGGACAAGTTCTGCCAGGCGCCCGCCGCGATGAGCCTCCACCACGCCTACCTCGGCGGCCTGCTCGAACATACGTTGAGCGTCATGCGCCTCGCCGAGCAGGTCGTCCCGCTCTACCCCAATCTCAGCCGCGACGTGATCCTGATGGGCCTGTTCATCCACGACCTCGGCAAATGCTCCGAACAGACGTGGGAGCAGGGCTTCGGCTACTCCACCGACGGCCAGCTCGTCGGCCACATCGCCCGCGGCTCGCTCTGGCTGGAAGACAAGGCCCGCGCCTGCCAGCAGCTTGAGGAGGGGGCCATGACCATCCCCGCGCCGCTGCTGCGCGTGCTGCACCACATCATCCTCTCCCACCACGGCGTGCCCGAGTTCGGCGCGCTGAAAATACCCGCCACCCCCGAAGCGCTGGCCGTGTCGCTGATCGACAACCTCGACGCCAAAATGAACATGGCCCTCACCGCCTCCCGCACCCCGCCCACCCCCGCCGAAGCCGAAAACGACCTCGGCGGCGACTTCACCGAAAAACTCTGGGCCCTCAACAACACCCGCTACTACCGCCCCGACCC
>JBBDPC010000159.1:0-51595 GCA_040876735.1 Phycisphaeraceae bacterium | reverse complement strand
ACTTCACCGAAAAACTCTGGGCCCTCAACAACACCCGCTACTACCGCCCCGACCCCACCACGCTGCCGGCCGACGCGGAGTGAGGCATATAAAGGCAAGTCATGCTCGTGTGGGTATCCAGAAGCCAGAAATGTTTCTGTCAGATTCTCCTGCTATTGCTTGCGGGCAGTCTGTTGTCAGCCTGTCAAGGACCGCAGGATGTATCACCTGTCGATTGGAGCTTCGCTCTCGCCGATTCTGACCATGAGGGGCGACCACATGACGAACTGGATAAGTTGATTGCTGAATTTGAAGAACAGGAATATGTCGATGACTTTGGCATTGATGAGATTCAGCGTGAATTTCCGATTCAACCTGGCATGAGCGTGTCGGAAGTCGAAAAACTAGCCACTGCAACGGACGAAAACTGGGACTATGACACACATGATCAGGTTTACAACCTCGGGTGGGGGGCGAAGGAAATCGATGCTGGCGAGGGTTGGATGTATTACTGGGTGAACGGCAAAGCACTGTTTCATGTGAATCTCAGCATAAAAGACGGTATTGTGCAGAGCGTGTGGGTGATGCCGGGGAACGCCGAATACGTGACGTCCATTTATTACCGTATTTCTGGCCATGGTCTCCGCATCGGCCCGAACGACCTGTATCCAAAGCGCGAGTAGTCTGGCCTATCAAACCTTGTAGGATCACACCTCTTGATGATGGCGCTGCAACTGTCGTCGGACCTAAAGTCGGGTGCTGTGGTCTAACCGCAGCGCAGGCCACGTTGTTGTGCCCGGGTCGCCATGTGTTCGCCGCATGAGCTTCGCAGAACGATTTAGATCTAGAACAGACTGTACCGCTGCGCCAGCGGCAGCCGTTTGGCGGGCTCGCAGGTCAGGCGTTCGCCGTCGGCGGTGACATGGTAGGTTTCGGGGTCGACGGTGATCGTCGGCAGGGCGTCGTTGAGCTTCATGTCGCGTTTGGTCACCTTGCGGCAGCCGTGCACCGGCTCGATGCGCTTGCTCAGTCCATACGCGGCGGCGAGGTTGGTGGCGTGGCACGCCTGGCTGACGAAGGCGATCGACGTCGGGCCGGTCGCTTTGCCGAAGCTGCCGAACATCGGGCGCATGAAGACCGGCTGCGGCGTGGGGATCGACGCGTTGGGATCGCCCATCTGCGACCAGGCGATGAAGCCGCCTTTGATGACCATCTCCGGCTTGATGCCGAAGTAGCCCGGCTTCCAGAGCACGAGGTCGGCCAGCTTGCCCGGCTCGATGGAGCCGAGGTGGGCAGCCATGCCATGAGCAATCGCAGGGTTGATGGTGTACTTGGCGACGTAGCGCTTGATGCGTGCGTTGTCGTTGTCGCCGCGTTCGCCGGTGAGTCGGCCACGCTGCTGGCGCATCTTGTCGGCGGTCTGCCAGGTGCGCGTGATCAGTTCGCCGACGCGCCCCATCGCCTGCGCATCGCTGCCCATGATGCTGATGGCGCCGAGGTCGTGCAGGATGTCCTCGGCCGCGATGGTTTCGCCACGGATGCGGCTCTCGGCGAACGCCACGTCCTCGGGCAGGTTCTTGTCCAGGTGGTGGCAGACCATGAGCATGTCCAGATGCTCGTCGAGGGTGTTGACCGTGTAGGGGCGGGTGGGATTGGTGGAGCTTGGCAGGACGTTGGGCTCGCCGCAGACGCGGAGGATGTCCGGTGCGTGGCCGCCGCCGGCGCCTTCGCTGTGGTAGGTGTGGATGGTTCGGCCGTTGATGGCGGCGAGGGAGGTTTCGACGAAGCCAGACTCGTTGAGCGTGTCGGTATGGATGGCGACCTGGACGTCGTGGTCTTCGGCGACGGTGAGGCAGCAGTCGATTGCCGCGGGGGTGGTGCCCCAGTCTTCGTGAAGCTTGAGGCCGACGGCGCCGGCTTCGAGTTGGCTGGCAAGGCCTTCGGGCGAAGCGGTGTTGCCTTTGCCGAGGAAGCCGACGTTGAGCGGGAAGGCGTCGGTGGCCTGGAGCATGAGGCGGATGTGGTGGGTGCCGGGGGTGCAGGTGGCGGCGCAGGTGCCGGTGGCGGGTCCGGTGCCGCCGCCGACGAAGGTGGTGACACCGGAGGCGATGGCTTCGTCGGCCTGCTGGGGGCAGATGAAGTGGATGTGGCTGTCGAAGCCGCCGGCGGTGAGGATGAGGCCTTCGCCGGCGATGGCTTCGGTGGTGACGCCGACGATCATGTTGGCGTCGACGCCTTGCATGACGTCGGGGTTGCCGGCTTTGCCGAGGCCGGCGATGCGGCCGTGCTTGATGCCGACGTCGGCCTTGTAGATGCCGGTGTGGTCGACGATGAGCGCGTTGGTGATGACGACATCGAGGGCGTGGTCGGCGTCGACGCCGGCGGCCTGACCCATGCCTTCGCGAAGGACCTTGCCGCCACCGAACTTGCACTCGTCGCCGTAGACGGTGTGGTCGCGTTCGACTTCAAGCGTGAGCGCGGTGTCGCCGAGGCGGAGCTTGTCGCCGGTGGTGGGGCCGAACATTTCGGCGTAGGCGTGGCGGGGCATTGGGTGGGGCATGGGAGATTCCGTGGGGCGTGGGGTGTGGGGGGGGGGACAAGGTGAGCACTGATTCGGGGTCACCGTGTCACCCTTTCACCATGTCACCTTGTCACGCACGGCCAGGCGTTGCATCATCGCATTGCGATTGGCGTCGTTCACCGCGCCGGTGGCGAACCGGTTGCCGCCCTGGATGACGCGGCGGCCGGCGATGTCGACGAGCGTGACGGTGCGTGTGTCGCCGGGCTCGAAGCGGACGGCCGTGCCGGCGGGGATGTCGAGGCGTTTGCCGTATGCCGCCGCGCGGTCGAAGCGCAGCGCCGCGTTGGTTTCGACGAAGTGGTAATGGCTGCCCACCTGCACCGGCCGGTCGCCGAGGTTGGTCACTTCCAGGTCGATCGCGGCCCGGCCTGCGTTGAGCACAATCTCACCCGCGGCGGGCGTGACTTCGCCGGGTACGAGGTTGTCGGCATCGTCAGCGTGGGTGCGGAATGCGGTGAGTTCGGGCACGGGCAGGAAGCTGCCATAGAGCGCGAGTTCGAGATCGCCGTCTTCGCGGGCGATGGGCTGGTGGATGGTGACGAGTTTCGTGCCGTCGGGAAACGTGCCTTCAACCTGCACCTCGCCCACGAGTTCGGGTACGCCCGGCATGACCTGCCGCCGACCGAGCATCTGTCGGCCGAGGTCCATCAGCGCGGCGACCGATCGGCCGTCGCGAATCAGTTCAAGCACCTGCGTCGCAAGCAGTGCGGTCGTCTCGGGCGCATTGAGCCGCACGCCCCGGGCCAGCCGCTTCTGCGCCAGGAAGCCGACGTTGTGAAGCATGAGCTTTTCGATTTCGCGCGGACTCAGATGCATGTCAGAATCTCCCAGTTCGAGGCCGCGCGGCTTCAGCCGCGCTGCCCTACGGAGCCATTTACCACTTCCGCCCCCACGGATCGTCCCCCAGCAGTTCCGCCAACGGTGCGAGGCGTCGCCGAAGCTGGCGCTGCACCGCTTGCGTGGTGGTGGCGAGCAGCCGCCAGACGAGGCCGTCGGCGATCGGGCTCGCCGCTTCGAGCAGCGTCGCGTGTCGCTGCGTCGCCGTGTCGTTCACCGCGTCGTGCAACGCCTGCTGCATCGCCGCCAGCTTCGGGCCGATCAGTACGACCGTCGCCATGCACTCGAACCGGCCAAGGCGAAACGGCGCATCCACCGGCCCGTCCGCCGGGTCCAGCAGCAGCGCATCGGCCAGTCGCAGTTCGCCGGCCACCGCCACGTCGTTCCGGCTGGCATACCGATCAAACGCCCACCGCTCGCCGCACGCGTGCCGGCCGCTGGTCAGCCAGTCGACCAGCACCAGGTTGCCTTCCGCCGCCAGTTCGAACCGCTGCGTCTGCTCGTAGTTTGCATGGGCGAAGCAGGTCAGCGGGTCCGGCGCGACCACGAGCAGGGCGTCGTCGGCCACCGTGGCGTGCAGCCGTTGCCGGGCCGGGGCGTCGGCCGTGTTGCGGTAGACCTTGGTCGACGCCTGCGTGCTCAAAAAGCAGACGGCCCGCTCGTGCAGCGTCACGTTCAAATCGAGCGTATCGCCCGCGACCAGCCCGCCGCCGTAGCTGCCGACAAACGCGCTGGCATAGCCCGGTCGGCTGCGCGGCGTAAGTAGCTTCAGCGGACTGCACGCCCGCACGCACGTCAGCGTCGGCCGGTCGCGCACCATCTCGGCGACGATCTTGCCGCGGCCGGCCGTCGCCTGCGCCGCCACGTCCGCCTTCGCCGGGCGTACGCCTGGGGCGTCGATCACAGCCACGTCACCGCCGCCAGCACCAGGCCCGCCGTGGCGATGCCGCCGCCGCACGCCCGCACGAGCACCGCCTGCCCGCGCAACTGCAACAGACGGCTGGCGCCCAACCCCGCCGCACAAAGTCCGGCCGTGCCCAGCGCGAAGCCCGCGCCATACGCTGCCAGCGAACTGTCCGCCGCCATCTCGCTCACGTGCGCGTAGCCGTGGAACAGGGCCGCCACGCCGGCCACCGCCGTCCCGGCCGCAACGGGCAGCTTCAACGCCGCCGCCACCAGCAAACCCAGCACGAGTACCGATGCGAGGATGCCGCCTTCAACCGCCGGCAACGGGATACCTGCAAACGCACCGAATCCGCCGACGAGCATCAACCCCACGAACGCCGCCGGCAGCGCCCACGCCCGCCGCCCACCGATCTGCCCGGCCCACAGGCCCACCGCCACCATCGCCAGCACATGGTCCAGCCCCATGACCGGGTGGAGCAG
The DNA here is from genome assembly GCA_040876735.1 of Phycisphaeraceae bacterium. Lineage (GTDB taxonomy): Bacteria > Planctomycetota > Phycisphaerae > Phycisphaerales > Phycisphaeraceae > Natronomicrosphaera. Next base: position 46,812 of record JBBDPC010000159.1, on the reverse strand, counting down.
GCCTTGCGCGAACGCGTGCTCGCCATGCACCATCGACGCATGATGCGGGTGTGCCCAGGCTGCCGACGCACTGCCCAGCCACGCCATCGCGGCCGTGGCGAATATCGTGGTGCGGACAACGACCGGGGCGTCAATCAATCGCGTGCTCATCATCGGTGCAGGACCTTTCGCTAAGGAATGAAGCGGCATGCCATGGGCCGTGCATCACGGTAACTTTCGCATGGCGGCAACATGGTACAGCAAGGACGGTGCCGAACGACGCCATGATTTTTGCACCCGACGGTGCCATGACACCCTCACGCTGCATTCGCCCGGTTTTTCCCTCTCAAACACGCGCTCCCGTGGTGCCGGGTGATCTTGCGCGCGTCGCCTGCAACATCCCTCGACTGCACAGGCAGCGCGCAGCGAAACCCCCATTGCCCGCACCTTGGGCAGCGGCATCGCCATGAAACACACTTGGCACATCCTCGGCCGGGCCGGCACTCGCTTTGCTCTGTTTGTGTCGCAACGGTGATCCGCATGCGTTCAACACATTCACCTATCCATCCCGACTGGCTGCTCTGGCAACTGGCCGACTCGGCCTTCCCCACCGGCGGGTTCGCCTACTCGGCCGGGCTCGAAGCGGCGGTGCAGCTTGGCGAAGTGTGCGACGCCGCCACGCTGGAGGCGTTCTGCCGCGCCAGCCTCACGCAACTCGCCCGCCAGAGCCTGCCGCTGCTGCTCGCCGTCCACGCCGACCCCGATCGCCTGCCCGACCTCGACCGTTACTGCAACGCCATGCTGAGCAACCACGTCGCCAACCGCGCCAGCCGGGCACAGGGCCAGGCGCTGCTGCTGGCAATGGAGCGCGCCTTCGCGCACCACTGCCCGGCCCTGGCGACGCTGCGCCACACCGTCCGCCGCGCCGCCTTGCCCGGCCACCTCGCCCCGCTGTTCGGCGGGGTCGCCAACGGCCTCCGCCTCGACGCCGACGACGCCGCGCGACTGTTCACCTTCACCGCCCTGCGCGACCTGATCTCCGCCGCCGTCCGCCTCAACGTCGTCGGCCCGCTCCATGCCCAGGCCATGCAGCACGCGCTCGGCCGTCACGCCCAGGCCGCCGCCACCGCCTCGCCAGACGCCGCCGCAGCCACCAGCGCCGCCCCTGTGCTCGAACTGTTGCAAGCCCACCAGGACCGCCTCTACTCCCGCCTCTTCCACAGTTAACCTCCCGGAGCCCCCATGCACCGCCACGCCCACGACGACGTCCCCGGCCACTTCCACGAACGCGAGCCGCTTAACCCGCGCCGCGACTACGCCCAACGCGCCTTCACCGTCGGCATCGGCGGCCCCGTCGGCAGCGGCAAGACCGCGCTCGTGCTCGCGCTCTGCAATGCCCTGCGAAACCGCATGTCGCTGGCCGTGGTCACCAACGACATCTTCACCAGAGAGGACGCCGAGTTTCTGACCCGCCACGAAGCGCTGCCCGCCGAGCGTATCGTGCCCATCGAGACCGGCGGCTGCCCCCACGCCGCCATCCGCGAAGACGTCTCCGCCAATCTGCTCGCCCTCGAACAACTCACCGACCGCTTCTCCCCCGAGCTGCTGCTGATCGAGTCCGGCGGCGACAACCTTGCCGCCAACTTCAGCCGGGAGCTGGCCGACTACACCATCTACGTCATCGACGTCTCCGGCGGCGACAAGGTGCCGCGCAAAGGCGGCCCCGGCATCACGCAGTCCGACCTGCTGGTCATCAACAAGACCGACCTCGCCGAAGCGGTCGGCGCCGACCTGGCGGTGATGGATCGCGACGCGGCGCGCATGCGCGGCGAAGGGCCCACCATCTTTGCCCAGGTCAAGACCGGCGTGGGCGTCGATCCCATCGCCGCGCATCTGCTGGCGGCAAGGCAAGCCCTGCTCGCCGCCGGTTAGTCGGCAGACTGGTCACACGCTCAGGTGGCGGTGGACCATTTCTTGTGAAATCGCGCTCGCCTGCGTCTGCGCCACCACCTGCCCGCCGTCGAGGATGTAGACATCCTGCCCGATGTCGCGGACGAAGTCGAGGTATTGCTCGACGAGGATCACCGTCATCTGCATCTCGCGGACGAGTTGCTGGAGCACCTGGCCGATGTGCTGGATGATGTTGGGTTGTATTCCCTCGGTCGGCTCGTCGAGCAGCAGCACTTTCGGGTCGCCCGCCAATGCCCGGCCGATGGCGAGTTGCTGCTGCTGGCCGCCGGAGAGGTCGCCGCCGCGCCGCTGGCTCATCTGCTTGAGCACGGGGAACAGGTCGTAGATGTAGGCGGGAATGGTGCGCTGCGCGTCGAGTCGGCCCTGCAAGCCGATGCGCAGATTCTCCTCCACGCTCAGCCGGGGGAAGATGTGCCGACCCTGCGGGACCAGGCCCAGCCCGGCGTGCACACGCTTGTGCGCCGGCCAGCGGGCGATGTCTTTGCCTTGCAGTTCGATGCGGCCGGAGGCGGGGCGGCGCACGCCCATGAGGTTTTGCAGCAGCGTCGTCTTGCCCACGCCGTTGCGCCCCATGATGCAGGTGATCTGCGCCGGACGGATCGTCATGTCGATGCCGCTGAGCGCCTGCACCGCGCCGTAAGAGAAATTGAGTTGCGAGACAGTCAGCATGGTGAACCTCTCATCGTCCAAGGTAGGCTTCGATCACGGCCGGGTCCTGCTGCACCTGGTCCATCGGGCCGTCGGCGAGCACTTTGCCTTCGTTGAGCACGGTGACGCGGGCGTCGAGCTGGCGGACGAATGCCATGTCATGCTCGATGACGACGATGGTGTGTTCGCCGCGCAGTTCCAGCAGCAGCTCGGCGGTGAGGGCAGTCTCTTCGTCAGTCAGCCCGGCGGCGGGCTCGTCGATCAGCAGCAGCTTGGGCCTGGCCATGATGAGCATGCTGATCTCCAGCCATTGGCGCTGGCCGTGGCTGAGGTATTGGGCCGGCGTGTGCAGGGCCTGGAGCAGGCTCACGCGCCGGAGCATGGCGAGGATGCGGTCGCGCTCGGCTTTCGTCTCCCGGCTCCAGAGGTTGGGGATCACCTTCTGCCGGCCGGGCAGGGCGAGTTCCATGTTTTCGTAGACCGTCAGCGAGTCGAAGACGGTGGGGGTTTGAAACTTTCGGCCGACGCCGCGCTTGGCGATGTCGGTCTCCGGCAGGTCGGTGATGTCGTCGCCGTCGAAGTAGATCCGGCCGGCGGTGACGTCGGTCTTGCCGGAGACGATGTCGCAGAGCGTGGTCTTGCCCGCGCCGTTGGGACCGATGATGACGCGCAGCTCGTTGTGGAAGATACCGAAGGCGTCGATGTCCAGCGCGCGGAAGCCGTCGAAGGTGACGACCACGTCGCGCAGGTAGAGCAGGAACTTCCGCTCCGCTTCGTCGGCGTAGTAGTCGGGCGCGACGGTGGCGGGGACGGCGGCTTTGTGCGGTTTCGCGGTGGCGTGATTCATGGGCGGGGCGCTCCCTTGCCACCGAGGAATGTGCCGAGGCGGGCGTAGTTTTCGCCAAGCGTGTCGAAGGCCTGCTGCCGGCCGTCGCGGACGAGGTAGTAGCCGCCGACGGTGGCGAGGATGGCGATGGCGACGAGGTATTTCATCGGCATGCCCAGAAAGTCGTCGCGCATCGCGGCCGGCATCGCGCCGATCGCATCAGCGAAAATGAACACGAAAATCGTCGCTAGCGGCATCGCCGCCACGGCCACCCGGCCCCAGAGCGTGACGCCCACCGCCACCGCCAGCAGCCAGTACGCCAGCCCGAATCGCACCGCCCCCGGCCAGCGCAGCAGCTCCGGCAGCAGTTCGCGGCGGTCCGCGATGAACACGCTCAACACGAGCACGCTGGCGATCGCCACGCGCAGCGCGCTGCGGCCGTCGGCGACTTCCCGTTCCAGCTTGTCCCACAGGCCGACCAGCCCGGCGGGGAACAGCAGCACGACGGCGAGGAACATCGCCCCTTGAATGAACGGCCAGGCGTTGGGCAGATCGGAGGTCATCATCGAGTAGGTCAACCCGACGAGCAGCGCGCCAAAGACCGCGCCCCACAGCCGGCCGCGCCCGCCGAGCGCGACCCAGACGATCATCCAGATCGAATCTTCCACGCGCATGACGTTGGGCGTGATGATGCCGTTCTGCGGCACGTAGAGCATGCCGCCGACGCCCGCGAGCACGGCGGCAAGGATGAAGACGAACAGCTTGTACCACTCCGGCCGGTAGCCGGCGAAGCGGAGGCGGGCCTCGTTGTCGCGCGTGGCGATGAGGATGCGCCCAAGGCGCGAGCGGGTGAGCCAGCGGCAGCCGACGAAGGCCGCGATGATCACGACGGCGGTGAGCAGGTAGAGGCCCAGGACCCAGTGGGGCGACTGGTTGAGCGGGCGGTAGAAGTTGGTCAGGCCGTTCGTGCCGCCGAGCAGCAGTTCGTTGCGGACGGCGGTGAGGGCGGCAGCCCAGGCGAGGGCCTGGGTGATGATGGCGAAGTAGACGCCGCGCACGCGACTGCGGAAGATGAAGAAGCCGAACAGGCCGGCGACGGTGGCGGGGGCGAGGACGCCGACCGCGAGGGCAAAGGGCAGTGAAGCGAAGGGGGTCCAGAACGCGGGCAGTTCGGTGATGTTGGAGAAGTGGAAGAACTGCGGGATGTTGTTGTATTCCGGTCGCACGTCGCCGCCGCCTTCGGGCAGCGAGAGGTGCATGCCGATGGCGTACCCGCCGAGGCAGAAGAACAGCGCCTGGCAGAGCGAGAGCACGCCGGTGTAGCCCCAGATCAGGTCGATGCCGAGCGCGACGAGCGCGAAGCACATGTACCGGCCGATGCGGTTGACGTTGTGCGTGTCGATCAGGCCGGCGAGGTTCAGCGCGGGCAGGGCGACGAGCATGGTGAGGGTGAGTCCGATCAGCGCCCAGAAGCGGAAACGTTTGACGGCCGGGGGGACCACGGGGGCGAGCAGGGGGGTGGGGGGTTGTGGCGTGTTTGCTGGCCCGCTGGACTGGTCGCTTAAGTGACCAGTCCGGTGGGGTGCGGCGGGTGATGGGGTGAGTGTGTCAGGCATCGAGGGCGGCCCTTCCCTTGGCGGCGAACAGGCCCGACGGGCGCCATTGCAGGAACATGATGACTCCCAGCAGCACGATGACCTTGGCATAGGTCGCGCCGCTGAACGGTTCGATGTACTTGCTGAGCACGCCCAGGCCCAGGCCCGCGCTGACGGCGCCGAAGAGGTTGCCCACGCCGCCGGAGACGACGACGAGGAAGCTGTCGACGATGTAGCGCTGGCCCATCTGCGGCGTAAGGTTGTCCAGGAAGACGACGCCACAGCCCGCCAGCCCGGCCAAGCCCGTGCCGAGGGCGAACGTCAAGCCGTCCACCCGCCGCGTGGAGATGCCCGACGACGCCGCCATCATGCGGTCCTGCACGGTGGCGCGCAGCAGCAGGCCCATCTTCGTGCGGTTGATGACCACCCACGTGACGAGCACGCATCCGCCGGCGAACAGGAAGACGAAGAGGCGGTTGTACGCGAGGTTGAGATCGTGCACCGCCTCCCAGTTGCCGCGCAGCCAGCTTGGCGAGAGGATGCGGTTGGTGTCACCGAACCAGACGCGGGCGAGCTGCATGAGGATCAGGCCGATGCCCCAGGTGGCGAGCAGTGTTTCCAGCGGTCGGCCGTAGAGATGGCGGATCACCAGCTTCTCGCACAGTAGTCCGACGCCGCCGGCGACAAGGAAGGCGGCGGGCACGGCGACGAGCAGGTAGTAGTCGAACAGGCCCGGCGGCAGGTGGGCGTGGAACAGGTTGGCGACGACGAACGTGGTGAACGCGCCGATCATCATGAACTCGCCGTGCGCCATGTTGATCACGCCCATCAGGCCGAAGATGATCGCCAGGCCCAGCGCCATGAGGATGAGGATGCTGGCGACGGAAAGCCCTTCCAGCGTGTAGCGCACCCAGCGCAGGCGCTGCGCCCGGCGGTTGACCGATTCCAGCGAGGCGGTGGCGACGGCGAGCAGTTGTTCGTCGCCGGCGTCGGTGGCGCGATCGATCGCATCGCTGAGGTTGCGCACGCCGCGCACGCCGCCGAGTTCGCCCAGCACGGCGGCGGCGGCAAGCTGCGTTGCGCGGTCGCCGGTGTCCAGTTCGATGCGGGCGATCGCTTCACGCAGGTAGGTGCGGAACCGGCGGGCGGGCTCTTCGTCCAGTTGCAGTCGCAACTGTTCGAGCGATGAATCGTCGGCACGATCGCCGGCCTGGATGATGGCCCGCTGGCGACGCTCCGGGTCGGGATGGCGCAGCGAGAGGGCGGAGATGAGGCTGCCGATCATCCGCCGGTCCGGCCGGGCGGCGCGGAGCATGTCGTTCAGGCTGTCGGCATAGGCGGGGTCGCCGGCGTCATCCCGCAGCGGACGTTCGGTGAAGGCGTCGGCGATCGGGTAGACCTCGCCGCGCCCTTCCACTTCGGTGCGCGGCTGGTAGATCACCAGTTCGTCGTCGTGCAAAGCGAGCAGGCCCGCGCGGAACGCTTCCAGCGCGGGCACGAGTCGGCCGTCGCCTTCGCGGGCGAGTTGGTCGTACAGCTCGGTTCGGCGGTCGCGGTCGCTTTCCGTGGCGACATTGCGGACGAGGTCGCGCAGTTCACGCGGCACGTCGTCGCGGGTTTGACTGAGAGCCCACGGCGGCGCGGCGAAAAGCATGGCGGTGATCATCATCCACCAGCCGAGCCAGGCGCGCAGGCCGGGGGGCCTTGTGTGAGACGGTTGTGTTACGTTTTTGTCCACCCGTGAATCTCCGATCATCCATCCGAAACGGTGCGGGGAGGAGGCAAGGCCACCCTCCCCGCGCACCGTCTCGATCGTGGCCCGCGCGTCGGCTTACTCGTCCTTGAGATAGCTGCTGTACGATTCGGGCTCGACGAGGCCTTCCGATTCCCAGATGATCTCGAACTGCCCGTTGGCGAGGATTTCGCCGATGTAGACCGGCTTCCAGGTGTGCATGTTTTCGGCGTGCATCTTCTTCGGGCCCCCCGGGGCGTCGAATGCCATGCCGAGCACGGCCTCGCGCACTTCGTCCACGTCGGTCGTGCCGACCTCTTCCACCGCGGCCGCCCAGACCTTGATGCCGAAGTGCGTGCCTTCCATCGGGTCGTTCACGACGCGCTCGCTGCCGCCGGGCAGATCGTTTTCCTGCGCGTAGTCACGGAACTTCTGCACGAACGCTTCGTTGGCCGGCGTGTCGACCGACTGGAAGTAGTTCCACGCGGCGAGATGGCCCACCAGCGCCTCGGCCTCCATCGCCCGCAGCTCGTCTTCCGAGACGGAGAAGGCCATGATGGGCACTTCAAACGGGTCGAGCCCCTGGTTGGCGAATTCGCGGTAGAACGGCACGTTCGAGTCGCCGTTGATCGTCGAAAGTACGGCGGTGTCGCCTTCGCGGGCCAGTTCGCGGATGCGGCCGACGATGCTCTGGTAGTCGGCGTGGCCGAACGGCGTGTACTCCTCGCGGATGCTCTCCTCCGGCACGCCTTCGGAAAGCAGATAGGCCTTGAGGATGCGGTTGGCGGTGCGCGGGAAGACGTAGTCCGTGCCGAGCAGGTAGAACTTCTCGAATCCGCCGCCGTCTTCGGACATCAGGTACTTCGCCGCGGGGATGAGCTGCTGAATCGGCGTCGCGCCGGTGTAGAAGATGTTGGGGCTTTGCTCTTCGCCCTCGTACTGCACGGGGTAGAACAGCAACCCGTTGTGCTGCTCGAAGACGGGCAGCACGGCCTTGCGGCTGACCGACGTCCAGCAGCCGAACACCACGTCGACCTCATGCTCGAGCAGCAGCTCGCGGGCGCTCTCGGCGAAAAGGTCCCAGTCGGACGCGGGGTCGATCACGACAGGCTCGAGCTGTTTGCCCAGCACGCCGCCTTCGGCGTTGATTTCTTCAATGGTCATCAACGCCACGTCGCGCAGCGAGGTTTCGGAGATGGCCATCGTGCCGGTGAGCGAGTGGAGGATGCCGACCTTGATCGTGTCGTCTTTCTCCTGGGCAAGGGCGGGTGTGGCCGTGCCGCCGACCAGCAGCATGGCGGTGGCGAGCAGGGCGGTCATGGTGAGACGGAGACGTTGCATCATTGTTTTCCTGGTAAGCGTGTGGGTGGAACGTTGCGTTGGAACGGGTCGATCAAAAAGGTCGCACGGCCGGCACGGGTGCGCCGGCCGTGCGACGGTTGGGTGTTTAGAAGTTGAGGTAGACGCCGACGAGTCCGGTGAGGAAGTCGGACCGGGGGTTGCCGATCGCCTCGTCATCGGTCCAGTAGTAAGTGAGGTTGGCGGCGGCGCTCCACTGGCCAAACTCTTGCGGGATGAATGCCAGCGGCGTGCTGGCGGTGGCGCCCACGGCGGTGTAGCCGTAGCCGTTGGTGGCATAGAAGTCGTTGACGCCGAACGCCACCTCCGCCGGGATGGAGACGGTAAGCGGGTAGTCGCTTTCTTCCATGAAGGTGAAGGCGGGCTCGATGCCGAAGACCAGCGCGGTCCCTTCCGTGCCCGTGCCGCCGGCGAGGCGGGTGTGGGCGACGAGGGTGGGGTTGAACGCGAAGTCTTCGAAGATCAGGCCGGTGTCGTCGAAGCCGAGCGAGACGTCGAAAATTTCCTCGGTTTGACTGCCGTAGAACCAGGCCTGATAAACCACATCGACGCGGAACCTGTCGATGTCGAACCCGACGCCGACGTACCAGTCGACTTCCTGGACCGGCCCGCCGATCGGGCTGTCGACCCGATCGTTGAGGTCGAACCAGACGCCGGTGGTGACGTCGAACGCGTCAAAGTCCAGCGACACTTCGCTGAAGGCGAAGACGGACGGCCGGCTCCAGTCGCCGCCGGCGCCCCAGACGTCGGTGCCGTAGGACACGAAGTGCGTCGAGACTTCCGTGCCGACCGATCCGGACACGCTCAGGCCGGCGGGCACTTCAATGCCCGGTTCGTCCTGCGCCATGACCGTCCCCCCGGTCCCCCCGATCAGCGCGAATGTCAACGTCGCGGCCGCGGCGGTGATGCCACGTCCCCCAATCGATTCCATAACCAACTCCTTTCGACAAGGCTGCCGTCCGCTGCATCCAGCACGCGTGGATGTCGTCCGTATTCAGACGGCCGATGCTTGTGGCTGAGGCGCACGGGTTTTTCGCCCTGCGCCGCAACCGCCGCGACTCTCCCCGCCGGACAGATCGCGGACGGATGGCCGAACTACGCAAAGGTCGTGCCAGTGATGCCAAACCGCGTGAAAGGGGGATTGGGCGTTTCGCCGTGCTTACGGGCTAGGCAGGCGGGCGCTGATGAGGCGGAAATGTGCAGACACCGTGCGGCGCAAGAATGCGCGGATGCGTCGCGGCCGATTCACCGGGTCTGTGATAAATGTGCAGACGTGCGCGCCGTCCCACGTCGCTCAAAGCGAGGGGCAAGGCTCAGCGCTGTCCCAGGATCACGCGAAGGAGATTGGGGACGTCGGGATCGTCGCGGTCGCCGGCGCCGTAGCCGACGTTGGCAAGGGTCATCGGCGGCGGGGGGCCGAAGCTGTCGCAAAGGGCGCGGACGAGGGCTGCGCCGGTGGGGGTGATCAGTTCGCCGGTGCGTGGGACGCCGAGGGTGGGCAGGCCTTCGAGGAGGTAGGCGGTTGCGGGCGCGGGGACGGGCATGAGGCCGTGGTCGCAACGGACGTAGCCGCGCGAGAGCGGGAGCGGGCCGGCGGAGAGGGTGTCGATGTCGAGGATTTCCAGGGCGACCGCCGCCCCGAGCATGTCGACGATGGAGTCGACCGCGCCGACTTCATGGAAGTGGACGTCGTCGACGGTCTGGCCGTGCACACGAGCCTCGGCCTTGGCCAGCGCGGTGACGACGCGGCGGGCGCGCTGTTTGCCGCGGTCGGCGAGGTCGAGCTGGCCGATCATGGCCATGATCTGGCGATAGCCGGTGTGGTGGTGATGTTCGTGGTGATGGTGCTGGCGATCCGGGGCAGGATCGTGCGAGTGGGGGGCGTGATCGTGCGGATGGTGGTGATCGTGGTGGTGTGGATGGTTGTGGTTGTGGTTGTGGTTGTTCGGGTGAGCGTGGGACTGCGCGTGTTGGGGCTTCGCCTCGGGTGTGTCGAGGTGGACTTTGAAGTCGATCCCGCCGATGCCACATCGGGCGGTGCGTTCGGCGGTGAGGCGGTAGGCCCGCTCGACGGGCAGGGGGGCGAGGGCGGCTTCGAGCTGTTCGAGCGTGAGGCCGGGGCCGAGGTCGAGCAGGGCGCCGAGGAACATGTCGCCGGCGATGCCGTTGAACGGGTCGATGTGGAGGTGGCGTGTCATGGCGGGGATGATAGGGGGAATCGCGGGGGGTTGCGAAGCAGCGGTGGAGGTATCGGGTATCGGGGGTCGGGTATCGGATTCCGAGTCCCGATACCCGACACCCGAACTTCCCACTTTCTGGAACGGCCCGCACCTGCTAACTTTGTGGGGCTGGGACGTGATGATGTTCGATGACCGTGGGACCGGCCTGGCCGGTTCGACAAGGAGTTCAAGACGATGGCAGAGAATCAGCCTCAGGGGTCCGGGTCGGCCGGCGGCGCGCCGTCGGGCCGGGGTCCGGTGAATCCGCGTGACGCCAGTTCGACGCCGCCGTCTCCGCCGCCGAACTATGTGCCGATGCAGATGGCGCCGGCCAAGCGGGGCGTGCTGGGCAAGGTGGGCACCTCGCTGCTGGCGACGGTCGTGCTGGTGTCGTTGCTGGCGAACGTCTACCTGGGCATGATCGTTGCGGCCTACACCAGCGGCGGCCCGCGCGAGTCGGAATATGAGGCGGGCGAGAGCGGACCGCGCATCGTCGTGTTGCCGATCGAGGAGATGGTGACCGACAGCACCTATGAGTTTGTCCGCCAGTCGCTGCGCTCGCTGGAGAAGGACACGCCGGCGGCGGTGGTGCTGCGCATCGACTGCCCGGGCGGGACGGTGGCGGCGTCGGACCGGGTGTGGCATGAGCTGACGCAGTTCAAGGAGAAGACCGGCATCCCGATCGTCGCCAGCTTCGGGTCGGTCGCGGCCAGCGGCGGCTACTATATCGCCGCGCCGGCGGACACGATCTTCGCCGAGCCGACGACCATCACCGGCAGCATCGGCGTGATCGTGATGGGCTTCACGGTGGAAGAATTGCTGGAGAAGATCGGCGTCACGCCGGAGGTGGTCACCTCCGCGGGCTCGACGAAGAAGGACGAACTGCTGCCGATGCGCGCGTGGACCGACGCCGAGCGCGACGCGCTGCGTGAGACCCGGCTGGACCCGGCCTACGAGCGGTTCGTCCACGTGGTCCACCAGGGCCGAAGCCATGTGCTGAACGAAGAGGAAGTGCGCGAGCGGGCGACCGGCGAAGTCTTCGCCGCCCAGCAGGCGAAGGACCTGAACCTGGTGGACGACATCGGCTACCTCGGCGACGCGATCGCCTTTGCCAAGACCAGCGCCGGCCTTGCCGAGTCCGCCCAGCCGCGGGTGACCATCCTCCGCCAGCCGAGCGGATTCGGCCTGGGCAGCCTGCTGGCGACGTCCGGCAGCGACTGGTCGCAGGTTCAGCACTTCAGCCAGCTTTCGCCGGAGCAGGCGCGGGCGTGGGTGGTCGAGATGGCGGCGCCGCAGATGATGTATGCCGGGCCGATGCGGTGAATGAGGCGGTGGGGCGGCCGGCCTTTTTGCATTTTGTGCAACGGGCCTGAGTCGGCTACGATACGCGGCGCCTGTCTGCCTTGTCGCATGGCTTCGTAACTTAAGCGTGCCGGTGAAGTTCCCGGACTCATCAGATCAGAAAGGGTGTCTCCCATGAACGTTCGTGAATGGCTTAACAACAACTCGGCGGTGGTGACGATCGTGGCGGTGTTGGTGCTCTGCTTCGCCCTGGCGTTCATCATCTGGAACAACTCCGGTAGCGGCCGGCCGGGCCCGATCGACGTCTACTTCGTCGACCTGAACACCAACGAGGTGTTCGTCGGCAAGAGCGACCAGATTCCGCCGATCGCCGCGCCGTCCGACAGCGGGGACGACACCAACGGCGTCCGGGCCCACATCTACGCCTGCGGCGACTGCCCCTCCGACCTCGCAGGCCGGTCGGCCGACGAGTTGATCGACGGCGACGTGTTCATCGCCTACCTCGAACGCTACACCGACGAAGCACGCGAGATCATCACCGGCGACGTGACGCCAGAGAATGAATCCGACTACTACAGTGCCACCGAAATGGGGCAGCTCGTCCGGGCCGTTGACGGATCAAACTGGGTCTCGATCAACGACCAGGGCGGGTACGAATTGATGAGCCGAACCGGCAACCGCTGCGGCGAAGACAGCATGCCCACGCCTTGCCGACCGTAAGCGCCGCCTGGCTTGCGGCTCAATGCGTCGCCCGAGTTTCACAACATCGCAGGGCAAACGCACACGTCAACGCTTGCAACCGCTGCGTGGCCGGCGGAGGCGCTTCGTCCCACGCCAGCGGGTTCGGGCAGTCGAACGTGTGTGACGCCCCGGCGATGATCTGCAACTGGCCCCGCTCACCCGCCGCTTTCGCCAGGCGGTGCGCCGCGGCCACCGGCACCGTCGTGTCCGCCTCACCGTGCACGATCAGCACCGGCCACCGGCCCGCGCGGATCATGGCCCCGGGGTCGAGCGCGTCACCGTTGCATTCAATGTCTTCCAGCCACTCACGGCCGACGTACAGCATCTGCCCCGTCCGGCCCGAAGGCGAGGCCGTCCGCCCCGCCTTGCGCAGCATCCGCGCCTGATCTTCATCGAGATTGTTCGCCCGATCCGGCGCGGCCGCCGACACCACGCCCGCCGGGTCCGGCACGGCAAGGCCCAGCTCGAAAATCAGGGACGACACCCGTTGCCCGCTTGCACAGATCGCCGTCACCCCGCCCCGGCTATGCCCGAACCACACCTGCGGCAACCCTTCACCCGCGATCTCCCCCGCGTCCGCCGCCGCCGCCACCGTCCACAGGTCTTCAACCTGCCGGCTGAACGTGTCACGCTCGAACAGGTCCGGCCGTTCGAACGTGTCCGTGTTGCGCGTCATCCCGCTGTGACTGAAGTTGAACCGATGCGCAATCAAACCCTGCTGCGCCGCCGCCGCCGCAAGGTGCGGCATCAGCCCGTAATCCTTGTATCCCTTGAACCCGTGACAGATCAGCAGCACGCCCACCGCGTCGCCCGCCGGCAGATGCGTCGTGCCGTAGATCGGCTGCTCGTCCGACCCCGCCAGTTCCCAGTCCACCTGTCGCATTGTCATCATGAACCTCATTAACCCTGTTCGCCGGCGCCTCCACGGCGACGCGGGTGGCGATCGGATACACCAGACGACTGCGCGTCGCCATGAAGGCGACGGCTAACACGCCTCAAGTCAACCGTGCGATCACCGCGTCCGCGAACGCCATCGTCCCCAGCTTGCCGCCGATGTCACCCGTCTTCTCCCCGTCCGCCAGCGCCTGGTTGTACGCCTGCTTGATGCGCTGCGCCACGGCCCGGCACGCCGCGTCGCCCTGCGTTTCGTGCACGTGGTTCAGCAGCATCACCGCTGACATCAGCAGCGCCAGCGGATTGGCAACGCCTTTGCCCGCGATGTCCGGCGCTGAGCCGTGCACCGCTTCGAAGATGGCGGTGTCTTCGCCGATGTTCGCGCCCGGCACGACGCCCAGGCCGCCCACCAGCCCGGCGGCGAGATCGCTGACCACGTCGCCGTAGAAGTTCTCCATCAGCAGCACGTCGAACCGCGACGGGTCCTGCACCAGCCGCATGCAGCCGGCGTCGATGATCACCGTGTCATATTCCACGTCGGGAAATTCCTCGTCGTGCACTTTCTGCGCGCAGCGCAGGAACAGGCCGTCGCTCTTTTTCATGATGTTGGCTTTGTGGAAGGCCGTCACCTTCCGTCGGCCGCGCTTGCGGACATACTCGAACGCACGGCGGGCGATGCGCGTCGTCGCCTTCTCTGTCACGATCTTCATCGACGTCACCACACCCGGCACGATGTCGTTCTCCACGCCGGCGTACAACCCCTCCGTGTTCTCGCGGAAGATCACCAGGTCCACGTCTTCATACCGCGTCGGCACGCCCGGCAGCGAACGCACCGGCCGCACCGCCGCGAACAGGTCCAGCTTCTGGCGAAGCTGCACGTTCACCGACGTGAATCCCTTGCCCACCGGCGTCGTGCACGGCCCCTTCAGCGCCAGCTTGTGCTCGCGAATGGAATCCAGCGTCGCCTCGGGCAGCACGTCCTGGCCCTCGTCGAGCGCCGCCAGCCCCGCATGGTGCGGATGAAACACCATCGGCGCCTCGGCCGCCTTCAGCACCTTCAGCACCGCCTTGGTTACTTCGGGCCCGATGCCGTCGCCGGCGATCAATACGCATGTGTGGATCTTGCTCATGTCTCCCAGTATAGCGCTGCCACGCCATCATGCAGCCTCTGCTATGCTGCACGCTTCACGCACGACCAGGAGCCGGACGATGAGCGAACAGCAGCAGGGCGGCAACGAGTCGCCGTTGCAGGGTTATTTCGAATGGCAGGTCACCACGCTGATGCTCGCGTACGACCTCGTCGACCCCATCCCCCGCGCCGACGAAGACGCCGCCAGCCAGCGCCGCGATCAGATCAGCGAAGAACTTGGCGTGATGGTGCAAAGCCTGCTGCCACAGGAATACCTTGACAACCCCGACCGCGACTTCCCGCCCGAGATCATGATGGCCATCACCCGCGCCACCCTCGCCCGCGCGGCCGAAATCGCCGGCATCTGAAAACCATTAGCCGTCGCCTTTATGGCGACGCGTAGTCGTACGGGTTTCCAGATCGCCACCCGCGTCGCCATAAAGGCGACGGCTAACATGTCGTTCACACTTCCGTTGCCGCCGCCGCATCCACCGCCGGCAGCGCCCGGCTCAACCGCAACCATCGGCCGATCGCCATGATCGGGAAGTAGTGGCGGTAGTAGTGATACCGCAGGTAGAACACGCGCGGGAAGCCCGTGCCGGTGAACCACGGCTCGTCCCACGTGCCTTCGTCGATCTGCGTGTCGCACAGCCAGCGGATGCCGCGTTGCACGGCTTCGTCTTCGTGGCCGTACACCGCCATCAGGCCCATCACGCCCCAGGCGGTCTGGCTGGCGGTGGGGGGGCCCTGGCCGCGCAGCGACGGGTCTTCGTACGTGTCGGGCGATTCGCCGAAGGAGCCGTTGGCGTTCTGGTGATCGCGCAGCCACTGGCCGGCCTTTTGAATCCAGTCCTGGCTCATGTCCGCGTGGACGGTGTGCAGGCCGCAGAGCACCTCGAACGTGCCGTAGATATAGTTCACGCCCCATCGGCCGAACCAGCAGCCGTCGGGTTGCTGGTGGGCGCGGATGTGTTCGATGCCGCGCTGCACCGCCGGCTCGCGCACGGTGTAGCCATGCCAGCCCAGCGACTCGAACACCCGGCCGGTGATGTCGGGACACGATGGGTCCTGCATCGCATTGTGATCGGCGAAGGGCACCTGGTCGAGGATCGGCCGGTTCTGCGCGCCGCGGTCGAACGCCGCCCAGCCGCCATCGTCGTTCTGCATGACGAAGTTCCACGCCACGCCGCGCGCCGCCGCTGCCTTCGCCGCGTCGCCGCCGATGCGTTTGAGCGCCATCGACACCATGGCCGTGTCATCCACATCGGGATAGAACGCGTTGTTGTACTCAAAGAACCAGCCCGCCGGCTCGACGTTCTGCGTGACGTTCGCCGCCCAGTCGCCCTTGAACCGGCATTCCTTGCTCAGCAGCCACTCGGCCGCGCGGGCCAGGCCTTCATGCTCATGGTCAAGCCCGGCCTCGGTGAGCGCGAACGACGCGATGCCCGTGTCCCACACCGGCGAAAAACAGGGCTGAATGCGGATCTCGTCCGTCTCCGCGTCGTGAATCATCAGTTCGTCCAGGTCCTTGCGAGCCTTGACCAGCATCGGGTGATCGTCCGGATACCCCAGGCAGCGGAAGGCGATCTGGATGTAAACCATCGGCGGAAAGATCGCGCCCAAGCCGTCCGACTTCACCAGATGCCGGTGCAGCCAGTCTTCGATCCACTTCACCGCGCGCTTGCGCCAAGGCGTCAGCCCCAGCGCGTGAACGCCTTTAAGCCCGCGGTCGGCGACCAGGAAAAACCGCGACCAGAACGGGTGCGGCCGATCCTGCGTGGCGATCAGCTTGCGGCGATACCGCGCCTCAACGTAAAGCTCGTCGATGGATTTATCGGACTCTAAACGCCGCGTCGGCCGGTACGTCGTGACGATGGCCAACGGCAGGATCATCGTCCGCGTCCAGGCGGAGAGCTTGTCGAGGTGGAAGTAAAACCACTTGGGCAGGAACACGACTTCCGGCGGAATGCTCGGCTGTGCGCTCCAGTCAATCTGCCCCAGACAGGCCAGGTAAAACTTCGTGAAACTGTTCACCCGCTCCGCGCCGCCGCCGGCGAGAATCGCCGCGCGGGCCTTGCGCATGTGCTCTGCTTCGGGATCGTCACCGTGCAGCTTGAGCGCGAAGTAGCCCTTGACCGTCGCCGAGAGGTCCATCCGGCTCGGCCCGCCAGGCGTGGGATACTGCGCCCACGTGCCGTCGGCTTGCTGCTGGCGACGCAGATAAGCCGCGATCTTCGGCAATCGTTCGTCATCTTCGTGGCCGAGGATCCACTTGAGCAGGATGTATTCGCTTTGGAGGATCGAGTCGCCTTCGAGTTCGGCACACCAGTGGCCGTCCGCGTGCTGCCGGTCGAACAGCCACGCGACCGCTCGGGGCAATACGGCCTGCGCCCGCCCGGCGAGCGGCGCATCATCCGCCGACGCATCCGCATTGACAACACCTGTCGCGCGATTGCTCGCACCGAGCCCACCATCCCTGACCATGCCTCCAACTCCCACCAAAACCGGTAAATGACTCCGCCGGCATCGACGCCGCACGACCACAGACCATCAGCCGCACAGCCTATGCGGAACCGGCAAGCCATGGCAAGCGGTAAGCAAATCGCGATCAATAAGAACGAAGCCAATCTGTACGCTGGCGTGGCTGCTATAGTGCGTGTGCGTCCGCGTGGTTTTGCGGGTGTCTGTCCGGGGTTCCTTTCTTTCTCTTCTGGGGATTCTGGTATGCGCTTTGAACATTTTGTGCCTGTCGGCTTTCTATTGGTCGCGGTCTGCCTCGGTGCAACGATGCTCGGCCATCACCTGGCCGACCGACCCCCCGAGCCGGAATCTACGCCAGTCCAAGGGGGACAAGGTGAAACGATCGAGCTTGCCCCCGAGCCGGTGATGGAACCGCAGCCGGCCGAGTCCGACCCGGTCCCGGATGAGCCGGACGAACCACGCGAACCCGGCGATTTCTTCAGCATCCCGATCTCGGATTAGCGAAAGCGCCGGTTTCAGGCAGGTCGAGCCGCTTACGGGAGCACGTCTTGAGATGAAGCAAGAGACGAGGGAGGTTAATTATACATAAGGTATATTATCGGTCCTTGTGACTATGATCCTACCAGACCTTGCGGATTTGATCAACTGTAAACCCAATACTTGCGAGTAACTGCGGAACAGTCGGCACCTTTTGCGTTGCGCCTGCGCCCGATCCGTAACGGCCCATTCGATACCACTTCTGACGGCACCTGCTCGAACAGGTTATTCGATCGCGTCGACTCTGTTTCGGAAGCTTGCGTCGGCAGACCACGCACCGCTCCCGCTTGGCGGCCGGCTTGCCGCCGCATCGATTGCACCTTTGCATTCTTCCCCCTCATGGTGACACCAGGCAGCTCGCTGCGGCCTCGATCGCGTCACCAATCGTCAGGTGGTCCCGGAACATCGGTCGGCGTTGCCGTCGGCGCTTCATCGACCGGCGCCGCCGGCGGTCCATCTTCCTCCACGGCATGGACCGCCACCACATCAATCACATGCAGGCCGGCGACGTTGCGAAGCCGGCCGTCGACGCCATAGTCGCGCCCATTCTCCAAACGATCGGCCGTGCCCTGGTCCATGACCAGCGTGACGGGCTCGCCCTCGGCATGCGCCCGCACGAGCCGCTTGTTCACCACCCGGCGGGCTTCGCGTTCGAGCTGGCGCACGCGAAGGCGGATCATGCGCCGTTCTCTGCTCGGCGCATCGGCCACGTCCGCCGCTTCACGATCGCGGGCTTCATCAAATGGCGTGATTTCCGGTTGCTCGGTGCTGATGACCTGGACGAACCAGTCCGGGCCGGCCGGCGTTGGCTCGACCTCGGCGGGCGCGGGTTTCGATTGCTCGGCGAGCCGATCGCGGAGCGCCTGCACGTCGCCCTCCAGGCGTTCGATTCGTTGCTGCTGCTGGCGAATCACCACCAGCAGGGTTTCCCGGTCGAGGTCATCGTACGGCGTGGATTCGTCCGCCTGTGTGGTGCCGATCATGGCCGTGGCCAGCAAAATGCAAAGGAAGGTTTTCATTGCTTCATCGTCGGATCGGTGGGCGTGCAGGTCAAGGCTGTAATTTATCCATCGGCCCCGTTTGTATGGTGACATGACATACAAAAAAATCTTCCAATCGGTCACCAATTCGCTTGTTTTGGTGACGGGATATGGTATAATTTCCTTGCCGGCTGTCACCATTTTTCACCTTGAAAGGAACAAGCAATGGGAATCATTTTACCGGACGGCGAAACGCTCGATGTCACCTGCCGCACATGCGGCGAACGCGTCATCATTCGCAACGCTGGCGCTCGGGAGGACGTTTGTTTCTGCCCGTACTGCGGGGCCTGCACGCCGTACACCGAGCCGGCGACGCGGGCGACCGATATCGACCGGGAAATCCGGTGCGTCGAGGCTGCCATTACGCTCTGGCGATCGGGCGGTTCGAGTGTGATCCGCGACGACGTGAAGCCACGCAGTGAGCCTGCCGTTGCGGAATTGCGCTATGGGGCAAATGCGCTTAATCAACTCTGCATCGGTGAACTCTACGGCCACAAAATCTCTGGATTGGAGCAAGCATGAACTATCCCGAACCCAGACCCTTCTCGCGAATGATGGAGGCCCACAGCATCCGCTCGCAACTGGATTGCGTAGCCGAACTGTTAGACCGCCTGAAGCGCCGTAGCCGGGTTTGCACTCTTGAGCCCGAAGCACTCCGGCCGATCCGAAACGCCCTGCATGAAATCACAGAGGCCAAGCACCAATGGAAAAAGCTGGAACTGCGTCACCGGAAGACATGCGCGAACAGCACCGTCGCCTTATGCCCAAAGTGCATGAATGAGGTGCCCGTCGACTACCCGCACGTCTGCACACAAATCTAATCTTTGGTGACACCTGGTCCGCTTGCCGGCTCGGCCAGGTGTCACCATCACCCTTGAAAAGAACAAGCACCATGGCAGAGATTCCCGATAACGTGATGTTGGTCGATCCCAAGACCATGCCGCAACTCGGACCCGTTCAACTCGTGGACCGACACCCCGACGACCAGGTGACCGCCCCGGCCGAGGCCGACGAAACCGCCCTCGCCCTGGGCGAGCCGGTCGCGGCCGTGATTCACGCCCTCGGCCTGCAAGAGCTTCCGGTGATTTGTTACCGGGCACGCTACGGCTGCCGGCTCGACAGCGGCGAGCTCGCCCGCCGCGTCTCCCTGACGCTGATGTACCAGGGCCGGCACGTCTGGCTCGAATGCATCCACTACCCAGCCGGCCACCTGATGCTGGCGAATACCGCCTGGGCGCGGGCCATGCTCGGCCTGGGCGACATGCCCGAACGCGACTACTTCGAGAAAGAGGAGATTCCGTTTTGAAAAAGACCACCATTACCCAAGCCGAGAAGCTCCGGCAGAAACTAACGGCCGAGCTCGCCCAGGTGCGGCGCAAGCGTGCCACGCTGCAACGGGCCGGCCTCGTCACCGGCACGATCTACGAGAAGGAAGGCGGCTATCTGATGCTGAACACGAATGAGGACAGCCGGCGACGCCGGCTCTACCTGGGCAAGCCCGGCAGTAAAGAAGTGAAGAACGCCGAAGCCGGGATTGCACGCGGCCACAAGCACCACGCGCTCGGCGTTGATGAGCGGAACCTCGTCGCCGCCCTGGCCGTGCTGGAGAACGGTATCAAAGATGCCATGCACGAAGCACGCAGCCAGGCCAACGGTCAAACCTCATTTCGTTGATTGAAAAACAAGACGGCGGCAGCGGTTTGCGCCTCGGCTCAAACCGCCCGCCGCCGTGTTGTCGATGGTGACAGCGATCGCCAGGCGGATCCCGACCAGGCGTCACCATGCCCGATCAATCCCGTTCGTCGTCGTCCTCATCTACCAGATCGTGCTGGCCGTTTCCATCCGACGCGGGCGGGGTCCCCTCCGGAGGCCCCGCCCCACCCGCGTCGGACGGAGCCTCGTCCAGCACAGGTCCAGCGATGCGGGACACCACCGCCCAGGCTTGAACGGTCGTGTTGCGCTGCTCGACTTCGCGGACGGTGCCCAACTGACCCGCCCAGGCACGGCGGGCATCGGTCACATCCCAAGCTCCAATGAGGTAAACGCCGCCGCTCACCAGCGGGGCCGTCGTTTCAATCAGCCGTTGCAGCCGGATCGGGGCTTCGTCCACCATGCCGCCGAGCTGGCTCATGTCCAAGCTCAAATCCACCATGCCCGCGTCGGCCGCGTCGCGGATGCTCACTTCGACCGTCAGACCCACCGGCACATGGTCATAGCCCGTCACCGTGACCGTGCCCTGGTCGGAGACGCTGCGCCGGGGGATCGGGATCACCGTGGCATCGCTCAAGCGTGCCCGGCGGCCGTCACCGACGATGAGCAGCGGCGAGGCGACCATTTCCACGTCCTCATTGCCCCGAGAAGCCCGGAGCGTCGCCGTGAGAGCCGCCCGAAGGCCCGAGGCGGCTATCGGGTCGACCGAAGCCTGCCCCACCCGCTGGGCGAGCTCGAACGACGGCATCACATCGAGGCCGAACTCGCTGCTGTCCCGCTCAGTAATGCTCATCACATACATCTGCAACACCCAGGCGTCCAGCGGGGCACGCTCGACGGAATCGAGCAGCTCGTGCACCCGCTCCAGCACCTCCACGCGATCACCCACCATGGCCAGACCGTCCGCCGCCACGGTGACCCGGCCGTGATCGCTAAGCAGGGTTTCAATCGCGGCCCGGACCTGGTCGGCGTCGAGACGAACCACCCGCCGGACCAGTACGCCGCGATCCTCCGGGCGCAGGCCGCCGAGGTAGTAGAGCGTGCCCGACCGACTGACCTGCACCCCCACACGGCGGGCAATGGCCCCCAGCGAAGAATTAACCGGCTCGTCCACCAGGTCGATCGTCACCGGCCGGTTATCGAGGTTCGCGTCGATCACGATCGAAATACCCGCCTCCCGGCTTACCCAGTGGGCGAACTCGGAAAGCGGCATCGACTCGGCCGAGAGCGTCAAGCGCTGCTCATTCTCGCGGCGGTCCTGGCGGTCGATCTGCACCGCGGCCGTCGCCGCGTACATCGGAGCCAAAGCCGTCGCCCGGTCCAGTGTCCGGTTCTCCGGCATCGAGCACCCAGCCGCCAGGGCGACCCATGCGAAGCATGCGCCCATCGTCAAGCTCCACCGAACGCTTGCCCATGTCGATCGATACCACCCGCAGACCCGCGAACTCCCCGTAGTCGATTTCTTCACCAATTGCATAGCTGTACCCTTCTCGAAAAACCACGCCCTCCGGCGTGAGCAACACCACCGCTTCCGACTCCCGTTGACGCTGGCGCAACGCCTCGGCTTCGTTCCGAAGCCGGCGTTGCTCCTGTTCCAATTCCTGTATCCGCACTTCCTCCGGCGTAAGCTGCGGCGCTTCTTGTTTCTCGCGTGACTGGGCGCTTGGACCTGCCGCCCCGACCGCCGTGAGCAGCCCGGCAAAGACCACTCGCGACCCGCCGCCCAACGTGATCCAGATGATGAGCGCAACCACGGCGAACCGAGAGAAGAGCGCCCATAAGTGCCGACGCACGAACCACCACAGCAAGCCCTTCCGCGTCCGCTTCTCAAACTCTTTCTTCTCGGCCTTGCCGGCCTGCCCGGTCTGCTGGGGTTTGTTGAACGAGTTGTAAAACGGAAAGTAGAACGGATCGATGCGGAAGCTGGTGGGGTGCTGCTTCACCCACTTGGTGCCCTGCTCGCGGGCTTCCTGAACCCACACCACGCTTTCATACTGGCCGGTGAGGAACGCGGCCCGCAGCTCGTACCAGTCGCCCAGGGGAATCCGGAAATACGGATCGCGGCGGGCATCGGCCGCGCTCATTTCACGCTTGACCGCCGCCTCGTACTCGATTTCCTTGGCGACTTTCATCGGCGATTGACTGATGAACTCCGTCGTGCAGCCCATGTGCCCGATCTCGCCCAGCCAAGCCTGGTACTTCGCCTTGATCTTCGGCGGCGACTTGCGGCCGCAGAAGTTGTGTATCTCATCGATCGCCACGTGGGCGCCGCTCATGTCCTTGTCAGCGAAGAACTCCCAGGGGCCGGACTCGCCCTCCTGCCACCGCTTCATCTCCTCCTCGGGAATGACGTGCAACCGCTGCTCGAACTCCTCGGCCGGCTTCCCCGTCCGCCGGGCGACCTCCTGGGCGATCTTGTCCGGGTAGATCGGAATGTTCGTCCAGTAGTGCCCGTCGGAGTCCGGCAGAAACTCCTTGATCAGAAACATCGGCCCCCGGTACAGGCTCTTGCCCGTCCGGCCCGGTGCGGTCGTAAATTCAACCGTCGAACGCCTCGGCATCTTCAACCCTCCACGAATGCGGCCACCGCCGCCAGGGCGGCGAGGTGACCCGGATAAAACGCATACCACAGCCAGCGGTTGCGGACCCATCGCCCCGGACGCCACGGCAGCCAGACGCTGACCGCGAAGAGCGCCACCGCCAACGCGGCGAGCATGCCCATCACGCTGTAGGCGGGCGTCAGGTGCTTGAGATTCGCCAGGGCGACGAGGAAGCCGACCAGCGGCCATCGGCCAAACGCGGCGCAGACCACCGCGAACAGACCCACACCGCCATAGCTGGTGACCGTTCCGCCGACCAGGTATTCAATCAGCGTCACCATCGCCGCCCCCGCCATCACGCCGATGATGCGCCATCGATCGCCCGCCGCCCACGTCGCCGCCGCCAGCCCGAGGCCCAGCGTGAACAGGATGTTGAGCCGCCAGGTGTCGAACGCCCAGGCGTAGGCCGGCTGCGCGACGACCGCCACATAGAGCAGCCGACGGACATAAGCCCAGCGGTCGGCCGTGTGATGAAGCCAGTTGTAGCCGAGCGTGCAGACAAACAGCGGAAAGGCGAGCCGCCCCACGAGGCGAAGCGCCAACGCTTCGGGCATGAGCAACACGCCGACATGATCGACCAGCATGGTCCCCAGGGCGAGCAGCTTGCAGGCGTCGATATTCGGTCGCTGCATCAGCCCACCCACGGCAGAATTTTAAGGGTCATCTTCACCATGATGAAGATGGTGATAAAGACGAACCAGACGCCGAGCAGAGACGCCGCCACCCCCATCGGCAACCAGTGGTTCGCCACTTCAAGCCAGTAGCCCAGGGCTTCGCTGCCCTTGAGCCATTCCTCCGGGATCGTTTCCGCGATCGTCTCAACCATCGGCCAGAGCAGATCGACCATCCAGCACACCAGCCACTCGGCGAAGTTGCGGAGGTGGCAGAAGATTTCATACCAGGCACAACCATCCTCCCCGTCCTCACCGTCCGGCGGATCGGCCCAGGCGACGGCCGTCAGCCACAGCGGCAGACATCCAGCCACCACAGCGCAAACAACACGACGCCCAGCGTGAGGAACAGCACGACGCTGATCGAGAAGGCCGGGCCGCTCGACGTGATTTCCCGTTTGATCCATGACCACATGCCCGCTCCTTCAGTATTGCCGCAGCGACTTGATGACCGACCGGAGCAGGACGACGCCGAACAGCACGCCGATCGCGGCGCGCACCCATTTGCGGAGCGTGTCCGCCGCCGCGTAGATGCCGCCCGTCTGGTCAACGTCGCCCGTCATCTTCACCGGCAGGGTGAACGTGACTGGCTCGGCCCCGGGGAAAGGAAACTCGAACTCCAGCGCGAAGTCGCGCGACGAATCCGGCAGCAGGTCGACAATGGCCTGGTAGCCGATCATGTCGCGCAGTTCTTCGAGCTTCTCGTCGATGCACTCCAGGCCGGTCTCCGGATCGTCCGGCGGCGGGTCTTCTTCGTCCTCGTCGTCCTCATCATCCCCCGGCGGATCGGGCGGGCCGTCGGGGTATTCGTCATAGTCCGGGTCGCCGGGTTGCGGTTCCGGGTCCTCTTGATTTGCCGACACATCGTACACCTTGATCTCCCGCCAACTCGGAACCGCCGAGAGGTTCGACCCTTGCGGGTTCGCTCCCGTCCCTTCGATGATGAAGTGACCGTTTTCGTCAGTTTTGACGCGGGCGGAATACCACAACTCGCCGTTGTCGTCCCACTCTTGCGGCTCGGCACTCAGCGAGAACGTGCCCACTTCAAGCAGGTTGTATACCCCCTCCAGTACATTCCCTTCGCCCATCTGATATGGGAACGCTTGCGTGTAGCCGCGTTTGATGGTGATGTCGTACCACGTCAGCGGATCTAGCACAGGATCGGTCACCAGATGGTCGACGATGGCCGGGTCGCTTTCCGTGTTGTTCAACACCGCCAACTGTGTTGGAAAATAGCCGCCGTTGTTGAACGTCTGATACGCTCCATTGCCGACCGTGAACAAAAGCACCTGCGGATCGCCGTTGCCGTTCACCGGAACGGTCTCCGCCCAATCACCCATCTGATCGGCTGAGGCTGGACCCACCAGGTGCATCAGGGTCAAGACACAGGATGCGATTGCTATGCGCCTCCGCATCACCACATGCCCTTTTCGTTTTTGCCCTGGACAATGAGGTTCCACGTCATCAGACCGAAGATGAACCCGACGCCCAAGCCGATCGCGTGCAGCAGAAAGACCGCATGCACCATCAGCGGGTGAATGAGCTCCAACAGTGCGATGATTTCTTCGGCCTGCGCTTCGGTCATGGTTGCTCTCGTCTAAACGGCCGGGGTGGGTTTCCCCACCCGGGCCGACTTTCACCGCTCCGCCCAGGGGCGGGCGTCCCATCAGCCCGCCATCGTCCGGGCCCAGCGCAGGCCGAGACGGACGAGCAGGAAGCCGAAGTAGCCGCCGACGGCCACGACGACAATCGAACCGAGGCCGAGGATCGCGGCCCCGATGAGGCCTTCGATGTCGACGCCGGTATCGGGCAGCTCGATGGCCGGCTCGGCCTTGGCCTGCATGGTCAGCAGACCGATCAAAGCGACGGCCGCGACATAGGCCACCGCCTGGCGACCACGGTTGAGCGCGTTCAGGGCCGCGCTCTTACCCTTCTGGATCAGGTTCATCGTTTTTTCCTTGTGTACGATGACCATCGAACCACGAACCGGAACACCCGGCCCGCATTGACACCCGTTCATCCTCCGAGACGACCGGCAAACCACTTGTGACCGCCGAGATAGACCGCCACGAAATGCAGCGTCATGGCCATCACGAAGCCATAGCCCCAGCCGTACGCGATAAAAGCGAATGGGCTTGCCCAGGTCATGCCGTGCCCCTTAGCGTCTGCTGATGAGTCGAACCGTCCACCGCAGCCAGCTTGCCCAGCGGCTGGCCGTCACGAACATCCGCCATGCCTGATTCATCGCTCGCCCTTTCCATTGGTGACGCGATCGCCGCACCTGGTCCGGCCCAGGTGTCACCATCACCGCGCTGCACGTCGTACGCTGATCGATCGTCCACCCAGCGGGCGACGAATTCGAGATAGGGCAGATCGTCCGGCTCTAGCGGCGCGTCGAGGTTCGACGGGTCGACCTCCACGCCACGCAGCGCGCCGAACGTGCCCACCAGCCGCTTACCCCGCAGCAGGCGGTAGGCGTCGAAGTTGTCGGACAACGTCAGGTCCGCCATCTTCAAGGCGTACTTGACGACTTCAGCGAGGTCGCCGCCAAGCGCGGTCAACGCGAGCTCGGCGTCGTCGACCAGCTCCGACTGGAACGGCCGCACGTCGACGACGTGCGAGTCGCCGGTGAGCTCGCGCCACTCGTTCGCCAGGGCCTGACCGTCCGGCCGATCCTTGCAGACCCAAACCGCATGCGCGTGCGGATGCCACAGGCCCGACGTGGTGCCACGCTTGATTTCGTAGGACCACAAGGCCCCTACGGCGTGCGCGCCTTGCGTGAACTGCCGAGGCTTGCCGCCCTTCCCGTCCTGCCAGGCGATGTACCGATTCCGCCGCTGATGGAGTTTCCGCAATGCGGTTTGCAGATGGTTTATCCGCTCGGCCAGATCCGAGCCGTTGCGAACGGTGAACGTGACCAGGTAACACCATCCGCCGTTGTCACGCACGACCTGCAAGAGCTTCCCGCAGTAGGCCCGGAGCACCTTGGCCGCTCGGCGCAACGCACACAGCGGGCAGAGCAAGTGCAACTGGCAGAAGTGGCCAGCGTGCAAACGCGTCTCATTATTCGCGTCGGGATACCCTCGGAAAATCAGCAGCCGGCCGCAGTCGCGTAGCTTGACGGCGAGCCAGGGCAGATCAATCCCGGTGGCCTTCGACACGTCATCCGAAAGGCCGGCGAGGTAGCCGCCCATCTGCTCGGCGCGGGTGTGACAAACGCCGTAACGACCGGAACGAGTCAAAATTTGATCATAAGTACTGAAATAAGAAGGGGTGGTAACTTTACCCTCTTGTATCAAGATAGATGCGCTATCGATCGGGTCCGCTTCGTGGCCCTCCAGCCACTCGGCCAGACGCATCCGCCGATACCCTTCCGCCTTCACCTTCGACCGCTCCGCAGCCTCTTCACCGAACGCCGCGAAGTCGGCCGGCGTCGTGCCGCCGAGCGTCGGGATCGGTGGCACGTCCACCGGCTGGACCTCCGGCAGATCGGCGAGATTCTGGCCAACGATCGACGCAGCACGGCGGACGTTCGCCGGCTGCGTCATGCGTGCAATGTTCGCGTCAGATAGCGCGTCGTCAGGCATCCTTGCCCTCCGTGAAAAAATGGTGACGCCTGGCAGCGGGCGGTGGCATACCAGGCGTCACCATGACGCAAGGGCGACCGGGGGGAGTCGCCGCTCCGGGATGTGATGGAGAGCCGGGGCCACTTGCCCGGCCGCTCGGCGGTGGAATCCTCATGCCATCGGCCGCAGAGCCGGCCGCTGTCATTCCGGTTCCGACCGCCTCGAAGGCCGGGCTGCGCTCGGCTCTGGTGACGCAGTTTCCCCGCCTCCGCTGCCCTCTGACGAGAGCGGCGGCGGGGAAAATTACGGTTGGGGGGGACGCCGCCGGCCTCCGGTCGCCGCACGGACAATGCGGACCCGACCAACACGCCGGAGAGCGGCGGTGGTCGCTGGTCGGGCCCGAGTTGTGCGTGGTACAATGCAAACGCTTGTTCCCTTTAAGGGACGCCCCCGCCCTGGTCAGCCGGCAAGCTTTCGCCAGGGCGGGGGTTTTCTTTTTGGTGACACGAACTCGCCGCCGGCGAGCTGCCAGGTGTCACCATTCAGGACACAGGCTTTCCATCCACTTCCACGATCCGGGCCGTGCCGGCGAACGTGTTAGTGCTGTTGGTTTCGCGGTCGGTGATCTCAATGACCGGGGCAAGCATCTTCAACCAGGCCCCGACCTTGACCAAGCCGGCCTGGCTCTGGTCGACGCGCACATAATCATTGCCACCCCAGTAGGTGACGGTAAACGCCTGCGTCGCCTCGCCGGTGTTCTGGTTGTTGTTGCGCTTGCCGAGGCGTTCGACCGAACCCTCGATCACAAAAGACTTGCCGCCCGTTTTCATCTGCTCTGCCATGTCATGGCCTCCACTCGGCGGAATTGCCGAATAAGACGGACGGCCGCTAAGCCGCCCGCCTGGCCCGCACCGGGGGTTGCGGACCGTGGAGGCGCACAGACAAATCCCCGCCAAAAGCTGGCCGGGATCGGTCGTCAATGCTAAGATGCCTCACGAGCCGCATGGACCTTCCAATCCGTGATGCGGTTCACTTGAGCTCGGCGGTGCAACGCCGAGCTCTTTTTATGCGCCTGCCCGCTGCAGACGCTACAATCAAAATTGTCGTAAGTTCTTTATTGGCAAGCCCTTAAGGTATATTATCGGACTTTCAGGGTAGGGAGGGGAGTGATGAGAATTGATGCCCATGCGATCGCGTGCGGCGGCTGACGCGGCTCCGGCGATGAGACTGGAGAATGGCGGCGGGTCAGGCGTCGCGCTCCTGCTCGCGGTGCGTGTGGGGATCATTCCTCGCCCTGCTCGTCGTCCTGGTCCGGTTCGGCTATCTCATCCTCGGCTACGTCGTTCGGCCGGTAGGTCACGGAGGCGGTCTGCCGGTCTGCCTTGTGCTGGATGGTCCCAGTCGCGGTGCGCACTTCGTCCCATCCCGTGAAAAGGCGAAAGCTGTGGAAGCGCGGAGGCCCGTCTTCGATGAAGGCGATCGAAGCGCGGATCATCACCGGCCCGCTGGCGGAGTCGGCGGCATAGAACAGATCGAGATTCCGGATGGTGCCGACCTGCGTGAAGCCGGCCAACTCCAGCCGATCGATGTTCCGCTCCTCGACGATCGCCTCGACGTCATCGACCTGATCGGCGAGGCGCGATGCTTCAAGCTCACGCACCGAATCGCTGATCTCCACATCGACCTGATTGATCCAGAAATACCGCTCGAACTGCGGGTAAACCGTCTCCCGCTCGTGGGGCAAGGCAAGCATCAGGAATCCCAGCGACCGCACCGTCTGGGCGTGCGCTTCGGATTGCAGCATCTCCTGGTAGCGGTTTTCCGTGTCCGCCACGGCATGCGTTGCGGTCAGCGCCAGGATCAGCAAAATGGGCCAGCGAAACAAGGACATTGCGATTCTCCTTCACGGTCATGCGGATCGTTTGTTCAGTAGAAATGCATCAAGGTCAGGACGCCCAGCAGACTTGTGTTCATCGCTTCCACTTGATCGGTCAGCGGGTGAAAGTCGCCGGATTCAACGTCGACGATGAGCAGGACTGACTTGGGGTGGTCATCGTCGGTGGAGCGCATCGCGCTGATCAGCAGGTGTTGTCCATCCGGGAGCCATCGCGGTCGGAGGTAGGAGAAATCTTCATCGCTGCTCAGCAGTGTTCGGGGGTTGGCGCCGTCCGCCTCGGCAATCACGATCTCACTGTGTGGCGGCGCCCCTTGAAGCCGCGTGTAGGCGATCTGCTTGCCATCCGGCGACCAGACGCCCGCCATGGCCGGTGCATCGACGAGCCGTTCCGGTGGCCCGCCATCCACCGGCAACCGCTCCAGCGAGGTGTTCCACATCTCGTCATCGTCGGAAAGCCTGGTGACGAGCAGGTGGCGGCCGTCCGGCGACCAGTCCGGGTAGAGCCCGTTGCCGACCCGCCTCCGATTCACTCCGTCCGCGTCGATGACGTAGATAAGGGCTTGCCGGGTTTGCGCAGTGTCACCCGATGGGGCCGAGTATGCAAGCTGCTTGCCATCCGGCGACCACGCCGGCCCCACCACGTTTCCCGCAAATATTCGCTCAAGGTTGTTCCCGCCGATGTTGACGAGCCAGAGGCCGCCATGCTCCACGTCGTCCGCCGACATGTCCGCGAAAGCGATTTGCTGGCCATCGGGCGACAGCACGGGGTCCACCAGCCATGAGCCCGGAAATCTTTTGTCAGGCAGGTCCAGCACGGCCTGAAGATTCCGGCCGTCGCCCTGCGAGATCATGAGGTCCCCCGCACCCAAGGCGCGGTATAAGCCTCCCGGATCCAACGTGTCCTCATTCCAACGGGTGAACGTCACATGGCCCGCGACCGGGTTCCGCCCGGCGTCGGCCGACTTTTCGCCAACTGCGGTGCAACTCATGATCAGAACCGCCAGCATCGCGGTAAACAGCGGAGCTGTGATCGACTTGAAACAGTTCATGATCGCCCCCCGGAAAACCGAGATGCTTCGGCGCAGGCAACAGCAAACGGGAATCTTATTTTACCGCGCGCCAGTCGCTGACGCGATAGAAAATTGCGTGCCCGGACTTGCGCTGCGCCTCACTCCGCGCTGACGGGAGCAATGCGCGTGCGGCGGCCTTCGATGGTGACACGGCCGTCGGCGATGAGGCGGATGGCTTCGGGATAGGCGAGCTTTTCCTGGTCGGCGACGCGGGCGGCGAGGGTTTCGGGGGTGTCGTCCTCGGCGACCGGGCAGGTGCGCTGAATGAGGATGGGGCCGCGGTCGTATTCGTTGTCGGCGAAGTGGACGGTGCAGCCGGTGACTTTGCAGCCGGTGTCGAGGACGGCCTGGTGGACGTGTCGGCCGTACATGCCTTCGCCGCCGAACGCGGGCAGCAGTGCCGGGTGGATGTTCAGGACGTTGTGGGTGTAGTCGTCGGGGATGGTGATGAGGCTGAGGAAGCCGGCGAGGCAGACGAGGTCGGCGTGGGCGTCGCGGATGAGGCGGAACAGATCGTCCGAGAACGCTTCGGCGGTGTCGTAGGCTTTGCGAGGGACGACGAAGGACGGGAGCTTGAGGGCGCTGGCGCGCTGGAGGCCGGCGGCCTTGTCGCTAGAGCTGATGACGGCGGTGATGCGTGCGTTGAGCTGGCCGGCGTGGATGAGGTCGGCGAGGTTCTGCATGGTCGTGCCGCCGCCGGAGATGAGGACGGCGAGGCGGATGGGGTCGTGTTTGATGATGGGTTGCATGGCGGGGTTTCCGGAGGTTCCGGGAGGTCCGGGGGGGCGTGATCCCGCTCTTCGTCGCTGCGCTCCTCAGAGGCGGGCGTTGGGCACACGGGTGAGCGTTGGGGGTACGATACTGCGCGATGGCAGGTGTTGAAACCCGGACAACGCGATTGGCGCCTTCGCCGACCGGTGCGCTGCACTTGGGCAACGCGCGGACGTTTCTCATCAACTGGGCGTTGGCGCGGCGGAACGGGTGGCGGGTGGTGTTGCGGATTGAAGACCTGGACGGGCCGCGGGTGAAGGCGGCGGCGAGCGAACAGGCGATCGACGTGCTGGCGTGGCTGGGGATGGACTGGGATGCGGGGCCGGTGTGGCAGACAGGTGATTTGGCGGTGTATGGGGAGGCGTTGGAGACGCTTGGCCGGAAGGGACTGTTGTACGCCTGCCGATGTTCGCGGAAGGAGATCGAGCAGGCGCAGTCGGCGCCGCATGCGGAGGATCATGAGTTGCGGTATCCGGGGACGTGTCGGCCGGGGGATCCGGGGCTTCGCTGCGCTCAGCCTTCGGCTTTGGCGGAGGATGGGACGGCGTGGCGGGTGCGGGTGCCGGATGAAGAGGTGGTGTTTCGCGACGAGGTGCGGGGCGAGCAGCGGGTGAACGTGCAGCGGCAGGTGGGCGATTTCGTGGTGGCCACGAAGCAGGGCTTGCCGGCGTATCAACTGGCGGTGGTGGTCGACGACGCCCGGCAAGGCGTGACCGACGTGGTGCGCGGCGACGACCTGCTCGGCTCCACCGCCCGGCAACTGTGGCTGTACCGCATGCTCGACCTGACGCCGCCCCCCCACTGGTGGCACTTGCCGCTGGTGCTCGGGCCCGACGGTCGCCGACTGGCCAAACGGCACGGCGATACCCGGCTGACGACCTACCGCGAGCAAGGCGTTCCGGCCGAGCGGGTGATCGGGCTGCTGGCGTGGTGGTCGGGGGCGAGCGACGAACGGCGGATGATGACGGCGCGGGAATTCGCCGATCGGTTTACCATGGCACGGTTGCCGCGCGAGGCGGTGACGTTCACACGAGAGGATGAATCATGGCTACGTGTACGTGGTTGAAAACCAGCACCGCCCTGCTGCTGCTGATGATGTCGCTGTCGCTGACGGCGATCATGCCCGGCTGTTCGTCGTCGGAGGCGAACGGGCCGGAGGCGAGCGAACTGGAGCCGCAGACGGGGCTGCCGACGCAGACGGTGGAGATCGCCGGCCGGACGTTCGAACTGGAGCTGGCGCTCACCCCGGCGTCGCGGCATCGCGGGCTATCGGACCGGGCGGAGATTGCAGAAGACGGTGGCATGCTGTTCGTGTTCCCCGAGCCGCGGCAGTTGTCGTTCGTGATGCGGGATTGCCTGGTGCCGATCGACCTGATTTATCTGGACGGGGCTGGGCGAATCGTGCGGACGCACGCGATGGAGGTGGAGCCTTACGGCCGGGCGGACTGGCTGTTGACGCCCTACCACAGCGGCGAGCCGGCGCAGTTCGTCATCGAGCTGCGCGGCGGGATGGTGGCGGACCTGGGGCTGCGTCGCGGTCAGCGGATCGACTTGCCGGCGGATGAGCTTAAGGCCCGGGCGGAATGAGTCGATGAAGCCAACGTGACCATGGTGGGTATGCCCGTGGTTGCGACCGCGTCACGGGGGCATGTTCGCGCGGCAACGTCATCTGATTGACGCATCGGACCCCGCGTTTCGACCGCCGGCCGAAGCGCACCGACCCGGGCCGACCCATGAATGCACATCCGCTTCTGGTGATCAGCGACAGGCAATCCCCGTTGGACGAGGTGACAGCCGAGGTTCAGGCGGCGCTGGTCGCCTGGGATGAAGCGGAGCGTCCTTCGATCCAGACGATCAACCTTGCCCAGGTGCTCGAAACGCCCGCCCTGCTTGGCGAAGCGGCGGTGGTCTGGTGTGTGCTGGGCGCGGTGACCGATCGCGAGTTGTTTGAACTGCTGGGCGAAGCGCAGGAGCGACACCTGCCCGTGCTGCTGACGCGCAACGGCGAGCCCCGAGCGACGGGGGCGATGTACGACACGGGCGTGATCGTCTGCCCGCCCGGTGTCGACCCGGCGGTGGCGGGGCTGATGCTGCGTTCGCTCTGGAGCCAGTCGCCGGTGCTGCGTCAGCTTCAGGCCGAGGTGCGCCTGCTGCGCCAGCAGCAAGGCGGGCTGACGGGGGAGATGGACAAGCTGGACGAGGAACTGCGGCTGGCGGCGCAGTTGCAGCGCGAGTTTCTGCCGGAGAATCTGCCGGCGATGGACGGGCTGGAGTTCCACGTGCTCTGGCGGCCGGCGAGCTACGTCAGCGGCGACATCTACGACGTGATGCGCCTCGACGAGCACCACCTCGGCTTCTTCGTCGCCGACGCGGTGGGCCACGGTGTGCCGGCGGCGCTGCTGACGATGTTCATCAAACGTTCGCTGCACACCAAGGTGATCGACGCCAGCCTTCCCGCCGGCTACCGCCTGCTCGAGCCGAGCGAAACGATGGCCCAACTCAACCGCGACCTGCTTCAGCACAACCGCGGCCAGGTCCGCTTCACCACCGCCTGCTACGGCGTGATCGACAGCCGAACGCAAACCCTCACCCTGGCCCGCGGCGGCCACCCCTACCCCCTGCTGCTGCGCGCCGACGGCGGCACGGAAACCATCGACCCCGACGGCCCGCTGCTGGGCGTGTTCGAGGATGAGCCGTTCGAGCAGGCGAGCGTGCAACTGCACCCGGGCGATCGCATGCTGCTCTACAGCGACGGATTTGAAATGGCCTTCCCCGGCGAAGAAGCCAAGGCGACGGACAGCCACCGCGTCGCCAACATGCAGTACACCCGCGAATTCGAAGACATGCGCCACGGCACACTCGACGCCGCCCTGCACCGGCTCGAAAATCGACTGGACACGCAGGCCGGCTCGCTGAACCAGCGCGACGACCTCACCGTCGTCTGCATGGCCGTTCACGAACCGGCGACGACCACGGACGCCGCGGCGGACCACAGCGTCACCCAGTCACGAAGCCGGCTTCGCGCAGCAGCGCCCACGTGACCGGCTCGCCCTTCGCCGGCTGATTCTCACGGCCCCCGCCATCACCGCCCTGCCATCGCTTGAGCACGTGCACCACGCTGCGCGCGAGCATGTCGCTTTCCAGATTCACCCGGTCGCCCACCGCCCGCTGCGACAGCGTGGTCAGCTCCAGCGTCGTCGGGATCAGCGCCACATCAAACGTCGTGTCCGTCACCGAGGCGATGGTGAGGCTGACGCCGTCGATTGTGATCGAGCCCTTGGGGGTGACGTAGTCCATCAACGCGGCGGGCGGCGTGATGGTGAGCCGCCATTCGTCATCGCCCGGGCGGCGGGCCGTGACCGTGCCGACGCCGTCGACGTGGCCCTGCATGAAATGTCCGCCAAGCGGCTGGCTCGGCAACAGGGCCGGCTCAAGGTTGACGCTGTGGCCTGCGGCGAGTTCGCCGAGCGTGGTGCATCGCAGCGTTTCGGCGATGACGTCGAACGCCAGGTGTTCCGCCGCCGCCTCGACCACGGTGAGGCAGACGCCATTGATCGCAATCGAGTCGCCGGCCGCCGGCTCATAGCCGCCGGCCGGCGTCCACCCCTGCCGATCAACGACCAACCGCCCGCCGAAGTCGTTGCGGTCGAACCGTCGCACGATAACCTTGCTTTGGACAATGCCGGTGAACATGTTGATCAGTCTAGCAGTTGCCGCCCCTGAATCCCACGGCGTCAAGCGGTGGAGCGGATGCACCAGCCACCGGCGTCCTGGCGGTGGTGGTTCGCCGGTTCGCTGATGCGTTGAGCCGGGGGAGAAGGAGATGGGCTGGCCACGATCACGCTACAATTTCGCCATGAGCATCAATCTTCCTGACCGTCTGGCCGAGTTGAATCTGACACTGCCCGAAGCGCCTGCCGCCGTGGCGCAGTATGTGCCGGCGCTTCGCAGCGGCTCGCACATTTTTGTGTCCGGGCAACTGCCGTTGCGTAAGGGCAAGCTGATCGCCAGCGGGCTTGTGCCATCCGCCGTGGATCTGGAGCAGGCGAGCGAGGCCGCCCGGCAGTGCGTGCTCAACGGGCTGGCGGCGGTCGACCAGGTTCTGGAAGGCGACTGGTCGGGCGTGGTGCGGATCGCCCGGATCGCCGTCTTCGTCGCCAGCGACCCGGACTTTCACCTGCAACACAAGGTCGCCAACGGCGCCAGCGAACTGCTGGGCGACCTGTTCGGCGACGCCGGCCGCCACGCCCGCGCCGCGGTGGGCGTCACCGCCCTGCCGATGGGCGCATCGGTGGAGGTGGAGTTGGTTGTGGAGGTGCGGTGAGGGGGTTGGGGATTGGAGATTGGGGATCGGAAAAACGCCCGCCTCTGAGGAGCGCAGCGACGAAGAGCGGGATCAGGGGAATGACAAATGACAAAATTCAAATGGCAAATGAAAGCAACGGAAAGCCGGTTCCATCATTTGTCATTTGGGCTTCACTCATCCCGCCCTTCGTCGCGGCGCGCCTCAGAGGCGGACTTTTTTTCCCCGAATCCCGACTCCGAAGGCGTGCTATGCTGGGATGAACTGATTCCGTTCCTCGATCGCTGGGGGTCGTCATGTCGACTGTGGAGCCGAACGTCGAATCGCCAACCGAGCCTCGTGATGAGCAAGCCGACACGGCGCCCGCCGTGCCGCCGGCGGCCGGGCGGGTGAAGGTGAAGCGGTTGCCGCTGGTGGTGTGGCTGCCGTTGATGCTCGTTCGGCCGGTGCGGGCGGTGCATGGCAGCGACCACGCGGGCTGGCTGCTGAGCTGGGCGGCGCACTTGGTGGGGCTGCTGCTGGGGGCGGTGATGATGGTGGTGATGCCGTGGGCGACGGGGACGGTGAGCCACCACTCGCCGAGCGGCTTCCTCTTCGGCGTCAGCGTCAGCGTTGACGGGATACTGGAGGCCATGCTGGCGGACACGACCAACCTGGTGCTGGCGGTGGTGTCGCTGGGCATGGGACTGCTGGCGATCCATGTCGGCACGGCAATCGCGGCGACGGGGCTGATGAGCTGGACGGCCCGGGGTGACGAGCGGGTGGGCGCGAGTTGGGCGCGGGCGATGCAACGGCTGTGGCGGCTGACGCCGTTCGCGGTGACGCTGATGGTGGTGTTCGGGCTGGGGACGCACGTGGTCGAGGCGTTCATCGATGCCTGGTGGCCGAGCTATTACTACGCACCGTGGGAGATGGAGACGCTGCTCTACATGGCGCTGTGGCTGGGGATGATGGCGTGGACGCTGACGGCGACGGGCTGGGCGTTGTACCCGGGGCGTGAGCGGGCGCGTTGCCGGTGGCCGGCGACGTGCGAGGGGTGCGGGTATGCGTTGATGGGGCTGGAGGGCGAGCAGACGTGTCCGGAGTGCGGCGTGCCGATGAGCCGGTCGGTGGAGGCGTCGGCCCGGCCGGGGGCGGCGTGGGCGCGGGCGGCGAGTATCGGCGGGTATCTGCGGGGCTGGTGGCTGTGCGCGGTGAAGGCGATTTTCATGCCCACCCAGCTCGGCCGGTCACTGCACCTGCTGGCGCCGGGCAGCGGCCATCGCTGGTTTTTCGCGCTGCATCTGCCGGCGATGGTGGCGAGCCCGCTGCCGGGGTTGGTGGCAATCGTACTGCTGGTGTGGCTGGTGTTCCGCGAGCTGGGAAGTGAGTCGCCGCTGGAAGTCATGTGGGGGTTGCTGGTGATGGCGCTGGCGATCGGAATGTGGACGCTGAGCCTGATGGTGGCGGTTTACCTGGGCGGGGCGGGGTTGATCGGCGGGATTGCGAGCTGGGTGCACGGGCGGAACCTGCTGCCCGCGGCGTTGCAGGCGGCGTGCTATCTCAACGGGTACGCCCTGTTCTGGGTGGCGACGGTCTGGCTGTACGTCATCGCGGTGGCCTGTGTGATCTACATTGCCTTCGAGGTGTATGGCTACGACCCGATATTCGGCGCGTCGTGGGGCATCCTCGACCCGTTCTGGCTGGCGTGGCTCGGTTTTCTCGCGCTCAACGGGCTGCTGCTGGTGATCTACCTGACGCTGGTGTGGCGGGTGAGCCGGGCGGCGAAGCACGCGAACTGGTAGCCGAATGTGGGTGATGCATGCCGGGCGAGGGCAAGCCGCTTTGTCCCCCGCGCCCCGCCGGTCTATCCTGATGCCGCTATGAAATATCAGCCACACGACATCGAGCCGCGCTGGCAGGCGTGGTGGGACCAGCAGCAGACCTTCCGCACGCCCAACCCCGGCGACCCCCCGGAAGCGGGTTTTGATCCGGACAAGCCGAAGTTCTACGTCCTGGACATGTTCCCCTATCCCTCCGGCGTCGGCCTGCACGTCGGCCATCCGCTGGGGTACATCGCCACCGACATCTACGCCCGCTACAAACGCATGCGCGGGTTCAACGTGCTCCACCCCATGGGCTTCGACGCCTTCGGCCTCCCCGCCGAGCAGTTCGCCGTCGAGCACGGCGTCCACCCCCGCGTCACCACCCAAGCCAACATCGACAACATGGTCCGCCAGCTCAAAAAGCTCGGCCTCGGCTACGACTGGTCCCGCACCGTCGCCACCACCGACCCGAACTACTACAAGTGGACGCAGTGGATCTTCCTCCAGCTCTACCACAGTTGGTTCGACCCCACGCAGGACCGCGCCCGCCCCATCGCCGAGCTCGAACAACTGCTCGAAGCCGGCGAGGTCGAAGTCGGGCCCGACGGCGAGCTGGTCTTCGAAGGCGCGCTCACCGGCCTCGAACCCATCGCCGGCGAACAGCCCGGCACGCGCCGCTGGTACGACCTCGCCCCCGACCAGCAACGCGCCCTGCTCGACGAGTACCGCCTGGCCTACATCGACGAGGTGCCCGTCAACTGGTGCCCTGCCCTGGGCACGGTGCTCGCCAACGAGGAAGTCACCAACGACGGCCGATCGGAGCGCGGCAACCACCCGGTCTACAAGCGCCCGCTCAAGCAGTGGATGCTCCGCATCACCGATTATGCCGAGCGACTGATCGACGACCTCGACCAGGTCGACTGGCCCGACCCGATCAAGCTGATGCAGCGCAACTGGATCGGCAAAAGCGAAGGCGCGGAGGTGGATTTTCCCATCGCCGACGAGCACGCACAGAACGACGAAGACGTCATCACCGTCTTCACCACCCGGCCCGACACGCTCTTCGGCGCGACGTACATGGTGCTCGCCCCCGAGCATCCGCTGGTCGAAGCGATCACCACCGCCGAGCAGTACCACGACGTCAACGCGTATCGCAAGCAGGCCGAGGCCAAGGCCGACATCGACCGCCAGGCCGAAACGAAAGAAAAGACCGGCGTCTTCACCGGCGCCTATGCCCTCAACCCGGTCAACGACGAACGCATCCCCATCTGGATCGCCGACTACGTCATGACCGGCTACGGCACGGGCGCGATCATGGCCGTCCCCGCCCACGACCAGCGCGACTTCGACTTTGCCAAACAGTTCCGCCTGCCCATCCGCCCGGTCGTCATGCCCGACGACCACTGGCTGCGCGAGCAGGCCAAACAGATGCCCGAGACGCCCGGCGGCAGCAAGCCCTGCGATGCCGAGCAATGCGAAGCCCTGCGGCAGCAATACCTCGAAGCCCCCGCCGCCTTCCCCGAAGCCTTCCCCGGCCACGGCGAGGCGATCCACTCCGTCAACGACGCCATCACCCTCAACGGCCTGCCCACCGCCGAAGCCAAGGCCGCCATCATCGACTGGCTGGAAACCAAGTCCATCGGCCGGGGCAAGGTGCAGTACAAGCTGCGCGACTGGCTGTTCAGCCGGCAGCGCTACTGGGGCGAGCCGTTCCCGATCGTGCACTGCCCCGAAGGCGGCGTGAAAGCGGTGGACGAAGCGGACCTGCCGGTGGAACTGCCGGAGATGGAAGACTTCCGCCCCACCGCCAGTGACGATCCGAACGCGCCGCCGCAGCCGCCGCTGGGCCGGGCGCCGGAGGCGTGGAAGGTTGTCGAGGTCGACGGCGAGCGCTGCCAGCGCGAGCTGAACACGATGCCGCAGTGGGCTGGCTCGTGCTGGTACTACCTGCGCTTCCTCGACCCGCGCAACGACGAGCGGTTCGTGGATGAAGCGGTCGAGCAGTACTGGATGCAAAGCCCCAAGCGCAGCGGCGGCACGCACGCCGGCGGCGTCGACCTCTACGTCGGCGGGGTCGAGCACGCGGTGCTCCACCTGCTCTACGCCCGCTTCTGGCACAAGGTGCTCTACGACCTTGGCCACGTCTCGACCCCCGAGCCGTTCGGCCGGCTGTACAACCAGGGCTACATCCAGGCCTACTACTACGAAGACGAGCGCGGCATGCGCGTGCCCGCCGACGAAGTGGTCGACCAGGACGGCAACCCGGCCCGCGACGTGCAGGACGAGCACGGCCGACGGTTCTTCCACCAGGGCAAGCCCGTCAAGCAGATGTACGGCAAGATGGGCAAAAGCCTCAAGAACGCCATCGCCCCCGACGACGTCATCACCACCCACGGCGCCGACGCCCTGCGCCTCTACCTGATGTACCTCGGCCCGCTGGATCAGTCCAAGGTCTGGTCCAGCCGGGACATCGTCGGCGTCTCGCGCTTCCTCCAGCGCCTCTGGCGGAACCTGGTCGACGAGGAATCGGGCGAGTTGCTCGTGACCGATGAGCCGGCTGGCGACGATCTGCGCCACCTGCTGCACAAGACGATCAAGCGGGTGAGCGATGCGATGGAGTCGCTGTCGTTCAACGTGGCGATCGCGGCGCTGATCGAGTTGAATAACGAGCTGGTGGCGTTGGAGAGGACGCCGCGCGAGGTGGCCGAGCCGGTCGTGCGGATGCTGGCCCCGATGGCGCCGCACATGGCGGAAGAGCTGTGGCAGCGGCTGGGGCATGAAGGCTCGATCGCCACGGTCGACTGGCCGGGGTATGACGAATCGCTGCTGACGCTGGCGACGGTGGAGATGCCGGTGCAGGTCAACGGCAAGATGCGTGGCAAGATTTCCGTGCCCGCCGACGCGGACGAGGCGGCGGTGGAGGCGGCCGCCAAGGCGGACCCGAAGATTGCCGCGGCGATCGAAGGGAAAACGTTGAGAAAAGTGATCGTCATCAAAGGTCGACTGGTGAACCTGGTGGCGAATTGACGATAACGTTTGAACATTTAGCCGTGCAGCGCAGCGGAGCGCGCTCCGCTGCGCTGCACGGCTAATGTTCGTTTCCCCCCTGCCGAGCTTTCACCGTGACCCCCCGCCGACCGAGCCGAGTGCGCAGCACGATCCGTCACGCCACACTCTTCACCGGGCAGGCACGGGTGCCGGCCTCGTTGCGCGAACAGCTTGCGATGGCGACGCTGGCGTGGGTGTTCGGCAGCTACTGGTTGTGGACGATCTCCGGCGCGGCGATGACCCGGTTCGGGCAGGAACTGGGCATGCCCGACTACGCGTTCGGCCTGCTGGCGGCGCTGCCGTTCGTCGGCACGCTGTTGCAAGTGCCCGCCAGTTGGGCGCTCGAGCGGTACGGCCGACGCAAGCCGGTGTTCATCATCTCGGGCGTAATCGGCCGGTTGATGTGGACGGTGGCGGCGCTGATCCCCTGGTGGCTGCCCGGCGCCGAGGCGTGGTGGTGGCCGACGATGCTGGTGACGCTGCTCATTTCCTGGGCCGCCGCCCATGCCGGGACGCCGGCGTGGATGAACTGGATGTCGGACCTGATCCCGCGCAAGATCCGCGGCCGCTACTTCGCCGTCCGCAACCTCATCGGCCAGCCGATCGGGTTGCTGGTGACGCTGGCCGTGGGCTTCCTGCTCGATCAGGCGAGCGCAGCGCAAGCCTTCGACGGCGGCGAGGGCCTGATGCTGAAGGTGACCGCCGGCGTGCTGGCGGTGGGCGGGCTGATGGGCATGCTCGACATCCTCTGTTTCCGCTGGGTGGGCGACGCCCAAGCCCACGAGCACGTGCCAGACACGCAGGGCGTGCTGCGGATGCTCTGGTCGCCGATGCGGGAGAAGAACTTCCGCCGCTACCTTGCGTTCAACTTCGTGTTCATGCTCGCCATCGGCTTCGTCGGCCAGTACACCTGGCTGTACGTCTTCGACGTGGTGGGCTGGTCGAACTGGCAGGCGAACTTCCTGCTGCTGGGTGTGCCGTTGATCGTGCGCATGGGCTGCTACCCGCTCTGGGGTCGGCTGGTCGACCGGTTGGGCAAGAAGCCGGTGCTGCTGGTCACCGGGGTCGTGACGACGTTCGGCGCGGTCGGCTGGCTGCTGATCACGCCCGAACAGTTCTGGCCGGGCTACGGGTTGATTCTGCTGACGGCGTTCGCCTGGCCGGGCATGGAGATCGCGAACTTCAACTTCATCCTCGACATGGCGGGCACGCGGCGGGACGAGAAGACGCATGAAGATCGGCGGGTGGCCGGCAGCGCCTGCGTCGCGCTCAACTCGGTGGCCATCGCCATCGGCGGCGTCGTCTCCGGCCTGTTCGCGGCCGCGGTCGCCAAAGGCTTCGGCGACGTGCGCGAGACGTTCGTCATCGGCGGGCTGACGGTCATCTTCACCTACCACGGCCTGCTGTTTCTGATCTCGACCGTGCTGCGCGGGTTGTCGCTGGTCTGGGCCGTGGGCCTGGAAGAACCTGCCGCCACCGGCACGCGCGACGCCATCCGCTACATGACCGCCAGCCTCTACTCCAACGTCCGCCAGGCCGCGTTCCTGCCCGCCCGCGTCGTCGGCCACGCCGCCCGCTGGAGCTACCGCGTCAACGGCCACGGCCCGAAACGGTAGAGCGTGCACACGCTGACGGCCTCACCGCCGCACGACCATCAACCGCAACTCGGTCATCGCTTCGATGGCGTAGCGCGGGCCCTCTCGCCCGAGGCCGGAGTCTTTCACGCCGCCGTAGGGCATGTGGTCGACCCGCCAGGAGGGAACGTCGCCGATGAGCACCGTGCCCACCTCCAGTTCGTCCCAGGCCTGGTAGGCGTGGCCGAGGTCGCGGGTGAACACGCCCGCCTGAAGGCCGAACCGGCTGCGGTTGACCTGGTCCAGCGCATGCTTGAACACGTGAAACCGCGACAGCACCGCCACCGGGCCGAACGCTTCCTCGCGCACGACCTCGCATCCCTCCGGCACGTCTTCGAGCACCGTCGGCTCGACCATCGCCCCCTGCCGCTTGCCCCCGCACAGCAGTCGGCCGCCCTGCTCCACCGCCGCCTGCACCTGCGCCACCAGCCGCTCGGCGGCGTGCTCGGAGATCATCGGGCCGATGGTCGTCTGCTCGTCGCGCGGGTCACCCGTTTTCAGCCGGCGGGCCGACTCGATCAACCGGTGGCGGAAGTGGTCGTACAGGTCGTCATGCACGAGAATGCGCTGCACACTGATGCAACTCTGGCCCGACTGGTAAAACGTGCCGAAGACGATGCGGTCCAGGGCGTCGGCCACGTCCCAGTCGCGGTCGACGATCACCGCCGCGTTGCCGCCCAGTTCCAGCAGCACCTTCTTCTTGCCCGACTTCGCCTTGAGCGCCCAGCCCACCGTGTCCGAGCCGGTGAACGAGAGCAGGCGGATGCGGTCGTCTTCGATCAGCGGCGCGGCGTCTTCGTTCGAGCAGGTCACGATCGACCACGAGCCCGGCGGCAGGTCGGTCTGCTTGAGCATCTGCCCCAATGCGATCGCCGAGAGCGGCGTCTGCGGCGACGGCTTGAGCACGAACGGACAGCCCGCCGCGATCGCCGGCGCCACCTTATGCGCCACCAGGTTCAGTGGAAAGTTGAACGGCGTGATCAACGCGCAAGGCCCCACCGGCACGCGCCGCGTCATGCCCATGTGCTGCGCCGCCCGCTCGGTGAGGTCCAGCGGCAGCACCTCGCCGCCGACCTGCCCGCACGCCTCGGCCGACATGTCGAACGTGTCGATCGCCCGCTGCACTTCCGCCCGCGACACCACCACCGGCTTGCCCGCCTCCACGCAGATCAACTCCGCCAGTTCGTCGCGCCGCTTCTCGATCAGCCGGGCGACCTGCCGCAGGATCGCCTGCCGCTGGTAGACCTTCAGCGCCTGCATCTCCTGCGCCGCCGCGGCCGCGCGACAGATCGCCTGCCGCACCGCGTTCGCGTCCGCCCGGGCCACGTACGTCACCGGCATGCCGCGGTACTTGTCCAGCACCGCCATGCCGCGATTGGGCACCTGCGGCTCGCCGCCGAGGTAGTACGGATGCGTAGTGTCCAGGTCGAGCAAGCCGGCTCCTTTCAGCAGCAGCAGCAATGATAGGCACTCACGGGCATGGTCATTCTAACGCGGCTCAGCATCATCTATTGCGGCGGGGCCTGGGGATTGGAAAGAACGTGATAAGCCGAGGGCTGAGTCCGCGAAGCCCCTGATCAGGGGTGCTAATTGCTGATTGCTAATTGCTAATTGCTGTCTGCTCAAATCAGAAATCATAAATCAGCAATTAGAAATCTCCCCCCCCATCCCGCTCTTCGCTCGCAGACTCGTTCAGAGGCGTGCGTTTTTCTCCGGTCTCGAAACTCGAAACGCACTCCCCCCTCACCGCCCTGCTAAAATCACCTGCTATGCCCCACCCCGACCGCTTCCGACTCGTCAGCGAATACCAGCCCACCGGCGATCAGCCGGCCGCCATCGACGCGCTCGCCCAAGGCCTCGAAGCAGGACGCCCCTACCAGACCCTCCTCGGCGCCACCGGCACGGGCAAGACGTTCACCATGGCCAACGTCATCGAACGCGTCAACAAGCCCACGCTCGTCATCAGCCACAACAAAACCCTCGCCGCCCAGCTCTACGAAGAGTTCAAGGAGCTGTTCCCGCACAACGCGGTGAGCTACTTCGTCAGCTACTACGACTACTACCAGCCCGAAGCCTACATCCCCCAGCGCGACATCTACATCGAAAAAGACGCGTCGCGCAACGACGACCTCGACCGCCTCCGCCTCGCCGCCACCAGCAGCCTCGTCTCGCGCAACGACGTGCTGGTGGTTGCGTCGGTGTCGTGCATCTTCGGCCTCGGGTCGCCCGACGAGTACAAGAAGCGCGTCGTCTCCCTGCGCGTCGGCCAGACGATCGACCGGCGGGACATGCTGCGGGCGCTCAGCGATCTGCAATACGACCGCAGCGAGTTCGACCTGGCACGCGGCAAGTTTCGCGTGCGTGGCGACGTGGTCGAAATCTTCCCCGCCGCCGAAGAGTTCGCCTACCGCGTCGAACTGTTCGGCGACGAAGTCGAGTCCCTCGCCGCCATCCACCCCACCAGCGGCGAACTGCTGGCCGAGGAAAAGGCGATCTTCATCTACCCGGCCGTGCATTATGTCATGCCGGAAAACCAGCTCGAACAGGCCGTCGACTCGATCAGCCAGGAACTCGAATACCAGACCGGCAAACTGCGCAGCCAGGGCAAACTGCTCGAAGCCCAACGCCTCCAGGCACGCACGAAGTATGACCTGGAGATGATCCAGGAAGTTGGCTACTGCTCCGGCATCGAAAACTACTCGCGGCATCTGGATGGCCGGCCGCCCGGCTCACGCCCCTACACGCTGCTGGACTACTTCATGTCCGGTGCGGATAGGGGCCAAGGGGCCGAGGGGCCGAGGGGCCAAGAGAATAAAGCAGCGGACCACTCCGAACACTCGGCCCTTGGGCCCCTCGGCCCCTGGGCCCCTTCCGACTGGCTCCTGCTCATCGACGAATCCCACGTCACCATCCCGCAGCTTCACGCGATGTACCACGGCGACAAGCAACGCAAGCAGGTGCTCGTCGACCATGGCTTCCGACTGCCCTCGGCTATGGACAACCGGCCGCTCACCTTCGAGGAAATCGAAAAGCTCTGGCCGCAGACCATCTTCGTCTCCGCCACGCCCGCGCCGTACGAATTGGAAAAGTCCGAAGGCGAAGTCGTCGAACAGATCATCCGCCCCACCGGCCTCGTCGACCCGGTCATCGAAGTCCGACCCGCCGCCACGCAGGTGCCCGACCTGATCGAACTCGCCAAGGCCCGCACCGCCGCCGGCCAGCGCGTGCTCGTCACCACCTTGACCAAACGCATGGCCGAGGACCTGACGCGCTACCTCGACGAAGCCGAGATCAAGTGTCGCTACCTGCACAGCGATGTGGAGACGCTCGACCGCGTGCAGATCTTGCGCGAGTTGCGCGAGGGCGAGTATGACGT
This sequence comes from Phycisphaeraceae bacterium, assembly GCA_040876735.1. Taxonomy (GTDB): domain Bacteria; phylum Planctomycetota; class Phycisphaerae; order Phycisphaerales; family Phycisphaeraceae; genus Natronomicrosphaera. The sequence continues at coordinate 1,908 of JBBDPC010000159.1, read as the reverse complement.
GCTCGTCGGCGTCAACCTGCTGCGCGAAGGGCTCGATTTGCCGGAGGTTTCCGCCGTCGCCATTCTTGACGCCGACAAGTCCGGCTTCCTGCGCAGCCCGACCAGCCTCATCCAGCAGATCGGCCGCGCCGCCCGCAACGTCGACGCCTTCGTTGTGCTCTATGCCGACGAGGTCACGCCCGGCATGCAGATGGCCATCGACGAAACCAACCGCCGCCGCGACAAGCAACTCGCCTACAACGTCGAGCATGGCATCACGCCGCAGACGATCAAGAAGGCGATCCGCATGGGCATCGAACTCGAACTCCGCGCCCGCAAGACCGCCCGCGAAGCGATCGGCGCCGAGTCGGAGAAAGAGTACGACCGCGAAGTGGTCATCGCCGAGCTGGAGGCCGACATGCTCCAGGCCGCGCAACATCTCGAATTTGAAAAGGCCGCCGCCCTGCGCGACAAGCTCCAGCAGGTGAAGGACGCCCCCGACATCGGCAAGGTCAAGGTCAAGCGCGGCGACAACAAGCCCGAAGAAAAGCCCGGCGCGCCGGGGTCGAAGGCAAGGCGCGGCAAGAAGAAGCGTTCGACACGGTAGCCCCTCGACAGCTTGCGAGCCGCACCAACCATGTGTTTATGGAGAATCGGGAACCGATGAGCTTCCGGCGCGTCTGACGACCAGGGGAACCTGTCGTTTCCGGGCAGGCATGACGCGGTGCAAGTTTTCCGAGGGGCCTGTTATCCTGATGAAGCATGCTATCTCCCGAGCCCTGTTGGTTGTCTGTCTGGCGGTGCTGCTCGCCACGATGGCTGCATTCCTCTGGACAGCGGGGCTCCACGAGCCGGCGTCGCACGCCAGGGTCGGCATTGCGCTGCGGTTGCCGGCATCACTTTCGCAGGTGGTTGTGCAGGACGACGGGCTACACCTGCTGCACCAGCGCCCGTCCTTCGGCCAGCGATCCACCGGGTTCGAGCCCGCTGGCAACTTCGGTCGCGGTGGCTACGGCCATGGCGTCATCGTCAGCGGGCTGGGCTTCACCTTCGCCTGGTTGCCGCAAGGGTTCCAAGGCTCGGACTATGTCGAGTCCCCGTACATGGCGATCGTGCTGCCCTACTGGCTGCTGATCGCCGGCTCGGCGCTTGGCTTCCTTTATCTGTCCGGGCTCGCCCGACGCCTTGTCGGACTTTGCCGATTCACCAGAACGTCATGGGCCCTGATGGCGCTCGGCAGCGTGGGCTTTCTCGTGCTCAACGGCCTGCCCTCGGCGGAGCTGCCTGGTGGAAGGACTCACCCCAAGACCATCTCCCAGTGGTACATGCGCACCTTCGAGCCGAGCACACACTCGCGAATCACCCACCGCTTCGGCTACCCGTTCACATGGTTTCAGCATCGACGTGCCCCGAGCCGCCCCCACGATGTGGACTGGCGTCAACACCGCATGATGGACAATCTGTTGCTCGGCGCCTCCGTGATCCTGATGCTCGGCATGGCGCCGGAAGCTGGGCGGCGGCTGATCGATCCGCCGAAGCCGCCGATGGCCTGCCGGCGATGCGGCTATGACTTGCGGGGGAATCACAGCGAATTCTGTCCAGAGTGCGGACATCAACTTTCGGTGACTCAGAAAGATCAATTGAATGACAAACCATAGCAGACAGGGCAAGCCCTGCCCCGCATCACCCTCGCGGTGCGCGCGCGGATGACAGGCGGGGGGCGGCATCGAGTCATTTTTGTGAAAGCCGGCTACGGCCGGGCGGAGCGGGCGTTGCGAGCGTGGCGGAGACGGGGGCGCTGATGCGGCGCGCACGACGGCGGCGCGGCGGGCAAGGGTGGAGGATGGGCCTGGCTTGGGCCTGTCCTTCGGCGGATGTCTGGCTCTGGGATTGGTCGGTTCCCGGTGTGGCGTGGCGGTGAGAACGGAC
>JBBDPC010000158.1:0-58405 GCA_040876735.1 Phycisphaeraceae bacterium | reverse complement strand
CTAACGGCCGGCCGAAGCGCGGATCAAGGGGAAATGCAGGTTTTCTACGGAGCACCCCGGCCCCTTTTAATGCCCGACGAATGAATCATGGGATCTGCAGTAAAAGTAAAGGAACACTGGTTATGCGAATCCTGGCCATTGCGATCATCGTGAGTCTGGTCAGTGTGACAATCATCTCTGCACAAGGCGAAGCACCGCCGGCTGAATGGCAAGACGAGGTGGCCCGAAGCATTGTCCGGGCCGCGAGCCAGCAAGGCGGGAGCCCCGCAGCTGCTGCAATGCAGGTCGCAGAGCAGGCCGAGGAAGCGCGGTCGCAACGGATCGCGGAGCTGATCAGAATCATTGAAACACCAAGGTTTCACGAGGGAGGCAACGGGGCACACGCTGCGATGCAGGTGCTGGGAGAGATGCGAGCGGAGGAAGCTGTGGAAGTCCTGGTCCGGTTCATTGCGTTTCCATACGAGAGACACCCAGAAGCCCAAGAGTTGTATTTTGATTACCTGTCCCTAGCTGAACCCGAGACGTTGGCCACAGGGCTCCCGCCTGTTCGCGCTCTGGTCAAAATCGGTCTGCCCAGCGTGGGGCCGGTCGTGCGGCGATACGCCAATACGGAAGCGAGTTTCGAGCGGATCGCATGCGAGACGGTGCTACGCTTGCTGAATGAAAAGTATCCCATTCGCAGCACGGTCCGGGCCGCAGTCGAACGGGAAGTGGAGGCGCAAGACCAGGACGCTGTCTGGGATGCACTGGAGGAGTCGATCTTCGATGAATAACCGTCCGGTGTGTAATCTCAGGTAAGATTCTCCCTGAGACTATGAGGAAGCCGCAGGATCGGAGAGAGTGTGAGGTGGCAGTGTCTTCGTCCGCCCTGTTCTAAAACTCTAACGCGTGCAAGTGACGTTGTGACAGCGGCATGATGAGCCGGATACTGGCAGAGGCTGTCATGGAGAACCGGGGCCGGAGCACCCAGTCATCAATGGTGTCGGGGAAGGGTCGGTGTCGGGGGAAGGGACGGTGTCGGATACCGTTTTTGGGTGACGCCCTAGGACGCCCTAACGTCGACGTTTTGCGAGCAGGCCCAGTCCCCCGATCAGAAGCGTGCCGACCGCGGGCTCTGGCACGATGACGAGTGTGAGGGTTCCGATGAATTCGCTGCCGGCGAGGTCCTCGTCGAACAGGCCGTCGCCCGGGCTCTCCATGGCGGTGATCGAACTGGCGGCGAGGTCGATGGTCAGGAAGCTGTCGGGTACGCCGGTGACGAGGTTATGACTGTCGATGTCGTCGTCGAAGTCGGTCAGGGGCGCCGGCCCCGGCTCGCCGACCATGATGTCGAACAGGTTGCCCGGTCCGCCGCCGGCGTTGTCGATCAGCGACAGCGAACCGCGGGCCTGTTCCGGATCTTCGCCGACACCCTCGTGGTCGGGCACGGCCGTGGCGAAGTATTCCCACTCGTAGCTGATGGAGACCGGCGTCCCGGGGCTGACGCCGTCGATGCGCGCGAGGATCGAGGCGAGCACATGGGCCTCACTGGTGGACAGAAAGCCGTCGCCGTCGAACTGGTCGTTGAACGTGTTGGCGCGCCAGGCAATTTCAAGCGTGTTGCTGCCCACGCCGTGGATGGTGACGATGCTGACGGCCGAGGCGCTGGTGTCATAGGGCACCGACAGGTCGCGGTCGCGGGAAATGGGGTTGACCGACGCGCCGAGGTCGAACGTGTCAGGCCCGACCACGAAGTTGGCCTGGAACGTGTCCTCGTCAAGCGAGTCTTCGTCCCACGGGCCCGCCGGGCGGAACCCGTGGGCGCCGTTGTCGGCGTAGGTGTCGCCGTTGAGGTTGAGTGACGAGTTGTTCAGGTCGACGCTCCACGTTGGTGCGGCATAAGTCGAGCCAGCCAGCGGGAGGACGCACACCCAAGCCAGGAGCTGTTTCATGAGTCTTCTCCTATGTCTGATGCCGTCGAGAAAGGATCGCCCCGCGGAGCAAGCATTCAGGGTACTGATGCCTGCAGAAAAACACCAGCAAAATTTTCTTCCCGGCTGGAGAGGAAAAGCCGTCAGCAAGTAGGGCAGAGCAAGCCGTGCGCGACGGTTTGCCGACCACTGTATGGGGCATGCGTTTCAGCCTGCGCTGGCGGTGGCCAGGGTGGCCGGGTCCAGTGCGTGGTGGCCGAAGATGACGGGGAAGTCGGTCGCCTCGCCGTTGCGGGTGCGGGTGTGCGCGTCCATGTAGCAGACACTGAAGGCGCGGCGCGAGATGGTTGACCGGTTCACGCCCGAGGCGTGCAGCAGCCAGTTGTGCAGCAGCACACATTCGCCGGGTTCGAGCAGCAGCCACTGGGCGTTGCGTTCGTCGAGCATGCGGGTCTGTTCGTCGCGGAGAAAGCCGGCGGGATGTTCGGGGTTGAACAGGACATGGTGATTGCCGGGGATGATGCGGACGCCGCCGTTGTCCGCCGTGGCCGGGTCGAGGGCGAGCCAGAGCGTGATCTGCGGATCGCGGTCCAGATGGCTCCAGCGGTCCTGGTGCCAGGGCAGTTCCGTGCCTTGGCCGGCGGGCTTGTTCATGAACATGGCGCGGTAGCAGGCCACGGGGCCGTCGCCATAGGTGCGTCGGCAGATGTCTTCGAAGATCGGCTGCTGCATGTACCGGAGGAAGAGCGGGTCGAACTCGAGCTGCTGGATTTTGCGATAGTTGAGGGTGGCCCCTTTGTGTCCCTTGCTCTGCTGGCCGACGTCGTCGTAGGCGCCCGTGGTGCTGTCGAGCTGCATGAGCATGCGATCGTAGTCGACGTCGGCCTTGCCGAGCATGATGTCGTCGATGCGCTACTGGAGGGCTTTGAGCTGGTTGTCGCCGACGACCTGGCCGAGCTTGAGGTAGCCCACCATTTCGTACTGCTGCCACTGTTCGTCGGTGAGGCGGTCGATCATGCGTGCATCTCCCGGTGATCGGCTTCACGCCGGGCATCATGGCGGATGCCACGACCAGACTTCACCCGAGCGTGCGGGCGGCCTGGTGATGCGGGCGGCGCAGGCCGAGCGCCAGGCCGCCGAGGCTGAGCAGGGCGAGGCTGGCCGGCTCGGGGACGGGGGTGGCGTTGATGCGGAAGGCGGGGGTGGGCAAGGTGGTGGTCTGCCATTGGCCGGAGGCGACGTTGTCGGCGCGTGTGGCGAAGCCGAAGACGCCGCCGAGGTTGTTGTCATGCCAGGCGGCGTCGGTGTCGCCCTCGGCGTCGGCGGCGAGCCAGTAGGTGGTGTTGGCGTTGAGCGTGGGGGAGCCGGCGAAGCTGGCGGTGGTGAGCGCGGCGGTTCCGGTCAGGCCGGTGACGGTGGTGCTGGCGAGGACCGAACCGGGCAGGCCGGCGTCGTCGCTCATGAGCCGAACGTTCACGAGGTCCGCGCCGCCAGTCCGCCGCAGCGCCAGTTCGGCGCTGTCGAGCGTGTGGCTGGTCGCGCCGAGGGTGAAGGCGCCGGCGATCGCGAGGCTCTGGCCCCAACTGGTGTTGGGGCCGCTGACGGCTCGGCCGGTGGTGGTGTTGAACGCGTCGCCGGGGCCGAGGTTGCTGAAGATGACGTCGGCGGCGGCGGGCGTGGCCGTGGCGACAACCGCGATGAGGGCGAGCAGGGCGAGTCTGGGCATGGTGCTTCCTCCGGGATGAGAAATGTTGCAGATGATGCCAACGGGCTTGCGGGGCTCGCACGCTTTGCAATGCCAAGAGAGCGTGTGCCGTCGCCGGCCTGAAAAAGTCTACATGACGGCTCGGCGGGATGCCAATGTTTTCACAGTCGGAAGCGGGAAAATGCTTTCGATCGTGGCATGTGGAAGAATAGGCAAGGCCGCTCGCATGAAGGAGCAGGAAATTTACTCGCCCAAGTGTCGGGTCAGGTGGTCGATCAGTTCCGGCAATCTTTGCGTGGCAGTGATCCAGACGACCTCGGCGTCGATGTTGCCGTAGTCGTGAACCAGCCGGTTCCGCATGCCGACGACGCGCCGCCATGGGATCTCCCGCAGTTGCTGCTGTTCTTCCTCGCTCACGCGCGATGCGGCTTCGCCGACGATCAGCAGATGCCAGGTGATGACGGTGCGTACGTCCTCGTCGTGGTCGAAGTGCTCGCGCGTGACGCCAGCGACTTTCTCGTGCGCCTTCCGCGCATGGTGGAGCATGTCGCGCAGGCGCAGCAACGGGTTATGCCGCGTCATGGTAGATCACCTCGGACCGCGGCAGAATCTCGTCCCGCCACCACGGCTTGAGCCCGCCAAATGTAATCAGATCGACCTTCCGCCCGATCAGTTCGCCCAGTTCCTGTTCGATGTCGACGATCTCCCAGCCGGGGCTTTGGCCGGGGGCGAAGCGCACGAGCACGTCGACATCGCTGTCACGGCCGAAGTCGTCCCGCAACACGGAACCGAACAGCCGCATCTCAATGATGTGATGGCGACGGCAGAACTGCCGAAGGGCGTCTTCATTGATGGAGAGGTGGTTGGGCATGGCGACACCGTGGAGGTTGCTTCAGTGCCATTGATCGTACCGGATGCGCTGTGTCAAGGCGATACCTGGGACGATGCGGACTTCCAGCGTTCTTCGGCACGGGCGGAGGACTGGTGGCTTCCAGGTGGGGGCAGGCTACGGCGAAAACAGAATCGGCGACCAGGCATAGGCGATCAGGCCAATGACGATGGCAAGCATGAACAGAAAGAAGAGTACCGCGCCAAAGCAGCCGACCGGCGGGAAGTTGGGTGAGCCGAGGCTGCCGAACATGCGCGGCGCTCCTGTGGCATTGGGGGGAGTTTTACACCGTCATGTTACCGCTGCACCAGGTAGGTAAGCCCGCCACTCTTCCGATTCCGCGACCTGTTTCAAACTCCGTCCGCGCTCGATGAGAAAGCCGGTCAGGTAGCGGGCGAGGACAAGCCGTTCTGCAAGCCGGCCGAGGGGGCCCAACGGGGCTTCGAATCGCAGGATGTCCGTCATCTGTGTTTCGTCAGTCGGGAGCGGCTCGAAGAGGTGGTCATGCTCCAGCGACTTGAACGCACCTTGCGTCATCCGGTCCTGGAAGTATCGGGGCCGGTCGAACGCGGTGATGCGGCTGGTCAGGCGCTGACGCACGCCGAAGTGGGTCGCCTGCCAGGTCACTTCCTGGTCAAGCTCCAGCAAGCCGGTCGTGACGCCGGCGACTGCGGTTTCACGCGTATTGGCGGTCGAGCGAACGTGCAGATCGACACTGCGTGCAAGGTCAAAGCAACGCGCGAGGGGGGCATTGATTCGGGTTGCCACATGAATGCAGCGCATGGTACGGCGACTCCGTGGCAACGTTTTCCGCACGCGAGCCTCATCGCGCGTATTCGATCGTCCGCATCTCTCTGAGCACGGTCACCTTGATTTCGCCGGGGAAGGTCATTTCTTCGGAGACCTGCTTGGCGATGTCGCGGGCGATGTAGGTGCAGTTGGAGTCGTTGACCGAATCGGGATCGACGACGACGCGCACCTCGCGGCCGGCCTGGATGGCGTAGGCTTCGCGGACGCCCTTGATGTTGCGGGCGATGCCTTCGAGCTGTTCGAGTCGGCGGACGTACTTCTCCAACGTCTCGCGGCGTGCGCCGGGGCGTGCGCCGCTGATGGCGTCGGCGGCCATGACGATGGGGGTGTAGGGGGTGGTGCTGGGGATGTCATTGTGGTGGCCGCCGATGGCGTTGAGGACGGCCTCGTTTTCGCCGTGCTTCTTGGCGAAGTCCATGCCGATGGCGGGGTGGCCGCCTTCCATTTCGTGGTCCATGGCCTTGCCGATGTCATGGAGGAATCCGGCGCGGCGGGCGAGGTCGCCGTCGAGGCCGAGCTCGTTGGCGATGACCTGGCAGAGGTAGGCGGTTTCGATGGAGTGTCGGAGGATGTTCTGGCCGTAGGACATGCGGTAGTGGAGGCGTCCCATCATCTCGGCGATCTTGGGGTGCAGACCCTGGATGTTGGCTTCGATGCAGGCGTCGCGGCCGAACTTGATGATGCGCTGGCCGATCTCCTTGCGGATCTGCTCGACGATTTCCTCGATGCGGGTGGGGTGGATGCGTCCATCTTCGAGCAGCTTGTGCAGGCTTTCGGAAGCGATGGCGCGGCGGACGGGGTCGAAGCAGGAGACGACCACGACGCCGGGCGTGTCGTCGACGATGACATCAACGCCGGTGGCCTTTTCAAAGGCGCGGATGTTGCGGCCCTCGCGGCCGATGACCCGGCCTTTCATGTCGTCGCTGGGGATGGCGACGGCGGAGACGGTGGAGTCGGCGGTGTGTTCGGAGGCGTAACGCTGGATGGCCTGGAGGGTGATCTTGAGAGCGGTCTCTTTGGACTCTTCCTCGGCCTTTTCCATGTTGCGCTGGATGATCTGGCCGGCTTCGTGCTGGCTTTCGTGCTCGACGATCTTGAGCGCTTCCTTGCGGGCGTCGTCTTCGGAAAGATGGCTGAGGCGGAGGAGGGTCTGCTTTTGTTCCTGGCGGGTGTTCTCCAGGACCTCGCGCTGCTCGGCGACGAGGGTGTCCAGCTCGGTTTCGCGCTCGGCGACCTTGGCTTCACGGCTTTTGATCTTGCTGTCGAGGTCGTCGAGGTATTTTTCCTTGGTGCTCAGCGTGTCGAGCTTGCGGTCGAGGTTGTCCTCGCGCTTGGTGACGCGGCGCTCCATTTCCTTGATCTCGTTGCGCATGCCTTCGACTTCTTTTTCGAAGGCTTCCCGCTTGGAGGCGAGTTCGTCGCGGACGTCGAGCTCGAGTTTTTTCTTGGTGCTTTCGGCGTCGGACTCGGCGCGTTTGAGCAGTTCGTCGGCCTGCTTGCGGGCCTGGCCGAGGGTCTGGGCGCCGAGGAGGCGGGCGACGGCGACGGCGGCGGCGGCGCCGAGGGCGAGGCCGAGGATGAGCCCGAGGGTGATGGCGCTGCCGGCGCCGAGTTGAGCGAGGGTGAGGTTAGCGAGGATGGGTGTATGAATAAGCAACGGGCGAGCCCCTTTCGTCCGGTGGATGTCGGGGCCGGGGTGGCCACGGCATCGCCGGGGTTGGGGCACGCTCGGGCGGAAGGGTCCGTAGCCGCAACGGCGGCACGGACGCAACGCGCGCGCAGGCGATCAACGCGGGATCGACGATGGGCGCGGTTTCGGCGACCGATGATGAGGCGACCATGCTGCCGGCCCGATGTGCTCCACGCGCACCGGGACCGCCAACTGGGCAACCTCGCGGCAACCACCCCCGTCACCCTGCGGTTGCAGGACGGGGCCCCAAATCGGGGCCAACGAACGGATAATAAGCAACCAGAGCGTTTTCATCGTCAATCTATCCCGTCTGGGCCCCGCTGGGCGTTCAGACGGCCGTGCCGGCACATTCACTGCACCGGCCCGGCTGATCGGCCTCCACGCGAGCATTCATCTGCCCGGGGCGTGCCGTATTGAGCCTGATCTTGACACTGCTACGACGGATCGCCCCTCCCCGGTTCGCGCCGCAAGATTCCAGCAGCGGCAATCGGCGAGAAAGCGGCCCTGTCGGCCTTGTCGCATCGCGGATGCTACCGCCAGCAGTTGCCCACCGTCAAGCGCAGCCGGTTACATGGACCTGCGCCGCGGCAGACCCGGCCGTCCGGTTCGGCGGGGCGGGCGTCTGCGGGGACTGTGGCGAGCAAGCCTCCAATGCCTGTATCCACGATCGCAGCGCGCCGCTTTGCGCCGCGTGCTGCGCTGCCGTGTGCCGGGCGGCGAGGCCCAGCCGGCCCGCCAAGTCCGGGTCGCGCAGCAGGGCGGTCAACTGGTACGCCAGCGACTTCGCCTGCCCGTCCGCCGCCAGCAACCCCGTGCGCCCATGCTCCAGCCACGACCCGCCGACCACCCCCGGAGCCACCCCCGGAGCCGCCCCCGGAGCCGCCCCCGGAGCCGCCCCCGGAGCCGCCCCCGGCGTCGCCCCCGCCACCACCGGCACGCCCGCCGCCATCGCCGTCCCCACGCTCAGGCCGGCTTCATCCATCGCCAGCCCCGCGTCGCACCCTGCCATGACCCGCCAGGGCGTGCTCAGCCCCGCCTCCAGCACCAGCGGGAACGTGCCCTCAAGCTGGGCCAGCATCCGCTGCGCCCGCAGTCGACGCCGCTGGTCCGGGTGGACCAGCATCGCCACGTCGCCCCGCCAGCCGGTGTCGACCAGGGCGGTCCGCGCCAGCGCCAGCGCCAGCGACGCCCTCTGCGCATCCCCGGCCGTGGGCGGGTCGGACAGCAGGGCCACGACCTTCACCCGCTCGTCCGGCAGGCCCCATCGCTTGCGGAGGATGCCGCGCGGCTCGCTCGGCAGTGGCATGGCATGATGAGGATCGCCCAGCACGACCGCCGGCAGCGCCGCGCCCAGCGTCACCACCTGCGTGCTCCCCCGGCCGGGCCAGCGCTGGCACCACCGCACCAGCCGCGCCGCCTCCGGCTCCATCGGCTGCATCACCACCAGCGTCCGGCGCCCGCCCGGGTACAGCAGCCGTGCCGCCGCCAGCGTGCCTGCCGACCAGCAGACCATCCGCGCCACCGGCCCGACCGCCCGCAGCGCCCGCCGCAACCCCGGCAGCCCGCCCAGCGCCCGCCCGTACGGCACACCCACCCGCACCGCATCCGCCACCCCCGCCGCCGCCGCCAACGCTCCCAACGCCTGCCCGCCCAGCAGCACCACCGGCGACCGCCGACCTTCCGCCTGCTCACAGACCGCCGCCTGTTCGCGCACCATCGCCAGCAACGCCAGCATCGTCCCGCACGTCTGCGGCGACACGGCCTCGACAAGATGCACCGTTTGCCCTGCGGATTGATGGGAGGCTGATGTCACGTTCGGCACTGTTCACACTCGCGATACTTCTGAAAAACCAGAGAGACACAGAGAAGCCGGTCGTCGCCTGTGACTGCTTTTTGACGGGATGACAGGATCGGCGGGATGGCGAGGATCAAGACAGAAAGCCAGGCAAAGAGGAAGAGTGAGAAACGAAGAGTTTCTAAAAACTTCCCGCCTGTCCATCCGGCCCGATCCTGTGATCCCGTCAAAACCGATCGCCGTCGATCCTCACCGCAGTCGGCTGCCCGGCTCGGCCTCGCGGTGATCGTAAAAGAGCTGCGCCACGTCCAGCGCCACCTGCTCGGCCAGCGCCCGCATCATCGCCGGCTCAACGCCCGCGCCGCCGCCGTTGTCGGCGATGTAGTCCATCTGCGTCTGCAGGCGATGCCCCGGCGGGGCGCTGCGGTCCTCCACCCGGTTGGCGGACGGGAACAGCCGGCGACTCTCCGCCGCGTCGATCACCTTCACCTCCACCTGCGCCGTCGGCCGGTACATCCCCGGCGCCGACGTCAGTTGCACCCGATCGATCAACACATGCACCACCTGCTCCGCCCCAAGCTGCTGGCCCACCCGGTCGATCGGCATCTGCCGGTATTCCTCATCCAGCCGTTCGGCCAATGCCACCAGCTCCGCCTGGCTGACCAGGGTCGACTGCACCGCTTCGTTCTCCGACAGGTGATGGTTCACATGGTTGGCGATCACCCGGCTCAGCGTCGGGTCGCCCAACGCGTTGTCCGGGTCTTCCACCATCACCAGCGTCGGCCGGTCCGCCAGCGGGTAAACCGCGCTGACCTTCTCCCCGCCCATCGTCGACAGATACGAAAACGCCTCGCAGCCGGTCAGCGTCAACGCCAGCAGCGCCAGTGCCACCACCGTTGCACGTCTGCGCTTCGGCTTCGTTTCAGCAGTAGGGCGGGCGTCTCGCCTGCTGGCGGGCGGGAAGCCCGCCCCACCAGAGAAACCTGCCTCACCATGGGCCATCGCCTGTCGTCGTGCGTCCCGGCCTGTTGCGTTTCGCATCATCACTGCCACACCTCGTGATCGTGGAACAGCCGGCCGACCGCCACGCTGAAGCGTTCGATCATGCCCGCTTCAATCGTCTGTGCCTCCGCGTTCACCGAGCCCAGCTCCGTCTGCTCCGGAAACCGCACGCGCACCGACGCGCTGTAGGCCGGCTGGTCCGGGTCGCGGGCGTCCGCCGCCGTCACCAGCACCGTCGCCGAAAGCAGACCCTGCCACACGTGCCGGTTGCCCGGCTCATGCAGGCGGTAGTCCATCAGGTCGACCACCACCAGCCGGTCCACGTCCAGCGCTTCGATCACGTGGCCATACCGATCCGTCGCCCAGTACGGGTTCTCGTGTTGAAACGCCATCACGTCCCGCGGGTTCACCAGGGCTGTGCCCGGCACATGCTCGGCGAGCTGCGAACTGACCGATCGGCAGATCAGCAGCGGCGCCTGCCGATGCTGGTGCAAGGTGTATTCGTCCACCGCCACCAGCACCGCCACCCGCTGGCCTTCCAGCCCTTCATACTCGGCGGGCACGGGGACGCGCTTCTGGCCCCCGCTGACCGAGTGCGCCATCCAGCCCACCGGGCCGCAGCCGAGCAGCGACACCAGCAGTGTCGCCGCCAGCAGGGTCATCGCCGTCACCGGCAGCGGCCGCAGCCACGCCGACCGCGGCGGCGATGCGGCGCGTCGGACCGGGCTTGCTCCCCTCGCGCCCATCGTCGCTTGACTGTGTGTCTCTCTCATAAGCAGATCACGTTCCGAGGAGGGTGTCGAAAATCTTGTACGTCCAGCCTGCCAGCAGCAGCGTCACGAACAGCACGACCATCCGCGGCCGCCAGATGGCCCGGCCGATCGGCGCCAGCGACATGCCGGTCACCGTCGCGTAGCCGGAGACGATGGCGGTCATCGCCGTGAACAGCGCCAGCAGCGAGCCGGTGGGCTGCGTGAGGAATGCGGCCACGAAGTCGCCGTTCGTGGCGTGCGAGAATGAGGTGGTCATGCCGCAGGTGGCGCAGGGCAACCCGGTGCTGACCAGGAACCCGCAAGGCGGCAGGCCGAGCTGCTGGTGCGTGCCCGCGCCGGCGGCGCTGGGCTGGAGGTAGGCCGCCACCGCCAGCAGGCCGAAGCTGACCAGGAAGATCACCCCGGCGACGGCGCGTGGCGTCTGCTCCCGTCTCGGCGCGGCCGAGGGGGGGGCGGTTTCAAGCTGGGATGGCTGGTCCTGCATGACCCAGTCAGGATACCCGCGGGCCCGTGAGCCGTCGACCTTCAGGCGCGACGTCAAGCCCTCGGCGGAGCGCCGTGGGCATTCGATGTTTCGACCTTTCACTGCACACGCTGTAACCAGGCGAGCATGTCGCGGTCGCCCTGCGGGCCGGTGCGGGCCAGTTCCGACCCGTCCGCGTCGATCACGACATAGGCCGGGATGCCCCGCACCCCGTAGCGCATCGCCGCCTGCTCCTCCGGCCCGCCCTGAGCCGGGGCCGTCAGATCCACCTTCACCGGCACGAAGCCGTCGGTGATCGCCTCCGCCACCGCCGGCTGCGAAAACACCTCCCGCTTCATCTGCTGGCAGGGCGGGCACCAGTCGGCGGTGAAGTTCACCAGCATCGGCTTGCCCGTCTCCTGTGCCAGTTCGCTGCCCCGGGCCATCCCCATCTCCCATGGCACAAGGTCTTCGCCCGCGCTCGCAGACCGGCCAATATCCAGCAGGTAAGCCCCGACCACAAAAACCTGAATGACAGCCAGCCACACGACAATTCGGGTTGCCATGGTCGAGGCGAGGCTGCGCGTTGCGCTGTTTTTCTGCGGTCGAATCGGTTCCATCAGTTCATCTTTCTATAACACGGGAACTCACCCCCACCCAAAGCCCCGGCCGCAAGGCCGGGGACCGGACGCCCCGCCAGTCATACAACGTCCCCCGCAGGCAGAATGTTCCCACATTAACCGTAGCCCAGCACATCCAGGTCGTCTTCATCGAGCCCGAAGTGATGCCCGATTTCGTGCAGCACGGTGATGCGGATCTGCCGCTCCAGCTCCGCCTGCTGTTCGGGCGTGATGCGTCGGCCGTAGATGCCCGCCAGGCGGAGGATCGGCCCGCGGAAGATCATCATCCGGTCCGGCATCCCGTCGCCGCCGCTGACGCTGCGCTCGGTCAACGGCGTGCCCCAATGCAGCCCGCACAGGTCCGCATCGCCGCCCATCATCCCCATGTCGGCCAGCAGCGCATCGGACGGCTCATCCTCCACGATCAACGGCACTTCCTCCAGCAGCTCGTGCAGATGCTCCGGCAGCGCATCGACAATGTCGTCGAGCATCCGGTCAAACAGCGAACGTTGGGAAAGCGTGAGCATGGAGAATCAAGGAGAGGAATGATTGTAAGGAATCTGGTCCCCCACCGGCACCCAATGTTGGGGGTTCAGCGTGCGGGGGAAACGGTGGTCGAGCACCAGTTCATCCCGGGGAACCTGATACCAGGAATGCACCCCGATTATCTCAGGACGGAACGCAAGCCAGTCGTACTTATCATCGCTGCCGGTGTACCACCACCAGTTGCTGTCGATCTTCAGTGCCGGGCTCAACGGGCCGGGCTGGTAGGTGTCCGGTAAGTAATGCAAGTCTGCCAAATGGCTGGAGTGCGTGCATCCACCTAGTAAAAATACAAGTGCTGTGGCGATGATGATGCGGACAGGCATGATGTGAATCTCCCGGGTTACGGATACGGCGTCCGCAGCGGGTCGCCGGGCATCTCTAATGCGCCGATGATCTCGTTGATCGACTTGCAACCCTGCTGCTTCAGATAGTCCTGCAAGCCTTCCATGATCTTCACCGGCGCGGCGGGGTTGACGAACAACGCGGTGCCCACCGCCAGGCCGGTCGCCCCGGCGAGCAGGAACTCGACGGCGTCCTGCCAGTACTGGATGCCACCCATGCCGATCAATGGCACGCCGGCGTCGCGGGCGACTTCGCGGTAGACCCGGCTGGTGAGGTAGACCGCCAGCGGCCGCACCGCCGGGCCCGAGAGGCCGCCCGTGCCGTTGGCGATGCGCGGCTTGCGGGTGTGAATGTCCACGGCCATCGCGGTGTAGGTGTTGATGAGGCTCAGCGCGTCGGCCCCGCCTTCGACCGCCGCGCGGGCGGTGACGGTGATGTCTTCGACGTTGGGCGAGAGCTTGACGATCAGCTTCGCCTGCTTGTCGATGCCGTCGGCGACCTCGGCGATGAGCTGCTTGAGCAGTTCGGGGTTGGTGCCGAACGTGAGGCCGTCTTTGACGTTGGGGCAGGAGACGTTGAGCTCGATGGCGTCGACCACGTCTGCGCGGGCGAGGTCGCCGGCGACGGAGACGTAGTCGTCGACGCTGTGGCCGGCGACGTTGACGATGATGCGCGGGCCGGCGTCGCGCATCTGCGCGAGCTGCGGCAGCTTGTCGCGTTTGAAGGCGTCGTGTCCGACGTTGGCCAGGCCGATGGCGTTGAGCATGCCGCCGCGCGTTTCGACGATGCGGTGGGCGGGGTTGCCGGGTCGAGCCTCGGCGGTGATGGACTTGGTGACGAACGCGCCGAAGCGGGCGAGGTCGACGAAGTCGGCATATTCGTGGGCGTAGCCGCAAGTGCCCGAGGCGGTCATCATCGGGTTGGCCAGGTCGAGGCCGGCGATGTTGACCGCGAGGCTCGGCGCGGTCGCGGTGGTGTCGGTGGCGGGGTCTGCATGGCTCATGGAGAGCATTGTAGGAAAGAGTTTCGGGGTTCGGGATTCGGGCTTCGGGGTTCGGAAAAGCGTCCGCCCCTGAGCGAGTCCGCGAGCGAAGGACGGGATGGGGGGGAAGGAATTGCTGATTTATGATTTATGATTTCTGATGTGTCGATCAGCAATCAGCAATCAGCAATCAGCAATTAGAAATTAGAAATTAGAAATTAGAAATCAGCACCCCTGATCCGGGGCTTCGCGGACTCAGCCCTCGGCTTCTGAATAAAATCATTCCGATCTCCGATCTCCGATCCCCGATCCCCGATCCCCGATCCCCGAAACTGGTATCTTCCCCGGCATGGCAACGGATGAAGCGACATTGGCGCCGGAGGTGACGGTCTGGGCGGACACGGCGGGGGCCGGGGCGGCGTCGGCGGTGCTGGACCGGATGGGGTCGGCGGTACGGCCGATCGGCGTGGGCGGGCCGCGCGTGACGGCGGTGGACCAACTGGCGCGGACGCTGGGCTGTGCCCGGGAGGACGATTTGCGCAAGATGCTGGTCGATCGGCCGGCGGCGTTCCTGCTGCTGGCGACGATGCGGCAGGCGAGCGTGGAGGACGTGCTCACGGCCGTGCGACAGGGGACGCTGGTGCTCGCCCTGGAGCCGGTGGCCGAAGAGCTGCGCGAGCTGTCGGCGATCGGCAGTGGCGGCGGCCGACCCACGGGCGATGCCGAGGCGGGCCCGGCGGGGCGGATCGTGGCGGCGCCGGCATTCGACCAGAGCCCGGGTTACTTAAGCGCCGCCGAGCCGGGCGAAGCGCTGGGCGAGCCGCGGACGATCCGCTACGAAAGCCTGGGGCAGGCGGGTGAAGGGTCGTTGTATGCCCGGCTGCTGGACGGCTGGCGGACGGTGCTGGAGTTTTCATCGCTGCCGATGACGGTCGACGCGTCGCTGGCCGGGGCGGTGGCGGAGTCGCCGGAGTCGCTGCGTGATCTGGCGGGCGCGCTGACGGCCCATGGGCGGATGAACGATGGCAGCTCGGCGGTGCTGCACGTGGCCGACCGGGCGGGCGAGTCGCGGCGGGCGCTGTGCGTGCTCGGGGGCGAGGGGCAGTTGCGCGTCGACGACGTCAGCTACGGCCTCTGGCAGACCACCGGCGAACTGCTGGACGACGCCCGGCCCGAGACGGGGGCGAGCTTCGCGGATCTGGTGAGCTGGCAGTGGCGTCGGCTGATCGACCGGCTGGACGGCGTGCTGCCCGAGCCGGCGTCACCGCGCCGCGAGGCCGAGGCGCTGGCGTGCTGCCTGGCAAGCCTGCTGAGCATCCGCACCGGCCAGCCGGAGAGCCCGGCGAAGCTGGTGCAGATGGGGCGGTAGGGGCGGGGGATGACAAGGTGACAGGGTGACAAGGTGAAGATGACGAACGTCACCTTGTCACCCCCTCACCTTGTCACCTTGTCATCTGCTGTGTTTGACACTTCCCGGCCGGGGCTTACACTCTTAGCGTCTTTCGTGGGCCGACCGTGACAGCGATGGCACGGACAGGGACGCGGGCGGGCATGGACCGGTAGCCGCCGCGTATGAGCCAGCGAAAGATGGCCGGGCATCCCTCTCTGATGCCGTGGCGGTTGGCCCTGCATGGCAGGCCACGCCGCGGAGTCGCAAGGGTCGCTCCAGCCTCGTGAAGACAGCGACGCGACCGACGGTGACGACACCGAAGACATAAACAGCTTGGCCCGTGGTGTAATCGGTAACACTCCAGGTTTTGATCCTGGCATTCCTGGTTCGAGTCCAGGCGGGCCAGCTTTTTTCATCGATCCATCGATCGATCGTTGATCGATGATGTCGAACATGCAGCGGAGTGGCTATGACACGTGAAAACCAGATCAACGATCAACGATCAACGATCAACGATCATTCCCCCCAGGCGGTGCTGCTCGCCGCCGGCAAGGGGACGCGGATGGGCGGCGGCGCTGAGAACGCGCCGCCCAAGGTGCTCTACGAAGCCGCCGGGCGGCCGATGATCTGGTGGGTCGTGCAGGCGTGCAAGGCGGCGGGGTGCGAGCGCATCGTGGTGGTCGTCGGCTATCGGGGCGACGACGTGCGAGCCGCGCTGGCGGAGGAGCCGGGCGTGGTGTTCGTCGAGCAGCGTGAACAGCTTGGCACGGGGCATGCCGCGAAGATGGCGGCGCCTTGTTTCGAGGGCCAGCCGGCGTGCGATGTGTTTGTGTTGATGGGCGATGCGCCGCTGATCCGCGACCAGACGTTGACGCAGTTGCTCGCGGTGCAGCGCGAGACCGGTGCGGCGGCGACGCTGGCGACGGCCGTGCTGGACGACCCCGCAGGGTATGGCCGGGTGGTCCGCACACCCGACGGCGCGTTCGACGCCATCGTCGAACAGAAAGACGCCACCGACGCCCAGCGGGCCATCCGCGAGGTGAACCCCAGCTACTACTGCTTCCGCAGCGACCTGCTGTTCGCCGCGCTGGCGCAGGTGAGCAACGACAACCAGCAGGGCGAGTATTACCTCACCGACGTGCCGGGCCTGCTCAAGCGTGACGGGCATGGCGTGTCGGTGGTGGAGGCGGTGCCCGCGGAGGACGTGCTGGGCGTGAACACGCCGGAGCAGTTGGCGGTGGTGGATGCGATTTTGAAAAAGCGGGGGACGGGGTTCAGGGGTCGGGGGTCGGCCGAGCCGGTCGAACGTCGTACCTGATCCCACGCCCTGATCCCTGGTCCCCGAACCCTGAACCGCGAGGCAATCATGAGTCGAGACGACCGTGACAGCATGAAGCTTTTCTGCGGCCGCGCCAGCCGAACGCTGACCGAGCAGATCTGCCGTTACCTCGACCTGCCCATGGGCCAGGGGCATACCGACATGTTCCCCGACGGCGAGATCATCGTGAAGGTCGAGGAAGACGTGCGCGGCCGCGACTGCTTCGTCCTCCAGTCGACCTACCATCCGGTCAACGCCCACCTGATGGAGCTGTTGATCTACATCGACACCCTCCGCCGCGCCAGCGCCCACCGCATCACCGCCGTCATCCCCTACTTCGGCTACGCCCGGCAGGACCGCAAGGACGAAGGGCGCACGCCCATCACCGCCAAGCTGGTCGCCAACCTCATCACCGCCGCCGGCGCCGACCGCGTGCTGGCGCTGGACCTGCACGCGGCGCAGATCCAGGGCTTTTTCGACATCCCCGTGGATCATCTGCACGCCGCGCCGGTGATCGTGGACTACTTCGAGTCGATCCGCGACCAGCTCAGCGACCTCGTGCTCGTCAGCCCCGACGTGGGCAACGTCAAGATGGCCGGCGCGTACGCCAACTGGCTCAACGGCGACCTGGCGATCATCGACAAGCGGCGCAAGAGCGGCACGGAAGTCGTCTCCACCAACATCATCGGCGACGTCAAGGGCAAGACCGCCCTGATGGTCGACGACATGATCTCCACCGCCGGCACGATGTGCGAAGCCGCCCGCCTGCTCAAAGAGCGCGGCGCGAAAGACGTCATCGCCGCCTGCACCCACCCCGTGCTCGTCGGGCTGGCGATGGAACGGCTCAGCGACGCGCCGATCAGCCGCGTGGTCGTCACCGACACCATCCCCTGCGGCGCCCGCTGCGCCCCGATCCAGGACAAGCTCGTCGAACTGCCCATCGCCCGCCTGCTCGGCGAAGCGATGCACCGCATCCACCACAACCAGTCCGTCTCCAGCCTCTTCCGCCCCGACGGCGGCGGCAAACGGTAAAGCGTAGAAGTCAGAAATCGCAAACAAAGCCGAGGGCTGAGCGAAGCGAAGCCCCGGATCAGTATCCAAAACCAACCCTGAAACACCATCAACGGAGAACCCCACCATGACCACCCACGAAATCCCCAAGGTTGAAGCCCGGCTTCGCGACCGCGTCGGCACCCGCTACGCCGCCCGCCTGCGCAAAGAAGGCGCGCTGCCCGCCGTGATCTACGGCCACAAGCAGGACCCGCAGTCGGTCGCCGTCGACTACCGCCAGTTTTCCGACCTGCTCGACGACAACGCTCACCTGGTCGAGATCCACCTCGACGGTAAGACCGAGCCCTGCCTCATCAAGGACGTGCAGTGGGACCACCTCGGCGTCAAGCTGGTGCACGTGGACCTCGCCCGCGTCGACCTGACGGAAGAGGTGGAAGTGGAAGTCGAGCTGGAGCTGACCGGCGAGCCCAAGGCGCTCGAGCAGGCCGGGGCGATTCTCGACCACCCGCTTCAGTCGATCGAAATCGCCTGCCGGGCCGACGCGATTCCCGAGATCATCAAGCATGACATCTCGGAGCTGGCGGTGGGCGACGCGGTGACCGTCGCCGACCTGAAGCTGCCCGCCGGCGTCCGGGCCGTGACCGATGCGGAAACCGTGATCGCGCACATTCAGGTCATGGAAGAGCTGTCCGAGGAAGAGGAAGAAGCCGCCGAGGCCGAGCCGGAAGTCATCGGCGGCCGCACCGAAGAGGAAGAAGGCGAAGCCGAGGAGAAGTAAGGCTTCTCCCCTCACGCTCGACGCACCACGCGAGGCAGGGCGGCTTAAGCCGTCCTGCATTTTCGCCATCGGATTCGCCATCGGAGACGCAACCGCATGAAGCTCATCGTCGGTCTCGGCAACCCCGGCCCCGAGTACGCCGCCACCCGCCACAACGTCGGGTTCATGGCGGTCGAACGCCTCGCCCGTCGACACCAGATCGCCGACGCGCCGCGGGCGAAGTTTCATTCCGCCGTGGTCGAAGGGCCGGTCGCTGGTGAAAAGTGCCTGCTCATGCTGCCGCAGACGTACATGAACCGGTCGGGCCTGGCGGTGGCGGACGCGATGCGGTTTTACAAGCTGGAGAAGCCGGACGTGATGGTGGTGGTGGACGACGTGGCCCTGCCCGTCGGCCGGATCCGCCTGCGCGGCGAAGGCAGCGCCGGTGGGCACAACGGTTTGCTCGACATTGAAAAGGCGGTCGACGGCCGCGACTACCCCCGCCTGCGCATCGGCATCGATCCGCCGGGCCGGGCGAAGCAGCGCGACTACGTGCTCGGCCGGTTCAGCCCCGACCAGCTCGATCGCCTTGACCCGGCCCTGGACAAGGCCTGCGACGCCATCGAGTGCTGGATCCGCGAGGGCCTGGAAAAAGCCATGAGCCTGCACAACGCGGCGGAGGGATGAACCACAGAGACACGTCGCCCCGTTAGCCCCGCAGCGCAGCGGAGGGCGCGGCCGCCGGTGACGCATGGTTCCCGCGCCCTCCGCTGCGCTGCGGGGCTAACGTTCCGATCCGCGTGCATCCGTGTTCATCCGTGGTTTCTCCGTCCACCGAGCCGCCCCATCTTCCTCGCCGAATCCGGTACACTTTCTCTGCTATGACCACCACGACTTCCGCCAACCTGTACGACGTGCTCAGCGAGCGGGGGATGCTGGCGCAGAGCACGGATGAGAACATCCGCCGCCGCCTCGAATCGCCGCAGGTGGCGTACAACGGCTTTGATCCCACGGCCGACAGCCTCCATGTCGGCCATCTGCTGCCGGTAATGGGCCTGGCCCACCTCCAGCGCTGCGGACACAAGCCCATCGCCGTCATCGGCGGCGCCACCGCCATGGTGGGCGACCCCTCCGGCAAGACCGAGGCCCGGCAGATGCTCACCCGCGAGCAGATCGACGCCAACGGCCAGGCCATCGGCAACCAGATCGCCCGCCTGCTGAGCTTCGACGACTCGCCCACGAGCGCCGTGATGCTCAACAATGCCGACTGGCTGGCGGGCAAGGGGTGGATCGAGATGCTCCGCGAGGTCGGCGTCCACTTCTCGGTCAACCGCATGCTCTCCATGGACTCGGTCAAAGGCCGGCTCGAATCCGGCGGCGGGATCACCTACCTCGAGTTCAGCTACATGATCATGCAGGCCTACGACTTCCTGCACCTGCACCGCACGCACGGCTGCACGCTCCAACTCGGCGGGCAGGACCAGTGGGGCAACATCGTCATGGGCATCGAGCTTGGCCGGCGACTGGAAACCGCCGACCTCGCCGGGCTCACCCTGCCGCTGGTCACGCGGGCGGACGGCGGCAAGTTCGGCAAGACCGAGGCGGGCACCGTCTGGCTCGACCCCAAGCGCACCAGCCCGTACGACTTCTACCAGTTCTTCCGCAACACGGCAGACAAGGACGTGGGCAAGTACCTCGGCTATTTCACGTTCATGCCGATGGACGAAGTGCGCGAGCTTGCGTCGCGCGAAGGGCCGGCGCTGAACGCGTCCAAGGAAGTGCTCGCCTACGAAGTGACGAAGCTGATCCACGGCGAAGCGGAAGCGGCAAAGGCCCGCGACTCGGCCAAGCAGGCGTTCGGCGCCGGCGACGTGACGGGCGACGCGATCCCCCATGCCGAGTTGCCCGCAAGCGAATTGAACGAGGGCGTCGGCCTGCTGACGCTGATGGTCCGGGTGGGCCTGGCGAAGTCCAACGGCGAAGCCCGCCGGCTGGTGACCGGCGGCGGCGTTCGGCTGCACGATGACAAGGTCGACGACCCGACGCGCACCGTCACCGCCGACGACGTGCGCGACGGCTACGTGCTGCTGCGCGTGGGCAAGAAGCGGATGTTCCGGTTCGACGTCTCGGGTTAGCCGTCGCCTTGATGGCGACGCGGATGACGATCGGAAAACCAGGCGACTCCGCGTCGCCGCAAGGGCGATGGCTAACACCTTATCTTCGGGTTGCGGCGACCTTTGGGGACCGCCCGGGCGTATGGGGTGAATGAGACTGCCGCGGGTGGGGCGGTATGCCCTACAATGAGGGTTGAGAACACCCGCCGATGCGGTGGGCGTAAGAAGGTCACAGGTTTGGTTCATGGAAGGTACACACAAGCCGCACACCCCGTCGAACAACTTTCGCCACTTTTTCTTCCGCGGGTTGGCGATTCTGTTGCCGTCGGTGCTGACGATCTGGATCCTGCTCGCGGCGTACCAGTTCGTGCAGAGCCGGATCGCTGCGCCGATCAACGCGGGTGTGCAGGAGGTGATTGTCCAGACGACCCCTTGGCCGAGCGTGACGCAGGCGCAGGTGGACGAGCATCTGCGGGAGGTGCTCGCCGACCGCAGCAGCCGGGAGGCGTACCACGCGGCGGGGGACCGGGAGGCGTGGCTGTGGCGCGACGCCCGGCGGACGCGCCTGGAGCGGTGGTGGGGGACCTACGCGTTTCCGTTGAACCTGATCGGCCTGGCGGTCGCGATCGTGCTGATCTACGTGGCCGGCATGCTGCTGGGCTCGTACATCGGTCGGCGTCTGTACGCGCGCGGGGAGTACTACGTGAACCAGTTGCCGCTGGTCGGGCGGGTCTACCCGGCGGTGAAGCAGGTGACCGACTTTTTCGTGGGCCAGGATCGCGAGAAGGTGACGTTCAACCGGGTCGTGGCGGTGCAGTACCCGCGCATGGGGCTGTGGAGCGTCGGGCTGGTGACGGGGGACACGATGAGCGCGATCCAGGCCGCGGCGGGCGCGGAGTGCATGACGGTGTTCATCCCCAGTTCGCCCACGCCCTTCACCGGCTATGTCATCACCGTGCCCCGAAGCGAGACGATCGAACTGCCGATTACAGTGGAGGACGCGATGAAGTTCGCGGTCAGCGGCGGCGTGTTGGTCCCGCCGAACCAGGTGATCCCGCGGCCGGCCGGTCCGACGCTCGCCGTCGCACCGGAACCGCAAGGCGACGGCCAAAGCGACGCCGTCAGCGTGCAGGACGCGCGGGAGTAGAAGCCTTCGCCCGCCGGGGCATCCGAGCGAGGCGGAGCGAAGTCGTGTTGAGCCGTCGGTCCCGTGCGGCCGAGGCTTGAAGGACGGGCCGGCCGCCGGCCCCCAGCCAGAGTGGAGTTGCATCAAATGGAAATGATCGTCACCGGCAAGCACATTGAAATTACCGAGCCGATCCGCGACTACGCCGTGGAAAAGGCGAGCAAGCTGCCTCGCTACTTCGACCGCGTGCAGGAGATCGAGGTGATTGCCGACAAACGCGAAAACCACCATTACGAGGTGGAAATCATCGTCCACGTCGAGCACCACGAAGCGTTCGTGGCCCGGAACAAGGGCGAAGACCTCTACGGCTGCATCGACGAAGCAGTCGACAAAATGGAACGGCAACTGACCGACCACAAGGAAAAAATCCAGGACCGCAAGCGACAGCCTTCGCGGTGAGCGGCTCGCAGGCCCGCGGGCTGGAACCCGCGGGCCTGCCCCTCCCCTGATCCCTGCGGGCCGGGGGCAAAAGCGGTACAGTGTCCGGTTGTCGCCGGCATGGCCGGTTGAACCTGGTATGGCGTTGTCAACGGGGCCGCCACGGAAGCGGTCCCGATTTCCCTCCCTGTGTTGTTGGGTGTATATGAGGATCGAGCGACCATGAAGTGGCATGATTTCCTGGTGTCTGATGCGATCATTGCCGACCTGAAGTCCACCGAGCGTGACGACGCGATCATCGAGATGGTCGACGCCCTTATCGCCGGCGGCGCAGCGCCGGCCGACCTGCGCGACGAGTTGATCAAGCAGATCATCGACCGCGAGAAGCACGGCTCGACGGGCTTCGGCAAAGGCGTCGCCGTCCCCCACGTCAAGCATGACCGGATCACCAAAATGGCGGCCGGCATCGGCGTCAGCCAGCAGGGCGTCGACTTCAACGCCCTCGACAAGGCCCCGGTCTACTCGATCGTCCTCCTGCTCTCGCCCAAGAACAAGCCCGACGAGCATCTCCAGGCCATGGAGAACATCTTCTCCAACCTCCAGAAAGACACCTTCCGCCGATTCCTCCGCCAGTCCGGGTCGCGCGAGGAAATCGAAGACCTGATCCAGGAAGCCGACGCCCAGCAGCTCACCGGCTGACGTGCGCGACGCGCCGCCGCCCACGCCGTCTGCCGTCCGATCCGGCGTCCCGCAAGGCCCGACCCGATACGACCACCGACCCGCCGCCCACCCGCGGGCCTCGGCCACCCCCGGCCGCCCGCCCCTGCCATGCCCGGAGCGTTGACGTGCAATCCGCCGAGGCGAATGTGACGATCCAGAACCGGCTTGGCCTCCACGCCAGGCCGGCGATGTCGTTCGTCGACACCGCCAACAGCTTCGGCGCCGACATCCGCGTCCACAAAGGCAATCAGGAAGTCGACGGCAAGAGCATCATGCAACTGATGATGCTCGCCGCCACGCAGGGCACGACGCTCAGAATCTCTGCCGAAGGCCCCGATGCCGAGCAGGCCATCCACGCCTTGCAGCAGCTCGTCGACAGCAAGTTCGACGAAGAGTGATGCGCGTTGCAGTTCTTTCGCAGACGAATCACACTCTTCGTTTAGCGGTGCGGCGCAGCCGCCCGCGTCGATGTCGCCTGTGGTGACGCACAACCCATGTCACTGCCCGCTGTGAATCAGCAGGGCGTCGCCGTCGCCGTCGGCCTCGAAGAGGTTGTCGTTGGGGTGTTGGTTGGCCGGGTCGGAGCCGAAGCGGGTGGGCAGGCGGTGGGTGGTTTCGAAGGTGACACGGTTGTCGTTGTAGGCGACGCCGCCGCGCCAATAGCCGGGGGTGCTGTTGTGGATGCTCTCGACCTGCGCGTCGTCGCTGCCGGCCCCGATGTTGCGGTCGCCCATGACGATGGCCTGCGAGTTGAGCGTCTCGGACCATTCGGCGCGGCGCGCGCCCTCGGCGGTGATGCTGAGGATGGCGTAGGAGTGGTTGTCGTCGGTGAAGGTGTTGCCGTACTGCCATTCGTGGATGGCGGCGTCGGTTTCGCTGGGGCTGACGAGGTATTCGGGCGTAAAGAAGTTGCCGTCGAGCAGGATGCGGAGTCGGCCGTGGACGGAGGCCTCGGTGACTTGCGTGCTCTGGCCCTGCTGGGTGATGCCGGGGAAGCGGCTGTTGTTGCCCTGGGCGTACATGACCATGGCCTGGTGGATGCCGCGGATCTGGGTGTTGTTCTGCATGCGCTGCGCGGTGGAGCGTGCGGCGCCGAGGGCGGGCAGGAGGATGCCGATGAGCAGGGCGATGATGCAGATGAACACGAGGCCGACGACGGCGGCGCCGACCGCGATGAGCGCGACGGTGACGCCGGAGCTTTGCGGCGGCTCGGGCGGCATGGGCGGAGGTGCGCCGGGGCCCGGCTCAGGCGCGGGGTGGATGGGCGGCTGCTGTTCGGCCGGGGGCGGGGGCGACTGGGTCATGGTGTGGCTCCGGAACGGTGAAAGTTGACTCAGAGTGTAGCGGGAATGGCGAGACCCGGGAAGGGGCGTCGGGCGGTCGTTTCTTAACGATCGCTGGTGACGGGGACGAAATCGTCGATGGCGAGGCCGAAGCCGCTGAGGGCGGTGGGCATGAACGGGTGGTTGGTGATGAGCTTCAGCCGGCGGAGGCCGAGGTCGCGGAGGATCTGGCAGCCGATGCCGTAGGCCCCCTTGTCGATCGGCGGCATGATGCCGGGCGTGGGGTGGGCGTCGCCGAGTTGCAGGTGTTCGCCGGCGTCGGGCAGTTCGCGCGAATCCCGCCGGGCGGTCTGGAGGCGTTTGAGCAGGCCCTGACCCGCGCCTTCGTGGCGGAGGTAGACGATCGCGCCCCGGCCGGCATGCTGGATCATCTGCATCGCGTGGCGCAGCGTCTGCCCGGAGGGTTGCGTGGCATCGTCGAACACGTCGCCGAGCAGGTTCTGGCTGTGCATGCGGACGAGCACGGGCTCGTCGATGGGCACCGGCTGGCCGGCGGGATCGAGCGTGCCGACGTCGCCGCAGGTCAGCGCGATGTGTGGCAGCGGGTCGACCAGCGAGCGGTAGGCGATGAGGTTGAACCGGCCGTAGGCGTTTTCGAAAGGCAGCGTCTCGACGCGCTCGACGAGCTGCTCGCGTTCGAGGCGGTGATGGACGATGTCGGCCACGGAGCACATTTTGATGCCATGCTTCTGGCACAGCGCTTCGAGCTGCGGCCGGCGGGCCATCGTGCCGTCCTCGTTCATCACTTCGATGATGACGCCGCCGGGGCGCAGGCCGGCGAGCTTGCAGAGGTCGACCGAGCCTTCGGTCTGACCGGCCCGGACGAGGCAGCCGCCGTCGCGGGCGCGCAGCGGCTGCATGTGACCCGGTCGGGCGAGGTCGTCGGGGCGGGTTTTGGGGTCGATCAGGACGCGGATGGTGGTCGTACGGTCGGCGGCACTGACGCCGGTGGTCAGGCCGAAGCGGGCGTCGGCGTCGACGCTGATGGTGTAGGCCGTGCCGCGCTGGGTGGTGTTGACCCGGCCTTGGGGTTCGAGGTCGAGGGCGTCGCAGATCGAGCCGTCGAGGGCGACGCACATCATGCCCCGGCCTTCGCGGAGCATGAAGTTGATGATCTCCGGCGTGACGTGCTCGGCCGCGCATACGAGGTCGCCTTCGTTCTCGCGCTGCTCGTCGTCGACCAGCACGATCATGCGCCCCGCGCGGAGGTCGGTGAGGATGTCAGCAATCGAATCCACGGTCACACTCGTCCTTGCAAGGCCACTCCCAACGCCCGCCCCTGAGCGAGTCCGCGAGCGAAGGGCGGGATGGGGGGGGAGGAGGTTGCTGATTTACGATGTCTGATTGCTGATGTGCCGATCGGCGCTCCCACATCAGCAATCAGACATCGTAAATCAGCAATCCCTGACTCGGGGTCAGTCCATCATGATATCGGCATCGGCGGCCGCCTGCCGGTATGCTGGTTCGCGTGATGAAAGTCTTCCTGCGACTGCTTGGTTATCTCAAGCCCTACTGGCCGCTGCTGCTGCTGGCCGGGGCGTGTTTGATCGTGGGCATCCCGGCGACGCTGTTTCATCCGCTGGTCTGGATGTTCGTGGTCGACGAGGTGCTGCTGGCTGACGAGCCGCGGTGGATCGAGCACGCCCGCGGCAGCCGATACCTGCTGCTGGGCTATGCCGTGACGGTGATGTTCTTCGTGCACCTGTTCGGCTCGCTGGTCGGCGCGTTTCGTAGTTACATCCTCGGCCGGGTGGGCCAGCGCTTTGTGCGCGACCTGCGCAGCCGGGTCTATCGGCGGATTCAGGAACACGCGCTGCCGTTCTTCCACCACCGCTCGACGGGCGACCTGATGTCGCGCACGATCGCCGACATCGACGCGCTCGAAGAGGTCGCCCTGCGCGGCACGGACGAAATCCTCTCCAACACGCTCCAGTTCGTCGGCGTCGCGAGCATCATCATCTGGCTGCAATGGCAGATCGGCCTGATCACACTCATCCCGCTCACGGGCGTGGGCGTGCTGGTCTACTTTTTCAACCATCGCGTCAAGGGGCTGTACCGCCGGGTGCGCGACCGCCTCGGCGACGTCTCGGGCAAGCTTCAGGAAAACATTACCGGCATCCTGGTCATCAAAGCCTTCGCCCGCGAAGAGGCCGAGGCCGAGCGGTTTGATGAGCGCAACGACGCCTACTACCGCACCAGCCTCCGCGCCCTGCTCGCCCGGTCGTTCTACTTCCCCTCCGTGATGAGCGTGGGCTTTCTCTCCAATGTGGCGATGATCGGCCTTGGCGGCGTCTACGTGCTGCGCGACCAGTTCACCACCGGCGGCCTCGTCGCCTACCGCGGCTACTGGTGGCACCTGTTCGCCCCGGTCAACACGCTGGCGCGCATCAACGAAATGCTCCTTCGCGCCACCGCCGCCGCGACCCGCGTCTTCGAGCTGCTCGACGAGCCGGTGCTCGTGTGCGACAAGCCCGATGCCGTCACGCTCGACCGCGCCGCCGGCCACATCCGCTTCGAGCAGGTCGACTTCCGGTACGACACACGCGACACCACGCTGGAGGGCATCACCTTCGAAGCGCTGCCGGGCCAGCAGATCGGCGTCGTCGGCCCCTCCGGCGCGGGCAAGAGCACGCTGCTGAGCCTCGTGCTTCGGCTCTACGATCCCGAGCAGGGCACGATTCGGCTCGACGGCCACGACGTGCGCGACCTGACGCAGGCGTCGCTCCGCCGACAGTTCGCCATCGTCACGCAGGAGCCGTTCCTGTTCAACGAGACCATCGCCGAGAACATCCGCTACGTCCGGCCCGAGGCGAGCGACGAGCAGATCATCGAAGCCGCACGCCAGGCCAACGCCCACGAGTTCATCGCCGACCTGCCCCAAGGCTATGACACCCGCGTCGGCGAGCGTGGCGTCCGGCTGTCTGGCGGGCAGAAGCAGCGCATCTGCATCGCCCGCGCCTTCCTCACCGACCCCGCCATCCTGCTGCTGGACGAGCCCACCGCCGCGGTCGAGCCCGAGAGCGAGAGCATCATTCAAACTGCCGTGCAGCACGTGCTCGAGGGGCGGACGGCGTTGACCGTGTCGCATCGGCTGTCGATGGTGCGCGACGCGGACCAGATCCTGGTGATCGACGGTGGCCGCATCGTCCAACGGGGCACGCATGACGAACTGATGGCGGCGGGGGGGTGGTACCGGCGGATGTACAACCTCCAGCAGGGCAACGGGGTGGCGAAGGAGGTTTCTGGTTTCTAGTTTCTGGTTTCTCGCTTTGGACGCCATGCCGGCCCGGCTGCGAAAACTGGAAACGCGAAACCAGAAACTGGAAACTGGCTCCCGCCCCCGTAATCGGACCCATCGGCGCGGGAATTGGGCCGGGATTGTTCGATTGGCCGATGGGGTCTATTATGAAGGTCGATCCGCCCCGGACCCGCCCCGGCCTGACGCCGGGATTCTGGTGCAGCGCTGCCCCCGGCACCGCTGCCGAGACGCTGTATGAGCAACACACCGCCATCTTCCAGTGCCACGCCCACCGTCCACAGCCGCGTCGAAGCGGTGCTGAACCGCATTCGGCCGGCGGTGCAGTCCGACGGCGGCGACCTGGAGCTGGTCGAGGTGACCGGCGAAGGGGTGGTCAAGATTCGCCTGCACGGGGCCTGCGTGGGTTGCCCGTCCAGCTCGATGACTCTGCAAATGGGCATCGAACGCAACATCCGCGAAAAAGTGCCCGAGGTCGTCGCCGTCGAACAGGTGCCCTGAACCCGCCGACCGCCACGGGCACGCTCTTCGACGCCGGCCGACACACGGCTCCGGGCGCGGAACGCTTGCGACTCGCCACGACATCGGAAACGATCCACACGCGTCCGGCCAGACGCACCCGCACGGCTACAGGAGGTGACCGCGCATGCTTGCACTGACCCGACGCGTCGGCGAAGAAGTCGTCATCGGCGACCCGAAAAACCCCATCGGCGTCATCCGTGTCGTCGAAGTCCACGGCGACAAGGTCCGCCTCGGCTTCGACTTCCCCCATAACGTCGAAATCAACCGCCGCGAACTCGCCGAGCAGAAGGCCCGCAACCCCGAGGGCAAGCCCGCGGACGAAGGCGTGACAGGCTAAGAGTCGGGACCCACGCCCGCCTCTGAGGAGCGCCGCCACCCCTGTTTAGCGGTGCGGCGCAGCCGCCCGCGTCCTCGCCTATTCCCCGTCCCCGTCGTAACGCTCCACCGGCACATTCCGGATCACGTGCGGTCGACCCCACACCTCGAACACATCCAGCCTTTGCTCGGCCGGCCCGACGTCCGGCTCAAAGTGCAGATCCAGCGCGTTCACGTCCGCCGGCCAGCCCGCCGGCAGGGTCGCCGCACGCGTCTGCTGCCACCGGTCACCCCCGTATCGCAGGAACCGGCCGAGGTCCAACGATGTCCCGTCCGTCAGCTCCGCCCGCACCCGGTAGCTCAGCGCATGCGGCGACGCCGCCTCCGACACCAGCATCACGTGCAGGCTCACGCCCTGCTCCTCCGCCCGCACCAGGGCCCGCTCGACGCTGAGCATGTCCGCTGACAGGTCGCCCAGCGCCGCGTCCGTCACCACCGGCACAATCGGCTCGCCCTCCTCCACCAGCCGTACGGTGACCGGCACCTCATACGTCCAGACATGCGCCGGCGACACCCACCGCGCCGCCTGCCCCGGCATGCCGCCCCGGCCGGCGAAAGGCGTCCGCTCCGCCATCACCCCCGCGTCCACCACGAACACCAGTTCGTATTCACCCGGCGGCAGGTCCAGGGGAACATGGCTACGCACGTAGCCTGACCCGGTCGTGGAGCGTTCATCCGGATGCTGGTTGGATCCGATGTCCGTCATTGGCAGCGGTTGCCCCTCACGCCGCACTTCCCGCAGCGCGTAGACCAGCTTCACGCCCGGCAAGTTCCAGTGCCGCTCATAGCTGACGGTGAACCTGTGCCGCTGCCCCGGCCGCGCCAACGGGCGGATGAGGATCTCCGGGGCCGGCCCGTAGAACGCTTCATAAAGCTCGCCGAGCTGCCGGTCCGTCAGCTCGCCGCTCTGCCGCACTTTCTGCAGGAACGTATCGACCCAGTGCAGCGGCTGGTGGGAATGCGGAGCGGTGGCATGCCGGGCCTGGAGGTGGGCGATCAGCGCTGCCACGGCGCCCTCGACCTCGGCCGGCGACAGGTTGCCCGCGTCGTGCCGTCGCTCCAACTCCTGCCACGTCCAAGGCTCGTCAGCCGTGGTGGCGAGGTCGGTGATGAGCTGCGCGGTCGCCTTGCTCCGGTTTGCCGCGGGATTATTGATCTGGGCCGTATGCGAGCTTGAGACGGAAGAACGGACGGTATAACTCCAACTCAGCAGGCCCCCGCCCACCACGACCGCCAGCAGCAACGGCATCGCCAGCACCGCCCCGGCAATCATCCACGCTGGCCGCCGCCGATGCGTTCCGAACCGCACCGCGCCGCGCCCGCCCAGGTCGGCCCCGCACTCCGGGCACTGCTTCGGTGCGCCGTCGGTGTAGCTCACCGTCCGCAGGTCATAACCGCACTTGCCGCACCTCGGCTCGCCGAACTGCGGCCGACCGCGCCAGCCCCACCAGAACAGCCAGACGCCGACCGGAAAGACCAGCACCAGCACCACCGCTACGATCAGGATCAACATCGCCCACGTGGTTGCCATCAGACGCCCCTCCGAAAAAGTGAATCGATCGACAGGATCAGCCGGCCGCACCATGGTGGTGCACAGTGTAGGGTCCGCGGTTCGCGGACCATCAGGCACCCCCGGTCACCCTTGGCAAGGCGTGGTCCGCGAACCGCGGACCCTGCGTCAGGCAACGCATCCCAATCGGCACACGCTACATTCAACTGCCATGACGCAACAGATTACCCCGCGACCACGTCTTCCGTTGGCGCCGCCTCGAAATACCGCCCCCACAGCACGCGCAGCCGTTCCACCTCGGCCGGGTCGAGCTTCGACTTGTCGGTCCAGATCGCCAGCTTCAGCGCGTCGTGAGCCGGGCTGGGGTGCTCGCGCAGCATCGTCACGTCGCTCAAGGCGGCTTTCATCAAGGCGACGTTGGCGGCGGTGGCCTGCTTGAGGTTGCCGATGATCTCTTCGAGCAGTGCGTGTTGCGGGACGCTCGGGTCATGCGGCCGCCAGCAGTCGTAGTCAGTGGGCATGGCGATGAGGGCGTAGGCCAGCTCCGCTTCGCGGGCGAGCTTGGCTTCGGGCATGCAGGTCATGCCGATCAGGTCGCCGCCGATCTGCCGGTGCAGTTCCGACTCGGCCTTGGTGGAGAAGGCGGGGCCTTCCATGCAGACGTAGGTGCCGCCGTTGTGCACTTCGATGCGGCGGTCCATCTGTTTCGCCGCCGCGAGCAGCCACTGGCGCATGACGGGGCAGAAGGGCTCGGAGAACGCGACGTGCACGGCCGCGCGTTCGTAGAAGGTTTTGGGCCGGCGGTGCGTGCGGTCGATCACCTGGTCGGCGATGACGAGCTGGCCCGGCTGGATGTGCTCGCGCAGCGAGCCGGTGGCGCCGCTGGCGAGGACGTGGGTGACGCCGAGGCTTTTCAGGGCGTGGATGTTGGCGCGGTAGGGGACATCGGTGGGGTTGTGGACGTGGCCCGGGCCGTGGCGTTGGAGGATGGCGACGTCGACGCCGTGCCACTGCGTGAGCGTGACAGGCGAGCTGGGCTTGCCGAAGGGCGTGTCGAGGTCGCGCTGTTCGCCTTGCTCGGCGTTGAGTGCGTCGCCGAGGCCCGTGCCGCCGATGATGCCGATGCGGAGGTTGGTGGGGGTGGTGGTCATGGATGGCATGATAACGCCACCGGCCGGTTGTGCGGGCCGGGCAAGGGGGAGCGGTTGACAGGGGCGGTGGTGGGCGTTTGTGCGGGTTTTTGGCGCGGGTCACTACCCTCGGCGGCTGGCATTCCGTACCATGTTCCACTTGCCTGCCTGTAGTGCCCCGGGAGAGATTTCAAGATGTCAGACGGCTTGTCCGATTCCCTGCGCCAGTTGGCGGACGGGGAGCATGTGAAGCAGACGGCTCGCGGCGGAGCGGGCGGCGCAACGGTTACGCGCCCCTCGTTGTCGTCGTCGGCGAACGCGGTGGACGTGTTTGACGAGTCGGGCCTGCATGCCGGGCTTCAGGCGGCGGCGCATGCCGCGCCGTCTCGCTCGAAGCGCGGTCCGGCGACGGTGCACACGACCGAGCACACCCTCCGGCTGCTCGCGGCGGCCGTGCTGTTTCTCATGGGCTTTGCCGTGGCGGGCCTGGCGAGCTGGAGCACGATGGTGCTGGCCGGCTTCGACGTCTGGCGGAGCGACATGCCCGGGGCGCGCGAGGTGGCGATGATGCTGCTGGTTGCCTACCCGCTGGCGATGTGCCTGCTCGGCGGCGGCACGCTGGTCGTCAAGCAGGTCGCCCGCGACAAGAAGCGGCAGGCGGGCTACCGGATGCGGTGAGACGGCCGAGCATCCGGGGCTTCGCGGACTCAGCCCTCGGCTTCCGAATAAAATCTTTCCGATCCCCGATCCCTAACTCCGAATCGACCCCATCGCGTGGTGCAGGCGGGCGAGTTCGTCCAGCAGGGGAAGCGTGCGGTCGAGCGGGAGCATGGTGGCGGCGTCGGAGACGGCGTGGGCCGGGTCGGGATGCGTTTCCAGGAACAGGGCGTGCACGCCGGCGGCGATGGCGCAGCGGGCGAGCATCGGGGCGCGTTCCGGTCGCCCGCCGGAGCTGTTGCCCTGCCCGCCGGGCTGCTGGGTGGAGTGGGTCACGTCGAAGCAGACCGGGTGGCCGAGGTCGAGCATGTCCGCGACGCCGACGAAGTCGTTGACCAGGCGGTGATAGCCGAAGAACGTGCCGCGCTCGGTGAGCATGATGCCCCCTTCGCCGTCCGCCTTGTCCGCGGCGGACTCTTCGAGCTTGCGGACGACGTTGCCCATCTCCTGCGGACTGAGGAACTGTCCCTTTTTCACGTTCACTGGTCGGCCGGTCTGCGCGGCAGCGACCAGCAGGTCCGTCTGCCGGCACAAAAACGCGGGAATCTGAAGCAGGTCGACCACCACCGCCAGCGACCGGCACTGGTGCGACTCGTGTACGTCCGTGGTGACCGGCACGCCCAGCGCTGCCTTGACCTCTTCGAGCAGGCGCAGCCCTTCGTCCAGGCCCGGCCCGCGGTCGGAATGAATCGAACTGCGGTTGGCCTTGTCGAAGCTGGCTTTGAAGATGTAGCCCAGCCCCAGCGTCTGGCAGCGGTCGCGCAGGGTCTGCCCGATCTGCAGGCAGAGGTCACGCGACTCGGCGACGCAGGGGCCGGCGATGATCGTCAACGGCTGGTCCGGCCCGATGGGCACGGCGCCGACGTGGAGGGTTTTCGTCGTCATGGCGACATGGTACGGCAAGCGGCGGAGCTTGTGCGGCGGGGCGTCACACCGCAGGCCATTCGTGGCAGAGGATGCCGTAGATGGCGACGTTTTCCAGTTCGTCCCACTTGCGGACGTGCTGGCGCATCACGCCTTCGCGGATCATGCCCAGCTTCTGCATCACCCGGCCCGAGGCGGGATTGCGGGTCAGATGCGTGGCGAAGATGCGGTGCAGGCCCAGCGTGTTGAAGCCGTGCGCGATCACCGCCTGCCCGGCCTCGGTGGCGTAGCCTTGGTTCCAGAACGGCTTGCCGATCCAGTAGCCCAACTCGGCGTGATGGTCTCGGGGCGTGATCGTGAGGCCGACGGCGCCGATCAGGTCGGCCGAGTCGCGCAACGTGATCGCGAAGCAGACCAGCTTCCCCTCGGCGAACTGCGGCACGTGCGTGGCGATCCACTGCTCGGCCATGCCCGGCTTGTAGGGGTGGGGGATGTTGACCGTCGTGTCGGCCACCGCCCGCTCCCCCGCCAGCGTGCGGACGCGCTCGGCGTCGCTCAGCAGAAAAGGACGCAGCAGCAGCCGCTTCGTGTCGAGGCTCGGCCGACGGTCAGGAATGGTGGACGCGTTACTTACCGGCACGTTTACGCTCATGAGGCCGCGATTCCCGGAACAGACGCACGACGTAGGCCACCAGCGCAACAAGCATCGCCACGAGAAACACCAGCGAAAACGCGAGGCAAAGCCATTCGAAAAAGGTCATGGTGACGTCCAATGTCCAATGTCCAATGGTGGATGGGCGATGTCAGATGGATGTGTCCGACATGTCATGACAACATTGTCCATCACACATCACACATCAGCCATGCCACTCACCCCTTCGGCGCCACCGCGTTGACCGGGGCCTTCTTCGTCGCCGGGGCGTCGGCGGTGCGCTGCTTGTCGAGCACCTGGCGGACGCGGCGGGCGATGCCGGCGGGGTCGATACCCGCTTCGGCAAGCTGGTCGCCGCGCGAGCCCTGGTAGATCCAGCCGTCGGGCAGGCCCAGCCGGTGGATCGTGCGTGTGTCGATGCCCGCTTCATGGCAGGCTTCCAGCACGCAGGCGCCGAAGCCGCCGATCACCGCATGGTCTTCCACCGTGAGGATCGGCACGCCCGCCTTGACCAGCTTGCCCACCAGGTCCACATCGACCGGCTTGGCGAAGCGGGCGTCGTAGACGGCGACGGAGTAGCCCTGCTTCGCCAGTTCGTCGCGGGCGGCCAGCGCGTGGTTGGCGGGGAAGCCGTAGGCCAGGATCGCCAGGTCGCTGCCCTCGGCCAGGCGGTTGGCCTTGCCAAGCACGAACGGCGGCGTCTCGGGCTGGATGGGCGTGGGCACGCTGTCACGCGGGTAGCGCAGCGCCGAGGGGCCCGCGTCGTAGCTGCGCAGGAAATCCAGCGCCGCCTTGAGCGTCGGCTCGTCGATCGCGGCGGTGAGCACCATGCCGGGGAAGACGCGGAGGTAGCTGATGTCGGCGAAGCCGTGGTGCACCGCACCGTCGCCGCCGACCAGTCCCGCCCGGTCGAGGCAGAAGCGCACGGGCAGCCCCTGGAGCGCGACTTCCTGGAACACCTGGTCGAACCCGCGCTGGAGGAAGGTGGAGTAGATCGTGGCGAACGGCTTCATGCCGCTCTTGGCCATGCCGGCACACATGTCGATCGCGTGCGACTCGGCAATGCCCACGTCCAGCGCCCGTTCGGGAAATTCCTGCATCAGCTTCACCAGCCCCGTGCCGTCGGGCATGCCGGCGGTGACGGCGACGACTTTCTCGTCCTTTTCCATCACCTCGCTCATCGCGTCGGCATAGGCGGCGGTGAACGCCCGGCCACCTTTCTGCACTTCCACCCGGCAGCCTTCGATGCGGAACGGCTTGGGCGAGTGGAACGTGGTCGGGTCGCCCGTGGAGAAGTCGAACCCCTTGCCCTTGATCGTCTTCACGTGCAGGAGCATGGGGCGGTCGAGGTCCTTGATCTCCTCGAACATGTCAATGAGCGATGGCAGGTCGTGCCCGTCCACCGGCCCGACGCAGAGCAGGCCGAAGTGTTCGAACATGTGCTCGCGGGCCAGCGCGGCCTTGGTCATCTCCCCCATGCGGTGGTAGATTTCTTCCAGCGTTTCGCCGCCGGGCAGATGGCGAAGCACGCGGTGGGCGGTGGTCTTGAACTCCTTGTACGTCTGGCTGGCGCGGAAGCGGTCGAAGTAGCCGGCCACGGCCCCCTGGGGCTGGTTGATGCTCATGCCGTTGTCGTTGAGCACGACCAGGAACTGGCGCTTGAGCGTGCCGGCGTTGTTGAGCCCTTCCATGGCCACGCCGTTGACGATCGACGAGTCGCCGACGAGGGCCACGACCCGCCGGCCCTTGTCCAGCGTGTACTGCCCGTTGAGCTGGTCGCCGCGCGCCATGCCCACGGCCGTGGAGATCGCGGTGCCGGCGTGGCCGACGCTGAACAGGTCGAAGTCTGACTCGTGCGGCTCGGGGAAGCCCGCCATGCCGTCGCGCTGGCGCAGCTTCGGCAGCAGGTCCAGCCGGCCGGTGAGCAGCTTGTGGGGGTAGCACTGGTGGCCGACGTCGAACAGCAGGCGGTCGCCGCCGGAGGTCGCGTGGCGCGGCCCGAAGTCGAAGACGTAATGCATGGCGATCGTCAGCTCGACCACGCCGAGGTTGGGCGCGAGGTGGCCGCCGGTGCGGGAGACCTGGTCGCAGATGGCGTCGCGGATCTGCTGCGCCAGCTCGGGCAGCTTCTCGCGCGGCATCTGCTTGAGGTCCCGCGGACCACGGATCGTGCTCAACAGTTCATATGGCATGATGTCTGACCTTTCCCTGTCATCGCTACTCACTGGCGTCGGCCCCACTTACCGCAAGGCACGCCCGCCCATTGTAGACGTTCCCGCCCCCAAGTCCTATTTTCGCCCTCCCCTTCACGCCCGCCTCTGAGCGAGTCCGCGAGCGAAGAGCGGGATGAGTGAAGCTCAAATGACAAAATTCAAATGACAAATGTCAGAGCCGGCCTTCCATTGCTTTCATTTGCCATTTGAGCTTTGTCATTTGTCATTCGCCCCTTACTTCTCCCGCACCGCCATGTAGTCGCACAGCGCCCGCAACGGCTCGGCCGGCTCGCCAAGGTCCCCCAGCGCCGCATGGGCCGCTTCCCGCAGCCGTGCCACCTCCGCCCGGCTCGCCTCGACGCCCACCACGCCCGGGTAGGTCAGCTTCCCCTGGTCGGCGTCCTTGTTGGCGGTCTTGCCTAGCTCCTCGGTCGTCCGCGTCACGTCCAGCAGGTCGTCGATCACCTGGAACATCAGCCCCACCGCCTCGGCATACCGCGTCAGGCCGGCCAACTCACCGGCCGATGCGCCGCCGCACAGCCCGCCCATCCGGCAGGCGCAACGCAGCAGGGCCCCGGTCTTATGTCGGTGAATCAGCTCCAGCCGCTCCAACGGCGACAGCGACGCGTCGAACGCCGGCAGCGTGTCGTACACCTGCCCGGCAATCATGTCCGTCGTCGCCGTCGACAGCTCGCGCGCCACCGCCCGGCTCAACGCGGGATCGTCGATGCGCGTGGCGAGCAACTCGAACGCCAGCGACGTCATTGCATCGCCCGCGAGGATCGCCATTGCATCGCTGGTCTGCTTGTGCAGCGTCGGCCGGCCGCGGCGGAGGTCGTCGTCGTCCATCGCCGGCAGGTCGTCATGCACCAGGCTGAAGCAGTGGATCAGCTCGACCGCGGCTGCGGCGGGCAGGGCGGCTTCGGGCTTGCCGCCGACCGCTTCGCAGCAGCGCACCGTGAGCACCGGCCGCAGTCGTTTGCCCGGGCCCAGCAGGGCGTAGCGGATCGCCTCCCGCAGGTTGGCCGGCAGCGTGCGCTGGTCCAGGTGCTTGCTCAGATAGGCTTCGACCATGCCGGCCGGAGCGGTCAGCTTCTCCAGATCAAACCGTTGCACTGGCGTCTCGCCCGTCGTCATGGATCGCCCCCTCGTTCGTACATGTATCAGCCCCTCGTCCGCCGAGGGAAGTATAGAAGCTGCACAACACGCTCACAACGCACCCGACGCCCGCGCCCTCCCCAACCCCTCCCGCCCCCGGAAGTGGGAGGGGAGTCGGAGAGGGCGCGGATTTCCTGTCACGCATCGCCACCACCACCCGGATCCCCGCGACCACTGCCACCCCCGCCAGCAGGGCGAGCAGCGGCTCGATCGGATAGCGGTAGCGATAAAAGTAGGGAAACGTCACCGCATACGGCAACGCGAACGCCATGATCCATACCGCCACCAACGTCATCCGCACCTCCCACCGCACCAGCAGCACCCCCGCCAGGGCGAGCACCGCCACCGCGCCCGGCAGACGCCAGTAGTCAAAGAAAAAGCCCACCAGCTTTCGCACGCTCAACGCGACGGTGAGCCCGGGGTGGTTGACCGCGAACCGACCGGCTTGGGCAAGGTAAAGGTCGTCGCGCTGCGCTTCGTTGAGGTGGGCATAGTCGGGCGGGGCCTGCTGTTCGACTAGTGCCCGGGAGTGCCGGGTCAGCGCCATGCGGGACGCCCGGTCGTCGCGCACGCGCTCCATCGCTTCGCCGATGGACCCGGCACGCCAGGGCGGCGCGGCCGCCGGCTCATCGGTGAAACGCACGTCCGGGGCGAACGTCTGGGCCGTGACCGGATTGCCCATCTGCGCGATCTGGCCCACGCCCGTCCGGATCGGCACAAACGCGTCGAACACCACGTAGTTCCGCACCGTCCAGGGCGCCACCACCGCCGCCGTCGCCACCAGCAGCGCCAACGCCGGCAACCACGCCCGCCCGCCGCCGCGCCCCCGGCCGCACACCAGCACCACCGCCGCCGCCGGCGCCAGCAGTTGCGTGCCCGCATAGGTCAGTGCCGTCACCCCCAGCAGCGTGCCCCACGCGCCGCCTCGCCACGGGCTCGGCCGATCGAGACACCACAGCCCCATCCACACCGCCAACGCCACCAGCAGCCCCGCCAGCGTTGCGTTGCCGATCTGTCCCACCGCCATGACATGCGTGTAAGGCGACAACGCCAGCACCGCCGCCGCCGCCAGTCCCGCCGTCGGCGTCCACAGTCGGCGGCCGATCAGGTAGACCACGCCGCACGTCGCCCGCACGAACGCCACCTGCCCGAGCATGACGACCAGTTGCCCGTTTTCGCCCAGCAGATGCAGCCACAGCGCCATCCAGGCCGGGTAGAGCGGGGCCTGCCACGCGGTGGGA
The DNA here is from genome assembly GCA_040876735.1 of Phycisphaeraceae bacterium. Taxonomy (GTDB): domain Bacteria; phylum Planctomycetota; class Phycisphaerae; order Phycisphaerales; family Phycisphaeraceae; genus Natronomicrosphaera. The sequence goes on along the minus strand of JBBDPC010000158.1, from coordinate 21,023 downwards.
AAGTAGGCGTCGGGGTCGCCGGTCTCGAAGGCGAACAGCCACTGCCGATCGCCGGGCAAGCTGAATCCGTGCCCCCCGGCCAGGCCGCGGGCGATCCACTCGATCTCATAGCCGTGCACATAGGCCCACCGCCCACCGAGCACCCACAGGTCGACCAGTGTCACCCCAAGCAACAGCCCGGCCAGCCAGACCGCCGGCGACCGCGCCAGCCGTTGCAGGTCGATCCCCCGCTCGCGGTCGAACGTCATACTCGCATCTGACATGCCGCGCCCCGCAGGCACCCACGCGGGGTGTTGTAGTAGGCGCAGGCCCGCCGGGTCAAGCCGCCGGCTGCTGGCAAGACCCGGGAACGTCGCGAAGGCCACGAATCAGAACGTCTAAAAGAACCACAGAGACACAAAGAAGAAGTTGAAACCACAGATGGATACTGATGGACACGGATCGGACTTTAGCCCCGCAGCGCAGCGGAGGGGTGGCCGCCGATGACGCACGGGGCCTGACCCTCCGCTGCGCTGCGGGGCTAAAGGTCGGGGGCTCTGTGGTTCATCCCGCCGGGTGTATTTTCAGAAGCTCTCAGACAGGCGCCTTAGCTGAGCAGTTGTTCGAGGTCATCGCGGGTGAGTTCGCGAAGGACCTGCTGCTCGCCGCCGACGATGGCGTCGGCGATCTCGCGCTTCTGCTGCTGGAGTTGCGTGATGCGCTGCTCGACGGTGTCCTGGCAGATCATGCGGTAGGCGAAGACGCGGCGGGTCTGGCCGATGCGGTGCGTGCGGTCGATGGCCTGCTGTTCGACGGCCGGGTTCCACCAGGGATCGAGGATGAAGACGTACTCGGCGGCGGTGAGGTTCAGGCCGAACCCGCCGGTCTTGAGGCTGATGAGGAAGACGGGCACCTGGTCGTCTTCCTGGAACTGGCGGACGACTTCGCGGCGGTTGCGCGTCTGGCCGTCGAGGTAGACGTAGGGGATGCCACGGGCTTCGAGCTGGCGTCGGACCAGGGCGAGCATCGAGGTGAACTGGCTGAAGACCAGGGCCTTGGAGCCTTCGCCGATGACGTCGTCGAGCTGTTCGAGCAGGGCGTCGAGCTTGGCGGAGGGGTCGTCGGCGCGGGCTTCGTCGATCAGGCCGGGATGACAGGCGGCCTGTCGGAGTCGGAGCAGGGCTTCGAGGACCATGAACCCGGACTTGCCGCCCATGATCGGCGCGCCGTTTTCGCCGCCGCCCTCGGCTGCGGCGCCGGCGGCGTCGAGTCGGCCGAGCAGGTGCTGGCGGTAGTAGCGTTTGAGGTCGTCGTAGACCTTCTGCTGGGCGGGTTCCATTTCGCAGACGATGGTCTGCTCGGTCTTGTCGGGCAGGTCGTCGAGCACCTGCTTCTTCGTGCGCCGGAGGATGAACGGGCGGAGCATGCGGCCGACCTGGCCGATCATCTCGTGGCGGGTTTTGTTCTGGCTGGCGGTGCTGGCGTTGCCGTTCTGGGCGCTGGCGGTGGCGCGGACCATTTCGTTGAAGCGGGCGTTTGAGCCGAGCATGCCGGGGTTGAGGAACTCGAAGATGGACCAGAGGTCGCCGAGGTGGTTTTCCACGGGCGTGCCGGTGAGGGCGAGGCGGTGGTGGGCGTTGAGCAGGCGGGCGGCCTTGGCGGCCTGCGAGCCGGGGTTTTTGATGGCCTGCGCTTCGTCGAGCACGACGTAGTCGAACTCGTGCTGGCGGAGCTGTTCGATGTCGCGCCGCAGCAGGCCGAAGCTGGTGACGACGACGTCGGTTTCGTGGAAGCGTTCGCGCAAGGCTTCGCGTTCCGCGCCGGCGTAAGGTTCGACGCGCAGGTGGGGGGTGAACTTCTCGGCTTCGTCGACCCAGTTGAAGACGACCGAGCGGGGGGCGACGACGAGGCTCGGCCGGCGGTGCTGGCCCTCGGGCACGGGCTCGTCGCGCCGGCTGTCGAGCATGGCGAGCACCTGGATGGTTTTGCCCAGGCCCATGTCGTCGGCCAGGATGCCGCCCATGCCGAACCAGCGGAGGAAGGCGAACCAGCCCAGGCCTTCGCCCTGGTAGGGGCGCAGCGAGCCTTGGAAGCGATCGGTCGGTTCCAGCGGCTTGACGCCGGTGAACTGGCGCAGCCGCTGGCGTGCCTGGTCGAACTGTTCGTCGACTTCGATCAGCTCGCGGTCGTCGAGCAGGGCGTCGAGCACGGCGGCCTGGCTGGAGCGGAAGCGGAGGTGATCTTTCTCGGCTTTGCCGAGCGTGGTGAGCAGGCCATGCTCATCGAGCCAGGCTTGGGGGAGCAGGCCCTGCGAGCCGTCGCCGAGGGTGATCATGTGCCTGCCGGAGCGGACGGCAGCGAGGATCTGGGGCAGGGCGACTTCTTCTTCCGTGCCATCGGCGCGCTGATAGCGGATGCCGCCGCGCAGCTCGAACCAGTCGATGCCGGAGGCGATGGAGAGGTGTGGCGTGCCGGCGTGGCGGATGGCCTGCTGGTCGGCGGCGATGTGCCAGCCCTCGGCGAGCAGGGCGGTGACGGCGGGGCCCATCTGTTTCAGCGGCATGGCGACGACGTCGGCCCCGGCGCTGGGCAGCGGACGCAGGCCGTGGGTGACGAGGGTCTGCATCGCCTGCCACTCGGCGCGTCGGTGGCGGTGGATGAGACGGCCGTTGGGCGGCGGGGCGTCGGGGTCGGCGTCGACTTCTGAAGGCGGAGCGTCGTCGGCGAGGGTGGTGACGGGTTCGTCGTCAGGGGCGTTGTCCGGGGCACTGAAGTGGTGACCCGGCCGCGCGTCGGCGTCGTCGGTGGCCTGGGCGGAGACGAGTTCGGCGGGCATCTCGGCCAGGGCCTGGGAAGAGGCGGCGGAGTTGATGGCGACGAACCGGCCGGGCTGCGCGGGGCTGACGCGCTGGTCGTCGTAGGCGAACCAGACGCGGCCGACGAGCTGGTTTTTCGCCGACGCGGGCAGCAGCTTCGCGCCTTCGGGCGACTCGGGGCTGAACAGTTCGAGGTTGGGCACCGGCTCGATGCGCTCGGGCGTGCGGCCGACGTCGTCGGGCAGGTCCAGCTCCGGCAGTTGCGGGAGCATGTAGAGGCGGTCGAGGAAGCGGTCGAGGTCGCGACGGGGGACGCGGATGGGGCGCATCTCGTCGCGCTTGCGCAGGTCGTCACGGAACTGGCTGGCCCAGCGGAAGGCTTCGCGGTCGTCGAAGGCGGCGGCGGTGTCGCCGATCACCAGCAGGCCGTCCGCGCCGCCGAGCAGCAGGGTGGGCTTGTCGACGGACATGCGCTTGCCGGCCCGGCGGAGCTCGACGCTGACGAGCAGCTCGGTGGGTTCGGGGGGAGTGTCCGGTTCGGTGGACGCGTCAGAGGCGTCGTCGTCGGGTTCGTGTTCGAGGGAGCCCGGGTCACTGAAGTGACCCGGCTGCGTGGGGGCCTCGGCGTCAGTGGTGTCGTCGGGTTGGTTGGGGGTGTCTTCGTCCCACTGGCCGGTCATCCAGAGGACCCAAGGGTCTTCGCCGTCCCACTGGAGGGCGATGGGGTCGGCGGCGTGGTCGGTGTCGTCGGTTTCGACGAAGCATCGGCCGGTGTGGATCATGCGTTGGAGCATGGCGCGCCAGACGCCGGTGGGCAGTCGGAACATGGCGTGGCCGCGCTGGCCGTAGTAGGTGGTGGCGGCGTCGTCGAACGGGAGCGAGCCGAGCAGGAGGGCGCAGAGTTCGCGGTCGGTGGCGTCGGCGAGTTCGTGGAGCGTGTCGTGGCCGACCTTCATCGGCTTGGGCTTGCTCCAGCCGGTGGCGATGGGGGTGCGCTGGCGCAGCTCGACCACGAGGCCGTTGTGCCGACGGGAGTGGTCGGGGAGGACGACGTAGCAGAGCTGACGCTGGGCGGGGAGTACGTCGCTGGCGGCGTGCTGCTGGTCGAGGTCGACCGTGGGCGGGCGCAGCAGCGTCAGCCGGCCGATCCACTCCGGCTCACTGGAGCGGGCGGCGGCGGTGGGCTCGCCTTCGGCGCGCTTGCGGGCCTTGGGGGCACGGACGCGCAGGGCGGACAGTTCCTCGGCCGAGGCGCCAGCGCCGTCGGGGTTCTGCTGCACGTCCAGCAACGTGGCCCAGATGTGCTTGCAGTAGATGCCTTCACTGAAGCGCGGACAGGTGCACTCGGCGGCGGCGCGCGTGCCATCACGCATGACGGTGACGGTATATTGCTCCCGGCCCTGCACGTGGGCGCGCACGAGTTCGCCGTCCTGCGGTTCGATGCGTTCGACGCGGTGGGATGCCTGGTAGCCACGGCCGCGCATACGTGCGCTGCTTTGAAAGAACGGGGACCAGGCGGTCAAGATCGACATGCAACTCCCCTCGATCGGGTGAACAAAGGTCCGAATCCTCCAGCTTACGCCGGTCGATGGGCTGTGGCAATTCCATCGGCCCACGGCGGGCGTCATGCCACGGCACGGCCCATCTCAGCCGCAAGACAACACTAGGCGTGTCCACCGGCCAAGCCCAGTGGGAGGGCGTGGTTTTGTGGGGCGTGGGGTGTGAGGCGTGGGGTGAAATATTGGCGGCTGGGTTTTCCTCTGTCCGCCGCTGACGGTAACCTTGCCGGATCATGCTCCACCCGCCCGCCATCCGTGCCCGCGAGGTCTACCGTTACAGCCTCTTTGCGCTGTTGCTGGCGGTGATGGCGTTGTTCCTCATCTGGCCGATCGTGCTGACCGTCCGCGGCGGGTTTCTCGATGCCGAAGGCGGGTTCACGCTTCGCTACATCCTGCTGGTGTTTCAGGACCCGGTGCTGGTGCAGGGGCTGATCAACAGCTTCATGATCGCGGTGTTCACGACGCTGTTGTGCCTGCTGCTGGCGATGCCGTTGGCGGTGCTGGCGGCGCGGTATGACTTTCGCGGCAAGGCGCTGGTGACGAGCCTGGTGCTCGTGCCGTTGATCCTGCCGCCGTTCGTGGGCGCGATCGGGATGCGGGCGTTGCTGGGGCGGTTCGGGGCGGTGAACGCGTTGCTGATGGACATTGGCGTGCTCGATCCGGAGGGGCCGGGCATCGATTTTCTGGGCGGCGCGGTAGGCGGACGGTTCTGGGGCGTGGTGGTGATGCAGGCATTGCACCTGTACCCGATTCTCTACCTGAACGTGACGGCGGCGCTGGCGAACCTGGACCCGACGCTGGAAGAGGCGGCGCTGAACCTCGGGGCCGGCCGGGTGCGGCGGTTCGTCCGGTGCACGCTGCCGTTGATCCTGCCAGGCGTCTTCGCGGGCACGACGATCGTTTTCATCTGGGCGTTCACCGAGCTGGGCACGCCGCTGATGTTCGACTACTACACGGTGACGCCGGTGCAGGTGTTCTGGGGGATTTCGGAGATCGCGGACAACCCCCGGCCGTACGCGCTGGTGGTGGTGATGCTGTCGGTGGCGGTGGGCTGCTACCTCATCGGCAAGCTGGCGTTCGGCGGGCGGGCGTATGCGATGCAGAGCAAGGCGAGCGTCGGGGCGAACACCGCCCGGCTCACCGGGTGGCGCGGCTGGCTGGCGCTGGGTGCGTTCGTGGCGGTGACGCTGCTGGCGGTGATGCCGCACATCGGCGTCGTGCTCGGCTCGTTCTCGGTGGACGGCTCGTGGTACCGCTCCGTGCTGCCCGAGCAGTTCACGACCAGCCACTATGGCGAAGCGCTCACGCACGAGATGGCGTTCCGCTCGATCCAGAACAGCCTGATGTACGCGCTGGGCGCGATGGTGCTGGCGGTGACGCTGGGGCTGGCGATCTCGTATCTGGTGGTGCGGGTGAAGGTGCGCGGCGGGTGGCTGCTGGATACGCTGGCGATGCTGCCGTTGGCGGTGCCGGGGCTGGTGATGGCGTTCGGGTATGTAGCGATGACGCTGGTCTGGCCGTTCGGGGAAGGCGACCCGCTCGGCGGCATGTTCACCGTGCTCGGTCAGCACCCGAACCCGATCGCGCTGCTGATCGTGGCCTATGCGATTCGCCGGCTGCCTTACATCGTGCGGGCCGCCGCGGCGGGGCTGGAGCAGACGTCGGGCGACCTGGAGGAAGCGTCGCTGAACCTCGGGGCTGGTCGGATGTACACGATCCGCCGGGTGGTCGTGCCGTTGATTATGGCGAACCTGATCGCCGGCGGCATCCTCGTCTTCTCGTTCGCGATGCTGGAAGTCAGCGACTCGCTGGTGCTCGCCCAGCAGCAGCAGCACTTCCCGATCACCAAGGCGATCTGGGAGTTCTACAACCGCCTCGGCGACGGGCCTTACATTGCGTCCGCCATGGGCGTGTGGGGCATGGCGCTGCTGACGGTCACTCTGGTGGGTGCGAGCGTGCTGATGGGCAAACGGCTGGGCGCGATTTTCCGGGTGTGAAGCGGTCGCCAAGGCTGAGCTTGTCCTGCCATACTGCGACACTTATCAACCGTAAGGGGGCTGCTCATGTCCATGGCAGACAAGCCAACGATTTCCGCGACCGAATTGAAGTGCGCCGACTGTGGTTACGACCTTCGAGGCTTGACTACGGACGGCCATTGCCCCGAATGTGGCCTTTCGATCGTCGAATCGTTGACGACCCGCCGCAGTTTCACACGCCATCAACTGGCCGTGCTCGCTTGCCGCGTGCTGGCGCTGTGGGTGCTGGTGCATATCGGGCTTCATCTGGCAAACTTCGCCCAAGCGATGCTCTGGACGATCGGTTTGAACGGCTGGGCGACGGTCCCCTTCCAGAGCATGCTGCTGAGGCTTCTTGCGGCAAGCGTGCCCTTGCTGGCGAACGTCGCGGTCGCCGCGGTGCTTTGGTTTCTCGCGCCCTGGATCGCCAGACGCATCTTCTCCGAGAACGCACCTGTGCGAATCGGCGGGCCGGCCGGCGTCTGGGACATCCTGCCGCTGGCACCGCTGGGCGTCGGCGTGGTCTTCATCGCCCTGGGCGTCAAGTCGATCGTCTACGTCATCGGTGCAATCGGCTCCAATGTTTCGTTCGACGACCAGATTCCACAGATATTGAACGCTGGCAGTCACCTGCTGGTCGGCGCGATCCTGCTTCTTGGTGGTCCGCGCATCGTGCAGGGCATCAAGTGGTTGCAAACCGCCGGCCAGACCACCGGCGCCCCGTGAGCGATAGTTGATTCATCCCCCCCACCCTGCAATACTTGATGCGACGTTGTGACTTGACGTCGCGTTCCAGACCGTGCCGTGCTGATGGACGGCGAGTCGGCGGGTTCGAGTCCCGTGCGGTCGATTGCCGGTGGCTGCATCGCTTCGCGGTCAACGCCTGTGCCAGGCCGGCTTGATTCCTTGTTGACCGCGAAAAGCCAGGTGCTCCATGCTCCCCCGTGAACCGGCGCGCAGCCCGCAGATGGGCTTTCTCTATCTTCCCCCGTACCGCGTGCAGGGCATCTCCATCGCTGGCGAACAGTCGGTCGTGCAGGTGCCCGAACTCGATGTCTGCTTCGACATCGGCTCCTGCCCCAAGCCGGTGCTCACTGCCAACTACGTCGCCCTCACGCACGGCCACATGGACCACGCGGCGGCGCTGAGCTACTACTTCTCGCAGCGCAACTTCCAGGGCATCGGCGTCGGTACGATCGTCTGCCACCCGGAACTGGAAAAGCCGATCCACAACGTGATGAACGCTTGGGTCGACATCGAAGCGCAGCGCACGCCTTACAAGGTCGTGCCGCTCGCGCCGGGCGAGCAGATCGAGATCAAGAACAATATCTACCTGCGTGGCATCCAGAGCGAGCACACCGTGCCGTCGCTGGCGTATACCGTGCTTGAGCAGCGCAGCAAGCTCCGGCCCGACCTGGTGGGCCTGCCGCAGGAGCAGCTTGTCGAGCTGAAGAACAAGGGCGAGCAGATCACGCAGACGCTGGAGATTCCGCTGGTCTGCTACACGGGCGACACGATGTGGGGCGACCTGTTCGATCGGCCGGACGTGCTGGAGGCGAAGATCCTCATCACGGAATGCACGTTCCTTGAGCCGGGCCATCGCGGCCGGGCGTCGGTGGGCAAGCATCTGCACCTGGACGACATCGTGCGGTTGCTCGAGCGGTCGAAAGCCGAGGCGGTGGTGCTGACGCACCTGTCGCGTCGCACGCACCTGGGCGCGGTGCGCAAGGCGATCGATGCGGCGGTGCCGGCCGAGCATCGCGAGCGCGTGTTCGTGCTGATGGACCAGCGTGAGAATCGCCGGCGGTTCGACCAGCAGCTCGCCGAGGCGGAGCGCCAGGCGCAGGGGTGAGCGGGCGGGCATCTTTCCCCTTCAAGGCCGTGCGACTGAAGTCGCACGGCCTCGGCTCCATCTGGGCACGGTTGGGACGCGTGACGTCAGCCGATCACGGGCGAGGCATGGCCGATGACCGAGGCACCGCAAGTCAGCGTGGCGGCGGAGCCGGCGGACGATCCGGCGCTGGCCGAATGCGCCGCGGCGCTGGCGGCGGCGCTGGGGTTGCCTTTTATTTCACAATCGCAAGCCGCGGCGACGCCGATGGTGCTGGTGCGGACGCCGGCCCGGTTGGAGCTGCGCGTGCTGCGTGGTGAGCCGGCACTGGTGGGGGGGCATCCGCTGGCGATCGAGTTGACGCAGTTGGACACGCGCACGGGTCCGGGGCGGAGCTTGAAGCAGCCGCTGCTGAAGGCGGCGGGGCTGCGCAAGGGCGAGCCACGGCCGAGCGTGCTGGATGCGACGGCGGGGCTGGGTGAAGACGCGTGGCTGCTGGCGTCGGCGGGGTGTACGGTGATGGCGGTGGAGCGGTCGGCGGTGGTGGCGGCGCTGTTGCGCGATGCGATTGTGCGGGCGGCGGCGCGCGAGCCGGAGGCGGCGGGGCGGCTGCGCGTGGTGCATGGGGAGAGTGCGGCGGTGTTGCGGGAGATGGCGGCGGGCGATCGGCCGGACGTGGTGTATGTGGACCCGATGTTCCCCATCGGGCGGAAGGCGGCGGAGCGAAAGCCGATGCGGATCGTGCGCTGGCTGGTGGGCGACGATGCCGACGCGGCGGCGCTGCTGGCGGCGGCGCTGGCGACGGCGAAGCGGCGGGTGGTGGTCAAACGGCCGAGCAAGGCGGCGATGCTGGGCGGCCGTGAGCCGACGCATTCGCATCACGGCAAGAGCGTGCGGTATGACGTGTATGCGATCGGGGGCGCGGCGCGATGAGCAAGCGGCGGAAAGAGTTGACGCCGGAGCTGGTGCTGCGGGCGTACTGTGTCGGCGCGTTTCCGATGGCGACATCCCGGCACGGCCACGTGGACTGGTACAGCCCGGACCCGCGAGCGGTGCTGCCGTTGGCGGCGGGGGCGTTTCACGTGTCGCGCAGCTTGCGGCGCGTGGTGCGGCAGGAGCGGTTTGCGATGACGCACGACCGGGCGTTTGAGGCGGTGGTGCAAGGCTGTGCCGAGCCGAGGGCGGACTCGGATGAAACGTGGATCAACGACGAGATCGCCCGCGTGTTCGTCGAGCTGCACCGGCAAGGCTGGGCACACAGCATTGAAGCCTGGTCACCCGCAACGGACGATGCGGACCGCGACAACGTGGCGGCCCCCGGCTGGCGGCTGGCGGGCGGGTTGTACGGCCTGGCGATCGGCGGCGCGTTTTTCGCCGAGTCGAAGTTCACCCGCGAGCGCGACGCCTCGAAGGTCTGCCTGGTGCACCTGGTCGAGCATCTCCGCCGGCAGGGCTTCACGCTGCTGGACGTGCAACTGACGAACCCGCATCTGGAACAGTTCGGCGTGGTGGAAATTCCGCGCGACACCTACCTGCGTCAACTCAGCGCCGCGGTGCGTGCGTGCGCCCATTGGTGAATGGACGCGAACGGCGTCACCCGTCCGCGGGCGTGGTGGGCGTGCCCCGGCTTTGCAGGCGGTCGCCGACGTGTTTGAGCCAGGCGGCGTCGGGCAGGGCGTAGGGGCGGAACTTCTCCATCACGCCCTTTTCCTCGCTGTACATCAGCGCCCGTGCCAAGCCCAGCCGATTGCCCGCGGGCGAGTCGATGAGGTTGCTCGAATCGGTCGCGCTCATCTGGAACAGCACGCGCTGGTCGAACTCGCGCAGCGCGGCGCGGTCGAGCGTGCGGTCCAGCGCGTTGGCGGTGTCGCACCAGGCGAGCACGTGGATGCCCAACGCCGGCCCCTCGCGCAGCAGCGCGGCGAACTGCTTGTCGGGCGACTCGGCCTTGTCCGCATCCTCGTCGAGCGAGAAGCTGAAGTCGTCCTCCGATCGGCGGAGCATGCGGTAGCGCTGCAGGCCGTTGAGGATGACATAGACCGCTGGGCGATCTTCCACCGTGTCGGCGTCGTCCTGGCGCTGTTGCAACAGGGCGGCGAGGTCGGCCAGGGCCGGCTCGGTGTCGCGGAAGGGGACGACCTGCGCGTCGTGCGGCAGGGCGGCGGCGACCTGCTCGAAATGGCCCGCCCAGGCGGCGTCGGCGGGCGTGCCGTCGAAGATGACGAAGCGGGCCGTGTCGGCCGGGTGCTGCGTCGCCAGCGAGATCATGGCGGTGCTGAACAGGGCGGCCGCCGCCTCGTCGCGCTGGCCGACGATCAACGCGTTCGCGCCGCTGCGGCGGGCGAAGGTGACGGCGGTGGGGGCCTTGATCGTGATCGGATCGCCCAGCCACGCCGCCGGCTCGCTGCCCGCCGACGCCGGCCAGTCGTCGCCCGTCAGCAGCTTCGCCAAGGGCCGGTTGCGCGTCACGTCCGCGTCGGCGGAGCCTTCAAAGACGATCGTCGGCTCATGCGATGCGCCTTGCTGCTCGGCCAGCTTCGTCGCCCGCGACAGGTGTTCTTCACGCTGCGCTTCGGTGAGCCAGGAAACCTGGAACGGGCTGTTACCTTCCACCGCGCCGCCGGCGTCGTTGTAGATCGCTTCGCCCGGTCGTGAGAGCAGTCGTGCGGCTGAGTTGTGGTCGTCGAAGATCAGTTGCGCATCAGCCTCGGAACATTGCAGCGCGATCCGCACCGCCATCTGCCCCATCGTGCTTCGCGCGAGCCCACTCGATCCGGCCAGCGTCTGCGAGCCCAGCAGCACATGGATGCCGAACGCCCGGCCCTGCCGCACCAGCCGGTCAATCAGCAGCGACGCATCGGATGACACCTTGTCATCCTCGCTGAACAGCTCCTGAAACTCGTCGACGATCAGCAGCGTCCGCGGCATCACCACGTCCGGCTTCGCTTCGCGAAAGTCGGCCAGGTTCTGCACGCCCGCGTCGCGGAACCGCTCGCCCCGCCGTTCCAGCTCGGCGTCTAGCCGTTGCAGCACGGAGAGGCCGAACTCCCGGTCGCTTTCGATCGCCACCGCCCGCGCGTGCGGCAGGGCGTGCGTGGCATAGGTCTTGAACTCGACGCCTTTCTTGAAGTCGATCAGGTAAAACTCGACCTCGTCCGGGCTGTACCACAGGGCGAGGTTGGTCACCAGCACATGCAGCAGCGTGCTCTTGCCCGAGCCGGTCTTGCCCGCCATCAATACATGCTGCGCCATGCCCTGCCCCAGGCGAAGCTCCTGCTTGCGGGTCGCGCCGCTGCGGCCCAGCGGGACGTGCAGCTCCTTCGACGCGTCCCGGCTCCACATCTCGTCCGGCTTGGGCGCGATCGACTCGAACGGCACCTCCACACGCATCGTCTCACGCGACTGCTCGCCCACGCGGTTGAGCATCTCCGTGAGCACGATCTCGTGCGGCGGCGGCTCCACCGTCAACGGAAACGCGCCGAACACGTCATCCTTCCACGCCAGCTTGCCATCCTTGTGCACCAGGTGCAGGCTGTGGCGTTGCAGATCTTCCGCATCCAGGCCGCCGGGCACGGGCTGCCGCAGGTCACGCAGCACGAGTGCATAGACCCCGCAGCGCGGCCCGCTGGTGACGATGCTGTTCAGCCGGCGGACCGCCTCATCCGAAAAGCTGTGCGCGAAGTCGGCGACCACCACGAAGCGGTAAGGCTCGGCCAGCTCGTCAGCCTGCGCGTTGTATTCGTCGATGGTGGCGAACTCGTTGCGCAGGTATTTCTGGATCACGTTTTCCATATGCCCGGTCAGGTCGCCCAGCCGGCGTTCGATCTGCTCGGCTTCGGTCCAGATGCGGGCGCCGACGAGCTTGTCGTCGTAGTCGGCCAGGTGCATGAAGCCGGCGAAGCTTTGCCCGAGGCCGACCGGGTCGATGAGCGTGAAGCGCACCTGCCCGGGAGGGAGCGTGGTGAGCAGGCGGGCCATGACCGTGTGCATCACCGTCAGCGACGCCTCCCGCCCGGCCGGGTCGGTCTCGATCAGCAGCGAGCCACGCTTGGGCAGTGTCAGCAGGGCGGGCACGTTGAACGTGCGCGGCACTTCCAGGCGGTACTTGCCCTGCTTCGCCGCATCGCTGGCGACCTGCCGCATGTCCACGTTCAGCGAGCCGAAGCGCACCAGCGCGGTGTGCTCGCGCGGCGGCTGCCACTTTTCCCACTGCGTGTCTTCCCAAGGCGGAAACCGCTCGGCCTCGATCGCCTCGCTCTGCTGCACCACCGCCTCGATCCGCTCGAGCCCCTGCTTCCAGCGACGCTCCAACTCGGCCTGCTCGCGCTTGGACTGCTCCTCCGTGCTGCCGACGTGCGACTCGTATCGCTCGTGGGCCATCGCCATGTACCGGGCGTAGCGCTCGTTCAAGGTGTGCAGTGCCGCGTTGCCCTCTTCGCGGATGGCAGCCAGCTTCTCGTCGCGGGCCTGCTCCAGCTTCGTCTTCCGTTCGCCAAAGCGTGCGTTGATCTTCGCGGTGGCGGCCTCCCGGCGTCGGCGGATCTCGTCGAGCACGGGCTGGTACTTCTGCCGGGTGTCGTGCCGTTCACGCTTGCGCTGCTCGTCGGCTTCGTGGCGCTTGCGGCGGCGGAGTACGCGGGCCTGCGCCAGCCGGCGCTCGAGGTCGCGGTGGGCCTTCTCCAGGTTTGTGTGCACCGGCTGGTAGGTGTCCTGCAACTGCTTCATCGCCAGCTTGCGCACCGCGACGCCCAGACCGATCACCAGCCCGGCGGCGACGAACAGCGCCAGGGCGTTGATCAGCAGTTGCGTGGTCGCGGCCCAGCCGGGGCGGTCGGTGACCCACCACGTGCCCACCACCGCGCTGACGCAGACGACGATGATGATGGTCGAAGGCATGATGCCCTTGAACAGGGCCGGCAGCATCAACCCGCGCATCCGGGCGAGGGCTTTTTCCGCCGCCTCGCGGTTGTCGTGGTAGGCCTGGACGGGATCGGCGCCGGCGTCTGGCGCGGCGGCGTCGTCCTTGTGGCTGTCGGCGTCGGCGGGCTCGCGGGTGTCGGCTTCCTGGATCGGCGGGGCGGTGAGGGCGAAAAGCTGCAACTGCTCGTGCGCCTGGTCCGCCAGCGCTTCGAGTTCCCGCCGATCGGCCTCGACCTGGTCCTTGGTCACCTTGTACTCGTGCTGCACCGTTTCCAGCGCGGCTTCGTACATGCTCTCGGCCAGCCAGAGGCCCTGGTCCAGCTTCTGCTCGGTGCGGTGCTCGGTTGACTCGACCTCGTCCATCACCTCGTTCTCGGCGGCGCGGCGCTCGGCTTCGAGGGCGGCCAGTTCCTGCTTCGCCTTGTTCTGCACGCGTTCGAGTTTGGTGCGCCAGAAGGCTTTCAACGTGCTTTTGAAATATTCATGCCTCCGTTGGAGCCGGCGTTCGAGGCGGGTGGTGGCGGTGCGGGCGGTTTCACGAACGTTGCGGGTCTCTTCGTGAATCTGCTGCTGCGTCTGCGAGCACTCGGCGGAAAGCCGCAGCAGATCGCGCAGCGCCCGCCGCTGCTCGTCGGCATAGCTGGCGTCGGCATTGAAAGCGGTCACCGAAACGTCGGGGCGATCCTGCATAGACCGAATTCTCATCAGGCCGAGGGAGGCGCCGGCGGCGGCACGGTCAAGCCCGGTCGGCCGAAGCCGGGCCAACGCTGCCCGGAACCCGCGGAACCTGCCCCGCACCACGACGGCTGCACGTCCTCGCCGTCGAGGGGCCGATTCCTCTACGTTCCGGTCTGTAAGAGAGTACCACACGCCGGCCGTCACCGCAGGCTGAAGACAGCACCTGCCTTGTTCAATCCCGGTCGCACTCCCGCCGGGCACGCTGGAGCAGCTCCGACATCCGGCCCATCGCCGTGCCCGCCATCCGCACGTCCGACTCCAACGGCTGAAGGTACTTCTTCTCAAACGCCCGGCTGGCGGGGTCCTGCCAGTCGCGCTGCGTCTGCTGCCACTGCCGCGTCAACTGCTTGAACGCTTCGTGCAACTTCGCCCGGCCCGCGTGCATGCTCATCGCCCGCTCTCCTGCTCCGGCTGTGGCAGATCCGCATCCATGTCCGCTTCCACGTCGCCCGCCTCGTCGGCCGAGGCCTCGGCGTCGTCCACATCATCATCCTCAAGCACCAGCGAGGCGGGCAGGCCCATGCTCGGGGCCTCGTCGCTTGTTGTCGTATCAGAGCCGTGGCGAGCCTGGGGCGCTTGCAACGCGAAGTATTTTTCCAGGGCGTCCATCAGCCGGTCGACCGTCGCCGCGGCATTGGGGATGTCGTGGTCCACCGCCCGGGCGAGCCGTTGCGCCGCCGCCTGGTAGTCCGCCGCTTCACGGTCGATCTGCCGCCGCCACCGCTTGACCGCTTCCAGCTTTCGCTCGGCTTCCTCCCGCCGACGGAGGGCGAGCTTCAACGCGGCTTCCTCCTCCACCGTCGACGGCTTGCCGCCGTCAGGCGCCTTGTAAAGCCGCTTCTCGTCAAGGGCTCGTTTCGCCTCCGTCACCACCTCCTGTCGTTTGCGACACTGCGCCAGCCACCACGGCCCCTGCTCCTGCTCCAGCCACTGACAGGTCCGCCGCAGGTCGGACTGGGCGTCGCTCAGGGCGCTGCGCGCCTCCTGGGCGAACTTCCACAGCTCGCCGCGGAACTGCTTGATCGCGTCAACGGATTCGACCCGGACCCGGGCGTGCATGGGAACTCCTGGGGGAGGCAGAGGTCAGAGGTCAGGCAAACGCCCGCCTCTGAGGAGCGCAACGACGAAGAGCGGGATGAGTCAATTTACAATTCACAATGGACAAATCAGCAATCGCTCCGCCCCCTGATCCGGGGCTTCGCGGATGCAGTCCCCTGTCTCACCGTTGCTGGAGGTAAGCCTCGGCGTGGCTGGCCTTCTTGACCAGGAATGCGGCGTGCTCGTTGGAGGATTCGACGAACTTGCTGAGCACCTTGCTCGTCCGGGCCATCTCCTCGGCGAACTTGCGGTGCTCGGCATCGCGCCAGGTCTGGGCGAGCTGGTGCGTCCGGGCGTTCAGGCCGGTCATCATCTCTTCCAACTGCGCGTTGAACCGCGTCAGGTCCTTGGCAAACCGCCGCAGCTCGGCAGGGTCGACACTGGCTCTGGCCATGGCTGACGTGCTCCTTCCTGTAATGCAACCCGTTCCGGTCCCTAGCGTAACGGATTCACGGACGGAACAGAAGGGGGTGGGGGAGGCGCCAAGCCGGGAAAAACGCCCGCCTCTGAGCGAGTCCGCGAGCGAAGAGCGGGATGGGGGGGGAGGAGATTTCTAATTGCTGATTGATGATTTCTGATTTTGAACAATCAGCCATCAGCAATTAGCAATTAGCAATCAGCACTCCTGATCCGGGGCTTCGCGGACTCAGCCCTCGGCTTCTATGCTTCTGCCCGAACCCGAACCCGAACTTGCTCCCGCCGCACCCCGCCGGTATAATCCGCGACTCGACCGACTTTCCAGACCAAGACCGCGAGGTGATGCGATGGCTCATAAAAAGGGACAGGGCTCGACCAAGAACGGCCGCGACTCCAACCCGCAGTTCCGCGGGGTGAAGCTCTATGGCGGCCAGCGCGCCAAGGCCGGCTCGATCATCATCCGCCAGTGCGGCACGCCGTTCAAGCCCGGCTACCAGGTCGGCATCGGCAATGACAACACGCTCTACGCCCTGGCCGACGGCGTCGTCCAGTTCCAGGGCCGACGTGTGCACATCCGGGCCGAAGAAGCCGCCCCCGCCATCGGCTGACCCCGCCTCACCCGGCAATCCCGAATCCACGACGGACGTCGCACACGCGGCGTCCGTTTTCATATGGCCCGGGCTTGCCCGGGGCCAGATGCCGATCACATCACCGCGAGGCGCAACTCGGCGAGATCGTCGGCGGCGAGCACCGCCTGGGCGTGGCGGGCGTAGTGCCCACGCAGGTCGCGGGCATACGTTTCCAGGATCCGCCGACCCAGGCCGTCGATGTCGCCGCAGAGGTACAGCCCACGGGCGAGCAGCAGTTCACGCAGCGAGAGGTTGCGTGCTTCGGTTTCGTTCCCGTCGTCGTTGGCGGTGCGGATGACGGCGGCGCTCTCCAGATGAGCGTGCCCCTGCACGCCCGGCTCACCGAGCAGGCGGGCCAAGCCTTGCGAAAGGCGGGCGTCGGCCAGCGCGGCGGCGGCGATGGAGACGGCCCGGCAGTGCGAGAAGTCGGCCGAGCCATCCAGTGCGTCGATCTTGGCGGCGACCGGCTCGACCGCCTGCGGGCTGCGCGTCTTGCCCAGGGCGAGGATCAGCCCGTCCAGCCGTGACATGCTCCGGCCGAACTGGCCCATGCCGGTGAAGTTCCACCCGTCGTCCCACGGCTCATCGGCGACGATGGCCGCCAGCACCGGCGCGGCCTCGGGCTGCCCGCTCAGCCCCAGCAGCAGCGCCGCGCCCTCGCGTTTGGCCGGGTCGTCGGCGTCGAGCAACTTCCGCAGACCGGGCAGGCTCTGCTCGTTGTGAGCCACCAGCACGGCCGCGTGGAAGTGGTCGACCGGACCGGCGTCAACGGCGGCGGCGACCGCATCGACGGGCAGGGGGAACGAGTCGTCGTGCTTGAGCACATTGGCATCGAGCACCCCCAGTTCGACCAGGTCGCGCTGCAGGCGGCGCATGTCGAGTTGGCGCAGCGGCAGCCGGTCGGCGGCGCTGCGCGCTGATGCCAGGCCTGCGGCGTAGCCCTGGTTCTGCACGTCCGCCTGCATGCGGATCACCGGCAAAGCGTCGCGATGGGCACTCATGCCCAGCCCCGTCACCAGCACGCCGTCGAGCCCGCGCGGCAGCATGCAACGGAACGGCACGTGGGCGAACAGCGGCTTCTTGTCCGGCGGCACGGCGACGAAGACCGGGTGAATGGTGAACCCGTGCGTGTCGAAGTTGCTCATCGCCGTGGTGATGGTGTCGGGGAAGGTGCGTTTGGCCAGGAAGTCGAGCGGGGAGAGTTCGATGTCGCCGTGGATCTGCCGCCGTTCGCGCGAGTCGACCAGCGGAGCGACGTCGAACTCGGCGGGGAACTTGGCACGGGCGTTGACGAAGGCGTGCGTGACGCCGGCGAGGTCGGAGTCGTCGACGAAGGTGTGATCGGTGTTGCGATAGTGCGCCCCCGGCCGGCGCGGCGCCAGGCCCGTGCCCTGGACGGCGATGTGCCGGTGGTCGATCACGCGACACGGCGCGCCCGCGGCGGCGGCGACGTCGGCGCTGCCCGTGGCATCGACGATCGCCCCGGTGCGCAGCAGGCCCGAGCCGAACGGCGTCGAGACCAGCACGCCCGTCACCCGGTCCCCCTCCCGCTGGGCGCCGAAGGCGAAGCTGCCCAGCCACGCCGATCCGCCGGCGTCGAGCAGGGCGCGCTGATAGCAGACGTCTTTGACGTTGGGATTCCACCGCGTGTTGTGGTCCTTGCGTTCCCGGCCCATCAGGAGGTTGACTCGCTCGTCGAGTTCCCGGGTGAAGCCGACGCGATTGCCGAACCAGTAGCTGGCGATCAGACCCATCGTGCCCACGCCGCCGAGGCCATGCTGCATCTCCAGCACGACCGTGCGGGCGCCGGCGCGAGCCGCGGCGATGCCCGCCGGCGCGCCCCCCGTGCCGCCGCCGGCGACCAGCACGTCGCAGTCGCCCAGCAGCGGGGCGTGGGAAAAATCCAGTGCCAGCGTCGGCAGCCCCGCCGTCGGCCGAACAAACGCGGGGACGAAGCCGAACGGCCCCGCCGCCTCACGGCCGCCGGCGTCCAGCGCGACGCGCGACCAGTCGGTCGTCCCGGCCGCCGCCCGACGCTGCTGCGCCAACGCGCCCGCCGCTTGCCCCACGTGCCGCCCCAGCATCACCTGCACCGCCGGGTCGTCCAAGGCCTCCACCGCCTCGGCTGACAACGGCAACAGGCTGTTCATCAACAGCAGCTCCGGCCGCGCCTGGCAATGCCCGACCGCCAGCGCGAGCGGGTCATCGGCCAGCGCGCCGTTGCCCGCAAGGTGGGCCGTGGCGTGGTCGGGGATCGTCTCGGCCGTGCCCCAGAGGGTCGGGTGCAGCAGGTGGGCGCGCAGGCGATGCTCCAGGGCGGCCCGGCCGGCGACGGTGTCGTCATGTTCGGGCCGGGGGAACGTGAGCAGGTGCGCGGGCACGTCAACGGTTTCGTCCTTCTCAGTGATCTTGAACGGCGGGCCGGCGGCGCGCGTGGCGAACGCCTCCGACTGCGGCGCATCGGGCGAGAGCACGATCCATTCGAGCGTGGCGGCCGGGGTGCGCCGTTGGGGCAAAGGGATGTTTGCCAGGCGTGCAAGCAGGCCGTGGCGAGTGGCGTCGACCACCGTGCGGAAGCCCACGCCGTACAGCGAGGTGCGGCCGGCGAGTACCGCCCCGCACAGTTCCCCTTCGTCGTTTCGCAGCAGCGCGACGGGCCGGGCATAGAACAGGAACGGCACGCCCGCTTCGAGCAGGGCCTGTTCCAGTTGATGCTTGACATGGCGAGGGCTTGGCGGATGCGGCGCGTCGGCCGGCAGCAGGGCGGCGAAAAGCGGGTCGTCGCACGGCCGCTGATGCGCCAGCCGCAGCGCGCCGGCCGACTCATCGCCGAAGTAGCTGCGATCGCTCACCGCCAGCACGCTCGCCCCGGTCTGCCGGGCCTCCAGCGCCGCGGCCACGGCGCCCGAGCCAGCGCCGAGCACCAGCACGTCCACCTCATGAATCACTGGTACGCGATGCAACGTCGAATCGGAAGTTGAACTCATGCCCGGTATGTTTTCATAGATCGCGCCGACTGACAACTTGGGAGTGGTTCACTTTCAGAGTGGGGCAGGTGAGACGCCCGCCCCCCTTGTGGAGCAAAATATCCCACGACCGACAACTTTCGGCCGTTGTTGGAAAGACGCACGGCGTCGCCGGCCCTGTCACTCCACGCCGCCGAAGGGCGTGCCGCAGGGGCCGCCGTCGGTGTTCTTTTCGCGGTGCACCTCTCGGCCGGCGAAGTCGAGCAGCGGGAAGTAGTGCTGGGAGATGTGCGTCGAGCCGGTGGGCATGTAGTGGCAGATGAACGAGCGACGCCACTGATCCTGCGTGGCGTTGGGGTAGGAGCCGTGGATGACGCTGCCGTTGAAAAACAGCACGTCGCCGGGTTCGAGTTCGGCCGGGACGGGCTCGATGCCGGCGGGCGGGCGGACTAGTTCGGTGGTGAAGCTCTGGTCCGACTCGGCCTGCTCGGGGCAGACCAGGTCCATGCGGTGCGTGCCGGGGCAGATGAACAGGCCGCCGTTGTCCGGCCGCGAGGGGTCGATCGCCGTCCATGCCGCGATGCACGAGTCCGGCTTCACCGCCAGGTAGAAGTTGTCCTGATGAAACGCCTGACCGCGGGCGCCGGGCGGCTTGAAGTAGAACATGCTCTGGCAGGCGACCGGCTCCTGCTTCAGCAGCGCACGCAGCACGCCATGGACACGTTGATCGAGCAGGTAACGCTGGCAGACCGCCTTGTCGAAGCGATGCGGGTGCATCACGCGCGGGTAGCGCTTCAGCGGATCGCGCCGGCCGGCGTCGCTGAGATCGGGCTGCCACGAGCCGCCATTGCGTTCGACCGGCTCGCCGCGCTCGGCGAGGTCATCAAAGAACGTGCGAAGGCGCTGCACGTCGGCGGCGTCGAACAGGCCGGGCACGATGAGGTAGCCCTGTTGTTCGTAGGCGGTCAACTGCGCATCGCTGAGCGTGACGGGCGGGTCGGTGGTGCGGACCATGTGTGGTTCTCCTTGGCTGACTGACACGGTAAACGCCTCGTGCATGCGGACAATGGACAGGCTTGCCGAGATGATGGACAATACGATCATTCATTGGGAGGTGCGGCATGCGGCGGGACCTGTTTCGCGTGAACCGGGCGGGCCACTTTGTTGACATGCGGCCGGTCGTGACGCAGCGCGACCGGCCGATGGACTATCTGCTGATCTGGGCGGTGCAGGGCGAGGTGACCGGCGCGGTGGGGGGGCGCCGGTTCCATGCGCCGGCGGGGTCGGTGCTGACGTTTGAGCCGGGGGTGAAGCAGTTGTACGCCGCGCCGGCCGCGGGGCGGTGGGAGTGGCTGTGGATGCACTTCGCCGGCGAGGTGGCGGGGCCGATGGTGGGGGCGCTGCGACGGTTTGGCCGGCCTGCGGCGCGGCTGGGCTGGCATGAGCCGGTGCGCGAGCGGTTCCATGAGTTGAACGTGGCGGCGGGTGCGGCGGGGGTGTCGCCACGCGGGTCGGCGGCGGCGCACCTGGACGCAACGGGCCACAGCCTGCTGGCGTTGATCCTTCGCCGGCTGGACCTGGACGCCCGCGTGGGCTCGCCTCGACCGGGGCTGGACGCGTCGGCGGTGCAGCGGCAGATTCACGACCACCTGGCCGAGCCGGTCACGCTGGAGCAGTTGGCGGCGTGGGCGCATCTTTCGCCGCCGCACTTTTCGCGCCTGTTCAAGGCGGCGTTCGGCGTGCCGCCGATGCGCTACGTCATCGAACGCCGGATCGACCGCGCCTGCATGCTGCTGACGCACACGTCGCTGAAGCTGGCCGAGGTCGCCCGGCAGGTGGGGTACGACGATCCGTACTACTTTTCACGCCTGTTCCGCAAGGTGCGCGGCATGCCGCCGTCGGCGTGGCGCGACAAGGTGACAGGCGAAGCCTGAGAACGTCTAAAAGAACCACAGAGACACAAAGAAGAAGTTGAAACCACGGATGGACACGGATGGACACGGATCGGACTTTAGCCCCGCAGCGCAGCGGAGGGGTGGCCGCCGATGACGCACG